>LWTK01000047.1 GCA_003326205.1 Nostoc sp. ATCC 43529
GGAAAGTTTGGACAAGCTAAAAGAAGATTTAGCCTGGGTAGAGTGATGGCGAAACTGTCTCATACTTCTAAAACTGCAATTGCTATTACTTTTTTAGTAATGAATCTTTCTACTCAACTGTCACGCTTTAAGAGTACTTTTTTATGTCTATTTTTGAAAATAACACCTTTTTTTCCCTCTAATATTATTGAAAATTATGGTTTAGCCAATCAAAAACAACAAAAACTTATATTTAGGGCTTGCTTGAATAACTGACCAATCCTGATCTTGCTTTTTTATGACTTTTTCAGCAAGCCCTAATTACACTTAACTTACCCAACAGCGTTATTTGTTTTGTTGCCAAGCCAAAACTTTTTCTGTTTCTGCTAAGGCTGGACTGATACCAAACCAGCGCCCTACAGGATCGCGATATTCAAACAGATACATGCTTCGTAATAAGCTTTGATAGTCAGACTCGCCTTTAACTCTTTGCTGTTGCACTACTTCAAACAATAATTCCCATTGGGATTCGTCAATAGCTAATAGCAAATCGTCCCGGTAGTCCTTAATCACTGCTTCTAAGCAGTCGCTAGAAAAAGGTGGATCTTGTCGTTGCAGGCAGCTATAAAGTAAACCCAATAAGTTACGAATGTGGCCGCCGCTAACGCGACATAAGCGATCCAAGGTTTGCGAGTTATCAAATAATTCTGTAATCAGCGAGAGTCTTGTATCTAAAGGAACTTCTGGAAAAGCTCTTGCTAAGACTAACTGGCGCACCAGTGACATCCCTGGTTCGTAGTCGCTACCATCTCTTTGTCGCAGCAGCACCATCGGCAATACTTTAGGTGCAATCCCTCCCCCTAAGCGATTTTTTAATGTCTCGTACTCATTAGAAAAAATTAGCGCTAAGGGAATTGTGTAAACTAGGTGGCATTTGAGTCGGCGTAACTGTTCACCTCGGTCGATGAATAGATATTCTGGTTGCGATCGCCCTGATGCTAAGGGACGCATATCCACTCGATCCAAGTTATCCACAATCACTACCAGTCCTTTTTGACCCCGCAGTTTTAGCTGATTGACAGCTTTTTCTAAAATTTCTTCGTTAATCGCTTGCAAAATACTGTTAGTGCGTGGTTCCAGATATTGCCTGAGTTGGTTACGCAATTGGTTGCTATCTTTGGTTTTGGCGGTAATTTTGGCAATTCCTAGGGACAACTCTGCTTCTGCTGAAATTTCTATGGGACTTTGCAAAAAATCGCCTACTTCTTTAAACAAATTGCTAAAGTAACCAGGTTTGAGTTTAATACCAATTCCTTCTAAACTAACACTCACTTGACGGGCTACACTCAGCAAAATATCGCTGACATCAATATCGGCCATGTCTAAGTCTTGACTGGACTCAAAATAAACCACATGAAATCCCGCCAATTCTAGTTCTGTTTTCAGGCGCTGCAATTCTGTAGATTTGCCGCAGCCAATGTGACCCGTAAATAACTGGCAGGTTGGCTCATCCGGAGAAATACGGCAGATTGTCCGTTGCAATTCTTCCACTATCTTGCAACCGCGTACATCAGCAAAATCTATGTAATACTGCCGATCTAGCACGTTACTTACATTTAATGTGTAGCTGGGATTACATGCTTTATAAAAACGTGACAAATTTAATGTCATTCTCATGTATGTTGAGGTGTATGTAAATGTGTGTGTAGATGCAGTTTACGTATTTTTTATATAAGTAATCTCTAGCCTACATTTAGGCACACGCTTGGTTTGCAAGTTGGTAGTGTCTTGCAACAGACAGTACTCCTAGCGATCTTCCAACGAGTAACTGTGAGTATATGGTAGAGATTTAATTGACCCTAATAACGCTAAGCATATCTGTCCTTTTTACACCTGCTATTGAGGTTTTGACAATCTCTAGCTTTGGCTTGAGCAAGAAGAAAAAGAGGGAAGAGAAACTCCTTGAAATAAGAGGTTTTCCGTTATGCCTTTGTCCTCTAGGTTCACTTGGCACAAATTTTTATGCTTAAGTTAGCAAGTCAAAAAAAAACTACTAGACTGGATGATTCTCAGTTTGTATAGCTGATGAGTTAGGACTGGTATGAATTATAGCAAGGTATACAGAGATTCAGGGAATACTTGTCTATCATTTCACATTGTATTTGTCAATAAAACAAAATCATAAATATCTAAATTAATATTTTGTAATCATTGAGAGAAAAAAGTTCTATGAAAACTTGTCAAAAAGACTACAGTCAGTTAAAAATGGACACCGGAAACTTTAATAACAACAATGGCTAGCGCCACGATTTTTGTACAGTTACTGTAAAGTGTTACTAAAAATAAAAAAAGTCTTGAGGAGTGCGGCTAACAGATGCCGACAGTGTTTACTGAAATTAATAATGATACAAACACATCAAGGAATTTGGACTACAAGGAAAAAGGGGTTTGAATGGCTGGCATAATATCAGTTTCCCGCACGGATCTAGCCCAGCGTCGTAAAAAATTGCGTCGGCAACGGCAGATGAAAATTATTCAGGCTATTTGGCGAACCTTTGCCATCACAAGTTTGGCAAGTGGATTGCTGTGGGTCGCAGTCCAACCAATGTGGGTGCTCAAAGCTTCTAAACAAATAGTGATGAAATCAGGCAATAAATTACTGTCTGATGAAACAACTCGATCGCTGTTGGTGTTGTCTTACCCCCAATCCTTGTGGCGAATTGAACCGTCGGCCATCGCCAACTCCTTGAAGAAACAGCCAACTATTGCCAATGCGATCGTTAGACGCCGCCTATTTCCTCCTGGGTTAATCATCGACATCCAAGAACGAGTACCTGTGGCGGTGACTCAAACACCAACAATCCAAAATCAAGGCACTAGTAACAAAAAAGTAACAATTGGCTTACTAGATGCAAGTGGAGTTTGGATACCCTTAGAAAAATACACATCACTCAATCCCAGCAGAAAATTACCCAATCTCAGAGTTATTGGATTGCCAAAACAATACTGCCTCTATTGGACTCAAATTCATCAAGCTATCAGTCAAAGTCTGGTAAAAGTGATGGAAATAGATTGCCAAAATCCAAGCAATTTAATTTTGAAAACAGAATTAGGAAACGTGCATCTTGGCACTCCAGGCCCCCAATTATCTGAACAAATCAAGGTACTAGCCCAAATGCGCCATTTAACAGCAAAACTCAATTCTGGTGAAATAGAGTATATTGATTTGAAAAATCCTGATTTTCCATTAGTACAAATGAACCAACAAAATCCCAAATTAACTCCCAAAATCTCTGGAAATATTTAGCGTGTTCCGTGTATTGAATGCTCTTAGTAAATTAAGAAGCTTTATGCTGATAAACATATTTATTATTTTTAGCTTTCTCGCAAATCGCAGAAAAATCGGCATTAACTTCTAATTAAAATGAGAAGACCGACCATAAAATCCCTATTGTGAGTAAAAAACCCCCAATTGCGATCCTAATATCTATGTAGTGGGGTGCAAGATACCTGACAATCTAAATGATGGCATATAGCGTGCAACACTTTCTGCCCATACATTTTTCGACTGAACCCCGTGGGGAAAGGAGAAAAATGTTGGAGTTTTCCATTAAAATCTGACTCACAAGCACAGAACACTGATGAGAACGGTTGAGGCCGCCATTCAAGTGCAGAGCCGAAAATACTCTGACTTTGGTCTTTTTAGGACACTTTGGAACTGGCCAAACAGAGCATTGCAAGAGAGATTTTAATCTTTTGTTGTCGGTGCATCTCATATAGTCTCTTGCACTAGACTATTGCTACAACAAAGTGTCCATTAAGACTCCCCAAATAACAAATTAATCAGGTATAGTCTGACAAGCAAATTATTCCTTACTTACATCTCTAAGATAAGTAAGTATCATGTAAATTTTGTGTCTTAAATTGCAATCATCCCCAATGGTGAAATCTATTAACAATATTATTAAGGTGGATAAGACACACTGTAATGTGTGCTTACAAGTTATGCCATCTGCCGAAGAAAATGAACAGATTAATGTCTGGTTGAAGTTATACAGAAGGTTTTTAGATACATGTAGGTATTTAAATATATTCAACGTAATTATGCAGAAATTATTGTTGTTCAGACATATCTGTAGTAGTGTGGCTATATTTGACTACGTAAGATGGAATTATACTTCTGTAGAATTCGCTGCGCGATCGCTTACCTTAAAACCTTACCCCAAAGTAAATTTTCGCACAGCGAATTCTGTTAGGCTTGGCAGTAGTGAAAACAATAAAAAACACTGCCACAATGTTATGGCAGTGTCAAACTATAGTTGACTCCTAGTTGAATAACACCCCAAATAGTCGTTTATCTACCTCTCACAAATCCAATGACACTTGATAATAACCAAGGATTTACCTATAAAGATTCCCAATCTACCGGACAGCCCGGTTTCTCTTTGGCAGTTAACTCCACCAATCCCTTTAACTCTGGGTTGAACTTCGGACAAAATCACGATAATAAGAAGATTTCTACTGAAAATAGCCGCATTGGCGAGATTGTCCCCGGCCGGGTTGCCAACATTAAAGTAATTGGTGTCGGCGGCGGTGGCGGTAATGCTGTTAACCGGATGATAGAGTCTGATGTCTCTGGTGTGGAGTTTTGGTCAATTAATACTGATGCCCAAGCCTTGACTTTAGCTGGCGCTCCCAGTCGATTACAAATTGGACAGAAGCTAACACGGGGTTTGGGAGCAGGTGGTAATCCTGCCATTGGGCAAAAGGCAGCTGAGGAATCACGAGACGAAATTGCCACGGCTTTAGAGGGTGCAGACCTAGTATTTATCACTGCTGGTATGGGGGGCGGTACTGGAACAGGCGCAGCTCCAATTGTGGCAGAAGTAGCTAAAGAAATGGGTGCTCTGACTGTTGGCGTGGTTACACGTCCATTTGTTTTTGAAGGACGCCGCCGCACCAGCCAAGCAGAACAAGGTATTGAAGGACTAAAAAGTAGGGTAGATACGCTAATTATTATCCCGAATAACAAACTCCTGGAAGTGATCCCCGAACAAACCCCCGTGCAAGAAGCTTTTCGTTATGCAGATGATGTCCTGCGTCAAGGGGTGCAAGGTATTTCAGATATCATCACGATCCCAGGTTTGGTAAACGTTGACTTTGCCGATGTCCGAGCTGTAATGGCAGATGCAGGATCGGCATTGATGGGAATTGGCGTTAGCTCTGGAAAATCTAGAGCCAGAGAAGCGGCGATCGCAGCTATTTCTTCGCCTTTGCTAGAATGTTCTATTGAAGGCGCTAGAGGAGTCGTCTTTAATATTACCGGTGGTACTGACCTGACTTTACATGAAGTAAATGCTGCCGCAGAAGCAATCTATGAAGTAGTCGATCCCAACGCTAATATTATTTTTGGTGCTGTAATTGATGACAGGCTCCAAGGTGAGGTAAGAATTACTGTAATTGCTACCGGGTTTACAGGTGAAGTACAAACAGCACCACAACAAAGTGTGGCTAACGTTCGGGTAGCACCCAATACTCCCAAGCGACCAACAACACAGCAACCCACAGTTAATCCTCCAACCCCAACTCCAGCCCCAACTCCCATTCCAGAACCAAAAGAAAAACTAGGACTGGATATACCTGATTTTCTGAAAAACCGGCGTACACCACGGAATTAAGAAATTTTAGATTTGAGATTAATTTACCAGTCTTAGACCAGGCAGAGTGTTGTATAAAATCTGCTAGTTTCAGGGTTTTACCAAAGGTAGGGGTAAGCAATTACGTTGCCATCCCTAATATTGCTAATTGGTAGAAAAATTTCTCAACACTAATTAAAGAATGAACTTGGGCAGGAATCAGCTGATTACCATGTCTGGCTATGCTTTGTTTACAAAAACAGGAAGACTTACTCGACTCAGGATGCGTAGGTCTACCTCGTCGTAGACATCCTTACATCTACCCCTACAACCCATTTAACTCGGTCAATATATTTACTTAATGGAAGTTGCACCAAAAAATTAATTAGGCAAGTGTCCTAACTAGGTATATTTCCTAAGAATAGGACACAAATAAAAAAACGTAAATATAAATTATTTTTTAACTTTTAAAATTTGTTCAATCCATTGAATAACCTGATGAGCCAGGCGAGTACCATCTAGGCGGTCAATCTCACGAATTCCAGTGGGACTGGTGACGTTAACTTCAGTGAGGTAGCCACCGATAACATCAATACCCACAAAAATTAAGCCATCTTGACGTAAACGTTCGGCTATTTCGGTGCAGATTTCATGTTCTCTGGGGGTAATTTCGGTTTGGGCAACTGTACCACCAGTTGCCATATTATTACGAAAATCAGTGCCGCTAGAGAGGCGATTGAGGGCACCTATGGGTTCGCTATTGAGTAAGATAATTCGCTTATCTCCTTCTTTTGCCTGTGGTAGATAGGTCTGTACCATTACTGGTACTTTACCTTGGAGAGTACTGAGTTCGATAATAGAATTGAAATTGCGATCGCCTGATTGCAAAATCAAAATTCCTTCCCCAGCTTTGTTACCCAATGGTTTAAGAACCGCAGTCCCCTTTGCTTCCACAAATTGCCGGATAAACTGCTTATCAGCACTAACAATTGTTTCTGGAATTGCTTTGGTAAACTGGAGGGCATACATTTTTTCATTAGCCCCTCGAATACCGTTAGGATTGTTAATCACCAAAGTTTTATTTTGGTCAATGTAATCCAGAATATAGGTGGCATAAAGGTAGGAATCATTAACAGGTGGATCTGTCCGTATGAATACGGCGTCCATTGTTTCTAAAGAAGCGAAGAAGCGTTCGCTCAAGTTATACCAAGGATTCGCTGCTACCCAGCGTCCCTCCACCAACTGCACTGGTACAAGTTCGACTTGCTGTAGGACAGCCCAAGCTTTGCCCTCCACCACACTCAGCAGATTTGCCTGAGTCACCCAAACTTCGTGTCCCAGGATTTGCGCTGCTTCCATCAGGGCAACGCTGGTATCATGACACGGGTCAAGCTGATGGATGGGATCAATGATAAAAGCCAGTTTCACGCTGTCTGCCTCAATCACCAGAAAATTAAATGGTTATTCAATCATTATCTCCTGATGTTCTCACCAATTGACGCATACGCAAAAATTGGAAGCTAATATCTTGATAGACACTGCTTGTGCAGTGCGTTGCTTTTCGATAATTGTAGCGACTGCCGTGTGTGTCCAGCGGCTTGTCGCCTTTTGAATTTAAACGCTATTGCTAGAGGCTAGTAGTTCATCCAGCTTGCCTTGATTGTCTAAAGCGTGGATATCATCACAACCACCAACATGTTCATCATTGATGAAAATTTGCGGTAAAGAACGCCGTCCATTTGCTCTTTGAGCCATTTTATTTCTGGCTGCCTCATCTCCGTCAATGCTGTATTCGACAAATTCAACTCCCTTGTTTTTCAACAAGCTTTTGGCACGGATGCAAAATGGGCAAGTCCTCCAAGTGTAAATTTCTACTTTTGCAGCCATAAAGTCCTCAAATTGATTTAATACTTCTTAATTTTAGAACTTTGGCTAAAATAATGTAGATACCAAACTCATTAATATAGGGGTTCAAAACTGCGTAAGATACAGAAATTTATAGGGTAGCACAGCTGTGCTACCCTAACTTGTACCTTACAAAAGTAAAAAATTTTATGAATTAGTAAAAGTATGTTTGAATCTCTGGTGACTAAAAAAATTTTATAGGATTAAGAAAGACACACCCGATGCTAACAGAGAATATATGAACTAACCATCTATTCTGTTAGGAAATTTATCTGGTGTGCCATAATACAGCTTTTAGGAAACTGTCATTGAAGTTGGCGCTAAAGCCTTTTTCTTCGCTACTTTCAGCGCGCCCAGAGCAAATAGCCCAAGGGCAGCTACTGTACCAGGCTCAGGCACTTTTTTAGGTGGAGGTGGTGGGGGAGTATAGTAAGGGGCTTGTCCTTTGAGTTTGCTACTTCCGCCACGATTATTTCCAGAACCGACGCTCATTAACCGTACTCCAAAGTTCTGCTCAGAAAATTGAGCCAAGGTTAAAGCTTGGGAGGCGTGGGATAGGGTAAAGATGGTAGATTGAATGTCGCCTTTTCCTTGACCGATACCTTCTTGACCAATTTCTATCCCAGCATCAAAGGAACCGCCACCACCATTGAGATTGTTACTACCGCTACCAACGGAGGTAACTGTTCCAGCGGGGCCAAATTTGGTCGCTGTTACATCTGTAGCGGCTAGGTTTTCTATTTTGAGACCACTGAGGAGTGAGTCATCTTTAATGTTGAAGAAAATACCGCGGATATCAGCAATTGTGTTAGTCCCAGTGGACAAATAATCTACTTTAAACTGAACTTTGCCAGACCCTGCGATCGCATCATCTAAGGTAAACTTTACCTGGGTATCTGCACCGGTGAAGTCATTGATAGTGAAGCTCAACGAAGCGGCGTTAGCCGGGGAAAAAGCAGAAGACGATATCACAACGGCAGTAGCAGCCAAAAACGAAGGTATTGCTGCGGTGGAAAATAGATGTTTCATGTTAATCAATGTTTGGAAAACAGAATGGTAAGACTCAGTTGCTAATAATGGGAGTTTGCTGCTTGCTATCCATGTAAAATCAGATGCACCGAGTGAAAAGCCTTTTTCCACTCTAGATATTGAATTAGAAGTTGTCTAGAATACAAGCCCTATGTTCAAAAAGACTTTATTTTTAGCTTCATATAATAAAAAAACCCAGTAATAATACTGGGTGAATTTATAATTAAAAACTTAAGTTATTTCAGTGTTTATCCACAGTCAACTGCATATTCAATCAACTGGCCAAGGCGCTGACGTAAGGTTTCTAATCCCAAGCGCTGACTTGCGGAAATAAACACCGCTAGGGGAAATTCTTCTCTAGCCAAAGCCAATGTCTCACTAGTGGCTTGATCGATTTTATTAAAAACAACTAGCGCCGGGCCAGGTGTAACTGGCATTTGCGCGAGGATTTCCCGGACTGAACGAATATGACGCAACCAAGCTGGGTGAGACAAATCTACTAAATGTAGCAGGGCATCAGCTTCTGTGACTTCCTCCAAAGTGGCGCGGAAGGCATCCATTAAAGATGGAGGTAGTTCGTGTATGAACCCTACTGTATCTGTTATCAGAATTTCTTGAGGTTCATCCTTTTCGCCATGAGGAATTACTAAGCGGCGGGTAGTAGGATCGAGGGTAGCAAATAGCTGGTCAGCTGTATAAACTTCTGCATTTGTTAGAGCATTTAACAAAGTAGATTTACCAGCGTTGGTGTACCCAACCAAAGCTACAGAGGGAACTTCTCGATGCTGTCGTCGCTGTCGTAAGCGCGAACGATGCGCTTGTAATTGGTTAACTTCTTTTTGCAGTCGCGAAATCCGCTGCCCAATGGCACGTCGTTCAGTTTCCAGTTTAGTTTCACCAGGACCGCGAGTCCCAATACCACCACCCAATCGGGACATGGTACGACCTCTACCAGTCAGTCGCGGCTGCATGTATTCTAACTGTGCTAGTTCTACTTGCAATTTACCAGCACGGGACTGAGCACGTTGGGCGAAGATATCCAAAATAACTTCGGTGCGGTCAACTACGCGGACACCAATTTGTGCTTCTAGGTTGCGGACTTGGGAGGGTGAAAGGTCGCGGTCGAAGACGACGAGATTCACTCCTAGCGTTTGGGCTGTGAGGGCGATTTCTTGAACTTTGCCTTCGCCGACTACTGTCTGGGGATGAATGCGTGATCGCTTTTGTTGTATTGTCTGCAATACATCTCCCCCAGCGGTATCAACTAAACGCGCCAATTCCGCTAGGGTGTCTTGGAATTGCTGGGGGGTCATTTCATCGGTCATTAACCCCACAATTAACACGCGATCTTGGTCAGCATCTACTTCTTGGGCGATAAATTCCCGCTGGAATTCGGCTTCCAGATTTTCCACCAAGTCGATAAAATCCTGTTGTGCCAGATCGTCCAAGCTTAGAGGTGGCGATATATTCCAAGACGGGGATTGAACTTGCTTCTGGTCTACGTTGAAGCCAGCAGGAGTTGTAATCAAACTCCGAGAGTCTTGGGGCGTCAGATGAGCCAAATAACCTTCTTTGACGTAGCCAGTCGCACCACCTCCGCGTCGTGTAAATCCTGCTCCAGTAATATTTAGCACAACTAAAGCATCTAAACGTTGTAGTGCCATAGCCGTGAGTGCCGCTTCATTGGGCGGTTCTGGTTTGAGATGAGTGGCGATACAACGAATACCGCTGAGTCGTTCCGCACCGTAACGAGGCAATTCCAGTGGTGGAATTTGGGTTTGACGCGGTGTGCCTACCCCCACACGAATCACTTGTCCGCGACGGTTGAGATAGGCACACACAGGCTGATTGAGTTCTGTACTGATTGCTGCCAGACGCTGGGAAAACTCAGGCGTGGTGATGCGATCGCCTGGTATGCGCTGGTGATAAAGCCGCTGTAATTGTTTCAGCTGGTTGGTCTTTAGACCTTGGAGATTTCCAAAGATAGTCTCTATAGGCGTTTCTGACCAGTTAATGGCCCCCCGAATCCTTCTTATGTCTATTTTACAACAGGCTAAGGGGTGCAAACTCTTTCCTCTGAGGGATGCAATCTTAATTATTGTTTGTGGAGTCTTAACTATTTTGGATTTTAGATTTTAGATTTTCAAAGAGTTAGTGGTAATAGCTTGTGGGGATTGATGTGTCTTTTAAGATTTTAACTTTTCAACGAACAATCCAAAATTTAAAATCTCAAATCTTAAATTTGGCGATCGCGCCATTTAACCTACCCGTATTCCCACAACCAGCTTAGGATAGACTAAAAGAATTTTTTGAGGGAAATGGTAGAAAAAATTACAGCCATATTTAATGGCAAAGTGTTCTATCCGTCTGAACCGATCGCACTGCCAACCAATACCCGCGTGCGAATCAGTATTGAAATTCTACCACCTGGCGAACATGAAACAGTATCATTTTTGCAAACAGCGCGATCGCTCAGCCTGCAAGGGCCAAGTGATTGGTCTACCAATATAGATAAATATTTATACGCTAAATAAACTTTTCATGCATTCCGAAGTTTTTCTTGATACATCATTTGCGATTGCCTTATCTGCACCAAGCGATCGCTTGCATCACCGAGCTTTATATCTAGCTAAAATGTTACAAGCGGCAGAAACTCGTTTAGTGACAACACAGGCCATAATGTTGGAAATCGGCAACGCCTTATCCCAACTACCTTATCGTCAGGCGGCAATTATATTATTGAATTCTTTGGTGGCAGACTCCAAAGTAGAAATTGTCCCACTTTCCCAAGAACTCTACGAACGTGCTTTTCAACTTTATTGCGATCAAACTGAGAAAGAATGGGGATTTGTCGATTGCGTATCTTTTATTGTGATGGAATATAGCGGAATCACTGAAGCCTTAACTGCTGACGAGCATTTTCAACAAGCAGGGTTTCGAGCATTATTGCGAGAAAATTTGCCCTGACTGGGCATGGGGAGATAAGGGCAGGGGAAGCAGGGGAAGAAAAAACTAATGACCAATGCCCAATGCCCAATGCCCGATGTTATTATTTCGTTACAATCAGCTTGTGCGTTAGGGATTCACGAGTTATCAGCCATGAATTTGATTTCCGATCCACCGATTCCTGTGAAAATTCAAAAGATGAAGGAACGGGTGCGGTGGATGCATCCGAGTTTTGTGCAACGGGGAATTGACCAAACTTCCTTGGTTATTGACGATCGCAAAAATGATAGTCCAGAATTTTCCTTTATGGTTATCGGTGATTCTGGTACTAAATCCCATTCTCTACACCACCCCCAGCGAAAAGTTGCCGAACTGATGCTTCCTCACCGGGAGGATTGCAGTTTTGTGTTGCACACAGGAGATGTAATTTATGTGGTGGGTTCTCAAGAGTATTACTCAACAAACTTTATTGAGCCTTACCGAGAATTTCTGGTAGGTGGCGACAACCCAAAAGGTATTTCATATAACCGTATGGTGTTTAATTTGCCGTTCCTACCCGTACTTGGTAATCATGATTACTACGATGTGCCGTTGATGTACCGTTTATTGACTGGAACAACATCATCATTACGTCGGCTGTTGGGCTACAAAGATATCGAGATTGGCTGGCATGGTTCGTATCAAGGAAATGCCTATGCACGGGCGTTTATGGATTATACGACGCGGATGTCTTCGCAAGAGTTAGAACGCCATTTAGATCGGCACTATACTGCGAAAACTGACACAGGACGCTGTTTGCGTTACAAAGCAGGACAATTCACTCGCTTGCCCAATCGGTATTATACGTTTCGTTACGGAGGAATTGACTTTTTCGCCCTGGATTCTAATACCTTTAATACACCATCACCTTTACCTGCAACTCAAGAAGGGGAAATTTACCGCCGGGAATTGCAAAAGCGTCGCCATGAGATAGATAGAGAAGAATTGCAAATTTTGAAAATATGTGAGGGACTGAATCCAGATAAACCCACTGAAGCGGAAAAACTTGACGAATTAAGTGCAAAATTAGACCAGATTGATGAAATCAAAATCGATATTGAAAAACAGTTGGCATCTGAAAAAATGCCTGCGATCGATTTTGAACAACTTGAATGGTTACGAAGCAGACTCATCGAATCTTGGAATACTTCCCAGGTGCGCGGACGTGTCATCTTTTTCCACCATCCACCCTATGTTACGGAGGCTACTAAATGGCATCAGGCACAAACCTTGGCGGTTCGCCATCGCTTGCGCTGGGTGTTTGAACAAGTAGCTGAAACTCTTGGTTCTTTAATTAAAGAGCGTTCCATAGTGGATTTGATTTTAAATGGTCACGCTCACTGTTTGGAATATCTCCGCACAACTGATACCGGATTTGCTGATTCCCATATTAACTGCATTATCTCTGGTGGTAGCGGTCATCGTCCCCGGTATCAACGGCGAGAGGGGACTGAATTGATGGAGACTTTTGCAGAAATTACTGGCGATCACACTCGTAAAATTGCTGACTCAAAGCTTTTTGTGGGTCGCTATAACTACAATTCACAGAAGCGACTCCCTTACTCATGCGTGCGAATTGATGTTTTAGATGGCAGTCCACCGAAGTTTATTGTAAAACCGCTGGTTACTGAGCGTATTGGTGATGACTGGTATAACAGCGAACCTGAACCTTTTGTGATTTAAATAGAGTGCGATCGCATTCATCCACAACGCTATAATTATCAATTACATCAGATTTTATTCTCATAGACTACAGTAGGGTGGGCATTTTATTGTAATGCTCACCCTACAAACTTATTTTTTAATCTGAAATAATTAAGATTGTAATTTTGATAATATGCATTATAAAAACAAGCCTAATTTTTTATCTTTTATATTAATTTCTCTAGTGATTCTAGGAGGGTTACTGCTTAATCCTATTAATACAGCAAAAGCAGATTCGCCTTCTCCCACAGTTTACGAACAACGAATAATCCATAGTCCAGATGGTATTGGCAAATATTACATGGGGCGAGAAATCGCTAAAGTCATGGGATACACTGGCGCTGGTTGGCTAGAAAGACCAAGGCGAGAAGTGGAAGAACAACCAAGTAAAATAGTCAGTGTTCTAAACATAAAACCTAACGATGTGGTAGCAGATATTGGTGCTGGTACTGGTTATTTAAGCTTTCGCATTGCGCCGCTATTAACAACAGGTAAAGTGTTGGCTGTAGATGTCCAGCCAGAAATGCTGGAGATTATTGAGTTGTTCAAACAGGAGAAAAATATTATCAATGTTGAGCCTGTTTTAGCAACTCTTACTGACCCAAATTTAACACCTGAAAGTATTGATTTAGCATTGATGGTAGATGCTTATCATGAATTGGAGTATCCCCAAGAAGTAATGCAGAAAGTTGTGAACGCACTGAAACCCGGAGGTAAGGTGGTGCTAGTTGAGTATCGGGGTGAAAATCCTTTTATTATGATAAAACGTCTGCACAAAATGACTCAAAAACAAGTCCGTAAAGAAATGCAAGCTGTTGGTTTAGTTTGGCGTGAAACCAAAAATTTGTTACCTCAGCAGCATTTAATGGTGTTTAAGAAACCTGATTATAGTAATTTTTTGACAAGATAAATATGCAGCAAGTCATAATAAAATAATATCCATTGCTAGAGCCAACAATTATGGTAGACTTAGCACTCAAGTAAAGAATTCCTTTTCTAGAAAATGGCGATCGCCTCACTCGCTACGAATTTGAGCGACGCTATCAAGCAATGTCCCGTCATCAAAAGGCAGAATTAATTGAAGGAGTTGTATACTTGGCATCACCATTACGTTTTGAAAGTCATGCAGAACCACATGGTCATACAATCACTTGGTTATAGGAGTTTATGCAGCATCAACCCCCGGTGTGAGATTGGGAATTGAGCCGACTGTGCGCTTAGATACAAATAACGAACCCCGGCCAGATGGAGTTTTATTAATTACACCAACAGCTAAAGGACAATCTCGTTTGGGCGATGATGATTACATAGAAGGTGCGCCAGAACTTGTAGTAGAAATAGCAGCTAGTAGTGTTGCTATTGATTTACATGATAAGAAAAAAGCTTATTGTCGCAATGGGGTTAAAGAATATATTGTTTGGCAAATATTTGAAAATAAATTAGATTTGTTTCGCCTGCAACAAGGAGAATATATATCCTTATAAATGGATGCTAATGGAATTATTAAAAGTATAGTATTTCCTGGTTTGTGGTTGTCAATGGCAGATTTACTTGCTGGCAATATGCAGCAAGTTTTGGCTGTGTTGCAACTAGGGTTAAATTCACCAGAACATCAGCTATTTGTGCAGCAGAATTCTGAATTTAGGAATCAGAATAGTTAAAGTTGGAAAAGATTTGATAAATATTTTTTGTTTCACGCAGAGGCGCAGAGGCGCGGAGAAGTGAACGCAGAAGGAAGGCTTTTGTAAGAAGTCTAGTCTATGTTTTGAGGAATGAGAGTGGCGGTTTTGGTTGTACTGTCCCAAACTATCCAGTTAGTAGAGTTATCTAAATTATCGGGACTATTGGAGACTTTAAAATAGAGTTTTTCTATGCCTTTTGTTTCTATGGCAAAGTCGGCATTTTGGGCATAAACAACTTTAAAGCCTTTATCTCGCAAACAATACATCGCCCAGGCTTTTAATGATTGTTTGTATGGTTCGTGGGGAATTGGCGGTTTGGTAATTGTGTCTTCAATTACTTTAAATATTTGTGTGAGGTTCGCGGGCATAAGAGATAGTTTTGCTATTATTTGTAAGTTAACTAGCTTCTGGATCGCAACGAATTTCAATCATAAAGCCATCTGGGTCGTAGAAGTATACTCCTCTACCAGTAGGACGAGTGACTGGGCCATGAGCGATCGCTATTTTATTTTCCCTGATTACTGCCACGGCGCGATCGAATAACTGCGGCTCAATATCAAAAGCCAGATGATAGGCTCTAGTGAATGTCTTTTCTGGATTGGGATCTGGTGGTGATAATTCTGGTTCCCCAAATAAATCTAGTATCGTACCATCTGGGGTGATGAAATTGGCTACTTTTCCAGATGCGACGAGTTCCACTAGGGTTGCGGGTACTTCGTCGCCTGTCAGTTCGTGCAAACCCAGGATAGTCCCATAAAAATGTCGGGAAGCTTGCATATCCTTGACGTTGAGTGCAATATGATGCACTTTACGCAAATTCCCCGGAGCAAGGACGCTGTTCAAAGATTTGGTGCTAGATAGCATAGTAAACAAAATTTACGTACACAGATAGAAGTCAAACTTTTCTCTTAAAGTTTACTATTTCTAATAAGAATCTATCAATAAAAGAGTCAACATTTACAAGAGATTTTGTCCGACTAATGGATAAATACAAGGATTTAATATATACCCTCATCTATTCTGACTCCTGTTAGCGCAGCAGGGCGTAGCCCATTCTGAATTCTGTTTTACCATGCCTTTTGATTATTCTTTAGACTTTCAAAATATCGATTTTCGGCAACATCCTGAACTCTATCGCGTTGGAAAAGGCGAACAGGGTGTACTTTTGGTGGAACCATACAAATCGGAAATTCTTCCTTACTGGCGGTTTAAAACTCCTGAAATTGCTAGAGAGTCTAGCGAAAAAATCTACGAAATGTTTCTTGCTTATTTGGAACAAAATGATTTTGTCGGCGCTGATATGGCAAGAAAGTTTATCCAAATGGGTTATACTCGCTCCCGCCGTTATGCTAATCATAAAAGCGGCAGAAAATACAAAAAGGATTCGCCCAAAGAGATTTTACCTTATGAAGTAGACCCAATAAAAGCTGAATCGGCAGCAATATTTAAAATCAAATGGATGGAAGCAAAAACAAATGATAAATATCTCCAGCTTATGGCTAAACATAAACAGAAGTATGAAGTAGATTAGCTTCGCTGTTACTGTGGAATATCAATTTTTCATTGCCTAAGCTACTAATTGAACGACACCCCATTGTCCATTTGTCAACCAAGAAGAGTCAGATTTTGCTACTTGCTCGATAACTTCTGGTTTTAAACCGGCTGCTACTTCTGATTTTAGGGTGCGTAGAGCTACCATTGGTACTGGTAAATAACTGACTATATCTGCAATATTGGTGGTAAAATCCCAATGGCGATCGCCTAATAATCGACGATAATTTGCGTCTCCTTTAATTATAATCAAATTGGCTTTAGCTAACTCATTTTTCAGTGAATTAGGTATTTCCCAAAAGGGTAAAGGTGATGTCCAAAAATAATTTTCAGCTAGAACTAAGCGCCCTGATGCTATATTTTGTTGCAATCTTTGGGCAAAGGATATCACTTGTTGATGGCTGGTAGCGGCTAAAAATTTTATTGTGGAATGTACATCCTTAATCATGGCATCAGATACAAAAGTCGGATGTGGCTTTAAGTGTAGATAAACTTGATTGATTTTGCCGCTATTTAAGAGAAAATCTACCAAGCATAGATCGCACACTAATTCAAAACCAGCATTATCGACAACAAAATCAATTCGCCCTCCCTGAGAATTGCTTAATAATTGTGCAACTTGGGGAGCGTCATCTACTAAAATGTGAGCTAGTTGGCTTTGAATATCGAAACGACTGCGGTCATCCTCGAATGCTGACCATAAACTCAAATCAACTCGATTTCCCCATAAAGCAAAATGTAAAAGTGCGATAAAAGCTGTTTGCTTTGATTCTTTATCTAGTTTTGAATTCTCTAACCAATTATTTACTTGAGTACACAATAAAATAGTTGAGTCAACAGATGTTTCCAAACCTTGAATTTTTTGCAACTCAAAGGGATCACTCCCTTGCCATTCACCAGGGCGAAAATAATTGGTAATATTCAGAATTAACCGATAGAAATAAGTTTCTGCGAAAAACCAAGGAACATCTAGCCAACGCTGATTTTTGTAAGGTTCTAAATATTTTTCCCAGGCAGAAACATCTACCCCAGTGTCATTTGAAAGAGGTTGTAAATATCCGATTGGCAATTCTGTAGCGAGATTTTCTAAAGTAGTATTAATCTCTGAGGAAAAATTATTTTCTACGATAACTCGGCGGGCGATCGCAGGCATTCGCTCAGTAACTGTAAACTCAGTAAAAGAACCAATTTCTGACCCCACAAGCGGTGGTGGTAGGGGTAATTTTGGTATGTGGGATGTGTTCACCACAAACTTTTCTTGCCCTCATATTTTTAGTTATTTTAACTTGAGTCGGAAATTGAAAGTAAAAATTTGTCAAATCAACTCAAAAACACGATAATTTTCACCAAGTCCCCGCGTTCTCTGCAACAATGGCAGCAAATAAAGCGTTTAAGAAAGTCAAAAAATCTCTTCAACAAGCTGGAATCAAGTTTGTTCGCATTCTTTGGTGCGATAACGCCAACATCATCCGCGCTAAAGCCGTTCATGTGGAAATGTTATCTCACTACTTTGACTATGGCGTAGGTATTTCCGCAGGACAACAGGGAGTACCTGTAATGTATGATGCTGTTATTCCCGAAACTGGTCTTAGCCCAGTAGGCGAAATCCGCTTAATACCAGATTGGTTTAGCTTCACTCCTTTACCCTACGCTCCAGGACATGCTTCCATCATGGGAAACATGGTACTTGATGGGAATCCTTGGGCGTTGTGTCCGCGTAATTTTCTGGTACGAATGATTGAGGCGGCTAGACGAGAGGGTTTAGAAATTCGCGCTGCATTTGAAAATGAATTTTACCTGTTACAGCAAACATCACAGGGAATTGTAGCGGCATCTACGGTTTTTGCTTCTACCCAAGCAATGAATATAAATCGAGTGGTAATTGATGAAATTACCCAAGCACTCATTGACCAAGGAATTCCTGTTGAGCAGTATTATCCAGAATCTGGCCCTGGTCAACAGGAAATCTCCATACGGTATACTGATGCTTTAAGGGCAGCAGACTGGCAAATTAATTTTAGAGAAACCGTCAGAGCGATCGCTCATCAACACAACCTCACAGCCTCTTTCTTACCGAAAATTTTTGCCGATGCAGCTGGTAGCGGTTGCCACATCCATCTCAGCCTTTGGCGTAACGGTCAAAATCTCTTACCAGACCCCCAAGGCGTCTGCGGCGTTTCCCAAATAGGTGAAGCATTTATCGCCGGCATACTAGATCGTTTGCCTGCACTGATGGCTTTGACTACTCCTAGTACTAATTCTTACCGCCGTATTCGTCCCCGCTGTTGGAGTGGTGCTTTTCGTTGTTGGGGACTAGACAACCGGGAAGCCGCTGTCAGAGTGCCAAGTAATCCTGCATTCAATGGTTCCACCCATTTCGAGTTAAAAACCGTTGATGCATCAGCTAATCCTTACCTCGCTTTAGGTGCTGTAATTGCAGCCGGACTCGACGGCGTGCAACGCAGCCTCAAACCAGGGAATCCCGTTACACAAGACCCCGGAAATTTACCCATAGAAGAACGTCAAGCCAATGGTATTGACCTTTTACCACAAAGCTTAGGGGAAGCTTTGGAATATTTAAAGCAAGATAATATGCTTTTAAGCGCTTTAAACCCACAATTATCACAAGCCTTTTTAGCAGTGCGTCAAGCTGAGTGGGAAGGGATGAAAGATTGGGAATTGCCAGCAGAAGTCAAACTTTTATTAGAGAAATACTAAACTTGTAGTGGTTTTCACACAAATTTTTAGGTAATGATAATAAGAGGTTATTTAATTGACCGACTAAATTGCAACGCATCCAGGTTTCATTTATGAATAAGTCTTTTTCTCAAAACCAAGCAAGACGAAATCGTCAACAAAAATGGAGTTTAAAGACTAAAGCAATAATTTGGGCACTCAGCATCAGTGTCCTACCTGTGGTTGCAATTGGAACAGCTACTTACTACTACGGCATTGATGTTATTACCAAAAAAATCCCGCAAGTCAGACAAGAAAGTGGGAAAAGTTCAACAGAAATTGAACTAGATTTAGAAAAACAACTATCACTTTTGTTAACTGGTGCGGGAGTAACAGCAGTTTTGGCAGGTGCGATCGCAACTTTTGTAGTTAATCGAACTATTACTAGAATTAAAAATGTTGCTGAAACTACTAACAGCATCAAAAATAAATTGCGTCCAGATAGCGAGTTTACTCAAGTTTACATCGCTAGCAATGATGAATTAGTGATGTTAGAAAGAAATATCAGCTTATTTACACAGTTGCTTTCAATTTTGCAACAGGAGAAAGAAGCCGAAACTGATTACTCCCAACTATCGGTCAAAATTACCCGCTGGGTTCGAGAATCATTCAATGAAGAAGACGTTCTTAAAACTACTTCAGAAGAAATTCGTAGAGCTTTAAGCCTGGATCGCGTAACCATTTTTTCCTTCAATTCCAACTCTAATGGCAGCTTTATTGCAGAATCAGTAGCACCTGGTTTACCAAAAATATTGGGGGTTACAGTCTCCGATCCTGGGTTCGAGGTAGGGTACATAGAAAAATACCAGAATGGTACTATCCGCACCATTGATAATATCCAGAAATCCGATCTCACAGATGCTGATATTGAGTTCTTGAAGCAATTTGCTGTCAAATCTAGTTTAGTAGCACCTATTTTTAAAGATAAACAGTTATTCGGTTTATTAATTGCACATCAGTGTTCTAGAATTCGCTTTTGGCAGCAATCAGAGATTGATTTGTTCGCTCAAATAGCTATGCAAGTGGGGTTTGCCCTTGACTATGCCACAGTTCTAGAACAAGTAGATACCAAAGCCAATAAAGCTCAGCTATTTATAGAAATTACCCGCTCAATTCGCCAATCGCTCAACGAAGAAGATGTCCTCAAAACCACCGTAGAAGAAGCCCGTAAAATACTTAGTTGCGATCGCGTGCTAGTTTATAGCTTTAATGCTGATTGGTCTGGAATTATAATTGCCGAATCAGTGGTTCCAGGTTATCCAAAAGTTTTGCGGTCTGAAATTGAAGACCCATGTTTTGGTAAAGGTTATGTACAAAAGTATCAGTCTGGGCGCGTTCAAGCCACAAACGACATTTACCAGGCAGGTTTGACTGATTGTCACATCAACCTGCTGGAATCCTTTGCTGTCAAAGCAAATTTAGTCGCCCCTATTATTAAAGATCGGCAGCTATTTGGCTTATTAGTTGCACATCAGTGTTCCAGACCCCGTAATTGGGAACAGTCTGAGATTGATTTATTTTCCCAAATAGCCATGCAAGTGGGATTTGCTCTCGACCATGCTAGACTACTGCAACGGATCGAGGCTGAAGCTGTGCAAAGTCAGCTATTGGCAGATATTATCCGCAGCATTCGCCAATCACTCAACGAAGAAGATGTCCTCAAAACCACTGTAGAAGAAGTTCGTAAACTACTTAGCGCTGACCGAGTGCTGGTTTATAGCTTTAATAGTAATTGGTCTGGAACCGTAATTGCCGAATCAGTTGTTCTCACCTACCCAAAAATTTTACGAGCTGAAATCCAAGACTTATCTTTTGGTCAAGCTTATGTGCAAGACTATCAATCCGGCCGCGTTTTAGCCATAAACAACATTTATGAAATCGGTTTGGATGCTTCTGAGATTAGCCTGCTAGAATCCTTTGCTGTCAAAGCAAACTTGGTTGCACCCATTATTAAAGATCGACAGCTATTCGGCTTATTAATTGCACATCAGTGTTCCAGACCCCGTAATTGGCAACAGTCCGAAATTGATTTATTTGCCCAAATAGCCATCCAAGTAGGATTTGCTCTTGACCATGCTAGGCTGCTGCAACGAATCAACGCTGAAAGTATGCGAAGCCACTTACTAATGGATATTACCCGCAGCATTCGCCAATCACTCAAAGAAGAGGATATCCTCAAAACCACTGTAGAAGAAGTTCGCAAAGCACTTAGTATTGACCGGGTGTTGATTTATAGCTTTTATGCTAATTGGTTCGGAATTATAATTGCCGAATCCGTGGTTCCGGGTTATCCCAAAGTTTTGCGGTCTAAAATCCATGACCCATGTTTTACTCAAACCTATGTGGAAAAGTACCAATCTGGTCAGGTTGTAGCAATAAACGACATTTATCAGGCAGGCTTGACTGACTGCCACATTAACTTGTTGGAATCCTTTGGTGTGAAAGCAAACTTAGTCGCACCCATTATTAAAGATCAGCTGCTATTTGGCTTATTGATTGGACATCAATGTTCTGCACCCCGTGACTGGCAACAGCCTGAGATTGATTTATTTGCTCAGATAGCCATGCAAGTAGGATTTACTCTCGATCATGCTAGGCTCCTACAAGCGTATCAAGCTGCTGAGACTAACTAACTAAATAATTACTAATGGGCTACGCCCCGCTACGCTAACGTAATTCGTAATTCGTAATCAAATATACTGAGGCGTTGAGCTAGTGCTGAGTTATAAATGAGTAAATTAACGTGAATTCGACAGACCTCACCCATACAAACTCCCTCTGGTTCGATGAGCTACCGTGTACGCACAAGTGGGAAGTGGTTGATAAATCCAGATTTTACCCCTCCCTAACCCTAACGCCACTTGCTTCAAGTCGGCAAAGCCGCCCAACGCAGTGGCTCCCCCTTGTAAAGGTACCGCGTACACACAAGTCTTTTAGAGTTGTTGTGTAAGACACAGAAGGTTAATTGTTGCTTTTCGATGCAATAAAGGTGTTAGGCGATGCAACAAAAGTGCAAAGCAATACAACAAAAGTGCAAAGCGATGTAATAAAGGTGCAGGTCAAGAGACTTGTGTGTACACCGTAGCCCTGTTCCCTGCTATGAATCTTACTGACATTCCCCTAATTGATCAACACGCGCACAACCTATTACGACCTGAAGTAGCTGGCCGTTATCCTTATGCTGCTGCTTTTACCGAAAGTTATGATTCGGAGATTATCAATTATCATGCGCGTCAAACTTTCTTTTATCGGCGCAGCCTGCGAGAGATTGCAGCTTTGTTAGAATGTGAAGCCCAGGAAGCAGCAATTTTGGCACGTCGCGAAAGCTTAGGACTAGAAAATTTAACACAACTATATTTCAAGGCTGCTAATTTGCAAGCAATTTATTTAGATGATGGATTGCAGTCAGAAAATATTTTGCCCATATCATGGCATAAAAGATTTATTTCAGTGCAAAGAATTTTGCGTTTAGAAGTATTGGCAGAACAGCTAATTCCTCAAATAGAAGATTTTGATACTTTTCTGCAAACATTTAACAGCCAACTTGACCCCCCACCCAATGAAGTTGTAGCTTTTAAAAGCATTGTTTGTTATCGCACTGGTTTAGATATTCAACCTGTTGCTATGGATGTCGCTGCTAGTAACTTTTATGGCATCAAACAACAGGCGCAAAACCAACCTCTGCGACTTGTAAACAAACCGCTGATTGATTTTCTCTTAGAACAAGCGTTATTAATTGCTACTAAATATCGCTTCCCAGTGCAATTGCATACTGGTTACGGCGATCGCGATTTAGATTTACGATTGGCGAATCCTTTGCATTTGCGATCGCTCTTAGAATCACCCCAATATCGCAATGCCCCCATTGTACTGCTACACGCTTCTTATCCTTATATGCGAGAAGCTGGATATCTTGCCTCTGTCTACCCTCAAGTTTATTTGGATTTTGGTTTAGCAATACCATTTTTAAGTGTATCTGGAATGCGAGAGACAATACGCCAATTATTAGAATTAACTCCTACGAGTAAATTGATGTATTCCTCTGATGCACACTCAATTCCAGAGTTATATTATTTGGCAGCAAAATGGGGGCGTCAGCTGTTAGCAGAAGTACTAGAACAAGCAATTCAAGATTCTGATATTACTGCAAGTGAAGCAGAAGCGATCGCATTTGCAATTTTACGTCAAAATGCCTTGTCTTTGTATGCGTGAGCAATTAGAAGCACTGGCGTTCACAATCCAAAATGGTATTAGTTACGTAACTTATTGCCATTGCCCAATGATGACAGTTGCAGCTCAACTGCACTGAGGTAATATTCATCATTTATAACTTCTGCTGGTAACTTTTTAGCTTTTACACCAGCCTCAACTACATCTTTTGCAGTCACCTTTCCTATTTGGTATTCATATAGCAAAGTGCCCATACTGGGAATACCCTGTCCTTCCAAATATCCTTGATAAGCTAGAAAGACAATATTGAAGGGTTGGGGATAACTGCCGTTATTATTATTGACTGTTTGAGCGCCAGCAATTCTAGGCATAAAAGTAATAGAAGCAATAATCAGCGCAGAATTTATTAAAGCTCTAAATTTCATAAGTTTATCCTCAGTTAAAAAGTATTTTTGCGCGAAACTATTTACAGGAATCCTCTAAATATAAATCCACCTTGATTTTTGAATTTATACTAAAACTCTGATTAAAAATTACCAAATCCCATCATGTAATATGCAATAAAAGCAGTATCAAATGGCTTGAGATAATTAACACTTGAATAATCTTTAGCCAAAGGTTTAAAATTGATGCCTGTGTTAGTTGAAGTTTTATCTTCGTTATTTTCAACTATCAAATATATAGAAAGTTTTAGCATTACAAAAACTCCTAACAAAAATATAATTAGGCTCGATAAATCTGATACTAGTAATTCAAAATTAAAGAGGAAAGATGCTTTTTTAAGACATCATTATTCAGAAATACAACAGCTTATCGATCTAATTTTTACACCTAGAACCTCTTACTGAACCTTCTTGAAGACTGCTGTATTTGTAATTATGGTATTTTCCAGGTTTTTTGAATCAACAGCTAAAATTTTACTTGCTTTTAGCTAATTAGATTTCCATAAGAATATGTTAGAAAATCTCTAAACCAAAAACAAATATTTTTAGTTTTTAAATTAATAAATAAAATTGATGAGAGTTAATATTGAACAAGCCATTCTCTGCCAAGCTGGAGGCAATAGGCAAGAGAAGCCTGTCTGAATAATTGGATACAGGACAACTAATTTTAATTCTCGATAACATTAAACATTGAAACAACGTGGCGTGGTGTTTCAATAAATCATTTTGAAAATCCCCTAATTTTAATTATAGGAATTTTACTATTGCCTATTGCCTATTGCCTATTTACCTATTACAAAAAAACATTACTTTTTCAACGCTAAAGTCAATCCATCTCCGATCGCAATGACACTGAGAGTAACTCGCTCGTCTTGATGCAACTTCTGATTAAAAGCACGAATTCTTTTAGTTCTATTATCCTGCACATCGGGGTTAGCAACTCTGCCTGACCACAGGACATTATCGATCGCAATCAATCCCCCCGGACGTACTAATTGCAGCGATCGCTCATAATAGGCATCATAGTTGCTTTTATCTGCATCAATGAAAGCAAAGTCAAAAGTTTCTGCTTCTCCTGTTGCCAATAGCCAATCTAAAGTATGCAAAGCTGGAGCGATATGCAGCTGAATTTTATTAGCTACTCCTGCTTGCTGCCAATAACGTCGAGCGATCGCTGTAAATTCTTCACTAATCTCACAGGCTACTATCTTACCGTCCTTCGGCAACGCCAATGCCACCACTAGAGAACTATAGCCTGTAAAAACACCAATTTCTAAAGTTTTCTTTGCTCCTAACAACTGCACCAGCAATGCCAGAAACTGGCCTTGTTCGGGAGCAATCTGCATTCTACCTACTGGATACTGGGCTGTTTCTTGCCTCAGTTGAGTTAAAATTTCCGGTTCTCGAAGAGAAATCGACAGTAAATAGTTATATAAATTTTGTTCGAGTCCTAGTGTTTGAGTTGTCATGATATTTGGACTATGGGGATTGGGGGTGCTGACTGTTGACTGTTAACTGAGGAGTTATTATTCTCCCCATTTCCCCATTCCCTACCCCACAAATATTACTAGCTTGAGAATTTCAGCTTTTTGCCAATCATACACTTTCAATGGATGGGCTTTGTTAGCAAGTTCTGTAAAATGTTGGCAGAAAGCAAAACTCAACACACTAAGGTAAATATGCGATTATTACATACAATGTTGCGGGTGGGTAACCTTGAAGAGTCGTTAAAATTTTATTGTGAAGTTCTGGGTATGAAATTACTGCGGCGAAAAGATTATCCAGGAGGCGAATTTACCCTGGCTTTTGTTGGCTATGGTGATGAAAGCGATAATACAGTGATTGAACTAACTTACAACTGGGGAGTAGAAAAATACGAATTGGGCAACGCTTACGGTCATATTGCTCTTGGGGTTGATGATATTTACACTAAATGTGAAGAAATCCGCGATCAAGGCGCTAAAATCGTGCGAGAACCAGGGCCAATGAAAAATGGTTCAACAGTTATCGCTTTTGTAGAAGACCCAGATGGGTATAAAATTGAACTGATTCAACTGGGAACTCAAGGTTCTGCCATCAAACAGGAATCACAAGAGCAACTTGTAAGCCAGTAATTCTCACAGTAATAATCTATAGCAATCCTAAATCAGTCGTGAAAAGTTAGATCCCCGACTTCTCAAAGAAGTCGGGGATCTGGACACCGAGAATTTTTACAAATCAGATAGGATTGCTATATATACTGTCATTGATGGGCAACATCAACAGCTTAGGCTTAGTCCTTTGTAGACATCGCTCCAATAGCACCATCTACTAGCAAACCACGCTCATAGCCATGTTTTCGTTTTAAATTAGGGAATAGGTGGGGAGTGGGGCATGGGGTTTGGAAACTAGGGACTGGGGAATAGAAAATAAATATTTTAAGAATACTTTCTCAGTAGCCAATACCTAATGCCGAATACCCCATGCCCACTTGCCCTGAGCGTTCGCGTAGCGTCTCGTAGAGAAGCCGAAGGGATACCCTATGCCCTAAACTAAAAATCTCAAATAGAAAATTTTAAAGATGCAACCTACAGATCCTAATAAATTTACAGATAAAGCCTGGGAAGCAATTGTTAAATCTCAGGATATTGTTCGTGCTTATCAACAACAGCAACTAGATGTTGAACATTTAATAATTGCCCTCCTAGAAGAACCCACTAGTCTAGCAATACGTATTTTGGCTAGAGCTGAAGTCGATCCAATTCGCTTGCAGCAACAACTAGAAGCCTTTACCCAACGTCAACCAAAAGTTGGTAAAAGCGATCAGCTTTACCTTGGTCGCGGTTTAGATGTTTTGCTAGACCAAGCCGAGGAAATTAGAGCCAAGATGAAAGATTCCTACATTTCTGTGGAACACATCCTGCTGGCTTTTGCTGACGATGAACGCATTGGGCGGCGGATACTCAAAGGTTTTAATGTGGATGTAGCGAAGTTAGAAGCTGCAATCAAAAGTGTTCGCGGTAGCCAAAAAGTAACAGACCAAAACCCAGAATCCCGCTACGAAGCTTTACAAAAATTTGGTAGAGACTTGACAGAACAGGCAAAATCTGGGAAGCTCGACCCGGTGATTGGGCGGGACGATGAAATTCGTCGGGTAATTCAAGTATTGTCCCGCCGCAGCAAAAATAATCCTGTATTGATTGGCGAACCTGGAGTAGGTAAAACTGCGATCGCTGAAGCTTTAGCACAGCGAATGGTTAACGGTGATGTTCCCGAATCCCTGAAAAATCGCCAGTTGATTTCTTTGGACATGGGTAGTTTGATTGCTGGGGCAAAATACCGGGGTGAATTTGAAGACCGCTTAAAATCCGTTCTCCGGGAAGTCATGGAATCAAACGGTCAAATCGTCCTGTTTATTGACGAATTGCACACCGTAGTCGGCACAGGTTCCAATCAACAAGGGGCGATGGATGCGGGAAATTTACTCAAACCCATGCTGGCGCGGGGAGAATTGCGTTGCATCGGCGCCACTACCTTGGATGAGTTCCGCAAACACATCGAGAAGGACGCTGCCCTAGAACGCCGCTTTCAGCAAGTATTTGTCGATCAGCCAACTGTAGAAAATACTATTTCCATTCTTCGGGGGTTGAAAGAACGCTACGAAGTGCATCACAACGTCAAAATTTCTGATTCGGCTTTGGTAGCAGCAGCAACATTGTCGGCGCGTTACATTAGCGATCGCTTTTTACCAGATAAAGCCATTGACTTAGTAGATGAAGCCGCCGCACAGCTGAAAATGGAGATTACCTCCAAACCAGCCGAACTAGAAACCATTGACCGCCGCCTCATGCAGCTAGAAATGGAAAAGCTGTCATTAGCTGGCGAAGAAAAAGGTATTCCCCAAACCAGAGAACGTTTGCAGCGAATTGAGGAAGAAATCGCCAATTTAACCCAAAAGCAGCATATATTCAACGATCAATGGCAAGGTGAAAAGCAGTTATTAGAAGCGATAAGTGCTTTAAAGAAAGAAGAAGATGCGCTGCGAGTGCAAATCGAACAGGCCGAACGCGCCTACGACTTAAACAAAGCCGCCCAATTGAAGTATGGCAAATTGGAAGGAGTGCAACGCGATCGCGAAGCCAAAGAAGCGAAACTTTTAGAAATTCAAAGTCAAGGTTCCACTTTGTTGCGAGAACAAGTCACCGAAGCCGATATTGCTGAAATCGTCGCCAAGTGGACAGGAATCCCCGTCAATCGCCTGTTGGAATCCGAACGCCAAAAATTACTGCAACTAGAAAGTCACTTGCATCAACGAGTCATTGGCCAAGAAGAAGCAGTAGCAGCAGTAGCAGCCGCAATTCGCCGCGCCCGTGCGGGAATGAAAGACCCCTCGCGTCCCATTGGTTCATTTTTGTTCATGGGGCCTACAGGCGTTGGTAAAACCGAACTCGCCCGTGCTTTAGCTCAGTTTCTCTTTGATTCTGATGACGCATTGATCCGCCTCGATATGTCCGAGTATATGGAAAAACACTCAGTTTCGCGGCTGGTGGGAGCGCCTCCTGGATACATCGGCTACGAAGAAGGCGGTCAACTTTCCGAGACAGTTCGCCGCCGTCCCTATTCAGTGGTGTTGCTGGACGAAGTAGAAAAAGCACATCCCGATGTGTTTAATATTTTATTGCAGGTACTAGATGACGGCAGAATTACTGATTCCCAAGGGAGAACGGTAGATTTTCGCAACACCGTTATTGTCATGACCAGTAACATTGGTAGCGAACATATATTGGATGTATCTGGTGATGATTCCCAGTATGAAACCATGCGGAAGCGGGTAATGGACAACTTGCGATCGCATTTTCGCCCCGAATTTCTCAACCGCATCGACGATTTAATTCTCTTCCATACCCTCAGCCGTTCCGAAATGCGGCACATTATCCGCATTCAACTCAAACGCGTAGAAAATCTCCTCCGCGATCAAAAAATCTTCTTTGAAATCTCCCCAGGTGCTTGTGATTACTTGGTAGAAGCAGGCTATGACCCAGTTTACGGCGCCCGCCCACTCAAACGCGCAATTCAGCGAGAAGTAGAAAACCCTCTGGCTACCAAGTTATTGGAAAATACTTTTATTTCTGGAGACACAATTTTCATTGACAGAAGTGAAAACGGTCTGTCTTTCAGTAAAAAAGTGCCAGTGAAAGTTTCAGTCACACAGATTGCTACGTAGACCTGGTAAATAAAGATAGGGCGAATGGAATTCGCGGCTACACAGGCAAAGTCCGCCTCCGCGGACTAACTGGTTTTGAAACCCACGGAGGTGGGTTTTCCTTGTGTAGACGCGGTTTCTAACCGCCCTTTTAGCTTTTATAATTTCCTGCGTGGTGTTCGCACAACCACAAGTAATGTCCTTCTGGAGTCAAGACTTTTTTTAATCCACCCCAGTGCTGCTGGGGATCTTTTTCTTCTAATAGTTGGCGCAAACTACGCAAAGCAGCACCATCAGCGCGTTCTGGATCTAAATCTTCGCCCCTAGCAATTTTGCCTGCTAATTCTAAATCTTCAGATTCTTTGAGTTCGGGTAATTTTGCTGCTAGTTCTTTGGTGAATTCGAGATCGTTCTTAAATACTTTTTCATATTCTTGTTCGTTTACCAAACCTACAAATGGCCCTACTATGGGCGCAGCATATTTCAAGACGCGAAATAATCTACTAATATAAGGTGCTGTTACTCTGAGCCATTTGGCTGGTTCATTTATTTCATATAAACCGCCTTCTTGGGTGGGATGCCAACAGCCTGGTGCTTGGCAATAGAGTTGTAAATGTAGCTTTTGTCCGACTAGATTTTTCTTCCAAGCTTTAGCATCATGGGGACGCAAGACAAATACATTGGGACAATGAGCATCAATGCTTGCTTGTTCGCGGCGGAATATATTGGTAAATTCCCGTTGTATATGTTCCCGCATCTCTTTGAACTCGTCAAGAATTGCTTCTTGTCCGCCAATAACTGTTTTTTCTAACTGGTCGATACGTAACAGCACTCGATCCTGCGTGCGCCAATCCAAACCGAAAAGCAGAGTTGATACCGAGACAGATTCAAAACTCTCCTGACATTGCATATCTGGAATTGTTTTAGCGATCGCTTTCTCTAAATTTGCATAATTGAACAAGTGAATACACTCTTGGCCATCATGACCGGGACAGGGAATAAAGCGTTGAATTTCCAATCCGGGAAACCTTGCCAGAGTTAGCTCAATGCCATCTTTGAGTAATGCAAAGAAATTCTGGGGGTATGCGCCTCGGACTGTTAATTGCAAATAGCGATCGCGAGAAAATGCTTGCACTAAAGCTAAATGTTTTTGCTCCGAATCAGCAAATAAAACACCATTACGCCAATGAATGCCAGTTGTGAAGCGGTGCTGACGCGCAATAAACCAAGTAGGAATACCCGCAGGAATGGTATCGAGTTGAAATTTCATCGAAATTTCTTTGCAGTTGTCTGTTTGTTTAATTTGCTGCCATTTCTGCTCGTAATTAGGCGCGTCTAGGGGCAAACGTTCCACCACTAAACTAATATCCCGGTTTTCTAAAGTCCGGTAGGAAAGGTCAAAACGCTCCATCAGCCGTAGGAAGTGGTCGCGCATCCATCGCTCTAAATCGTGCCAAAGTCGATCCATTTCCTGACGGGTGAAAATCCCAAAGCGATCGCTTACGTCTTTGCTTTCCAACACTTTGCTGATATATTCAGTTACCCACTGGGGCTTGAGAATAACGATATAGTTAAGTTCTTCATTGTCTTGGAAGTAAAGAATTTCGCCTAACTCATGCAGCCATCGCGCCAGCACTTCCTTGCTGATGTCAGCAACTTTGTAATCAGCCATAATGTCCCACAATTGCTGCAGTGTAATGTATTTGTTTGGCTGAGTGCGGATGGCATTGGCAGCATTTAGCCAGGTGGTAGGCCAGATTTCGCCCATTAAGGGTAACTTAGCGGCTGCTTGTGCAATTGCTTGCCGCAATTCTTCAATACCATCACCTTTTTTAGAGCTAATTTTATAGTGTTCGACAATCTGGGGGTACTTGTCGCGTAACTCTTTTAGGGGAAGGTCGGCATCTCGCTCATCGATGTGGGTAGCGACGAGTAAAATCGGAGATTCGGGGGCTAAGGCTTTGATGGTATCTAGCCAGTAGTAGAGTTTACCTTGCTCAAATCCTAGTCGGGCATTCCAGGCGAGTAAAAATAGTGAGCGATTGGTGAGAAAGAATTGATGGGTGGCGTGATAGATTTCTTGTCCCCCAAAATCCCAAGTGTTTAACTCTATGCTTGTATCTGCTTGCGTGGGATGGGTTAATTCCAAGGATTTAATTTCAATGCCGTGGGTGGTAGATTCCTGGGTGTCAAACTCTTCACCGCGCAAAGCTTTTAATAAAGATGTCTTACCCACACCTCCTTCACCGACGACTAGCAATTTAGAAACCCATTGCCGTTGACTACCCTCTAACCTTTCTCGCAGATAACTGAAAATCGCTTGTATTCCCTGCTCGACAATTTCAGGTGGTGGCGAGGTTAATGGATTGCGATCGAGGTATAGCGTTGTCAGGCTGGAGAGTTGGCTGATTTCTGGCGGCAGGCTGCTGAGTTGATTGTTAGAGAGGTATAGCGTTGTCAGGCTGGAGAGTTGGCTGATTTCTGGCGGCAGGCTGCTGAGTTGATTGTTAGAGAGGTATAGCCTTGTCAGGCTGGAGAGTTGGCTGATTTCTGGCGGCAGGCTGCTGAGTTGATTGTTAGAGAGGTCTAGCCTTGTCAGGCTGGARAGTTGGCTGATTTCTGGCGGCAGGCTGCTGAGTTGATTGTTAGAGAGGTMTAGCCTTGTCAGGCTGGAGAGTTGGCTGATTTCTGGCGGCAGGCTGCTGAGTTGATTGTTATGGAGGTATAGCCTTGTCAGGCTGGAGAGTTGGCTGATTTCTGGCGGCAGGCTGCTGAGTTGATTGTWAGAGAGGGATAGCTCAGTCAGGCTGGAGAGTTGGCTGATTTCTGGCGGCAGGCTGCTGAGTTGATTGTYATGGAGGTATAGCCTTGTCAGGCTGGAGAGTTGGCTGATTTCTGGCGGCAGGCTGCTGAGTTGATTGTTAGAGAGGGATAGCTCAGTCAGGCTGGAGAGTTGGCTGATTTCTGGCGGCAGGCTGCTGAGTTGATTGTTAGAGAGGGATAGCTCAGTCAGGCTGGAGAGTTGGCTAATTTCTGGCGGCAGGCTGCTGAGTTGATTGTTATGGAGGTATAGCGTTGTTGCCTTTTTCTTAGCAGCTTGTTCAATAATTTGCAACAGTTCTTCGTTTGTCACCTGCAAACCTCACCAACTCTGTAGCGATATTTCCTCAAGTAGTATATCGTAACCAAGCATTACAGATTGGATGAGTGTGTTTATGCTCATGAAAACGGCTGTAATGTTTAAATTAGCAGGGTGCGTAGGCGTAGCCCATCGTTCGCGTAGCGTCTCGTAGAGAAGACATCGCTGACTTCCTTACAATCCTCACTCCTTAATGAAGCTCAAAGACTCGTCGGCGAGTATCAAAGACTCGTTCGCGAGTATTAAAGACTCGTTCGCGAGTATCAAAGACTCGTTCGCGAGTATCAAAGACTCGTTAGCGAGTATTAAAGACTCGTCGGCGAGTATTAAAGACTCGTCGGCGAGTATCAAAGACTCGTCGGCGAGTATCAAAGACTCGTTCGCGAGTATCAAAGACTCGTTCGCGAGTATCAAAGACTCGTCGGCGAATATCAAAGACTCGTCGGCGAATATCAAAGACTCGTCGGCGAATATCAAAGACTCGTCGGCGAATATCAAAGACTCGTCGGCGAATATCAAAGATTCGTCGCTGAATATCAAAGATTCATTCACGAATATCAAAGGTTTGTCGTTGAATATCAAAGATTCGTCGCTGAATATCAAAGATTCATTCACGAGTATCAAAGACTCGTCGGCAAGTATTAAAGGTGCATTACGCTTTCGCGCTAACACGCCACTATGACTACGATCGCTTTATAATTGCCATGTCTACGATGGTCTACGCCTACGCACTACCAACGCTACAGGCGATCTCGTCTTATGGCATACATTAGACCTCTTGCATAAATCAAAAATAAAGAACCCCACCCCGCATTTGAGTAAAGCAAACGCGCCCCCTGCCTCCTGCTTATCCCAATTCTCTTGATGGAGAAACGGTTTCAGTAGTTTGAGAAGATAGTTTATTGAAGAAGAAACTCCAGATTCTTTGAATAGCTACTATTAGAAAACCAATTACGATTATTCCTGCTACCGCTGGTAAAGCTAGCGCCAGCACAGACAGCGCGATTGCAACGAGCAACTCAATAGTTGACACAACAGGATTGCTTAATCCACCAGAAACCCCTGTAGAACTTATCCGCAATATATTCGTTAATCCCTGAGTTAACCCTGCGGTTCCACCACCAGCAACTAAAGCTAACGTCCATTGCACCAGCGGATTCATCTCTGGAGCAACAGACGCTGTTACAATTGTCCCGGCGATAAATGCCGCAGGTGTGGCAACAATATCCAGCAGATGATCCAACCAAGGAATGTAATAACCGATAATTTCCAGCGAACAAGCGACTGCAAAAACAATTACAGCTTCAGGTGTTTCCACCCAATCAAAGTTAGTTGGCAAATCTAAATGTCCAAAAACTGAAGCTACACTCAATGCTAGCAGTGGTACAAAGACTCTAAAGCCAGCCGCCGCGCTCAAACTAATCCCCAGTAATAATTCAATAAATGTATTGAGATTGAACAAAGAATTTAAATCCATAGTTGAACTCAAGTTATCAAGAAAGGCAGAGGGCAGGAGGCAGGAGGCAGAAGGAATATTGCTTCTTGCCCTCTGACTTCTTCAACCTCTTGGGTTTTTTCCATCTTTGAGCTGAACGGAGAAACAACTCTAAGCTGTGATTCCAAGATAAGAAACTTGGCGAAAATATTTCATCTGACTATGTGTAGAATCATTGAAACCCCACCTGATTCAAACCCGCCACTAATTGATCCTTTTCTGCCTTCTGCCTTTCTTCAATCTTGATAAATCAGGTCAAAATGAGCCAATGGTGAGTTTCAGCAAAACAGACTTTATTAAAAGATGCCAAAAATATCAGAATTTTGGAAAATAATAAAGTAAGTCGAGTATCACAAGACTCACTTGATTTCCTCATTTCTTCTAGGAAAATATGACTCATCCCTTCCTTGAACGCCTGCGTAGTCCAGATAGCCCAGTCCTCGTATTTGACGGTGCAATGGGAACTAACCTACAAACCCAAAACCTGACAGCAGAAGACTTTGGCGGCGCCCAATATGAAGGTTGTAACGAATACTTAGTCCACACCAAACCCGAAGCCGTCGCCAAAGTTCACCGTGACTTTCTCGCTGCTGGTGCTGATGTCATCGAAACGGATACCTTTGGCAGTACGTCCATTGTGCTGGCAGAATATGACCTAGCAGACCAAGCCTACTACCTCAGCAAAACAGCCGCAGAACTAGCCAAGCGCGTCGCCGCAGAATTTTCCACGCCGGAAAAACCCCGGTTTGTCGCTGGTTCCATCGGCCCGACAACCAAACTACCCACTTTGGGACACATCGACTTTGACACCATGAAAGCCACTTTTGCCGAACAAGCCGAAGCGCTGTGGGATGGTGGCGTGGATTTATTTATTGTGGAAACTTGCCAAGATGTGCTGCAAATCAAAGCGGCGTTGAATGGTATTGAAGAAGTGTTTGCGAAAAAAGGCGATCGCCGTCCGTTGATGGTGTCTGTGACAATGGAAAGCATGGGCACAATGTTGGTGGGTTCAGAAATCAGCGCCGTGCTGACAATTTTAGAACCATACCCAATAGACATTCTCGGTTTAAACTGCGCCACAGGTCCAGACTTGATGAAACCACATATCAAGTATCTGGCAGAACATTCACCTTTCATCGTTTCCTGTATTCCCAACGCGGGTTTACCAGAGAACGTCGGCGGTCAAGCACACTACCGCCTCACACCAATGGAATTACGCATGGCGCTGATGCATTTTGTTGAAGATTTGGGTGTCCAAGTGATCGGGGGTTGCTGTGGGACGCGTCCAGAACACATTCAACAATTGGCAGAAATCGCCAAAGAACTGAAGCCAAAAGTTAGACAGCCGAGTTTAGAACCAGCGGCAGCATCAATTTACACCACTCAGCCCTACGATCAAGATAATTCCTTCTTGATTATCGGCGAACGCCTCAACGCCAGTGGTTCTAAGAAATGCCGCGATTTGCTAAATGCCGAAGATTGGGATGGACTCGTTTCAATGGCGAGGGCGCAAGTCAAAGAAGGCGCACACATCCTCGATGTCAACGTCGATTATGTCGGACGCGACGGCGTGCGGGATATGCACGAACTAGTTTCGCGCATTGTTAATAACGTGACATTACCTTTAATGCTTGACTCCACCGAATGGGAAAAAATGGAGGCGGGTTTAAAGATAGCCGGCGGTAAATGTTTGCTCAACTCCACCAACTACGAAGACGGCGAACCGCGCTTTTTGAAAGTGCTGGAACTAGCGAAAAAGTACGGTGCTGGCGTCGTCATTGGTACCATCGACGAAGAAGGCATGGCACGGACAGCCGAGAAAAAGTTTCAAATTGCCCAACGTGCTTACCGTCAAGCTGTAGAATACGGCATACCTGCCACAGAAATATTCTTTGATACCCTAGCTCTACCAATTTCCACGGGGATAGAAGAAGACCGAGAAAACGGTAAAGCCACCATCGAAGCCATTGGGCGCATTCGCCAAGAATTGCCCGGATGTCATGTAGTTTTGGGTGTTTCCAATATTTCCTTTGGTTTAAATCCCGCAGCCCGGATAGTGCTGAACTCAGTGTTTTTGCACGAAGCGATGCAAGTGGGAATGGATGCAGCAATTGTGAGTGCCAGCAAGATTTTACCGCTGTCCAAAATTGAAGAACGGCATCAAGAAATTTGTCGCCAATTGATTTATGACCAGCGGAGATTTGAAGGTGATGTTTGCGTTTACGATCCTTTGGGAGAGCTTACCACATTGTTTGCAGGGGTGACGACAAAACGCGATCGCTCCTTAGACCAAAATCTCCCCATCGAAGAACGCCTCAAACGCCACATTATCGACGGCGAACGCATCGGCTTAGAAGAAAATCTCAAAAAAGCCTTAGAACAATATCCTCCCCTAGAAATTATCAACACCTTCCTGCTAGATGGCATGAAAGTTGTCGGGGAATTATTCGGTTCTGGACAAATGCAACTACCCTTCGTGTTACAGTCTGCGGAAACCATGAAATCGGCAGTTGCGTTTCTAGAACCATTCATGGAAAAATCAGAATCAGGCAACAATTCCAAGGGAACCTTTATCATTGCCACAGTCAAAGGCGATGTCCACGACATTGGTAAAAATTTAGTAGACATCATCTTGTCCAACAATGGCTACAAAGTGATTAACCTGGGAATTAAACAGCCAGTAGAAAACATCATTCAGGCTTACGAACAGCACAAAGCTGATTGTATTGCCATGAGTGGTTTGCTAGTGAAATCCACCGCCTTCATGAAAGAGAACTTGGAGGTATTTAACGAAAAAGGAATTACCGTCCCCGTAATTTTGGGTGGTGCAGCATTAACTCCCAAATTCGTCCATGAAGATTGCCAAAACACGTACAAAGGTCAAGTAGTTTATGGCAAAGATGCCTTCTCTGACCTACACTTCATGGATAAATTAATGCCAGCTAAGACCACTGGTAACTGGGATGATTTGCAGGGATTTTTGAACGAAGTTCAAACAACTGAAGTTTCGACAAATGGTCATAAAGAATCACCAGCCACAACTACTCAGGAAAAAGTATCTACAGAACCAAAAGAGATAGATACTCGACGTTCTGAGGCAGTAGCCATAGATATTGAACGTCCTACACCGCCTTTTTGGGGAACAAAATTATTGCATCCTAGCGATATTCCCACAGAGGAAATATTCTGGCACTTGGATTTACAAGCACTAATAGCTGGACAATGGCAATTCCGCAAACCAAAAGAGCAATCTAAGGAAGAATATCAAGCTTTCTTAACTGAAAAAGTCTACCCAGTTTTACAAACTTGGAAACAGCGAATTATAGAGGAAAATCTCTTACGTCCGCAAGTGATTTATGGTTATTTCCCTTGTCAAGCCGAGGGGAATTCTCTACATATATATCACCCAGAGAAGCGATCGCAGCAGGTTACAACTTTCGAGTTTCCCAGACAAAAGTCATTAAGGCGGTTGTGCATAGCAGATTTCTTCGCACCAAAAGAGTCGGGAATTATTGATGTCTTTCCCATGCAGGCGGTGACAGTGGGTGAAATTGCCACAGAATTTGCTCAAAAGCTATTTGCAGATAATCAATACACAGATTATCTGTATTTCCACGGTATGGCAGTGCAGATGGCAGAAGCATTGGCAGAGTGGACACATACCAGAATTCGCCGTGAGTTAGGCTTTGCTGCCGAAGAACCCGATAACATTCGGGATATCTTGGCACAACGCTATCGTGGTTCGCGGTATAGTTTTGGCTACCCTGCTTGCCCAAATATCCAAGATCAGTACAAGCAACTGGAGTTATTGCAGACTGACAGAATTAACTTATATATGGATGAAAGCGAACAGCTTTATCCAGAACAGTCTACAACAGCAATTATTACCTACCACCCAGTAGCGAAATACTTTAGCGCGTAGAATTCCATACCCGATACTCGTTCTGAGTTTAACTTATAAGCCTTTCGTAGGGTAGCACAGCTAGCTGTGCTACCCTACTGGCTATTGGTAATTAGTAATCCTAAATCACAAGATTCACGGCTTCTCTAGTAAGCCAGAAATCTCGTTGAACATCTGATTATTTTAACGTGAATTCGATGTACAGGATTTTGACCTCACCCCCAGCCCCTCTCCTTGAAAGCTATCCATTACCCGGATCTTTCTCAACAAAAGTGAGAGTATTCACTCACGTTTTTTCTAACCCTGATTAGTTCGTCTTTAATTCTCAATAAAAACGCAGTTGTAGCAAGAATAGTAAGCGCCAATTTGTCAAGTATGTCCAACACCCTAGTCGCGAAGATGGTTATTGAGCCAGGGTTTCAAGATTGTAAAGAAAGATGTGGATAATGCATAGCCTTGAAAGAGAGGGGAGCAAAAAGCCTAATTTTTCCTTACTCCTCCCTCTCCTGGTAGGAGAGGGAGGCTGGGTGGGTGAGGTCTGTCGAATTCACGTTATTTTATATCGAACTGATATCTTTCCTTTACAAGTGGGTATTATAAGCTTGTTTTCCTAACATCATCTTTATAAATTTGCCTGCCAACAAAATAAATTTCCGCAAATTTACCGTCAAATTCTGCTCTGATTCTTCCTCGGAATCAATTGAAATAATTCTCAAAAAATCAGTATTTACCGGATCAAATGAACAATTCATGAATGATATAACTTTAATAAATTGTCTTTTTTGTGTAGCCCTTGATTTTTAAATTTGTAAAAAAGAGGCACTCGTTACATAAATACAATCTCATCCTTTGCCTGAAAAATTATTTTTCAGGTCTAGTTAAAAATATGGTAGAAACCACTTGACAGGAAAGCAGCTATGTCTGGAAAAAATAAGCTAGTCAAGGCAATTCAAAAAACCTTCAAACTAATTGGCAAGAATTTTTTATCTGCAATTAACAAGCGAATTGTTTGGCTATTAAGGACTATCTTTCTCACGAGAAGAAGACGCACTTCAGCGAATGCAGGCTTTGTCTTACCAACAGTCGCGATGGTAACTTTGGTAGTCGTATTGTTAACAACTGCAATTTTGTTTCGGTCATTTGAGCGAGCCAAAAACGCCAGTAATGTCCGAGTTAATGAGGCTACAATGCAAGCTGCTACCCCTGCATTAGAGAGAGCAAAAGCAAAAATAACTGCCTTGTTTACCGACCCTACTTTGCCACGTTCTGTCCCATCAAACGTAACACTATACAATACCTTAACCAATAAACTTCCTGCCTATACATTTGGTGATGAGACTCCCATTACTGTGCCTTATAACATCAATAGGAACAGTACAATCGAAGCAAGCAGTACTATGATTTTAGAGGATAAAGAAAACATACAAACAGCCTGGAAATTTCCTGCCGATACAGATAATAACGGAAAATTTGATAGCTTTATTCTCTACGGTATCTACTTCCGTACTCCTCCCCAAAGCGGTACAAGCCAAACCAGGAAGAGAAGCCCACTAGATGCTAGAACCCCTCCCATGCTACCTGCTAAGGCAGGTGGAGCTTGTGATGTAGCTGGTGAGACGAGTGCCAGCTTAGTGGGTAATTCAGGTTGGTATAAGCTTCCTAGTGGCGAATTGAAAAAAAGCTTTTTCGTGTATACAGCTACGGTTCCCATTACTAGTCAAGCTAGCCTCGATACAACCAAATATGAAACATATCGAGGTAATAAAGGCTTCTCGGCTTTAGAAATGCAGCAAGATCGCAGCCAAATTTCTATTACTAATAATGCTGTTGTATATGAAGATGACTTAGATATTACACCTGGCCCTAGATTCCGTCTTAATGGACGTATTTTTACCAACAGTAACTTATTTACTGCTAGAAGTGATAGAGATATAACCCTATTTCAAGTCAGTAGTAGGTATTCTTGTTATTACGAACGAGAAAATGGCAAGATAGTTGTTGGTGGTAATATTGGAGTTAGTGGCCCTATTAGTGCTAGTACAAGTAATCCAGGTGGAACGCGTGTAGATTTATTTAAAGAAAACAATACACCTGATACAAATAAAACTTTAGCTTCTGATAATAAAACTACCTCAAATGGCTCGAATGAGGTTGCCTATAACACTCAAGCTTATGCTCAACGCATAGACTTATTAGTGAATGTACAATTAGCTAATGCTACTAGTACCGACCCTACAGAAGTTCAAACTAATACAAGCAAACGAATTACAAACGATCCAAGCTTAGACGCATATAAAGTACGTAAAGAAGAATTGGAAAATTGGTTCCGTAAACGTACTCGGCGTGTACCATTTAAAGAAGTTCCTTATGGTACTTCTGGTATTGAAAAATCTGCTGGCGTGGATTACACCATAGCAGATGCAACAACTTTATTGAACAGTTCTTCTGGTAATACGCTACGTCCAATGGATGCCTGGATTTATCCAACAGACGCTAACACAAAACTCACACTAAATACAGCCCAACTACCTACTAGAGATCCAGAGATTGTAGACAACACTCCGGTAACAGAAACAGAGTTAGGCGATCGCATTGTAGTAGGTAACAACCTGCCTGAACTAATATGGGACGACACAAAAGGAGAGTTTGTAGGAGAGAATGATCCCCAAACCATCACTGGTGTGAAGTGGACAGGTAGCACTACAAAAGATCGTACTCGTACCACTCGCGTCAGACAATTATCAGATTTGGGAGTGACTGGGCGTGATGGTTTTTGGGAAATTTCAGCCGCTTCACCCAGAGCTAATATCCTTGATGTAGTCGGTGGACTGAGGGTGATTACGGGTGCGGGAATATACACATCTAAAGATTCTGGACTAATTACTCGTCCACCAACACCAGCGCCTGACGACCCAAGCACGCCAGCGTTAGTAGTCGACGAAAGTGGTGGCACAGTAGTCTGGCCTGATACTATGCCTATGCTTGTACCCGATCCGACCGATCCTCTGAATGCAAGTAAAGAAAAACGTGGTGATTTGGTAATGCGTGCCACAGCAGTGTATCACTACAATTTTGATTCTTATGCTCCTACGGCCAGCACAGCAGATGATTATCAAACACCTATGGCGTGTGTAAGTAGCTACTACAATCCTACAAATGAGACAACAGCAACTACAAACACCTACAACCCACGTGATTTGACAACAGTAGCAGCATCTAACAATGGCGTTGTTTATGAAGCTCCCAGCACTACAGCCGCAGGTATAACTAGAGGACAGACAGTAGATAGCAAAGGTTTTTTTGCACCTGTGGCTAATGATGATGATGTGACTAACACTAGCGTAGCTTTGCTAGACCGCTTGAAACATCAAGCCAACTTGGTATTTCCCAACGGTCGTCTTGTTAATCCTCTACTGCGGCAAGCACTGGCCAAAGCAACAACCAGCAAACTCACTCTCTCTGAGCAATCGGCAATTGACTCTACCATCTGTGCAATCCAGATTGCTGATGGTTCTCTAACTCGCAGTACTACCTACATTCCTGATGACACAATCAAAGAAACTGCATTTCTTGATGCCCGACAAATTAAGGCTATAGATAAAGGTGGTACATTAACTGGAAAATATAATCTAGAAGTCGAACAGCGTCAGCCTCTAGAAATTCGTGCCACTGTGATAGATTTAAATCGGCTTCGCGCAAAAACTAACACCAATCCAGACGCTAGTAAAAATTGGGCTAACGAATATCTATTCCCCAATAGCGGTATTATCTATGCCTCTCGTGATGATGCTCAAAAAGACCGCAGTGACACAACCAGTGAAAGCGTCAGTGCTAGCGACTACAAGCTAGATCCAGAACGGCGACCCAACGCCATTATGTTGATTAATGGCGGTGACTTGAGTCGCATGAATGATTACAGACCAGAGGAAAAAGGCTTAATTTTAGCAACTGAGTTACCAGTGTATGTTAGAGGCGATTTTAATCTCCACAGTAAACAAGAATTCAAAGCTCCTGACCGTCTGGTTACACCCACCGATGACGCGAGTAATGCAGCCTACGATAGTAAATTTTACATCCGCGCTGCGGCAAATCGCGATCCTGACTTTGCTTGTCGGCCAAGTGACCCTAGACTACCTAATTGTGGAACAGGCGAAACTTGGCGACCAGCATCAGTGATTGCCGATGCTGTCACCTTGTTATCTAATAACTTCCGTGAAGGCTTCCGCAATGAGGGTGATTACGACTTGCGAAATAATCAAGGAAGTGACCCCAACGTTGTACTCAAGCGATTGAAAGCAGGTTTCTGGAATAACAACTTCGTCACTTCATCTAGATTCTTTACTAACTCTGGTGGTGATGTCTACTACAAAGGTACCCCCACTGGTACTGACTCAATAAACAATAACAGTTCTTACTTCAACAACTTCGTCACACCCATTCAGCGCCGAGGTACTTTCCCAGAGTATGTCATGGAGATGTGCTTCAAATTAGTAGTTTCTGAATGTGGAGAAACTGATTGGTATATCGGTTTGGATAATGATGATGTCCTAACCAATGATACACATGTAACCAATGGTTTAACGCTAGGAGACATCCAAAAAAGGTCTAGCGACTCTGACGTGCTAAATGCTCCCAGAAGCAGACTATTAGCTGGTACTACTGCTCAAGAGGCAAGAGGTAGTTTTGAACGATTTCCCCGTCGAGTTGCCTACAAACGAAATAGTTCTGGGCAGCTGGTTAATACCTCCAATGCTCCCATAACCATCACCAGTGATACTCCTATCATACTCGGTATAAAAACAGATGCAGTATCAGGAACTAAAGTAGTAGGCCATTTTCGTAACGGTGAGATACCAGAAGTAGCCAATAATGCCCTATGGTTTACAGCCACAAACAATACTAACTATACCTCACCACCAGGGTTCGGACTCGACAGTATGAAATACAACTACACTAATGGTGGTAGTGAGACTTATCGTCCATTCTTTAGGTATCCCCGAACACCAACACCAGTTAACGCCTATTCTGCGAAAGATTTTCCTGGAGACACGACATCATTCACAAGAGATAATTTTTTGCAGCCACTATTAGAACCAGTATTGCAATTACAGGTAACAACCGCAGCACCTCAACACAATGAAAGTTATGCCAGTTTAGCCAGTACATCTACTGTAGTTAAAAATACTAGATGGTTGCCTAAGGCAAGTGAAACAACTTTTAATCTAGCAATTGCCGCTGGTGATACTCCTGTTCGTGTAGGCCCAAGTACTTACGAAATTAATGGAGGCTTGCATAACTTTGTGCGCTTCTTAGAAAACTGGAATGGGGTTAATGCCAATATTAGCGGTTCGTTCATCCAATTTAAACGCAGTATCTATGCTACCGCACCATTCCAAGTTCTTGTCAGACCAGGATCGGCAACTGTCGCTGCAACCGCTTCTGACATTTCTGATTCAACTTCTGTCAATGCTGCCAATATTAACAGTATCTTTATGAGAGCTCTGAATGTTGATAGACCAGGTTACACATCAGATGTTACTTATGTAGGTACTGCTCCGGCTGGGGAAGCGCCTTATTATATGGCTCCTAACCGTAACTGGGGTTTTGATGTAGCTTTACTAGCGCAAAATCCAGACTTGTTTGCCCAGCGCTTCGTAGTTCCAGCGGCAGATCCTCCAAATGAATACTACAGAGAAGTAGGTCGAGATGACCTTTGGGTGCAAACTCTGTTGTGTGCCGTCCAAACTCAAACAGCGGATGGATTTGATACTCCGGACACTAGCTACTTTGGCAGTGGTTTAAAATTTGCGCTACCTGCTAGCGAACGTCCGAGTGACTGTAAGCTCTAAGCATCTTGAAGTGTCTAAATGACGCTTTTTGTAGCACTTCTCAGGTGAATAGATCGCATTAAAAGCCCTCAGCCTCCAGCCCCTTCCCCAGCTTTTCCTACACTTGCCTCAAAGGGGAGGGGTGAGGAGTGCATTACACTCGATCGCCAATTGCTCTAAGACATAGCCCAATTGAGGAACTGACTATGAACCCACACCAACTACAAGAATCATCTAGCCAGTCTGGTTTTACAATCATTGAGTCACTGGTGGCGATCCTCGTGGTTAGCATTTTGCTGGTAGCGATCGCACCTGTCCTAGTCATTTCAACCGCAACTCGTGTACAAGCTAGACGAGTGGAATTGGGAACAGAAGCAGCTAAAGCTTTCATTGATGCTATTAAGTCTAAAACAATCTCAGAAAACAGCATCACAGATGCAATGTCCCCAGTACTCACTGCTGCAACCAGTACCACAAAACTCGCAAATGCAACAAGCAGTAGCGAATTACAGCGCTACTTACCAGACAAAGCTGTTCCCACAGACACAACTAGTTTGTATTGCTTTCACAAGGATGGCAAAATCACTCTGCCAACTGAATGTACAACCTACAAAACAACCAGCCCAGTTCAGTTTTACATTCAGGCTTTTGGTAATAATGTTGGAACTATCAGTACAACTACTGCTCAAACTCAAATTGATAACGGTCAAAGCTATCGTTTGGGAGTTCGGGTATATCGTTCAGATGCCTTCGTCGATTCTGGTAGCTTGAAAAAAAGTAGTGATAGCGGTGGAAAAAAAGCAGCAACATTCAGTGGGGGACTAGGCGATCGCAAAGCACCACTAGTAGAAATTACAACTGAAATTGTCAGGGGTCAACCCTCCTATAACGCTTTGTGCGATCGTCTTGGTGGTTGTCAATAACCCAGCAAATATAAATGATTTCATAACTCAGTGGTCTGTCTCATTAATTTTGTAGAGAAAAAATGTTTGTAGTAAGGACTTTAGTCTTTTATTTTTAAGCACTAAAGTCCTTACTACGAACCTTTCAGAACTAATGCGATAGACCACTCAGTATCGGTCACGAAGGAGAAACTGGAGCAAGATGAATATACTGAGGTGGCTGTTAAATTCTCAGCTAAAACTCTCTCAAAAGCAGAACAAAAATAGTGGCTTCACCCTCATTGAATTACTGGTGGCTATGATCATTGCCTTCCTAGTAATTACGCCGTTACTAGGTTTTATGATCGGGGTTTTAAACACCGATCGTCAGGAACAAGCCAAAGCCAACTCTGAGCAAGAAATTAAAGCAGCACTTGACTATATCAGTCGCGATCTGCAACAAGCAATATATATATATGACGCTACTGGAATTGCTTGTCTAAGCGGTACTGTTGATACTACTACTAGTACTTGCCCAAATGCAAGTACAACTGGGAATCAACTACTTGCTAGCATAACCGGAACAAATAGGGTTCCTGTGCTTGTTTTTTGGAAACGAGAATTAATGAGTCAAAAAATTACAATTACAGGCACTGAAAAAGATGATGCTTTTGTTTACTCATTAGTTGCCTACTATTTAGTTAAAGACACTAGTACTAGCACTACTTGGTCTAATGCTGCCCGCATCGCTAGATGGCAAATTAAAGATGGCGTTGAAGGTAGTGGCAGCACTTGTACCGGATATAGCGAATGTCCAGATAAAGGTTTTAAGCCTTTTGATTTGTCAGAAAAAGGGAAAACATTAAAACAAAAAATGAATCAGTGGACAAAAGGTGCAGATGCTTATGAGCAAAAGCCCCTCGTTTTGGTTGATTTTATAGATCAAACAACAATAGCACAACTAGCACCAGCACCATCAGGGATATGCTCTAGTAGTGACTTCCAACGAATTCCAGTATCAACAGAAACTACTATTCCAACAGGGTTCTATGCTTGTGTAAATTCAGTTAGTGCAGATAATAGAAGTACTGCTGAAGTTTTTATCAGAGGTAACGCACAAATTCGCCTGATAAATGATGAAACTAAAGCCCGTTATGCTCAAAACAAATCTAGTTATTTTCCGAGTGCAAATATTAAGGTGCAAGGTCGTAGCTTACTTTTTACCAAATAGCTTCTATCTTTGAAAAAGTTTAATAAAAGCAGGATAGTATGCAAAATATTGCGAGTGTGAAATTATCAAATTATTTCCAGTTACACAGCCGGAAAACAAAACTAAATCAACAAGATGCCGGTTTTAGCCTATTAGAGTTAACTGTAGTAGTGCTGTTAGTAGGAATTTTAGCAGCGATCGCAGCTCCTGGTTGGGTTGCTTTTGTGAACCGACAGGAGCTCAATAAAGCTAATGACGCTCTTTTAGCTGTACTACAAGATGCACAACGAGAAGCCCAAAAGAAAAAACTTAGCTATAGTGTAAGCTTTCAGAAAAATAGTACAACCCAAAATGTAGAGGTTGCTATTTATCCTACAAAAAAGAGTGATGGTAGCAACTTGGCTTTTGCTGACATCAGCACATGGAAACCTTTAGGGGTAGATGTTGGAGTGAGTTCTGATAAATTTCTACTCGGTACAAATCTTAGTAGTGAAAACAGTGCTGGTTCATCTGTATCTTACACTTTAAGTACATCAGCAAAAATGACCTTCGATTACATGGGAACTCTAACAAATGCAAACTTTGGAACAGTTACACCCCCTGCAACAGAGCCATCTGGCATAAAAATAGTAGTAGCAATCCCAAGCCCTCAAAATCCTTCATCAGCTGGTAGTGTAAAGCGATGCATCATTGTGAAAACTCTCTTAGGTTCAACAGCCACAAAAAAAGACTCTGACTGTAATTAAGTAATTTTCATAGCGTAAATTTATAAAAATACGAAATAATACTGAACATAAAACTGCACATTGATAGCAAAATTGAAGCATCAGGTGTAGTTTTTTTATTCAATAGATTTCTTGATTAGTTGGCAAAAAATTAGCCATTGGCTGAAGAAATATCAAAATCTCAAAATAGAATTTTCACAAAATGACTGATTGTTTAGATTTTACTGTAGCTATCCCAACTTACAACGGTGAAAGTCGTTTGCCTGAACTACTAGAACGGCTAAAAAACCAACTTCACACAGAAAATTTATCTTGGGAAATCATAGTTGTAGATAATAACAGCACTGATAACACGGCTAAAGTTGTTCAAGCCTATCAACAAAATTGGCAATATCCTTACCCTTTGAAGTATTGCTTTGAAGCAAAACAAGGTGCGGCTTATGCCCGAAAAAAAGCTGTGGCAGAAGCTAACGGTAGATTAATAGGTTTTCTAGACGATGATAATTACCCTATATCAAATTGGGTAGCCGCAGCTTATAGCTTTGCTGAAAAATATCCCAAGGCAGGAGCTTATGGAAGCCAAATTCATCCTGATTGGGAAGTAGAACCACCAGAAAATTTTCAGCGAATTACCCCATTTTTAGCAATTACAGAACGAGGAAATTTACCCCTATTATATGAAGCAAAAAGTAGATTATTACCTCCTTCTGCTGGACTGGTTGTCCGTAAAAAAGCTTGGTTAGAAAGTGTGCCAGATAAGTGCATTTTAACTGGCAGAGTTAAAGGTAATATGCTTACCAGTGAAGATTTAGAAATGTTGTCTTATATTCAAAAAGCAGGATGGGAAATTTGGTACAACCCAGAAATGGAAATTTATCACAAAATACCAAGCTCTAGATTACAAAAAGATTATTTAATTCCATTTTTTCGAGGTATTGGACTCAGCCGTTATGTAACTAGAATGGTAAATATACAACCTTGGTATAGACCGATCGCTTTTTTAGCTTACACGCTCAATGACCTGCGTAAAATTACTCTACATTTCCTAAAATATCGAACTAAGTTAAAACAGGATTTGGTGGCTGCTTGCGAAATGCAACTTTTTTTAAGTAGCTTAATAAGTCCGTTTTATCTTTGGAAAAATGGTTATTTGAAAAATAAATTATCAGAATATTAAGTATTATGACTGAATTAGTAGTTGAAAAATTAGATATTACTGTAGCTATTCCTACATATAACGGAGCAACCCGTTTACCTAAAATTTTGGATAAACTGTTAACTCAGACAGGAGTAGAAAACCTCAGATGGGAGCTGCTTATCATTGATAATAATAGTTCTGATAATACATCTGAAGTAATCCAGAATTACCAAAAACTATATAATGGAAATTGCCATTTAAGATATTCCTTTGAAAAAGAACAGGGAGCCGCTTTTGCACGATTGCGGGCAGTGCGTGAAGCTAGAGGCGAGCTAATTGCATTTTTAGATGATGATAATTTACCTGCACCTGATTGGTTAGCAGAAGGATATGCCTTTGGTTTGGAATATCCTCAAGCAGGTGTTTGGAGTGGACAAATTCATGGTGATTTTGAAGTAAAACCGCCAGAAAATTTTGAAAAAATTCAAGCTTTTCTAGCTATCAGAGAACATGGTTCAGATCCACATTTATTTGATGCGGATAATTTAAGACTTCCTCCTGGTGCAGCGCTTGTTGTCCGCAAAAAAGCGTGGTGTGAAAATGTACCACAACGACCTATTTTAAGCGGAAAGTTACCTGGTATTTTGGTACAAGGGGAAGACTATGAACCATTACTTTATATACATAATGCAGGCTGGGAAATTTGGTATAATCCTATGATGCATACTTACCATCAAATACCACGCTGGCGATTTGAAAAAGATTATCTAGTAAATCTAGCACGCGGGTGTGGCTTGTGCATTTTCCAACTCAGGTTGATAAATGCTAAAACTTGGGAAAAGCCAATAGTATTGGTGAAAACTGTTTTAGGAAATTTACGCCGAGTACTACACTACATAATTAAATATAAAGGGCAATTAAAAAATAATTTAATTTTACTTTTTGAAATGGAATTTTACTTGGCTAGTATGATGAGTCCTTTTTATTACTTTAGATGTAATTTAGGGAAACTATTCAAAAATAAAGCAGCCATATAAAATGATTAACTCTAGTCAAAACCACCCAAAAATTTCTGTAATCATACCTGCTTATAATAGCGAAAAAACTATTGCTCATACAATTAATTCTGTTTTAAATCAAAGTTTTACAGATTTAGAATTAATTGTAATTAATGATGGTTCAAAAGACTCTACTTTAGATATTATTAAGCAAATTCAAGACCCGCGAATTAAAGTATTTTCTTATTCCAATGCTGGTGGAAACGTCAGTCGTAACAGAGGACTAAACCTTGCAGTTGGAGAGTTTGTTAGTTTTCTAGATGCTGACGATCTTTGGACACCTGATAAACTTGAATCTCAATTAAAGGCTCTGCAAGAAAATTTGACTGCTAAAGTTGCTTACAGTTGGACTGATTATATTGATGCAAATGGTGAATTTGTCCTTTCAGGTAAGCGCATTAATGTTAATGGAGATGTTTATGAAAGTTTATTAGTAAGTAACTTTCTAGAGAATGGATCTAATCCCTTAATTTATAGAACAGCTTTAATTACATTGGGTGGCTTTGATGAATCTCTAGCTGCGGCTCAAGATTGGGATATGTGGCTGCGCTTAGCATCGAAATTCAATTTCGTATGTGTACCATCTGTACAAATCTTATACCGAATTAGTGCTAATTCAGTTTCTTCCAATCTTGTGAGGCAAGAAAAAGCGTGCTTACAGTTACTTGAGAGAGCATATAAAGAAAGACCCTCAGCACTTAATCAAACTTGGAATATAAGTATTGCAAATTTATATAAATATCTTACCTGCAAAGCTTTACAAAAGCCATTGAATCGGCAAAAAGGTTTAACTGCGGCTAAATTTTTATGGAGATATTTTATTAATGATTCTTCAAGATTTCAGAATATAAATTTTAGCTCGAAACTATTATTGAAAATTGCCCTAATCTTGATATTACCTACTTTACTTAACAATATTACTAACCAGCGTGAACTAAAAAGCAAAGAAACTGAAATATTGTTAAACAACTGGGTGGCTGAAAAAAAACCAGAAAGTAAAAATGAATACCCAGGTGCATTTACCATCTCTAGTTAATACAAAAAAAATTTTAAATAATCGCTCTAGTAGTGGTTTTACGATACTTGAAACTCTAGTAATTATTGTATTAATTGGTATATTAGCCGCACTGGGAATACCAAACTGGATAACTTTTGTGGCTACTCGCCAGCTTAACACTGCTCAAAGCGAAGTTTACTATGCGATACGCCAAGCCCAAAGGGAAGCCATTAAGGAAAAATTGGCTTGGCAAGCTAGTTTTCGCATACAAGATGGTGTTGTGCAATGGACAGTTCATCAAGCACAAACAGGCCAGTTCATTTCTGATGCTGTTAAAAACAATAGCAATCTCTGGCACAATTTTGAGTCAAACGTTCGTATTGATGAACAAGAAAATAATAAAGGAAAAAAAGAGACAACTTTACGGAAACAGACTTCACACCAAATGTGGCGAGTTGTATTTAATTATCAAGGTTGTCCTATCTATGAGGTTGGAGATGAATGTATTAACACATCACTAGAAACACTTGGACAGATAACCCTATATAGCCAAAATGCCGGAAAAGCTAGGCGTTGTGTGTATGTCTCTACGATTTTAGGGGCAATAAAAACTGGAAAAGAGAATCTGAGAGCCAACGAGAACGATAAGTATTGCTATTAAGATATTCTTAGTTTACTCAAATAAGGTATTGCGTGCTGAACTTTACAGCAAGCTCAAAACAACGCTTAATTATTTTCACTCGCTACCCAGAACCAGGCAAGACGAAAACCCGACTGATACCTGTTTTAGGATCTGTTGGCGCGGCTAATCTTCAACGCCAAATGACTGAACATACAATATTGCAAGTTAAAGAATTACAAAAAGTAATTGATATATCTGTAGCAGTGTGGTACTCAGGTGGTGATTTGCGACTTATGCAAGAATGGTTGGGGTTGGATTTAGTTTACCAGCCTCAAGGCGAAGGGGATCTAGGTTCGCGGATGGAGCGATCGCTCCTCCAGGCTTTTCAATCTGGTGCAGAAAAAGCAATTATCATCGGTACAGATTGTCCTGGACTAAATGCCCAAATTTTAGCAATAGCCTTTGATAAGTTACGCACCTTTGACCTTGTACTTGGGCCAGCGATGGACGGTGGATATTACTTAATTGGTTTGCGGCAACCCATTCCAGAGTTATTCGCTAACATCGAGTGGGGAACTGCTCAAGTATTCCAAAGAACTTTGGAGATTGCTCAGAACCTTAATTTATCACATATGAATTTAGTGCCTTTAGCCGACATTGACCGACCAGAGGATCTGTCAATTTGGGAACAAGTGTTTATGGAGTAGTAATAAGCGATGTGGAGACGCAAATAAGAAGTTAAAATTTTTGGCTCTTTTTGCCGTTGGATATGTAACTCCCCCACTTCTGGAAGAAGTCAGGGATCTTAATCTACAGCCTCACATTAGCTTCGTATCTTCAAATACTAGGAATTTCCTGAAGACACTGGCCATAACAAATGTTACTCTGGTCTAGTTGAAAACCAAGAGGCAGAGAAGTTCACAATTATTGAATCTGCTTCCTGTTTCTATAGAACAGTTACGGTTATGGGCACAATATTCGAGTAACTTGAAATATGAAAATCATTCGTATTTACTGCAAGTTTGAAAAACTATGGTTAACCGTTTTACTTCCGTGAGTACTGCCCTCACTGTTAAGGTAGTTGGAATAATCTGCATTTTGTCGTTTTTTGTTGACTTTTTGATTCTCTTGTTGCCCTTTCAACCAACCGATCGCGGATGGCAAATAAATTTGGCAACAGCGCTAGTGGATCGGGGAATTGTTCCTTTGGTAGGCTTGGGGCTTTTGTTCGCTGGCCATTGGATTGATAGCGCTGATGCAGGAAGCGATCGCCCCCAAGGTGTTGATTTAAGATTTCCGGCTCTAATTCTCTCAAGTATCTTAGGCTTGATGTTCTTATTGATTTTTCCTCTGCATCTGAATAATGTGAATCAAGCCAAAACTCAAACAGTTAACCGAATCATCCAAGAAGCAGATCAGGCAGAAAATCAACTTAACAATCGCTTATCGCAATTGCAAGCACAACTAAATACTGAACAAGGAAAAGCTCAGCTAGAACAGCTGCGGAATCAAACCAAAGCTCAGTTTACCGAACTACTCAGCGATGAGCAAAGATACAAGCAAGCACTTGAAAGCGCCCAAGTTCCTCCAGCCATTAAGGATTTACTAAAAAAGGCTAAAACAGATCCCCAAGCACTTGACAAAGCGATCGAACAACAAACAGATATTCAGACCCTGAGAACTCAACAATTAAGCCAAATTCGCCAACGCAGGGATGAAACTGAGAAACAAGCTAAAGATAGTGCATGGAAATCTGGATTGCGGATTGGTATTAGCAGTTTGCTGTTGTCTATTGGTTACATTATCATCGGCTGGACAGGCCTAAGAAGCAGGGGTGCTTTACAAGGTGGTAAACCCAAAGCTACTGCACGCTAATTAATTTTTTCGGGAGATGGGGAGATGGGGGAGTAGGGGAAGAATAACTAATGACTCCTAACTCCTAACTCCTAACTTTTAACTTTTAACTTTTAACTATAAAACCTGGGGAATGTTCTCAATTTACATACTGACATATAACGAAGAACTAGATATTGCTGCTTGTATCGAATCGGCGATGCTATCTGATGACATCATTGTTGTAGACTCATGCAGTAGCGATCGCACTGTGGAAATTGCTAATCGCTATCCCATCCGCGTTGTCCAGCACGCCTTTGAAAGCCACGGACGCCAACGCACCTGGATGTTAGAGTCTATTCCCCCAAAGCATGAATGGGTTTACATTCTGGAAGCTGATGAACGAATGACACCGGAACTGTTCGCGGAATGTCAAAAGGCAATTCAGAGTCCAGACTACATCGGGTACTATGTGGCTGAACGCGTTATGTTTATGAATCGTTGGATTCGCTACAGCACGCAGTATCCCCGTTATCAAATGCGCCTGTTTCGTCATGGTAAAGTTTGGTTTACTGACTATGGCCACACTGAACGAGAAGTTTGTGACGGTGCAACTAGCTTTTTAAAAGAAACATACCCCCACTACACTTGTAGCAAAGGCTTAAGTCGCTGGATTGAAAAACATAACCGTTATTCCACTGATGAAGCTCAAGAAACTTTATATCAATTAGAACAAGGAAAGATAAACTGGCGAGAGTTATTTTTTGGCAAATCAGAAGTTGAAAGACGCCGTGCGCTAAAAGATTTGTCTTTGCGTTTACCTGCTAGACCTTTGTTACGCTTTATATATATGTATTTTCTATTGGGCGGTTGCTTAGACGGAGGTGCCGGTCTTGCTTGGTGTACATTGCAAGCATTCTACGAATACTTGATTTTGCTCAAAGTTTGGGAAATGAAGTATCTACCAAAACCTGACTTAAACTTAGCAGCAACTCTGGCTCAGGAAAGTACACAACAGGTGCAGTGTACGACTTCAGAAACCACACGTGCTGATGCAGTATAAAGTCTGAAGATGCTGCGTTGAGCAAAGCCCTTACTGTAAGCATCGCATTTATCACAATTGACAAGCAAATAGCCATTTGTAGGGGCGCACAGATGACAGATGTGCGCCCCTATGCGTGCTTTGTTTATAATAAGTTAATATTTTTAACGGAGCTTTTTCAGAAAAGCTACTCCCGTCGATGTGTCAGCCATTTACTAAACAAAATAATTCTTCAGCTTACCTCATCGTGCTTTCAGAAGCATGAGCAACTTTTCATTCAACGCGGTAAATTAGTAATAACTTGAGAGACTTGTAACAATCATTTACAAGTTTTACAAATAAAAGTAACATCCTCTCAGAATAGCCAGTCGTTATTCGGTTAGTTGATGTCTGTGTGTATCCTTGTAGGAAAATAGCTTAAAACAGGAGAATCGGCGCTTGGTAATGGATCGCCTAAAGCAGGATTTAAAAAATGACCTGATTGCTGGTTTGTTGGTAGTAATTCCCCTAGCAACTACCATCTGGCTAACAATTACCATTGCTACTTGGGTAATCAACTTTCTCACCCAAATTCCCAAACAACTGAATCCCTTTGATGGATTACATCCAATACTGGTAAATATACTTAATTTGTTCGTAGGTCTAGCCGTACCATTGCTGAGTATTCTTGTGATTGGATTAATGGCTAGGAACATTGCTGGACGTTGGTTGTTAGATTTTGGTGAGCGTTTATTACAGGCAATTCCTCTAGCTGGACAGGTATACAAAACACTTAAGCAGCTTTTAGAAACAATACTAAAAGATTCCAATGGTAAGTTTCGGCGTGTAGTTTTAGTAGAGTATCCCCGTCGAGGAATTTGGGCGATCGCCTTTGTAACTGGTGCAATCAGCGGTGATATCCAAGCTCAAATGTCTCGTCCGATGCTGAGTGTTTTTATTCCCACCACCCCAAATCCGACTACTGGATGGTATGCAGCGATTCCTGAGGATGAGGTGGTGAACCTCTCCATGTCCATTGAAGACGCTTTTAAAATAGTCGTGTCAGGTGGAATTGTCGCCCCTAATACGCCGTTGATTTTACCCAAAGAATCCACGTTGGAAATGAAACACGACCAAATCAGACAGCAAGTTATTCACGTAGAAGAAACTTAAACTCTATCTGGCAAAGTCACAAGCAAATGCGTAATTTTGTTGTTTGACTGTGCCAAAATTGATAGACTTATAAGCTTGTCACGCCTGGTTAATCAATCAAAGCACAATCACCCCTCACTTTTATGCAACCTCGTAAACCCCAGCAAATTGCTCGTGAATTGGCACTTTTAAGCCTTAGCCAACTGCCAGTCAGCCCAAAAAAATTAGATAAATTGGAAGACGAGCAACTAGTATCAAAGTTGGTGCTAGGAGCAGTACGCACCTTGACTTCAGAAGTACAAGATACCCTAAATAACGCCGCAGGTGAACTACAACGCAGTAACGATCGCCTTTTGAGCAGCCAAACTCGCGCCTCCGATCTGAATACTGCTAGAACAATGCTGCAAGAGGCGATCGCATGTACCCAGACAGCAATTAATCAGTTGGGTACTGCTGTTGATTTTCCAGAATTAATTCAGCTAGCTAATCAGGACAAGGGAGTTCGCAATTACGCTAAAGAGCTTGTAATTACAGTCAACGAAAATCGACAAATTATAGATGAACTCATATCCAATGCCCTGGTAGATTGGCAAGTAACTCGCCTTGCTCAAATTGACCGGGATATTTTGCAAATCGCTGTAGCAGAAATGAAATTCTTAGGAGTTCCAGATAGCATTGCCATTAACGAAGCAGTGGAGCTAGCGAAACGGTACAGTGGAGACGAAGGTCATCGGTTTATTAATGGTGTTTTACGCCGAGTTAGCGAGCAGAAAAAAAGTGCATAGTGTTTTATACTTAGTTTCCGAAGTCAGGGGAATGAGGGAGTAGGGAGTAGGAATTAGAAAATCAATATTTAGGAGTACTTTCACGGTACCCAATGCCCTATGTCCCCATGCCCAAGTTAAATTAAACTCATAATTCGTAACTTATAACAACTAATATTGCTGCAATGGTTTTTAATTGGTTCCGCCGTCAATATAATGATTCCTCTGACACCCCCTCTGACCAGAAGCAGGAAGAAACTACTCCTGTACAAGAACCCCAACCAGAGACAGCCGAAACTTCGTCAGATACAACAGCAGACTTGTTAGCGTTTGCTAAAGCTGCTTACAAAAATATCCAACAAAAACAACAATCTCAGCCAGTAGAAACTCCTCCTGATTCAGCAGATACCCCAGCGTCATCAGAAGTAGCTGAAACGGCAACTTCTCAGGTAGAAACTCAAGTCAATGAGGAACCTAGTGTCATAAGCCCAGAAGCAACCCAGGCAGAAGATATCCAAACAACCACAGAAGAAGAAACTACAGAAAATTCTTTAGTGGTTGCAATCACTGATGAGGCAGATGTCCAAAGCTCAGAATTAACCACAAGTGAACCACAGACAACACCCGTAGAACCGCTAACTACGCCAGAGGCAACACAGCCAACAGCACCATCCTTTTTAGAACGCGCGGCGGCGGAACGGCAAGCAAAGCTGGAACAACTCATAGCCAGTGCTATTGAAGTCCCAGAACCAGATGTAGTACAGCCAGCATCAAAGACAGAAGAGGAAATCCCCGAACTGGTATTTGATGATGGATTTGTCTGGTCAGCGGAAGTCCTAGCAGCCCAAGGTAGACGCGCCCAAGACGTTTCTATTGAAGAAATTACCTGGTTGAAAAAGCTGCGGCAAGGTTTAGACAAAACTCGCCGTAACATTCTCAACCAACTAAAAGCGATCGTTGGACAAGGGCCGCTTAACCAAGCTGCGGTATCAGAAATAGAGTCGTTGCTGCTGCAAGCTGATGTGGGGGTAGAGGCGACAGATTTGATTATCGATGGGCTACAGAAAAAATTGCTCCAAGAAGTCACCCCACCAGAAGAAGCGATCGCTTACTTGAAAAAAATCCTCCGGGATATGCTGGATGCACCAAGCAAAACATCCCACAAATCTAGCTTTGCCCCAGAAAAAGAAACTTTAAACATTTGGTTAATCACTGGGGTAAACGGCGCAGGGAAAACCACGACTATTGGCAAAATTGCCCACTTGGGACAAAAATCTGGTTATAAATGCTTGATTGGGGCAGCAGATACTTTCCGCGCTGCTGCTGTAGAACAAGTCAAGGTTTGGGGTAGTAGAAGTGGTGTGGAAGTCATTGCCAATCCCGGAAAGAATACAGATCCAGCAGCAGTTGTATTTGATGCGATCGCTGCCGCCCAATCGCGTCAAACAGAATTACTTCTGGTAGATACTGCTGGGCGACTGCAAAATAAGAAAAATTTAATGGACGAACTCAGTAAAATTCGGCGAATTATCGACAAAAAAGCCCCAAATGCAAAAGTAGAATCACTGTTGGTTCTAGATGCCACTTTAGGTCAAAATGGACTGCGGCAAGCCGAAGTTTTCTCCCAAGCTGCCCAACTTAGTGGCGTTGTCTTAACCAAGCTTGATGGCACTGCCAAAGGCGGTGTTGCCCTTGCCGTTGTGCAACAACTGGGTTTACCTATTCGCTTTATTGGTGCTGGCGAAGGAATCGAAGACCTCCGTCCCTTTTCTAGCTACGAGTTTGTTGAAGCCCTGTTAAGCGGTTAGTAATTCATTAAGGAAAAATTGGCAACTTGAACAGGATACGGGACATGGAGAATTTGAAATTCTGCAAAGTTGGCTTGACAGATGGCTAGTCCAAAAAATTGAGGTTAAACTTTTTGGTTGACAAATTGATACATTTAGGAGTCACTTAATCTGGTATTATCGCTTGAATTAACCACAAACAAAATACTGGAAACAGCTTAAGTCCTAAAATCCTCAACTGATATGAGTCAAATGTCTCGACACTCTCAACTATGTTCCCACCTAATATATATTTCCGTAAGTATCAACCAATATTTTCTGGAGTAAATCTCAAAATTTAAAGTGTTTGGTCATTAGTCATTGGTCATTATAAAAAAATGATAAAGGACAAAACCAACACTTTCTCCAAAAATCTAAGTAATTATTCTTTTATTAAAGTATTTTTACGACTTCAGAGATATGCTTTGACAATTAAGTTATGAAAAAATGAAAAACTTCGCCAAGTTTTATCCAAAAGAACTAGTTTTAAAGGGTTAGATTTTGATTAAAAATACAAAATTTAAACTGAGTAATATTCAATAAAGAATGGAATAAGCAAATAAAATACTCATAAAAGTTACTTGTTACGTCTTTATACTCTTGCTAAAATGACAACTCTTGTCTAAATATGGTTTAGCAATGTCAAAGCCACAAAATTTATAAGTAATCTCAAACCTACCAAAATATAAAGTGTAATAAAACCTGTGCCTGTGTCTCAACTGCCCTCTCAACCCACTGACAACAATAGTAGTGCCACGACTGATGTCACACCAGTCGTGGCGCTGAAAGAACTCGTGGCAAGGTTGCACCGGGAACAGAATAAAATTCAAGATTTACTCAGTTCTTTAGGATTCGCACTTAGAAGCTTCAATAATTTGAATCAGTTTTTGGAACTGATACCGCTGATGGCAACAAGAGTCACAGATGCCGATGGCAGTGCCTTGTTTCTTTACAAACCGAATGGTCAAGTCAGGTTAGAGCAACTACACTGGCAAGATAGCCACCAGCGTAAGAATATCCGCAAGGCGCTAGAAATAGCTAGCAGTCAAATCACACTTGTGCCCAATGCTGCCCCTTTAGCAAGTGCTACGGGGATTTTGGATGACCAAATGCATCGCTATTTGGGGCCAGATGTGCAAATCTTTGGTACTGCGATTTTGGTAAAGCATACAGAACGGGGTTGGCTGTATGTTTTGAGCCGCGATCCAGAATATAGTTGGACAGAAACTAGGCAAAAGTTAGTTAGGTTAGTCGCAGATCAAACGGCAGTAGCGATCGAAAACGATGAACTAGCTGTAGAACTGAGAAAAAAAGAACGTTTAGACCAAGAACTAGAAATTGGCGCAGAAATTCAACGGCGACTTCTGCCACGGCAATGTCCTACAATTCCTGGTGCAGTCTTAGCGGCACGTTGTAAACCTGCGAATCGAGTGGGTGGAGACTATTACGACTTTATTGCTACTAATAACAATCAAATTCAGCCAAACGCTAAAAATAATGGGTCAGGAAGTGGTCGCTGGGGTTTGGTGATTGGAGATGTGATGGGTAAAGGTGTTCCGGCTGGGTTGATTATGACGATGATGCGGGGAATGTTACGAGGAGAAGTTTTACACGGTAATTCTCCAGCCGGAATTCTGCAAAATTTAAATCGAGTTATGTATGCGGATTTGGAAAATTCGCATCGCTTTGTAACGCTTTTTTACTCAGAATATAATCCTCATAATCGAGTTTTGTCTTATAGCAATGCGGCACACAATCCTCCTTTGTGGTGGCACGCCGCTACGAAAACTGTTAGCCGTTTAGATACTTTAGGAATGCTGATTGGTTTGGATGCTAACAGTCAATATGAAGATGCCCAGGCACAGCTAGAACCTGGAGATACAATTATTTACTATACAGATGGTCTTACGGATGCTGCTGCGGCTAGTGGCGATCGCTTTGACGAAGAAAACTTTATTGCTGATTTCAATACGGCTTGTAAATATTGCAATGGGCCGCAGGAAATTGTCGATTATTTATTTGACCAAGTTCAGAAATTTATCGGTGCTGATAAGCAAAATACCGATGATATGACACTGGTTGTTTTGCAAATTATTTAGTTATAGCAGGCAATAGGCAACAGGCAATAGGCAATAGGCAACAGGCAACAGGCAACAGGCAAAGAAAGTTTATTAGTGTTGGGGTTTTACGATCAGTTTATGTCCTAAATTATGCTTCAACTGTTATGATTGCTCACTATTAAAATATATAGTAGCGGTCAGGTAGATTAAGACATCAACTGAGGATAAAATCTTTACACCAAGGTAATTTTAAGGCTATTGCCTATTGCCTATTGCCTATTGCTAATTATGCAGTTTGTTTTGGTTCTGTGGTTAAATTTTGCCCAATTTTTGGCTCAGTACCAGCAATTAGTCGTTCGATATTACTGCGATGGCGGAAAATCACATACAACCCACCAGCAATTCCAAACAGAATATATGGTAAAGGTTGATGCAAAAGCAACATAAAAATAGGAACAGCGATCGCCCCTGCAATTGAACTTAAAGAAACAATCCGCGATATCGCTACAACAACGGCAAATACACCTGCTGTTGCTAAACCTACCTGCCAATTCATTGCCAACAAAATCCCCAAGCTGGTAGCAACAGATTTACCACCACTGAAGCCCAAAAAAATTGATTTACTATGTCCAAGGATGGCAGCTAAACCAACTAAAGTTGATAACCACGGTTGCCATAATTTTACATCTACCGTTGGGGGGATAATATTTTGAATAGCAGCAAAATTGAACAACCAATAAACAAGAGCGATCGCTAATACTCCCTTCAAAGAATCAAGCATTAAAACGAATGCTCCTGGTCCTTTCCCCAAGGTTCTTAGCACGTTAGTTGCCCCAGTGGAACCCGAACCAACTTCTCGAATATCAATACCTTTTAACTGCTTGACAGCAATGTACCCGGTGGGAAAGGAACCCAGCAGGTAAGCTACAAGTACAGTTACCCCGCACAGAGTTAACCAGATAGCCATATTAACAATTCAAAATTCAAAATTCAAAAATCCAGAGAAAACCTCTCGATACAATTTCTTTTTGAAGATGCATTCAGAGGAATTAGGCAATTCATCAATTGCCCTTACGTGAATAAACAACAGCCTCACATAGATTTTGTATGACCAATGACTAATGACCAATGACTAATGACTAAATTAAAAGTCATCATCATAGTTTCTCACTGTTTTGGGGTCGGGGGCAAAGGCCAACCATAGAGGAAATTGCAATAGGGACAAACTGATTTGATCTTCTGAATCATCAATAATAATTAGAGGCAGTTGATTGGCTTTTACCAATCGGTCTGCTTTCTGAGCTACAGCTTCAGATGCCTCAAATAATACCACGCCTCGGTCTGGGCCAAAATCTGGGCGGCCGATTCCCAGACAGTCTTGCAACCCACGACGCCATTCGCCTAATCGTTCTGGTGTATTAGCTAAAACTAAAGTACGGACGCGATCGCCATACAGCTTGTGTAATATCGAAATTGCAGCTGAGGCAATTAGGATATTTTGCAAGCGACTACCCATTGTCCGCAAAGCACCCCGTCCTCCTTGGCTGAAAAACCAGTTGGAAACTCGTTCTGCGTGGACTGGCTCAAACGTCCGGCGTAATTGCCAAGCCGGGCCATAGTAATCTGGCTTATTGCGGTATTGGTCAATTAGACGCCGAATTTGCTTTGTAGTATCTTGAAACTGTTGTTGGGCAAATTGCGGTATTCCTGGCTGAGGTTCAGCTGGTTTAACCTCCTTGACATCGGGTTTTTCTCTTTCTCTTTCTATTACAGTTGGCGTCAGTTGCAGTTGCTCAGCAGCAACGGCCAAATCTTGTAAGCTACCCGTGAGATAATCTTTAAAACCCTGCACTCGAATTGCCAAGTCTTGAGACGTTCCTGCAAAAGTAGTTCGCATCTCATTACGGATACGTTCTTGACGGCGTTCTAGCTGTTCTATGGAAATTTGCAGGGTTTGTTTGCGTTGTTCTAATTGCACTAGAGACTCTTGTACGAGTCGTCCCAGAGAAGTTTGAGTTTCACTCAATTGTCCCTGAAGACTTTTGTACGAAGCTTGCAGATTGGCTATTTCTTCTTTCAATGCTGCTTCAGTACTCTGCAACTCTGCCACTCGCTGCTCTGTTGCAACGTATAATAAACTGTTTTCTGATTTTGATGTGTCTGACCCCAGTGCGGCATTTTCCGGTTCCAACTGCTGTGCAGATTCGCCATTGGAATGTTCTGTTGGCTCGACTGTAGAATTTACCTCTGCTGCATTGGAGATAGTTGAATCAATTGCGTGGTCTTCTGATGAGTTAATAGGTGCTGTTTCTATCAATGAATCAACAGATGGATTTGTTGGATTTTCAACTCCATTGGTTTGTTCTTCTTCTGTCAACCATTCATCAATTGGTTCTGGGGTTTGAGATGCCTCTGGGTTCATAAACAATACTGTAATTCCTATGATGCGAATAAATAACTTTCAGAGATATTACAATTAACAAGCTTTGAAAGTTCTAAGTTTTGAGAGGTACTCAATTTTGGGCTTTGAGTATAGATTAGAACTACTTGCCATCCGGGACAGATTTTAGCGGTACAACCCGCCGCTCAAATTTTTGGCGAGTAAGCACTTAGCGCTAAATACGCGGACAACGTTCTTCCAAGCAAGTTTTCAAGGTGTTGGGGTCAAATAAAATTGGCAAAAAGTGAATGCTTTTAACTTCTTTAAAGTAAAACAAGATGGGGACTCTATTCCAGAAGATACGCCAATTTTGCCATTCCTGGTAAGGAAAACGCCGAATCAATTTTTCGCCTCTGTAAAGATCTAAGTCGGTCGCCGTAAATTGCAAGCGTAGTGTTAAAGTCTGAAACATCAAAAATAAGCCAAACAGCATGACAGTAAAGCCTATCCACGGTTGTACTAATATTAGTGGAATAGCAGCAATCACCAACACCACAGGTATATTGTAGCTAGGCTTGAGTTCCACAGTTGCAGTGGAGTTAGGGGCAAATGAACTGGTCACAGTCTTAAATCCTGCTTTGTTAGTACATATCTCTCTTATTTTAGGAGTGAGGAGTCAGGAGTTAGAAGTGAGGAGTGAGAAGTCAGGAATTAAAACTGTTAACTCCTAACTCCTAACCTTAACTTTTAACTCCTAACTCCTAACTCTTAACTCTTATAGTCCTTGCAGGAATGCACTGCCAGTTCCCTGAAACATTAACCAAGAAAGAAAGAAGTTGCTAACAAAGATAATTAGCAAGGCAGTCACAACAGCAGTTGTGGTTGACTGTCCTACACCTTTAGCTCCTCCTGTTGTTGTCAAGCCCCAACTGCAACCAATTACAGCGATTAGAATACCAAAGCAGCACGCTTTAATCATGGCGCTACAAATATCCCAAACACCAAGAAAGTCCCGGGCTGAGTCTAGAAAGACTGTATCGGATAGGTTATAAATATTTGTCGCAACTATAAACCCCCCTAACATCCCTGTGACCAAAGACAGCAAAGTTAAAATTGGTAGCATTAAGAAACAAGCAAGGACGCGGGGGATAACCAGATAATCGATTGGATCTGTTCTGAGCATCAACATAGCATCGATTTGTTCTGTTACCCGCATAGTACCTATTTCTGCTGCAAACGCAGAACCCACCCGCCCCGCCAAAATCACAGCTGTTAACACGGGAGAAAGTTCTCGTGTCAAAGCTAAGGAAAGTACCCCGCCAATAATGTTTCCTGCACCAAAATTGATAAATTCTCGTGCCACCTGAATTGTAAACACCGCGCCGACAAAAATAGCCGTTAATAAAGCAATAAATAGGGAATCTGGCCCAACTGCTGCCATTTGCTCTAGAGTGTTGCGCCGATGGATTTTACCCCTTACTAGGTGAACTAACACTTGCCCACCCAAAAAAATTGCTGCCAGCAACCGCTGACTCCACTCTCCTAAACTGGATTTGGATGTAGTCTGGTTCAATGTTCTGTAGCTAACTCGGTAACTGCCTTAAGAATAGCGGAAGTTATGAAAAATGGGGAATGGGGCAAACAGGGTGTGGTGAGTGTTGAGTTAGGAGTTAGGAGTTAGGAATTCTCCCCTTTGCCCTGCATCTCCCGATCTCCCCTGAACATTAACTTACTTTAAAGATGTTCTCAGAAAATAAAGCTGGTATTAAACGTGTTGTTTAGAAATGAATAGGTGCTAGCTTCGGCTGTAACCTTGACTAGACAAGTGTTTTGTAAATGTAAGTTGGTTTTAACACCTCCAGCATGTGGTGTAACTAGTAGCAGTTTCTTTTAATTAAAACTTAAGATTTTTGACAGATTGTCTGCTTGCAAGCGATCGCACGTATTGTAGAAAATGACAAACCTGTATCTAGCTATTGTCATCTTCACTTACGGAGTTTGCGTTCAATGACCATTTTCACTAACTTTCTCCGCTCCTTAGTACTAACGCTCGTTTTTAGTTTTGTCGCTCCTATTTTTCTCGTTGGCGCAGGATTGCTGTTTTTGTTCCTGATCGGTCGCTTCCCTGGTTTACAAGAGTTAACTGAGGCGATCGCTACTGGCATTGTCCATTTTCTCGCCACTTTTGGCAGTGGTACTCCCCTACGCGGATTATTTGTAATCAGTTTGACCTGTAGTTTTGTCGGCATACTGTTTGACATTTACGTTTGTTATCGGTATCAAATTTTACGAATTGATTCCTAAATAGTGAAAATAGGTTTGATTCAGATACTCATAGGTGTACAAAACCAAAAAAGTCATGTTTCCAAAAGTGAATGTCTACGGGAGCATCCTCGATAGCGATTAATTTTGCTCAACAAATTTTTTATTAGTTACAATTACTGCCAAAGTTATTGATTAAATACTTCTCAGTTATTAGTTATTGATTACTAATAACTAGTGCATATGTGCGGCCATAACAAAGGGATTCTTCAGGGCTAAAAAGACATAACACCAAATATTTCAGAATTTTCAAACCGGGAAAATAGCTAACATAGTATTTATCAAGGCTCGCACTGGACGCTAAACTAGAGTTTGGTATTTGATATTAGCCATAATCTACAACAACTCCATCAGCATCGAGCGAAAATGCCACATAAAAGTCTCTGCAAAATATAAAAAATTTCTTAAAATTATCAAGAAAATCATGCCTGCTTATGTTTCTTAACAGAACAAAGGAGGTCGTTTAGGTGCTGGGCATCTTATATTAAGTTTATTACGAGGTATGTTGACAACTCATGGTTTGGCCGTTTAAGCCCAAGTTTAAGAAACAAATTGCGCGGATTGAAATTACTGGTGCGATCGCCGGTGCTACTCGCAAACGCGTCTTAGAAGCCCTGAAAACTGTAGAAGAAAAAAAGTTTCCGGCTTTATTACTGCGTATCGATAGCCCTGGCGGTACAGTCGGAGATTCTCAAGAAATCTACAGTGCCCTCAAGCGTTTGCGCGAAAAAATTAAAATCGTTGCCAGCTTTGGCAATATTTCGGCTTCTGGAGGTGTCTACATCGGTATGGGAGCCGAACACATCATGGCTAACCCAGGTACGATTACAGGTAGTATTGGTGTGATTCTCCGTGGGAATAACTTGGAACGCCTATTAGAAAAAATTGGCGTTTCTTTCAAGGTAATTAAGTCCGGCCCTTACAAAGATATTTTGGCTTTTGACCGAGAACTGACTCAACCAGAAGCACACATTCTCCAAGAATTGATTGACACGAGTTATCAGCAGTTTGTCCAAACAGTAGCTGATGCCCGTTCTTTGCCAGTAGAAACGGTCAGAAGTTTCGCCGATGGACGGATTTTTACTGGACAGCAAGCCCTAGAATTAGGTATTGTAGACCGCCTGGGTACAGAAGAAGATGCCCGTCGTTGGACAGCAGAACTAGTCGGCCTCGATCCAGAAAAAACTCTCTGCTATACCCTAGAAGAACGTAAACCCTTATTGAGTCGCGTTCTACCAGGGAGTCGCCAGGTTTCATCTGGAATTCGATCTGGAATTGATTGGCTGGAATTTGAAATGTCTACTAGTGGTTTACCCTTGTGGTTGTATCGACCATAATGTGGTTGTTTGTCATTAGTCATTTGTCCTTTGTTGTTTGTCAGTTGTCTTTTGTCCTTTGTCCTTTGGAAATAACCAATGACCAATGACTAATGACCACTGACCACTAACCAATGACCAATGACCAATGACCAATGACTAATGACTAATGACTAATTAAGGAGGATTTTGGCGTGGAGTGGCAAATGCGGGCTATTCGCGGGGCAACAACAGTTGCCGAAAATACTGTTGAAGCAATGCGAGAAGTGGTTACAGAATTACTGGATGAACTAGAAAACCGAAATCAATTCCAGCCGAGTGACATTATTAGTGTCACTTTTTCAGTGACACGGGATTTAGATGCTATTTTTCCGGCTGCGATCGCCAGATCGCGTCCCGGCTGGGATAATGTGGCAATGTTAGATGTCCAACAAATGCATGTTGAAGGCAGTTTACAGCGCTGTATCCGCTTCTTAATCCACGCCAACCTGCCAGCTTCCGCCTCAATTCATCATATTTATTTACGCAATGCCGCTAGCTTGCGTCCCGACTGGAGTTTGCCACAGCCCTTACAAACGTCACAGCAAGCAGTTAAGTCAAAAGTGTAAATTTTTTAGACAAATTTTATCTAAAAAATAAAATTGAATAAACTATTACATTGGTAATTGGGCTGCTTAACGTGGTGTTATTGATGGGAAAATATTACTAACTTTTTGTTGTGATTTGCCAGTGTTGGTAAAAAGCGATCGCACTCAAAATTGAGATATTGAGTTATCGAGGTAGTTGGTAATGATTGTCCCATTCTATTTAGGGGAACAACCAGATTCAGAAGGTCGGGCGATTACCGAAATATGGGCTTGGAATTTTGAAGAATTGGAGTACGTCCACAATTATATTCAGTGGTTGTTTCCTTTACCTGAGCCAAGCGCATTTAATTCTCATGCTCCCATTGTTGATGAGCAAGTAATTCAATCATTTCATAGCAACCCACGCCTACGTCAAAATTTGCTGCATTCCTTTACAGTTATGCTTCAGTTTTATGGTTTGCAACGCCAAGAAAGTGAGGGCGGAAAAATAATTATCAGCAAGTCAGAAGACTATGGGAACCGCAAAGGCGAATGGATTTGTATGTTTAACCACAATTATCTTCGCATCACCCGGATTTTAAAATGCTTGATGACTTTGGGATTAGAGAATGAAGCCCAAGGGTTTTATGAGTGCTTGCAGCAAATTTACCAAGAAGATAGCAATCAGATTGGTTCTAAAACATTTCATTATTGGACAATTGCAGTCAATATGTACTACCTGTGAACAGGCTAATCTGTTTACCAGAAATGTTTTGAGCCATTAAAAACTGACGCAAGGCAATGGTGCAAGGAACACATTCAAAAATATGGAATTGTGCAGCGATCGCGCTCAGTTGATTTTGAAGATTAGCGTTTGCCATGATGTAGTATTGTTACCCAACCTTCGCTCGCTCAGAAAAATCTATTCTTTATGATGATGAAATCTAATTCCCAAAAAAATGTCATAAAGAAATTCAAAAAAGTCTTTTTTCTGTAACAAGCCAGAAGTTTGATAACAACCCTTTTCATCTAAAAGAGGCTTCATTAGGTAATAAGTAGGCTGATAATTGTACCAAGGAATAGAAGGCCACAAATGGTGAATTAAATGGTAGTTTTGGCCTAATATCAATATATTAAGAATAGAGTTAGGATAAACGCGGGCATTTTTCCAGCGATCGCGCTCTAAAAAAGGACGATGCGGCAAATAGTCAAAAAATAACCCTAGCGTTATCCCCACAACAAAAGCAGGGACAAACCAAAAATTCAGAATGTAACCTAAAAAATTGTATTGAACTGAAATATATACAATTGAAGCGATAATTAAACGGCTAATAAACCATTCTAATAGCTCATATTTACGCCACAGTCGGCGTTGAAAGAAAAATACTTCATGATATAAAAATCGAAATGCAATTAACCACAAAGGCCCGCCTGTAGAGACATAATGATCTGGGTCATCTTTGGGGTGGTTCACATGGCCATGATGTTGCAAATGTACCCGCGTAAACACTGGAAAAGCAAAAGCTAACATCAATGCACTGCCATGTCCTAAAATTGCATTAATTATTCGATTGCGATGGGCAGATTGATGACAGGCATCGTGAATTACTGTCCCTGCACAATGCAAGGCAATAGTATTAACACCAAAACACAGCCAGTGCGGCCATTCCCAAAGCCAGTAACCAAAGTTAGATAAAATTAACATTCCCACAGCAGCTGAAAACAGCAGTTGTGTGGGATTGAAATCACCAGGAGGCGCTAAAAATTCCTTGGGTGGTATTGTTAATGGCTTTTGTGCCTCCGACGCGATCATTATTAACATTGACTCCTTGTTTCTTTATCAAACATTACGAATATACGATGAAGATTAGGAAATAGTAAAGATTTATAAATTTTTATATACCAAGATTTATCCAGAGCTTAGCCTATCGGCAGATGAATAACGCTATGATTCCAGACGAGGCTTAGTCTTTGCTCATGAGTGGGGTGTGAAAGAAGATGAGGGGGATGAAGGGAGATCGGGAAATGACGGAGACAAGGGAGAGGGGGGAGACAAGGGAGAAAAATTGTTCCCTTGTCCCCCTTCCCTTGTCTCCCTTGCCCCATGCCCCATGCCCAATGCCCATTTCTCCTATAACCCTACTCTAACTGCTGAAATCTTATAGCAGTGACCAGAAAGGAGATGCCATTTAAAGTTACGATGACTTCCCAGATAGCTCCCTAAATTCAGCCCCTATGCAATTAAGAGATTCTCTACGCCGGACAAAAATTGTCGCTACTATTGGTCCCGCCACAAGCAGTCCTGAAATGCTCAAGGCGATTATTGAAGCGGGAGCAACGACACTGCGGCTAAACTTCTCCCACGGGACTCATGCAGATCATCAGCGTAATATTCGCTTAATTAGACAAACTGCTTTTGAACTTAATCAACCAGTGGCTATTCTCCAAGACTTGCAGGGCCCAAAAATTCGCTTGGGGAAGTTTGACAATGGAGCTATAGTTGTAGCAAAAGGCGATCGCTTCACCTTAACAAATCGTCCGGTTATAGGTACCCAGGAAATTAGCTGCGTCACCTATGATTATTTAGCTCAAGAAGTCCCCGTTGGTGCAAAAATCCTCCTCGATGATGGACGAGTAGAAATGGTGGTGGAGGAAATTAACCGCGACAAAGGTGATTTGCACTGTCGCGTTACCGTCGCTGGTAAACTTTCTAACAACAAAGGCGTAAACTTTCCTGGAGTTTACTTATCAATTAAGGCAATGACCGACAAAGACCGAGAGGATCTGATGTTTGGTCTAGATCAGGGTGTAGACTGGGTAGCACTTTCCTTTGTCCGCAATCCCCAGGATTTGATGGAAATTAAAGAGCTAATTTCCAGTACAGGCAAGCAAGTGCCAGTGATTGCCAAAATTGAAAAACACGAGGCCATTGAACAAATGGAAGCGGTTTTGGCTTTGTGTGATGGTGTGATGGTCGCCAGAGGCGATTTGGGCGTGGAACTACCAGCAGAAGATGTCCCCGTACTGCAAAAGCGGCTGATTGCGACAGCAAACCGCTTAGGGATTCCCATCATCACTGCCACTCAGATGTTAGATAGCATGGTAAGCAATCCCCGTCCCACTCGTGCCGAAGTGTCAGATGTGGCAAATGCGATTTTAGATGGCACGGACGCGGTGATGCTTTCTAATGAAACTGCCGTAGGTAATTACCCAGTAGAAGCCGTGGCTACAATGGCACGCATCGCCGAGCGCATCGAGCAAGAGGAGGCGCAGTCAGTAGTACGTCAGCTAAGAGATACCAGACGCTCTATTCCCAATGCTATCAGCCAAGCTGTGAGTCAAATTGCAGAACAACTGGGAGCAGCAGCAATTATGACTCTAACCCAGACTGGGGCAACAGCTCGCAATGTCTCGAAATTTCGTCCCCATACACCGGTTTTAGCAGTAACACCCCATGTGAACGTGGCGCGACAATTACAGATGGTATGGGGAGTAAAACCGCTACTAGTATTAGGATTGCCTTCCACAGGCCAAACATTCCAAGCTGCAATCAACGTGGCTCAGGAACTAAAGTTACTGTCTGAGGGAGATTTAGTAGTGATGACTGCTGGGACACTCCAGGGAGTTTCTGGTTCCACAGATTTGATTAAAGTTGAGGTGGTAACGGCAATACTAGGTCATGGAATTGGACTAGGCCAAGGTTCGGTCAGCGGTCGGGCACGGGTGGCAAATACTAGCATGGATGTTAGTAACTTTAATCCCGGAGATATTTTGGTTGCTTCCCGCACCAATGCTGATTTTGTGGAAGCAATTCGCAAAGCTGCTGGGATTATTACGGAAGACGAAAGTCTTACAAGTCACGCAGCAGTAATCGGCTTACGTCTTGGTGTGCCAGTGATTGTTGGCGTGAAGCAAGCGACGCAAGCAATTCGAGACGGTGCAATTATAACGCTGGATTTACAACGGGGTTTGATCTACTCTGGAGCGGTGAAAACGTCTTAGTAGTAGGGAATCGGGAAGATAGGGAGGTAGGGGTAAAGGGTAAAGGGTAAAGGGATAAATTCAACCTTTCCCTTTCCCCATACTCAATACCCCATGCCCAATGCCCAATGCCCTAAACACTTGCGATCGCTACCCCAAGCCATGCAGCAAAGTTTTGCTGCTGTCTAGAATCGGGAGAATCAACAGGTTTTACTTGATACTTAGTAGGATTTGGCGATCCTAGCGTAATTGAATAAGTACGGAGTTCGTCTTGGTGGAAAAGTGCGACCTCAATCTTATCGTTTGGTTGGTAATCTTTGAGGCGATCGCTTAAACTATTTGCCGTTACCTTAATTCCATCAATTGCCAATAACTCATCACCTGCATCAATTCCCCCTGCTTGTGCAGGTGAACCTGCTTCAACAAACTTAATAATCTCCCGCCCATTTTCAGTATTTATTCTCACACCCAAGTAAGGTTCTTCCTGCTGTTCTGCTACTAGCTGTAAACCAAAGGGTTCTAAATACTGATTAAATGGCAAATCTTCAGTGGTATGAATGTAGCGCTTAAAGAAATCAGCTAAATCAATTCCTGCCACAGATTCTATAACTTCTTGCAACTGTTCTTGGGTATAGCCAATTTCAGCTTCTCCAAATTGCTGCCACATTTTCAGCATTACGTCATCGAGGGAACGCTGATTGCTGTGAGTTGAGCGAATCAGTAAATCCAGCAATAACGATACCATTTCTCCTTTTAAATAATAGGAAATTTGCGAATTACCGCTATTGGCATCTGGACGATAGAGCTTAATCCAAGCATCAAAACTCGACTCGGAAAGAGGCTGTACTTTCCGTCCTGGCGTGGTTTGATATCTGGTAATTTCCTTACTCAAATGATTCAGATAGGACTTAGCATCATAAATTCCTGCCCGCAAAGGAATTAACAAATCGTAGTAACTAGTAGTCCCTTCACAAAACCACAAGCATGGAGTGTAATTTTCCTGGTCATAGTCAAAAACTTCTAATGCTTTTGGGCGAATTCGCTTGACATTCCACAAGTGAAAGAATTCGTGTGCTACTAATTGCAGAAAGCGATCGTACTTTTCTGGAACGCGAAACCCAAAACGCTGATAAATTAAAGAGCAAGAGTTTTTATGCTCTAAACCCCCAAAAGCTTGGCTAAATAAATGTAACAAAAACACATATCGTTCGTAGGGCAAACCGCCGAACATCTGTGCTTCTACCTGAATAATTTTTTGGATATCAGCAATCATCTGCTGCACTTGATAATTACCTTCTCCCCAAATTGCCAATTCATGGGGTTTTCCCAAAACCTCAAATTGATACAATTCGTGGCGACCGATTTCAAATGGGCTATCGACAAGAGTATCAAAATCGCTAGCCAAAAAAGTATTCTTTTCCTCGTCAATGCTAGGTAAAGCAGTAGTTACCTGCCATTCTGGGTGTGGCGGTACGATGGTGACACGAATCGGTTGTTTTTCCGAGCCAGGTATTCTAAAAAATATTGCTGCACCGTTGAAATAACCGTGGGTAGCATCCAAGTGATTTGTCCGTACCGATAGCTCATTGGCAAAAATGCGGTAACGTATAGTTAATTCCGAAACATCTACTTTATCTATCTGCCAGTGGTTTTTACTAATTTTCCGCCAAGGCAAAGGCTTATCCTCTGCAAAAGCCACAAAATCCTGTAGGTTTTTGGCGTATTCCCGAACTAAGTATGAACCTGGCGTCCATACTGGCAGTTTTAAATCAAGAATCGGCCAGGGGTAATTCACAAGGCGTAAAGTTACCTCAAACAGATGAGTTTCTGGTTGGGGCATTGCCACCAAGTAATGAATCGTTGGCGCAATTTCCTGGACGTGGGTATTGGGTCGAGATGCAGTTGCTTCAGTCATCTTGTGTGCTGAGTTAATATTAATGAGATTCTTAGATTTGTCTCAATAATGACAAATTTGTTTTTAAATTTTGACTTCTATTCCTGGGGCTGCTGGGGAAATAGCTCAATAAAAACGAAGATTAAGCACGAACTTCTCAAGTATGCCTAAAACTTCAGTCACCAAGATGATTATAAAACTCGATTTCGAGATTGTTAAAAAAGATGTATTGTAAAGTGCGCTGTGCTGAGTGTAAATCTACTGATTTCATTTCTCAGAACAATTAACACTCCTAACCTAACACCAGCTTGACTTATTGGTTCATTTTCATACTTTGCATCCAAGCAAATGAAGATCTAAATAGGAGCTAATCCTATTTAACCAAAAGCCTTTGTGTATCGTTTAAGCGGGCGGCGGGAATCGAACCCGCATTAATAGCTTGGAAGGCTATAGTTTTACCACTAAACTACGCCCGCAAATTTCCAACTTTTTAATTATAACACAGTTATAAAGAAAATTCAAACATTTAGTTGGAATTGGCAGACTGAATCTCGATCCGGACATACAGATTGCTCAAATCTGGTTTTGTACCATCGTTATTCTGAGCCGGAAGAAAGTTCTCTGTTTTAAAAATTTGGTTCAAGATTTGCTCGTATGTGCTTTTTTCGCTTCCCAGCGTAGCTGGTTGTATTTCTAGCACTACGGCTTGTTGAAAGTTGCCATTGCGATCGATTACTAGGCTAGCTAACAGTTGTGCTGGCTGAAGTCCAGAATTTTGCGAGAGAAAACTGGGATCGAATTGTTTTGTATTGCTACCTTGATATACAGCGATCGCATCTGGCAAACCATCCTGTATAAATTTTCCTGATTTTATCAAATTACTCACTTCATCTCTAAGTAAAGGAGCTACTATCGCTACAGATACCCCCTGAGTAGAAGTCGGTGAAGTTTCCGGAGTAGGAGTTGGCGGAATTTGCCCTGCAGGAGTTATTGGGGTTTGTGGAGTAGGAGTTGGCGGAATTTGCCCTGCAGGAGTTGCTGGAGTTTGTGGAGTAGGAGTTGGCGGAATTTGCCCTGCGGGAGTTGCTGGAGTTTGTGGAGTAGGACTTGGCGGAGTTTCCCTTGGTGGAGTTGTTGGGGTTTCTCTCGGTGGAGTTGATGGAAGGCCTGATGGTAGCGGTGTTCCCTTTCCGAGTTGTAAATCTTGACGGCGGTTCCAAGGAAGATTACCCACTGGAACTTTAGGTGTAGGTGTCGCCGTAGGTGTAGATATTGGCTTAGCAACTTTTTGTTGCCCAGAAGGTTGACTATTATTTTGAGAGGTGTCAGTTTTAATCTTGGGCTGAAGCTTATCAGTGGAATTTATGGCAGCGGAATCTTGATTTTTTGGCGTAGTTCTTGCCGCTACAGACTTTTGGGTTGAAGAGAATCGCTTTGGTGAAACTGTCTTAACTGTTGATTGTGATTTGCTTGTTGACTTTGTTGCAGGAGCAATGTCTATGAATTCAATGGGTGTAGCCGATTGACTTTCTTGAGGAAACCACAAAATAAAAGTATTTGATGAGCGCATCAACAACCAGAACACTAACAAGTGGAGAAAGACTGAGCCGGCAGCAACAGAAACCCACAAAAGAGGTGGATCGGTGTGTCGCCTCCAGACTTTGGCTGGAATTGGAGTTTTATCTGCAACCGATGGTTCCATATTATCTTTGAAACTGGTTCTGATTAAGCACTTTTACTAATTTGTATGCTTTAACCAGTCATCAGTTTTCACTCCCTAATTTAGAATCCAGTCTAAATTTTAACGATTAATCATTACCTCTGATGTAACGGCGAAGGTCAGAACTGTTTCATCTACTCCTTTAAGTTCTAGGGGACTACCTTTAGTAATTTCTTCTTCTTGCAAATAATCTGCCACGGCAGCAGAAACCAAGATAGTACCGGGAACAGCAGCAGATTGTAACCTAGCAGCAATATTTACGCTTGGGCCAATAGCAGTATAATCAGCACGTTCAGCACTGCCAAACATTCCCACAACTGCTGTACCTTGGTGAATACCACAGCGAAACTGGACACCAGTTTGTCTGTCACCATCAAATACACCTTGCTCTCGCCAACGCTGGTTTAATTGATCTAGAGAACGGTGCATTCCTCTTGCTGTGTTGATGGCACGACGTACCTGTTCGTTGGGAGTCAGTTCTTCCGGCGCTCCATATAAAGCTAAGATGGCGTCTCCCATAAATTTATCTACAGTACCGCCATTAGCAAATACAACCTTGGTCATAGCTTCTAAATATTCATTGAGTAACTCTGCTACTCGGCGCGATCTAAGGGTGTTTGCTAGCTGGGTGAAACCCACAATATCACTAAACAAAACTGTAATGAGGCGTGGTTCTGGGCGCAAATCTAAAGCCAAATCTCCGGCGGCAGCTTTTTGTACTAACACAGCCGGCAAAAATCGCTTTAGTACCGATTCTGTGAGATATGTATTTAACTCCGAGATTCGCCTTTCGTTTTCTTTCAACGCTAAAAGATTGCGAACTTCCGCCAAAAGTTCCCTGTCATTGAATGGTTTTGCTAAATAAGCATCAGCACCATGTTCTGTACCTTCAATGCGAGTTTCTTCGTCAACTTTGGCTGTGAGCAAAATTATTGGTATTCCTTTAAGTTTCTCCTCGCTGCGGATCATCTGAATCATTTCAAGTCCGCTCACCAAGGGCATCATTAAGTCAGTAAGAACCAAGCTGGGTATAATTTCTTTAGCTAGGCGATATCCTTCATAACCGTTACGAGATGTCTGTACTTGATAGCCATTGCGACGTAGTATATCCGATACATAACTTCGCAAATCGGGGTTGTCGTCTACAACTAAAATACAGTGCCCATTGCTCAGTAGTGATTCTTGAGTATCAGAAGTGGGTGATAAGTTTTTTGTAATATTTTCAATATTATCTGCTGTTTGATCTAGCAGTTCTAAATCAGCCAATTCTACACTAGCGCGGCTTGTGTTTAGTTCAACAGGGGTTTCCAGCACTTGCTGTGTGGGTAAGTGAGCAGTACCAGTAACTAGCGATAATTTAAAGGTAGTACCTTCACCATACACTGAATCCACACTGACTTGACCGCTATGTAATTCTACTAATTCTTTAACTAAAGCTAAACCCAAACCACTGCCTTCATAGGAACGGTTTGCTGAACCTTCAGCTTGGCGGAAGCGCTCAAATAAATGGGGAATTTGTTCTTTAACAATGCCAATTCCAGTGTCTTGTACTTCCAAGATACAACGATCGCCTTCAGGTTTTAGCCTGACGTTGATTGTCCCACCTTCGGGAGTAAACTTCATGGCGTTTGATAGCAGGTTGTAAACCACCTTATCAAATTTTTCCATATCCAAGTACACCGTAGGACATTCATCCAACTGTGTAGTAAGTTGCAGTCCCTTTTTCTCGCAGTATGGGCGAAAAGACTCAACAATTTGGCTGACAAATTCTACTAAATCGCATGGACGGAAACTAGGCTGCATTCTTCCTGCATCCAGGCGTTGTAAATCCAGCAGTTGATTTACCAGCCGCAGCAAACGCCGGGAGTTACGTAGGGCGATCGCACTTTGGGAATAAGATAACCCCTCACCAGCCCCCACCGCTGACTCTAAAGGCCCTTGAATCAAGGTGATGGGAGTGCGAAATTCATGGGAGATATTTTGAAAAAATTCTGTTTTTTGTTTGTCTAATTCCAGTAACCGTTCGGCTTGTTGGCGAGTTTTTTCATATAGACGTGATTGCTGCACGGCGATCGCGGCTTGAGCTGCTACTGCTTTAGCTAGGTCGATATCAGATGCTAACCACTTACGTATTTTATTACTTTGACACAAAGTAATACTACCGATGCATTTGCCATCAGCTAATAATGGTACGACTATTAGCGATCGCGCAGGCATTTTCAAAGACAAATCAAAACCCTGCATTCCTTTGGGAGAATGGTTTACATCAGCAATTACTACTGGTTCGTGTGTCTGTAAAATCTCTTGTAAAATTGGATTCTCTTTTATAGACGTTTGAGAATTAGGTAATTCAGTTAATATGTGATTATTATTACTTATATTGTGGTCTGGAGCTAGCGATGCCTGGGTTGGGTTATGGCTACTGAAATTTTCCCGATGTTGAAAACTGTCATACAAGCCCACAGACTGGACAAACTCATCTTCCTCCGTCCACAAAGATAGAACACAGCCATCAACTTGTAAGGCTTGTCCCAGTTGCTGAGTAATAGCTGCAAAAATATCTTCAGGGTCTAAGCTAGAGCGAATCGCGCTAGTAATGGTATTAATCAAACTCTCTCGCTTAGCTAGGGCACGTACTTGCTCGTAGACATAAGCTTGAGACAAAGCTAAGGCTGCTTGATCCGCCACCATCAATACTAGCTGCACTTCATCGTCCCCCCAGGAGCGGGGCAGAGAACACTGGTGCAGTGCTAGGACTGCCATCAGTTCCTGTTGACAGATTAGTGGGACAACTAAACTAGAACAAATGTCAGCGGCAGCAAAAGCTTCTCCACGTTGGCGCAGTTCTGGGGTATCACCCTGAATCCGCTCATCATCTATCACATCATGAATTACTTGAACTTCACGAGTTTCCCAAACCGTGTGAGCCAGCAACGAGGAGGGGGAGATGGCCAGAGGGGCAGATGGAGGAGCAATAACAAAATTGATCTCCGTGTCCCCGTGTCCCCGCGTCCCCGTGTCCTCATCTCCTTTGTCTTCCAGAGGCTTTTGATAAATAAATCCTTTATCTGCCAACTGTTCATCTTGGAAGGGACGCAACAGACAGACATCCACCTCCAACATCTGACCCACTGAATCAACAATTGCCTGCAAAATTTGCCGATAGTCTAATGCACTGCGAATTGTATTTGTAACCGTATTCAGTAGTGATTCTCGCCTGAGTGTGCGGGTAAGTTCGCGGGTACGGGCTTTGAGGACATTGTGGGTATCTAAAGCTTGGCGTACAACTCCTTTAAGTTCCTCTGCTTCCCACGGTTTAGTGACATATTTAAAAACCTTACCAGCGTTGATTGCTTCCACCAGGTCTTCGACATCGGTGTAGCCAGTTAAAATAATCCGGATAATATCTGGATATTGAGTTGCTGTTAGGCTCAAAAATTCTGTACCGCTCATCATCGGCATCCGCTGGTCGGAGATGATCACCGCGACCTCTCCCTCTTGAGCCAGCAAATCGAGTGCCGCAGGGCCAGAGGTTGCTCTTAGCACCTTGTAGTCACGATAGAAAGTGCGGTAGAGCAAATCAAGGTTGTCTGGTTCGTCATCAACAACCAAAATTTTAGGCTTACTGTTTGCTTGGGATTTCATGCACCGCTTTCCTGCTGCAACGGCAGTCGGATAAAGAATAATCTGATGGGGTGAGGATTTTTCTGAGTCAGGTAAGAGCAGAGCATTTCGACCAATAAGGCTGTTTGGCTACATGACTGCTGAGTGTGGGAGCGTTTACTCACAGTGATTTATCTCAATGGCTGATATCGATTACTGTTTGCTCTAGTACAGAGTAATTGATTTTATAGTCTGTTTTAGTGTTACAGAGTCTATACTTGCTTGCCAAATTTTCTTTCACCTCCAGTGAGCAATCTCTAATACTACATACAGCACTCATAGCTAGCTGAAAAATCCAGATGAAGCTGCATATTAAGTTTTCCCCGCGTAGCAGTTGTACTAACACTTGCAGGTAAATTTTATTTATGGTAGTCATGGTAGAGCCAATAATATTAAAACAATAAGATTTAAAGCCAAAGTATACTATTAGACAAATGCCTGCTTCCAATTTAGCAATCAGAACTATCATTAAGACAAGTGCTGGTGGTTAAGAAGTTGAGAATTAAGGATCTACTCGCCAAACAGAGGGGTATCAGGTGCTGGCGCAAAGAAAACACGGGGACACTCTGACATGCAAAAGAAGCCTAAGATGAGGCTTGCTTACATTCAGAACTTCTCCTAATGGTGATGCTGCACGTAGCAAGCTCCCAAAGGGATGGATACACGGAGATACTATTGGATCGTTTCTTTGTGTCTTATGGATATCCCTTGTTCTTCGATCTTCCCCAGTCCCTAGTCGCTTCTTCATACTTGAATGATGTATTTAATTAAAAATTTTGTAGCCGCTCCTGGGAGACAAGCTATGCTGTTCTTCTGTCTATTCACACAAAACTCTAGCTTTTTACAGATGGCTTTGCGATCGCCAGACTAATCTCTTCCCTGGAAAATCGATAATTTACGTAAATCCACTGAATGTAAGATTTTAAATTTACGAAACTTTAACTCTTAAGGCGCTTTCAACAATGCAGACTATAAAACTTTAACCAACTTTTACACTTTGTCGAATCCATAACCAAACATGAATTCGCACTCTCAAGGTAGTTCGATCCCCTGAACAAATAATTCTTAAGTATTTATTGACTTTAAATACTGTTTTAAAATTTTTCAGAAATTTTCTTTGAATAAAATCAATACTAAAGTAGCCTTGAAATATCGGTTTTTTCACCCTTACCACCAACAGCCAATCGATCCAGCTTCCCACCATTTCCAAATTCGTATGGCTACACCTGCTGATTTAGTTAGTGTTGCCGAAATTATTGCTGAAAGCTTTCATTCGCACAAAGGTATTTGGGGATGGACTTTTCCATTGTTACGTCTGGGCATTTACGAAGACTTAAGACATCGCGTTGTATCACCTCCACCTCGTCATGTTTGTTTAGTTGCTCTTGATTATACTACTAGTGCCGCTAGTAACTTAGTGGGTACTGTAGAACTGGGTGTGCGTTACAGCGATTCGTGGAGTCAAGTCGGCTTAGGTTTTCCTTACCTATCCAACTTAGCCGTTCACCCAAATTACCGTAGGCATGGTGTGGCGTCAGGGTTACTCAATCGCTGTGAAAAAATCTCTCAAGAATGGGGATTTAAAGATTTATATCTCCACGTTCTAGAAAATAACCACCAAGCAAGGCAGCTTTATTTCAAGCTGGGATATCGGGTGCATAAAGTCGAATCGAATTGGAATACATTTTTGCTTAGACGTTCGAGCCAGATGTTATTGCACAAAGACCTAAGTGCTGACTCCATTATTTGAATTTTCTTTTAGCATCTATAAATTTTCATGTTGCGATCGCTTTGAAAAAATTCTGTTAGAGGTTGTTTGGAAAGCTGTCTTGAACACTCGCTTTTCCCTTTCAGGCAATGGTAAGTAGTATCCAACAAAAAACTGAGATTATGTCTGAAACCAAAATTATTGATACTGTTCAAACATCCTCTTAACAATATCAACAATTTAATATAAATTAAATTAATGCAAAACCTCTATAAACAGGCGAAATTTGCCTCAAAAGCCAGATAAAATCAAAAGATACGAATTTACAAACAGAGTTTTTAATATTAAAATATAGCTTTTGGAAATTATTTGAAAGATGTTTATATTGAAAGTTTTCTCAAAATTACAAAGATTAATTTTAATACAACTACGAGTTTTATAGAAGTATATCTGTATAATAAAAATTTACCTTTGGTATTTTTCATTTTAATTAATAAAATTTAAATAATTTTTCTTGTAAAGAATATAGATTATAATGGAAATATCTGTATAACGGATCATAAAAAGCTTTCAATTCCTCATAATAACTTTGTAATTAAGATATTCATCTTTATAAAAACTTTAAAAAACACTATTATAATTTGGAGACAAATCTACTCGTATCTCATAAAATATAATCACTCAATTAGCGAACAATGCCTATTTATTCATATCTTAGATAAATTGACGACAAGACTGTTGATGATAAAAGAATGAAAAATCTCATTTGATATAACAGCTAGTTCCTTATTGAAGTGCATACTACTACCAAATCCTTTGAAAGTTTAAAAAACATGGATAGCGAACAGCATCGCCGCTATCAGCCCGCTATGGTATCAACCTATTACCCTGAAACTAGTTTCCCCGACTATCTTGTCATGCCAGATGGAACTGAGCAACCGCAAGGCTCGGATATCCTTACACGTTTGCACAGTGGACAAGTTTTTATCGTAAATAGTCGCAGGCGAAACGGATTAATACTGTTTAAACGTTACCATGCAGAGTTTGCCGGCCCTGGGGCTGCTGTAGGTGGGGACTACGATTTTGATTGCCAAGGGGCACTGCCAATAGGTAATCTGTCTTTGTTAACTCCAGAATCTAATGAAGAACGTCAGAAAGCTTACTTGATCAGGCGGCAATGGATTCGATTGATCAAACAAATTACAGAAAATCCGGTGCCTGGCCAGCGAGTCCAAAAAATTCTCGATCAATTTGAACAATACTTTCCACCGGAAATAGTGTCTCTTCTTCCGGATGTAGCCTTTGCTCTTTTAGTAGGTGTGCTGCCACAAACGGTGGGAATGGTACGCCGTTTGGGCAGTGAAGATGACGGCAGATTTATTGAGTGAATTGTTAAGATTCCAAATTTGCTAAAGCGGCTTGCATTCGATGAATAGTACGGGCATTTTCCTCGCTCGTCCCCACAGTAATTCGTAATCCGCCGCTAATATGTCGCACGAGTGTGCCGAGTGTTCTAAGTTTGTGATGCAAACTTTTTAAAGTAGCGTCTTGTGAGAGTGAACTATTTGGTTTGAGACGCACGTAAATAAAGTTGGCAGCACTGGTTGTGATTTGTAGTTCTGCTTGCTGGGATAAAGCTTCGATGAGTTTGGCTCTTTCACCTAATATTTGCCCAATTGACTCAAGCAAGAGTGTTCGATTTTGTAAAGCGATTAATGCTGCTGCTATAGAAAAACTGGGAAGATTGTAGGGTAAACGGATTTTCTCTAAAATGGCGATCGCTTCTGGATGAGCAACACAATAGCCAACGCGAAGAGATGCCAATCGAAAAGCTTTAGAAAAAGTGCGTAAAATCACCCAGTTAGGGTGCTGTAGTAATTCAGCGACTAGACTAGTTTGGCTAAATTCAAAGTAGGCTTCATCAATCACAACCAAAATATGCTCCGGCAAACCCTTTAACCATAGCAACTCTGTTGTAGTTAAGCTGTTGGCAGTTGGTGAATTCGGATGCACCACGAAAACTACCCGAATAGGAGGGTTTTGAGTTTGTTCGATGGCAGACTGGGCGGCTTTTAAGTCAATTTCAAAATTGATTTCATTTCTATCCACCGCCACTACAGGAATGCCCAAAGTTTGTGCCAAAATTCCATACATTGAGAAAGTGGGATTAGCAACAAGAATTGAACCTTCTCCCCCTAGACAAGTGGCGATTAATAAAGAACGGATTAGTTCATCTGAACCATTGCCCACAGAAATATTAGCAGCATTAAACAAAGACGGTGAGAGGCCAGCTGACTCATTAACATACTCGGCGATCGCACTTTTAAGTGTCTCATGTCCGCCATCAGGATAACGATTTGTTTCAATTTCTTGCTGATATGTCCAGGCTAACTTTTCTTTTAACTGGAGCGGTAAATCATAAGGACTTTCATTTGTATCAAGACGATCGAACTGTGTAGGAACTGATCCAGCCGTATCGCTGCTAGGGTGGGGTTTGTAGGCTGTAAATTGTGCTAAATCTGGTCGGATGAAGGGAAGCATATCGATTTTGGATTTTGGATTTTAGATTTTAGATTTTAGATTTTAAATCAATACTGTTTATAGAAGACTAATTTCACCTAATCGTTGTTGACAGCAGGTGAATATAGCCTCTTTGGATCTACGAGTTAAGTAGTACTTACTGAAAAATATTAGCTTGCGTGTAAGTTTTATATTTTACAACTTCAAAGTAACTGGCAGAACAGGCGAATTGCTTGCCACATTTCTTCCATAACATTAGCTAAAGCGTGGTCGCTGTCGAGTTGGACTAACTCCACCCAAGGACGCGATCGCTCAAAGTCACGACTAGCTTCAATAGGAATGACTTCATCGTTCTTTCCATGCAAAATTAGCGTGGAAATGGGACGTTGCAAAATTTCTTCTTGGTATTGTGCTGCATCGGTCACAAAATTGTAATTTAAGGGAAGCAATCCCCCTTCCTCATAGTGGTACACCATGAGATATTTTTCTTGCTGCCAACCCTGTATTTGCTCATCTGTTAATTTCGGTAACCAATGGGATAAAAAACCAAAAGCTGGTGCTAGCAAGACTAAGCGTTGTATTTGTAAATATTGCTGTGCTAAGTGGATAGCAGTCAAACCACCCAAACTTGAGCCAATAATCGTTACTGGTGTAGAATCCTTGGGTAATTCTGCCGCAACTTGAGCGATTTGACGGGTGATTGTTAACTGCGAAAAATCCCCAGCATTCAAATCAGGAATTTTCAGTTCTGTCTGAATTTCGGTAAAGCGATCGCTAAAGTACCGCGCTTTAGCAGATTTTGGACTTGAAGCAAAGCCGTGAAGATAGATGTATTGCAAAGCTGTAAATAGTTTAGAAGTTAGGAGTTAAAAGTTAGGAGTGAGGAGTTAGAAGTTGAGAATTTTAAGTTTTCATTTATGAGTTTCTTTATTCAACTCATAACTCATAACTCCAACTCCTAACTCATAACTTTTATTACCGCATTGTGACAAATTCTTCAGCTACTGAGGGATGTATGGCAACAGTAGCGTCAAAGTCTTTTTTGGTTGCACCCATATTCACAGCGATCGCCACACCTTGAATGATCTCAGCAGCATTTTCACCCACCATGTGGGCGCCTAGCACTTTATCAGTGTTGCTATCAATTACTAATTTCATCATTGTCTTCTCTTGCTTACCAGTCAAACTGTGATACATAGGGCGGAAGCGAGCGCGATAAATTTTGACAGCCTCACCGAGTTTTTCCCTAGCTTCAGCTTCTGTCCAGCCTACTGTTGAGGCTTCCGGGGTAGAAAATACTGCTGTAGGCACATTTTGGTGATTGAAGGCTCGGCGGCTATTCCCGAATTCGCTCTCAGCAAAGGCGCGACCCTCACCAATTGCTACGGGAGTTAAATTGATTCGGTCGGTGACATCGCCAACAGCAAAGATATTCGGTTGACTAGTTTGACTATATTCATTGACTGCGATCGCATTTGTGCTGCTGTATCCCGGCCCTTCTATGGAACTGGGGACAACATCAACCCCAGCATTTTCTAAACCTAGTCCATCTACATTTGGAGTCCGACCAGTTGCTATTAAAAACACATCAGCAATTACTGGTTCTCGATCTTCCCCTGATAAAGTGAGTTTTACCCCTTCTGGCACGCGTTCAACTTTTTCTACCACATGATTGTTAATCAGCTGAATTCCGTGCTGCTTCATACCTTCTTGAATATCTGTGCGGATGTCCTCATCAAACCCTTTCAAAATCTTTTCACCTCTGCTAATTTGCGTCACTTCAGAACCCAAACCGCGCATAATACAGGCAAATTCTGTGCCAATGTAACCAGCGCCAATAATGGCAATGTGTTTTGGTTGTTCTTTGAGATGAAATATTTCGTTAGAAGTAATACCAAATTCCATTCCTGGTAAATCAGGTTTGATGGGACGCCCACCAACAGCAATTAAAATTTTGTCTGCTGTAATTTTGCGTCCATCAACTTCTACAGTGTGTAGGTCTACCAATGTGGCACGACCGGGAATTAGTTCTACGCCTGCTTTTTCTAAAAGGCTGATATGTACTTGGGAGAGTCGGCGAACTTCCTTATCTATAGATGTAATAAAATGTTCCCAGTTCAATTCAGCATTGGCCACTTTCCAGCCATAGCCTGCGGCATCAGTGAAGAGTGCCGGAAAGTGAGAGCCATACACCATGAGTTTTTTGGGAACACAACCGCGAATTACACAAGTTCCGCCAACTAAATCATCTTCGGCGATCGCCACTTTTGCTCCGAAGCTAGCCGCTCGTTTAGAAGCCGCTAAACCCCCAGAACCCGCACCAATAACAAACAGGTTGTAATCAAAAGTCATAAATTTTGATATCTCTCTAGCAACAAGTGACTTCCTGAGAACTTACACACAGAATGTGATTGAACTATATTCTGTAAACTCTGGATAAATCCTATCCTTGATTTAATCTAATGTTAGTAGATGCGTTCCTGTCAGAGACAATTTTATTATTTGCCTAGTTACGAATTGTTTTCTATGTCTCAAAGCCAAGTGATTTTCACACATCCATCGAATTTTTTGTTGCACTAATTTTCTATGGAAGTGTTCTTTATTAAAAATTAACTTGACAGCTTTATGTAGTTTCCGGTGGATCTGAAGGGGTTGTTGTGCCATCTCCACCGGGCTGATCTGTACCACCGGGTTGTTGTGTATCTGTGCCACCAGGCTGTTGTGTATCTGTACCACCGGGTTGTTGTGTATCTGCGCCACCAGGCTGTTGTGTATCTGTGCCACCAGGCTGTTGTGTATCTGTGCCACCAGGCTGTTGTGTATCTGTACCACCAGGCTGTTGTGTATCTGTACCACCGGGTTGTTGTGTATCTGTRCCACCGGGTTGTTGTGTATCTGTGCCACCGGGTTGTTGTGTATCTGTGCCACCGGGTTGTTGTGTATCTGTGCCACCGGGTTGTTGTGTATCTGTGCCACCGGGTTGTTGTGTATCTGTRCCACCGGGCTGTTGTGTATCTGTGCGACCTGATGTTGAGTTATTTTGTGGGTTTTGGCTTGTGGGATTTGCTGGTGAAGAGATTGGAGGTCTGGTTGCAGTTCCACTAGAATCAACAGGAACGTTATTAGTCTGGGTATTTATGTTGTTATTGTTAGTGCGAGTATTCCGCTGCTCAGTATTTGAGAGGATTTGCCCCGTTTCTTCAAAGGAGTTATCTACTATGGGATCTATTGAAGAATCATTTGTAACAAGGTCGTTAGTTGCAGAATTAGCAGGGCTACTAGTTAACTCTAAGAAAGATGGGTTTTCAACTACTCCCTGACCTGTTATTGGGGACTGTGCTTGTAAAGCCGCAGCAGTTTCAGCTTGAACGCTGGCGATCGCTGGGTCAGCACTAGGTGTAGCATTCTGCCTATTTAAATCCAGCCCTCGAACCAAATCGCTCGTTTGATAAAAATTTCTCAGGTCAAAATCGTATAAACCCTGAAATTTGCCTTTAACTATAACCATCAGCTGTCCTGCTTGCAGCACCTGAGTTTGAGAAGCTTCCTTGTTAGAAACTTCAATGCCGCTATTAGTCAGAGCACCTACAACCGTGGTATCTGTTTGTTGATCGTAGCGTACAAATAATGCTGAACCACGTATTGCGGCTGCTGCACTTGGGGTTTGTATACGTGTTTGCCCTCTTCCTGGTGGTATAAGCAACAATGCGGTTCCGTTTGACAGTCTAAAGCTGCGAGTTCTGGGTAAAAATTGAAAAATAGCCTGTTCCCCTACTCTTGCCAATGAACCGTCGTTAAACCGCAAGTCTGCTAAAGAAGCTCGACCAGTTGACAACCCATCCCCAGGAATCATTGCATCTGATTTTTGTGCAGGACGCTTCTTGAGTTTGTTTCTGGGTATTAGTTGTACCAAGTTACGGAGGTTTTGAATCTCAGCTCGTGTGAGAGGAGTTAGAGCAGTTGCCCGATCTGGCAAAGGCAGTATCACAATTCCCCATAAACCAATTACTAACAGTGGTAACGATCTATTAAACATAATCTGATAACTTTTAAACTTCAAGTAATACCAAATACATTAATGCTTTAACATCGAGCTAATTTTTATAACCAGTTATTTCAGGTAAATTTATTTGCAATTTAGTCTACATTTAATAAATCAAATAAACAATTAATAAGTATGTGTTTAGTTTATTTAAATTTTGATTCTAAAGCTCACGTTTTAGGGAACAAAGTCTATAGCTAGCTTAAAGGCTGGCGTTCATTATCAATTAAATGAACGATGATCTCAAGGATATCTTGTTTGGTAAACTATTTAATATCTGGTTACATTAGCCCACAGCACACTAAAAAAGATGAAAAACCATCTAAAACCAATTTTGTAAAACGTGAATTTTTGGGCAGATAAAAGTTTTCAATACAAGATAAACAAGCTTTCAGATATCTTATGACAGATAATGATTTTTCATTACCTCAAATAACTATAAGTTGTTAGATACCTAATTATGGGCTAAATCCCCAGCCGCACTTCATTGGCGTTCTTCTATTACTATCATAAAAATCTTATGATAAACTCCGATAAATAAATACTTTCTTAGATTCTCTTGACGCTAAGAGAGCCTATAATTAGTATTAAATTTGTTAAGAATTACTGTAAATGGTACAGTAGGTAGTTTGTAGAAACTAGAAGTTTCAACGTGATAGAAGAACGGTAAGTTAGCCCACAATGAAGATTAATTTTTTATAGTCATAATTTGTCATTTTTCATGAGTAAGGGTTTTAGGGATGTTTACATTTTGTAATCTAGTTCTGTTTGTTCCTGTCTATGTTATTAAACAATAATTGAGGGAAACTGGTATCAGAACAGATGATTATGGCAAAAAAATCTGGGAGTAAATCCGAAAAACGCCAATTTGACTTGGTAGATATCAGTATATACCTAAAAAGCTGAGTTACATACACTCAATTGTATTTTTGAGTAGGAACTTACGATACAGCTTCTAGGTCTACATTCGCCAAACGCGCTCAACGCTATCTAACAGATGCGATTCAAGAACTGGAAAAATTTGTTTTTTTGGATTTTGTTAGCTTCCACAGCAGGTAGCTGGTTTTGCATCAGAGTAGATGCAGCAGAATCTCCAAATCATGATTTGGCATCAATGGGTCGTGCCTATTCTTCCTCGACTTCTCCACGAGAGGCTACGCTAACAAAACAGCAACTGAGGGAGAAATTGCCGCCGCAGGATTGGGTAGTGGGTAGTGGATATCAACAAAGAAATTCTTTTAAGATTTGGTTGGGCTATGAATCTTCATTTAAATCTCCCCAATCTTCAGTTCCCAGTTCCAAAATTGCATCTTTAGCAAGTACACAGTTAACTTATCAGCCATGTCAGGATTTAGAACAAGACAAAATTAACTTTTTGTGCAAGCACTCCAGTCAGCCCCAGAGTTTGGGTTCCCAGATCCCGTTAAATTTGGTACAAGTAACACCAGAAGTTACGCAAGCACAACAACCACCAAACGCAGAACCTGGGGATACTCCAGAACAAAACGATCCGCCACAGCTAGAATCTCAGCCAAGTAATTTACCTATATCTCCTCCAGACTCAACAGACCAATTGTTGAATCTACCTGAGATAAATCGTTCTCAAAAACTAGAAAGGCTAAGAAAACTGCTGCAACAGCCAAAACAGCCGCCTGAGTCTGATACCGATCGCGAATTGGGATTACGAGTCCGGTTACGACCCCTAGAACAACAGCCACTCCCACCGCAACCTGTAGCTAAATTTAAACCCATCGGCTATCTACAGGCGCGTGTCGGTTACTTCCAGACGACTAATATTTTTTCCTCAAAAAACGATCCAACAGAAGATGGTTTAATTATTTCTGGACTGACACTAGCCTCTGCATATTTACCTGTAGGATCTAAAACTTATTTGAACGGCTCTATTGATGGCAATATAATTCGTTATCTAGATCAATCGCAATTTCATTACAACCAGCTCAGATTTAATCTCAGTCTTTACCAGCAGCTATCGCGGCGAATGTATGGAGAAATCAGTTTCAGCAATCAGCAGTTATTTTATGGCAACAACAGCGATCGCCCCAATAGCTTCAAAGCAGGCGATCGCTTTTTAAACGAAAATTCCGTGCAACTCTCTTTCGGACGGCGAGATCCCTTAAGCTCAAAATTAATGCTAGATAGCTTCTACGAATTGAGCGTAAATTTTGCTGATCCTCAAAGTCGCAGTCGCATCATCAATTCTTTTTGGTTTTCTCTAAACTATTACTTGCAAAAGCCTCTCCAAGTTGGTATCGACTACCAAGTCAATTTTTCTAACTTTACACAGCGCGATCGAGAAGACCAATTTCATCGACTATTCGCACACTTGAATTACCGAATATCTGATATTAGCAGCGTGAATGTCCAAACTGGAGTCACTTTGGGTAGTTCAACCGCCCAAAACATTGATTTTGATGGCTGGTTCTTCAGTATTAATTACAATTTGCAACTAGGTCGGCTTTGAAAAAAGTGAGGAGAGTTGGGAGTTGGGAGTTGGGAGTTAGGAGTTGAGAGTTAGGAGTTGGGAATTGGGAGTTAGGAGTTAGGAGTTGAGAGTTAGGAGTTTTAATTCTTAACTTATAACTCCTCACTCCTAACTATTAGCTTATAACTCCTCACTCCTAACTATAAATAAGAAATCCAATCACTCCAGCTACCAGCATAAAGTTTACCTTTGTTGATCCCAGCTAATTCTAGAGAAAGTAAATTCACACAAGCGGTAACGCCAGAACCGCAATAAACTAAGATTTCTTCGGCTGTTTCTATATTCTCCCAGCGACGACGTTGTTCTGTTTGGGGGAGTACGTAACCTGAAGAATCTGTAACTTCTTGCCAAGGATAGTTAACCGCACCAGGAATATGTCCGGCAATTTTATCAATTGGTTCTCGTTCACCTCGGTAGCGATCGCTTTCTCTCGAATCTACCAACACCACATCTGGTCTATCTTTGCGGCTTTTCACTGTTGTAATATCTACAACTTTTTCTGTTTGTACTTGAGGTACAAATTTCGCCATTTGCAGTCCAGGAGTAACATCTGTAACAGGATAGCCAGCTTTTTGCCATCCGCTAAAGCCTCCATCGAGTACTGCTACTTGTTCGTGTCCTAAATAGCGCAACAGCCACCACAAACGAGCTGCAAAGGCAAAGCGTGAGTCATCATAAGCTACAACCAAGGTTTGTTGGTAATTTATCCCAATTGCTGCAAATTTGTTAGCGATATCATTAGTGTTAGGTAAAGGATGTCTCCCACCATGCTTACCCACTGGACTGGAAAGATCCTGATTCAAATCTAAGTAATATGAACCATAGATATGATTGTTTTGATACTGCTGTCTTCCTAGTTGTGGATCGGCTAGAGAAAAGCGACAATCCACAATGATTACTTGCGGATCTTCTAGATGTTCAAACAACCAAGTTGGGGAAACAACAAATTGGGAATTGGGCATGAGGTGTGGGGAGATGGGGAGATGGGGAAGATGAGGGAGATGAGGAGAAATAACTAATGACTAATGACTAATGACTAATAACTAATGACTAATGACTAACTTAGAAAATTTTACACCTAAGCTCACGGCAGATGGTTCGTTCACTTTTGTTTCTCAAGAGTTTGGTGAATCGTTTCACAGCCATTATGGTGCTAAGCAGGAGAGTTTTTTCAAGTTTGTAGAACCAACTCAACTGGCTAAGGCAGCACAAAAACCAGTTTTGCGGCTGTTAGATGTTTGTTATGGTTTGGGATACAACACTGCTGCTGCTTTACAAACAATTTGGGCAGTGAATCCTAATTGTAATGTTGAAGTAATTGGTTTAGAACTGAATCCAGCAGTACCACAAGCTGCGATCGCTCATAATTTGTTTGAGAACTGGAACTGCAACTACATTGAAATTTTGTCGCAACTAGCTTTTAAGCATAAAGTACAAACGGCTTGTCTGAAAGCAAAATTACTCATTGGCGATGCAAGAAAGGCGATCGCAATAGTACGGGAGTCAAATTTCTTGGCAGATGCAATTTTCCTCGATCCATTTTCACCTCCACAGTGCCCCCAATTATGGACTGTTGAATTTATTAAACAACTGTCATTTTGCCTACACGAAGATGGTTTATTAGCCACCTATTCTTGTGCTGCTGCTGTACGCACAGCGTTTTTGTCTGCTGGCTTGGCTATCGGTTCTACACCACCGATAGGTAGGCGATCGCCTGGTACTTTAGCAGCACACATCAGAGGATGGAAAACAGGAGAACAGGAGAGCAAGGGAGAGAAATTTCCCCTATGCCCCTCTTGTTCCCCTCTCTCACAACCTGAGAAGGAACATTTACTAACTCGTGCTGCCATTCCCTACCGCGATCCCCAATTGAGCGATTCTAGTGAAGTTATACTCAAGCGGCGACAACAAGAGCAACAAGCCTCTTCCCTGGAACCTACCTCCCATTGGCGCAAAAGGTGGCTCTGGGCAACGCAAGGCAGGGATTTTATCGGAACTAGTTTGTAGTTGGCTAGCGATGTCTACAATCGGCTAAGCCCACGCAACTAGAGCTATTGCCCTCAGTAGTTGATTCCAAAACATTTAAGATATTTGCCCCAAAAATTCTGGTTTTGTTTTTTAATACCCAACCAACGAGTTTTTCCGAACCAAATAACTTAAACTGTAATAAGTAGCTAATATTACATTTTTGTTAATAGTATTTAACTATTGCTATAACTGAGTAAGTAAAAATGTGTATACTTAATGATCACCATGAGCACTACCAACTACCAACTGGAGATTTCGCTCGCAAGCGGCAAATCACAAGCTTTTTTGATGCTGGGAGGTAAAAAAATCTCCGTAAAAAGCCTGATTTAACATTTGTACTAATTTATGATACTGGAATTATAAGCAAAAAATTTGAGCACAAGATCCTCTTTATTCGTAACATAAAAAACACATACAGTGAAAAACCCAGATCGGCAGATCCACATCACACATAACCTCTATGGAAACCATAACTCAAATACAGTCAAATATTAAATTTCTTTTTAAAATCTGACACTGTTAACTTGCGAAAATAATTGGAGTGCCTTTGTGATTAAATGGGAATCCAACCATAGAGGCTTTAGAGAAGAAATTGTTAATGGGTCAAACCCCCTAAGCAAAGTGAAAAGTATCGGTTCAAATCATGCCGTAGGATCGCAAAATATAGAGGGTTATTCTTTAGACTTATCTCAAGAAGATTTGATGCTTGAAAATGGCCAAGCAATGTCTTCTTGGATGAAAAATGATGTTAATTTTGATCGAGATTCATTGGTCTCTAAAACACTACAAGCCAAAGGTTCCAAAGTGAATGGGTTTGATTTAGATCCACCAAAGGTTTTAGTGGTTGATGACCATGCGGCCAGTCGGATGACTGCTGTTGCCCTCTTGGGGATGGAAGGATACGAAGTCATTGAGGCTGACAGTGGTTCTATTGTTGTAGGATTGGTAACGCAAAAGCAACCAGATTTGATATTGCTGGATGTGATGATGCCAGGAATGGATGGATTTGAAGTCTGTCAATTACTGAAACAGGATGAACAAACCAGACTAATACCAGTAATTTTTATTACAGCATTAAACGACAGGCGATCGCGCATTCGAGGCATTGAAGTTGGCGGAGATGATTTTCTCACCAAACCTTTTGACCGTGTGGAATTGGCAGCGCGTGTCAAGTCCTTGGTACGGCAAAAGCGTCTCAACGAAGACTTAGATCATGCCGAACAAGTACTGTTTTCCATTGCCATGTCTATTGAAAGCCGCGATCCCAACACAGGCGGCCATTGTGAACGACTGGTAAAACTGGGACAAGCTTTTGGTGAATACCTCAATCTTTCACGCTATCAAATTCGGGATTTGATGTGGGGGGGCTATCTTCACGATATCGGCAAGGTGGGTATTCCCGACGCAGTACTGCTGAAAAAAGGCCAACTCACCCCCGAAGATTGGCAGATTATGAAGCAACATGTTTTAATCGGAGAAAAAATCTGCCAGCCACTACGCAGTATGCGGGGTGTAATTCCTATTATTCGCCATCACCACGAACGGTGGGATGGGTCAGGCTATCCCGATCAACTCAAAGGGGATGATATCCCATATTTGGCACAAGTATTTCAGTTAATTGATATTTACGATGCCCTAACCAGCGAAAGACCTTACAAAGAGGCTATGACCAGAGAACAAGCACTTTCAATCATGCTAAAAGAAGCTGATTCTGGTTGGCGCAATCCTAAACTAGTGCAGCAGTTTACTGAGTTTATTCTCTCTTGTGAGGAAAAATAGAGGGAGTAGGAAGTAGGAGTAACGACCTGTAGCTACCGTAATTAACTTAATGCTTAATTAGTACTATTATACTCTAGGCTTTTTATCAGTGACTTGTTCTGAATTCTGAATTGCTATACCAATTTGAGAAAAGAACGCGACATATACACACGCCCAAAGCCTTCTAATATCTGGCTTTCTTAATGCAAGAATTTTGAATTTTGCAAAAAGCCCTGTAGAGAGGTTGCACTGCAACGTCTCTACAACGATAAATCAAGGGTTTTAGCGTCTAATCCACATAATCCGTGAATATTGAATTGGTATTACTCCTTTGCCCATTTCAGCGTTCTATGATTAGCTGGTATGATTTGAGCCTACATCTTGAAGTACCAACAGCATTAATCACAATTTTACTGATAGCTGATAGCTAATTATGGTAGTTGTAGCAATTTTAGCAGCCGGACGCGGCACACGGATGAAATCAAGCTTACCTAAAGTTTTACATTCTTTAGGTGGGCGATCGCTAGTAGAGAGAGTTCTCGAAAGTGTAGAACCTCTTTCACCCTCACGGCAAATCGCCATCGTCGGGTATCAGTCCGAGGAAGTGAAAGCTGCTTTGGGTTCAATCCCCAACTTGAACTTTGTGGAACAAACTGTGCAATTGGGAACAGGCCATGCCATCCAGCAATTACTTCCCTACTTACAAGATTACAGTGGGGATTTGCTCGTACTGAACGGTGATTTACCATTGATACGTAGCGAAACCCTTCAGGAGATGTTACAAACTCACGCCCAAAATCAGAACGCCGCTACTATTCTCACCTCACACCTACCCGACCCCACGGGCTACGGGCGGGTTTTTTGTAACGATGAAAATATCGTTGAGCAAATGGTTGAACACAAGGATTGTACCCCTGCTCAAAGAGAAAATCACCGGATTAACGCTGGGGTTTATTGCTTTCGCTGGGAAAATTTAGCTAAGGTACTTCCTCACCTAGAAGCAAACAACGCCCAAAAAGAATACTATCTCACAGATGCCGTGACTCAGGTGGGACAAGTAATGGCTGTGGATGTGAAAGATTATCAAGAAATTCTCGGCATCAACGATCGCCTGCAACTGGCAACAGCCTACGAGATTTTACAAAGGCGAGTCAAGGAAAAATGGATGTTAGCAGGTGTCACCCTCATCGACCCTACAAGCATCACCATTGATGAAACAGTGGAGTTAGAACCAGATGTAATTATTGAACCCCAAACTCATCTGCGGGGAAATACAGTAATTAAAACCGGAAGTCACATTGGGCCGGGAAGTTTAATTGAAAATAGCCAGTTAGCTGAAAATGTCACAGTCCAGTATTCAGTGGTGACAGATAGCACTGTGCAGGCAGGTAGCCGGATTGGCCCCTATGCCCATTTGCGCGGTCACGTAGAAGTAGGCGCTGGTTGCCGTGTGGGGAATTTTGTGGAATTGAAAAATACGCAGTTAGGCGATCGCACCAATGCGGCACATTTGTCGTATTTAGGTGATAGCGTTATTGGCGAACGGGTGAATATTGGTGCTGGTACAATTACTGCCAATTACGATGGCGTTAAGAAACACCAGACTAAGATAGGCGATCGTACTAAAACTGGAGCCAATAGCGTTTTAGTAGCTCCAGTTACTGTGGGTAATGACGTTTACATAGCTGCTGGTTCCACAATCACAGAGAATGTTCCTGATGATGCTTTGGCCATCGGCCGTAGTCGTCAGGTGGTCAAACTAGGTTGGCGTAGGAAAAGCTAGTAAAGCGATAATTAAATCATCAGATTAGCTGATTGAACTAATGGAAGAACTGCTAGAACTGAGGCAACTTCTAGAACAGAACAAAATCCATGAAGCGCTGGTGTTGGTGGATGAGTTAGAAGAAATGAGCCTGAGTGACAAATTCAATAAAATTGATAGTTATGGCGTGATTCTGCTCATCCATTTAATTAAACAGAAGGCTGAAAAACGTTCTACTCGCTCTTGGGATGTTTCTATTGAAAATACGGTGCGGGAAATCAAAAAAATAAATAAGCGCCGCAAATCAGGTGGTGTGTACTTAAATCCCTCAGAATTAATGGATATTCTGCAACAAGGATATCAAGTTGCACTCAAAAGAGCAGCGCTAGAAGCTTTTGTTCGCGTAGCGTTCCGCAGGAAAGGGCGTTATGAAGCCCCAGAATTAGCCGCAATAGTTGACCAGCATGACATTTTGTCCGAGGCGCTGAAATTAATTCAGCAATAGCCTACTAGTTCATCACCTGTCCATTCCAACGTATCACCAATATTTTCGCCGTTGTGGTAGGCGGCGAGTAAGATTTCGCTAGTTTTACCCCAAGCGATCGCCCCACTAGCATCTAAAGCGATCGCTCCCAAATCCCTTTTGTTCTGGTACGCTTCCCCAAAGGATCGCTGCATCGCATCCTTGAGAGACATCCCATCTGTAACACGCACCACAATCTTGGCTGCTAAACACTCATCAATAATATCTTCCCCAATACCCGTACAACTAACTCCAGCTTCTTTGGTAGCATAGTTCCCTGCTGGCATAGCAGAATCACTTACCCGTCCGATGCGCTCAAAGCCCTTACCGCCAGTGGAAGTACCAGCAGCTAATTTACCATAGGCATCTAAAGCTACTACGCCGATGGTACCCCGTCCAGCATTACTGGTTTCTACTAGTTCCGGTTCTGCGATGACGTTAGCCATCGTACTTTTAAAATTATCCTGGCGTTCTTGAATCCACTCTTGCAATCGTAAATCAGTTAAAGCGTTATAGCTGGGAATTTGCATTTCCCGCGCTAATTCAGCCGAACCGAAATCTGACAGCACCCTATCTGGCGAGTTTTGTAAAAATTGTGCCAAGTCAATGGGATTTTTCACCCGCGAGACATTAATTACACCACTAAATCGCCCTAATGCGCCATCCATCAAGGAAGCACTCATACGGATTTGGCCATCAGATTGCAGTACCGAACCAGTACCAGCATTAAAGCGGGGGTTATCTTCCAGCATTTGGCAACCCTGTATTACCGCCTCTGACGCAGTTATTCCGCACAATAGCAGAGAATAGACTTGTTCTATTACTATGTGGAGCGATCGACGTACCGCTTCCAATCCTCCTTTACCCTGGAGAGAACTACCAGCCCCGCCATGAATAATTAATTTAGGTTGCACCTGTGACTTCATCGATCCTTTGCGCTATTTGCGTCTGTGTTGCAGTTGATTTGATTGGTTATGGGGCATGTGGGGCAAACAGGAAGTGTAGGAGGGGTGGGAGGGGTGGGAGGTGTGGGAGGATGGGGAAGATGAGGAAGAAATCTTTCCCCTCTTTCTACCCACACTCCCTACACTCCCCACACTCCCCACACCTCCCAATCTTCCCATCTCCCAAATCCCTAGTCCCCAGTCCCCAATCCCTTACTCGCTTCAGAACGGCGACGACGACAACGTTCTGAGCAGTATTTCACATCTTCCCAGCAATCTTGCCACTTTTTACGCCATGTAAAAGGACGTTGACATACCGGACAGATTTTTGTAGGTAGGTCAGATTTAGAACGAACACGTCCCATATAAATACTGTGTAGATGAGAATTTGATTTTTGAGAGGGATGGAAAATAATTATAACCAGTTTGCTACGAAGGGAGGATATATTGAACGAACAAATGTTATGTCAATCTCTCCCAAGACTTATTTCTGGATTATACTGGTGCGGTAGAGGTCAGTATTGAGATTAGTACCATAGTCAGATTATTTACAAATTGAATAGATGATATCCCCTGTATTGCGATCGATTAGTAATAAATTTTCATAACCTATGCTCTGAATTAGATTTTGAATCCAAGGTTGATATTGAGCATGAAAGCGACTGTATGCACTACAATCACCAGCATCTAAAAGTTGAGTTTTTTGTTCAAAAAGATAGCAATTAGCAGCAATTTAGTAATGCTGGAGATATTTAGCAGGTTGGCTTACAGGACGATAATTGCTCAAACGGAGTTCTCTAGAAAATTTGTCATAAATATTGGAAAAAATTTATTTTCCTAATCGTTTGTTAGAGACTTTTCCCACTCTGGACAATTGATTTATGATTCAATTATTGAAATCTTTGACGCAAATCAAATATTCCGGCAACTATCATCGGGTTGTCAATGATTTATCCTTTAGAAAACTAAATCAGAGAAAGTACTTAGTCTATTTAGCGTGCAGGAAGTTTACTAAGGATTTATTACGTTTTTGTGGCTATAACTAGGGAATTTAGATCTATTCGTCTGAGTTTTGCAACTGGTGGAAGAAGAGAGCGATCGCTAAAGCCTAATCGAATTCCAATCATAAAGGGCTTTTTGTTACAGAGTTTAAAGGTATTCCCTGCCCATTAGCATGGCTGTTATGCTGTCAATTTTTCTGGGAAAACTAGCTTTATTAGCAAATTATTATATTTCCGAGATTTTATGGAAATTCCTAAAATATCTGTCTGGGGAAACTTTGTGGCAGGGCAGTCGCATGAAATTAATCACTCCCTTATTTTGATTGCCGGAAATTTCCAACCCACTCAAGATGAGGTGTTTCATGTCGGCAATTAGCTTAAGAAAGATTCTTAATAAAGAAGAATTACCATCTCTCCTTCGGGATTTGGTACATCAACTCAATATCGCAATTGACATTGAGTTGGTAGACGGCACGAAACTAATTAGTATTGGTAAGCAAATATTAGAAAATCGATATCCAATTGAAGTTTCAGGAGAGATCGTCGGTTGGGTTGTTGGCGACGAACAGGCAACTTTAGTGGCAGCTTTGCTCTCATTTTTGGCAAAACAAGAGACTGAAAAGAAAATACTTGCTAAAGAATTGCTAGAACGATACCAGGAAATTGACTTATTTGAAGATATTTCGACTCAGCTGACAACGAGTTTGGATAGGCGACAAATTGCCCAACTCGTGCTTCAAGAAATGAGCCAATTGATTGAATCGTCAGCAGGCATGATTTTACTGCTAAGTGCCGATGCCAGTGACTTTGAAATCATGGCCGAATTTGGAGTGTTTTTTGGAGAGAATCTACCGAAACCGGGCCAGGGAATTATCGGCAGTATTGTGCAATCAGGAAGGGCAGAACTCGTCAATGACGTGCAAAGTGATTGTCGATTATGGGGAGAGAAAAACATCAAAGCATTGATTTGTGTACCTTTAAGAGCAAAAGAGCGGGTAATAGGAGCGATCGCCATTGGTACAGACAAAACTTATTCCTACAGAGCTGAACACCTGAAACTTGTAAGTATCTTTGCTTCTCAAACAGCGATCGCCATCGAAAAAGCTTTGCTTTACGAACAAAGCACCCAAGCAGCTATGGAAGCAAAAGCCCAAACACAAAAACTTCAACAAGCTCTCCAAGACTTGCAGCTGGCACAAACTCAGTTAATCCAAAGCGAAAAAATGTCTTCTTTAGGGCAACTCATTGCTGGAGTCGCCCACGAAATTAATAACCCAGTGAACTTTATTTGCGGCAATTTAAGATATGTTGCAGAGTACGCCCAAGACTTATTACATCTGCTGCAAGATTATCAGAAATTTTTACCTGTGGCTCCGCCCGATTTGCAATCAGAGCTAGACAATATCGATTTGGAATTTATCATGCAGGATCTTCCCAAACTGCTGGATTCGATGAAACTGGGTAGCGATCGCATCGTGGAAATTGTCCAATCCCTAAAAAACTTCTCCCGCCATGACGAAGCCCAAATCAAAGCTGTCAACATCCACGATGGTATCGACGGAACGCTGATGATTCTTCGCCATCGTTTGAAAGCCTCTGGTCACCGTCCGGCAATTGAAATCGTCAAAGACTATGCCAAACTTCCCCTAATTGAATGCCACCCAGGACAATTAAATCAAGTTTTTATGAACATCTTGGCAAATGCCATTGATGCCTTGGAAGAGTCATTAGTCATTAGTCATTGGTCATTAGCATCAAACGAATCGCAAATGGACAAACGACAAATGACCAATGACAGAGGACAAACGACAAATGACAAAGCGCAAAGTCTGAGCCAAGGCTTCCTTGGATCGGAACTTTGTAAGACAGGACAAATAACATTCCCGACCATCACCATTCGCACCCAAGCCTTAGACAACGAATGGGTTGTAATTCGCATTGCTGACAACGGGCCAGGTATGAAAGAAAGCCTCATCCAACGCATTTACGATCCTTTCTTCACTACTAAAGAGATTGGTAAAGGAACTGGGTTAGGTATGGCAATCAGCCGCCAAATTGTTGTAGACAGGCACGGGGGAATTCTCAAATGTCGTTCTCAATTGGGTGAGGGCACAGAATTCTGGATTCAAATTCCGGTGAACTATTCGGTGGTAGAAGCTTCACCAGGGCAAAGTGAGACAAATTCTGCTTTATCCACTGCCATAACGGAACTATGCCCCACTGCCGATCCTGAGGGTTTCATTCCATCAAGAATACCAATGCTTAAACCAGCGGATTTGCTCATCCGCCATACTCAACTTATCCAGCGACTTTCCCAACATAGTCCAGACCTTGGTAATGCACCACCTGATCGAATTTACCAACTTTTCCAACGCCACCCAATTTCCCTAAAGCTTTATGCCACCTTGTTGTCTTGGTTCTGTTGCGATAATCCCACCCACCTAAATGACTGAGGAAACCTCAACCATGTCTAGCCAAGTTGATGAATACTACCGTCAGCTATTTGAAAAATGTCCAGTTGGTTTGGTACTGTGTCGGCTCGATGGGACAATGATTGACATGAATCCTGCTTATGCAGCGATCGCGGGGCGGACTGTCCCAGAAACCCGGAATTTTAATTACTGGGAGATGACGCACCAAGATTATGCTGCCAAGTCAGCGACCCTGGAAAGTTTAGAAAGGACTGGCCGCTACGAACCTTGCGATGGAAATTATATCCACAAAGATGGGCATTTAGTTCCAGTCAGGCTTTCGGGAGTGTTAGTTGAGCAGAATGGGGAGTGTGTAATTTTCTCAACTGTGGAGAACATTAGCGACCTCAAAAATACCCACCAAAACAGCCAAGAGTCCGAAAAAATCTTGAAACGGAGCGAAGCGCGATACCGTTCTTTAGTCACAAATAACACACAAATTATTTGGGTCAGCACGCCAGAAGGAATTTGCTTTGAACTGGCAAGCTGGATTGCTTATACAGGTCAAAGTTTAGCGGAAGCTGACAATGGAGGTTGGATTAATGCCATTCATCCTGGCGATCGCGCCCATACCGTAGAAGCCTGGAATGCTGCCGTCGCCAACCGCAGTCTTTATCAAACTGAATACCGAATTTGTGGCAAAGATGGTAATTATCGTTACTTTTGGGTTTGTGCTGCCCCGGTGATTGAAGAAGACGGCAGTGTTCGGGAGTGGATTGGTACCTGCACCGATATTCACGATCGCAAGCTGGAAGAAGCCGAAAATCAGCGTATTAAAGAACGATATCGTACTTTAGTAACTACCACTTCACAAATCATCTGGGGGGCTACTCCAGAAGGGCTGGGAATCAGTAGTGAAATGCTGACTTGGATAGCCTACACAGGTCAGACGGAAGAGGAAGTCGGAGGTTTTGGTTGGTTAGATCCAATACATGTTGACGATCGCGCCCACAGTGCAGAAGCTTGGAATACCGCTGTGGCAAACCGAGGCATCTACCAAACCGAATACCGACTACGTGGCAAAGATGGTATATATCGCTACTTTTCTGTTTGTGGTGCCCCTGTCTTGGAAGAAGATGGTAGTATTCGGGAATGGATTGGTACTTGTACTAATATTCACGATCGCAAACTAGCAGAACAAACTTTGCGACAGAGCGAAGAACGGTTTCGCTCTCTGATAATTACTATTTCACAAATTTTCTGGGTGGCTACGCCTGAAGGAGCGGGAATTGTTAACGAAATGCTCAGCTGGATAACTTACACCGGTCAAACTGAAGCAGAATTTGAAGGATCGGGCTGGCTCAATGCTATTCATCCCGAAGATCGTCCCCGCATCGCAGAAAGCTGGATTGAGGCTGTGGCAAAACGGAGTTTGTATCAAACCGAATACCGCCTACGTGGAAAAGATGGTACATACCGCCATTTTTCTGTTTGTGGTACCCCTATTTTTGAACTAGACGGCAGCATCCGGGAGTGGATTGGCATCTGCACCGATATTCACGATCGCAAGCTAACAGAAGCAGAAAATGAACGGTTAATGGATATGTTAAATCATTCCAGTGATGCCATCATCGTCCGCGACATGACCGATAAGATCTTGTACTGGAATCAAGGCGCCCAAAGAATGTACGGCTGGACGCGTGAGGAAGTAAAAGGCCAATACATTCACACATTTCTGAAAAAAACTTTTCCCCAACCAAAAGAAGCAATCATCGCAGAATTATTACAGCAAGGCAATTGGGAAGGAGAAGTGCAACACCTCAGCCGCAATGGTCAGTTGATTACGGTTCAAAGTCGATGGACTCTGCAACAGAGCATTTCTGGTCAGCCTTGCGCTGTCCTAGAAATCAACACTGATATTACTGCCCGCAAACAAGCAGAAATCGCTCTGCGGCAACTCAATCAAGAACTAGAAGCTAGAGTTGCAGAACGGACTGCTGCCTTGGAAAATACCCTAGCAGAAGCTCAGGGTTTAAACGCCATATTAGACAACTTAGCAGATGGTTTGTTAGTCACGGACATCACCGGACAAATTACCCATTTCAATCCTGCCTTTTTAGCTATGTATGGATTGACAGCCAACACCCTCAAAGGTAACTATCGGGAATTACCGATATTTGGTTTAGCAGATTTAGTTGAAAAAACTCAGTCCCATCCCAGCGATGTGTTTGCTGCTGAAATTAGCCTAGCAAAGGAACGTATCGGTCAGGCAGTAGCCACCGCCATCTTTAAAAGAACTGCTGACAATGAACCTCAGGCCTGCTTTGGTTCGGCATTGCTGATTCGAGATGTGACTGCCGAAAAAGAAATTGACAAGATGAAGACCGATTTCATCTCTACAGTTTCCCACGAACTGCGGACACCGCTAACTTCTGTTCTTGGTTTTGCATCCATCATTAAAGAAAAGCTAGAAACTGATGTGTTTCCCATGCTTACTAGCGAAGACCGCAAACTTCAGAAAACAATTAAAAGGGTAGGTGACAATCTCAACATTATTGTATCTGAAGCAGAACGGCTGACATCTTTGATTAACGATGTTTTAGACATTGCCAAGATGGAAGCAGGTAAAGTGGAATGGCAAATGCAACCCCTCGATCCAACTGAGTTACTAGATTGGGCAACTACTTCCACAGCAGCGTTGTTTGAAACCAATGGCTTAGAGTTAATCACCGACATAGAACCAGAATTACCTCAAGTAATAGGCGATCGCAACCGTCTACTCCAAGTCTTAATCAACTTGATTTCCAATGCTATCAAGTTTACTGAATCCGGTTCTATCACCTGCCGCATCAAACAACAAAACAACGCCATTTGCATTAGCGTTATTGACACAGGCGTTGGCATAGCACCCGAAGACCAGCCGAAAGTATTCGAGAAATTCCGGCAAGTTGGCGACACCCTCACCGACAAACCCAAAGGCACAGGCTTAGGATTGCCCATTTGCAAACAAATCGTTGAACATCACGGCGGTAGAATCTGGGTAGACAGCGAACTTGGCAAAGGTAGTACCTTTTCGTTTATCATTCCCATTTACACCAACAACCACAAAAGCAGTGCCAAACTGAATCTAGATGCCTTAGTAAAACAACTCAAAGAACACGTCATCACTACAGCTGCTGTACTCAAAGAAAATCGCAAAACCATTTTGGTGGTGGATGATGATGCCAACATTCGAGAACTACTGCGTCAACAGCTAGAAAACGAAGGCTACAACGTTCGCGAAGCTAAAGACGGCATGGATGCAATTCATCAAATCAAAACAGCTCGTCCCGATTTGATTCTTTTGGACGTGATGATGCCTCAAATCAACGGCTTTGACGTAGCAGCTGTCCTGAAAAACGATCCTCACACTGCAGATATTCCCATCATCATTTTGTCAATTATTGAAAACAAAGAACGCGGTTACCATATTGGCATAGATCGCTATCTCACCAAACCCATCAACACAGAAAAACTGCTTGGTGAAATTGGCTTACTACTTTCTCAAGGCACTTCTAGTAAAAAGGTACTGGTAGTTGATAAAAATGCCTCAACTTTAAAAACCCTATCAGATGTCCTACAAACTCAGGGATACAACGTAATTGAAGCTTCTAATCCTCAAGAATGCATCCATAAAGCTTTGTCAGCTAAACCTGACATGATCATTATTGATTCTATATTTTCTCAAGAAGCCGATTTGGTAAAAACCCTACGCTTTGAGAAAGGCTTGGAGAATGTATTCTTCATCATGCTGTCCGATCGCTAATTAAAGCAATGGGAAGTGTAGAGGTGTAAGGGGCAAAGGAAGCAGGCGAGACAAATGCCCAATACCCTGTTTGCCCCATGCCCCATGCTCCATGCCCCATGCCCCATGCCCCATGCCCCATGCCCCATATCCCAATCCTATGACTCAAAAAATTCTCATTGTTGACGATGAACCCAATATCTTGATTTTGATGGAACAAGCTCTAGAAGATTTAGAAGATGAAGGGGTTGAACTTTTAACTGCTAAAAATGGTGAAGAAGCTCTGGAAATTATTAAAACTGAAAAACCAAACCTGGTTTTTCTTGATGTGATGATGCCTAAAATGAATGGTTTGAAAGTTTGCCAGATTGTAAAACACGAACTGCAAATGACTGAGATTTATATCATAATTTTGACAGCAAAGGGACAGGAATTTGATAAACAAAAGGGAATTGAAGTTGGTGCAGACTTATATCTAACTAAACCATTTCGCCCCAAAGAAGTACTTGAAAAATCAATGGAGGTGTTGGGTTTTTGATAGCCAGATAATTCATAATTCAGAATCAATTAGTGGGAATTTAGATGCACTTCGTTGACTGCTGACGGTTAACTGTCAACTTTCTTGCGTGATAACTTCTTGGCGGTACTTTGCAACAAATACTATGTGTAAGTGAATTTTAAAACAGCGTGTGAAGCCTTAGTTAAACGAAGTTAGCCAGGGGTAGTTCATCAGTCATTACTGGCTAACGGCAAAAGCAATCGACTAACTACCCGATTATCTGGTAATTGATAAAAATTTAACTCTCCTCCTAGTTCCTGCATGAGGTTTTGGCAAATGAGCAAGTGTAAGGCTGGTGGTTGATTCAGGTTAGAGGGAGTAAGGACATCTTTGAGTGGATTGTGATTTAACTCTGTTAGTAGCTGTGGTTCGATCGCACCGTTGTGTGTAATCGACAGTTCTAAGAATGTCTGATGACCAGCCCCCACTCTCACACCGGAATCTAGCCGAAGTTCTGATGGATTTTTCTTTGCATCTGTGGGTTGATGGTCAGTTAAACGCCGACACCAAATGTCAATTCTGCCGCCGATTGGAGAACGGTTACAGGCATTAACCAACAATTCATGGATTACTAATTCAATTTTCATGATATCGCCTGCGATCGCCATTGCCGGTTGAGCGTTGGCGTTAGGAACATTTCTCGGTAATAAACAGCTTTTTGGCGATTCTCCATCCTCAATCGGTTGTCCTAAACCATGCACGCCAATCCAGAGTTTTTGTTGTTTGAGTAAATTATCGATGCGTTCGAGCGATCGCTTTAATAAACTGGCTATGGGCATAGTTTCCCAACTCTTATGTAGTTGCCATTGCTCTAGTTTTAGCAATCCACTCATGGAGGTGGCTGTGTGGTCTAACTGTCGTAGTAGCAACTGGTAGCGCATCTGAGCTAGTTCGTTTCCAGGAATGCCTAAATCGCGTATTTGATTGAGAGACACCGCTGTTATTCTTTGGATTTCTTCTAGGCGGCGATGTTTGTACCAGTTAAGTTGTCGTAATTCCTCGGTTGTGGACTCTAAAAGTTGATTAATGTGTTTTTGGCGACGCCACCAAGCTAATTGAGAAATCAGAGTTGCTGTCGTATTTAGGCTTTGTTCTGACCAGCGACGCTCTTGAGTGTCTGCCAACAAAACTACACCTGTGGTTTCGTGTTCAGTATTAGTACGTAACGCCATAATAAAAATTTGGCCTTTATCTGGCGTATTTAACCATTTCCGAGTTTCTGGTGGTAGATCGTCTACTTTCAGGGCTAGGTAACTTTCTGTATCGAGTGCCCACTGAATTAGTGCCTCATTTCGGGTCGAAATTGATGCACCAGCAAAAATTCCAAACTGGCTACTGGCTGTTACCCCAGGTATAATTTCTGCCCAATCTTCACCAGGCGACCAAGAAAAGAGTACGGCTAGGGGACAGCCTAAAATTGTTGCTATTTGTTCTAGTACCTTAGATTCTAGATCCTTTTTTCCACCCTCGATTTTTCTGTTGTAGGATTGTGGCAAAATCTGTAGGCATCGCTCAAATGCTTGGGAAATTTTTTGCTGGTGCTGGGTGCGGTTGTGCAATTGCCACTGACGAACAATTACGCCTATTTGTTGACTTACAGCCCAGAGTAATTCTTTTTCTTGAGTTGTCCAACACCGATGGCTTTCGTGAGCGATGATTAAAATTACTGGTGGTATTTGACCCTGGAGGCATTTACAAATAAGTAGCGATCGCGCTCCATTTTCTAACAACAAAGCACGCCAATTAAAGAAGCGTAAATCTTCATCTAAATTCTCAATTTCTACCGCTTCATTTGAACGTTGCAACAGTTGTCCATCTAATTCTTTAAGAGTATCGAGGGGAAATTTCAACGGTCGGCGATTATGGGGTTGACTTTGATAAATAAATTGATAATTATTCTGTTCTGAGTCATACTGTAATAGCAAAAAACGGGTAGCAGCAAATCTAGCTAAAACTTTTTTGGCAGAATTTTGTAAGGTTTCCTGAAGCTCATATTCGCTATAAATACCTTGGGCAACCTGACTAGTCAGTTCAGCGTCTTCTTGAATTTGTTTGATGGTACTTTCGCTGTTTTCGTTAGGAACAATTAGCGATATTAATCCAGCTGCACCTTGGACAAAATTTTTATCTGTTTCCGTCCAAATGCGCGGTTCATTACTTTCCACTGCTAAAAAACCCAGCAAGTTTTTTTGCCAAATAATTGGAGCAGCTAAGAGCGATCGCACTTTCAAACGTTGTAGCAATTTTGCCGTAAAATGGCTTTTTAAGGAACTGCGGGCATCACCAATGGAAACAATTTGGTTAACTGACAAAGCATAATAAAAATCGCTCAATTCTTGCACCGTCATTCCTGCTGCTGGCTGAGTACTAGAGTTAGGATCGATTTTTACAAGTTGATTGCTCATGCGACACCAAAAATAGCGTCCTTCCCGCTCAAACCAATAGATATTTGTACGGTTGGGAGAGACAAATTTATGGGTTGCTTGCACCGCTGCTTCTAGTTTTTGATTTAATTTACTCAGGTTGCGTAAATTTTCTAGCAATTCTAATAATGGCTCATCAGTTCGCTTTGCTTGCTTTTGCTGCAACTGTATTTCATGTTGATAAAGCACTGCGCCAAGTTCGCCTAAAACCATCATCAAACGTGCTTTTGCTTCCCCTGCCAGCAGGTAGCCCCAGCGTTCTGAACCTAGTAACAGCAAACCTAAGCAACGGTCTTTATAGCGAATTGGGATAATAATTGTTCCTTGAATTTGGAACTTTTCTGCAACTTTTCGCCATTCAGCAGCGCGGGTTTCATCTCGCAAATCAGCTACCCCCAAGGGATGCTGTTCAATCACTACTTGCTCTAATAAATCCCCAGGGCTAATAACAAATTTTTGGTGTAAAAAGCTTGTGTCTTTGTTAGGAATTATACCACCTTTACCAAATAATATGTGATTTAGGCGATCGTAAAGAGCAATCCAAATTAGTTTGTAGTCAAACTGTTCTTGAAGATAAGAAATAATAATTTGAATCAGAACATCAACATCATCTTCTTCCCTGAGGCCCTGGAGGACGCGCCCCAATGAAAGGATCTGCTGTTCAGCGGCTATAGTTTTTTGCGGCTGCCCCATCTGATTTATCGTTTTACATAACTTGTAATATATAAGATGCCCAGAAAAGCACTCTGAATAATATTGGCACAGGTATTAAACTAGTTACGAAAACAGCTATTAACAGCTTAATAGTGAAATACAAAAGGTTTTAATTATGAAACAACGTAACTTTCGTACTATCGAGACAAACGGAGTTAGTCTGAGGACAGTTGTTGAGGGTGAAGGGCCTCTAGTAATTTTGCTTCACGGTTGGCCTCAATGCTGGTATTTGTGGCGTCACCAAATCGACCCGCTTGTGGAAGCAGGCTTTAAGGTGGCTGTTCCCGACCAACGAGGTTACGGTGGCAGCGATGCCCCAGAAGAAGTCAATGCTTATGACATCATTCATTTAACTGGAGACGTTGTTGGCATTGCTGATGCCCTTGGATATGCAACCTTCACTGTTGTCGGCCATGACTGGGGTGCGCCTGTGGCTTGGAACACAGCATTGCTACACGAAGAACGAGTAAATGCTGTTGTTGGTATGAGTGTCCCCCACTCTCGTTACCCAGTGGGAGCATTGACACAACAAGAGAATTTTGGAGATCGGTTTTGGTACATAGTCTATTTCCAAAAGCCTGGAATTGCGGAAGCTGAATTGGAAACCGACATCCGCCGCTCACTGCGGATGATTTATGCTAGTGCTAGCGGCTCCAACGCTGAGAGAATTTTCTTCAAACCTAAGCCATCAACCTCCAGTTTTTTAGATGGGTTACTCGATTCTCACGAGCAAGCATTGGGGGTAACTCAAGAGGATCTGGATTATTATGTAGAGCAGTATAAACTCAGTGGCTTTCGTGGCGGGTTAAATTGGTATCGGAACCTTGACCGGAACATGGAAATTACCCCTCAACTGCAAGATAAAAAGATATCCCAACCCGCATTGTTCATTGCTGGTGAAAAAGACGCGGTACTCAAGTTTCCTGGAATGAATCTCGATGAAATGAACAATTGGGTTCCTAACTTAAAAGAAAAAATTATTATTCCTGGTGTCGGTCACTGGGTAAGCGTAGAGTCTCCCGAAGTAGTTAATGAAGCCTTACTTAGCTTCTTAAAAGATTTGCGTTCTCAAAACAAAAACCTTTAAAACCGTAACTGACTCGAAACAAATTGCTACTTGGGTGAAGTGAAGACGCGATGAATCGCGTCTCTACAATAGGACTTACGCAAAAACTCTCTTAAACTCTCATTCCTCTGCGAACTCTGTGCCTCTGTGGTTCGTTTTCCGTTGGCTGTGCGTAAGTCCTATACAAGATGGTCTATTTGTCGCATTGTGTTTTTTAATTCGTATAAATTCAGAATTCTGACTTCTGAATTCTGAATTCTCTCTAAATAAAGCTAATGGATATTTATCAATTTGCAATTCGTCCACTGTTTTTCAATCTATTAAAAGCAGACCCGGAGTGGTTACACCAGCAGACTATTCGCAGTTTGAATTGGCTATCACAAACAGGCACTTACCCCCCTGGAAGTTGGCTAAATCATCGTCTACAACAATCTTTGTGTTTGTACGATTCACGCTTAGAACAAAATTTGTTTGGGCTAAAGTTTCCCAACCCTCTAGGTTTAGCCGCTGGGTTTGATAAAGATGGCGTTGCTGCTAACATTTGGCCTAGCCTGGGTTTTGGCTTTGCAGAATTGGGAACTGTAACTTTTCATCCCCAGCCGGGAAATCCTCGCCCCCGTTTGTTTCGCTTGCCGTTGGATAAAGCTGCTCTCAATCGTATGGGTTTTAATAATAGCGGTGCAGCGGCAATGGCAGCAAGATTGTCACTAGAAAAACAGAAGTTAAGGTTAATACCCATAGGAATCAATTTGGGTAAATCTAAGGTAACTCCTCTGGAAGCAGCCGCACAGGATTATCTTGACAGTTTTCGCCTACTCAAGGATTTGGGAGATTATTTTGTTGTTAATGTCTCTTCCCCAAATACACCAGGACTACGATCGCTCCAAGATGCTGCCATGCTCGGTGCCATCTTAGAATTATTACAAATAGAAAACACTGCACAAAAACCGATTTTTGTCAAGATAGCGCCAGATTTAGAATGGGAAGCGATCGCTGACATTATAACTCTTGCTAAAACCTACCAACTAGCTGGAATTATCGCCACTAATACTACTATCAGTCGCGATAAACTCAAAACTCAGGTAATTGAGCAAACTGGGAAATCACCCCAGTCAGAAGCTGGCGGAATTAGCGGCGAACCATTGCGCGATCGCTCCACTGAAGTAATTCGTTTTATTTGGCAGCAAACTCAAGGACAAATCCCCATTATCGGTGTTGGTGGCATTTTTTCCCCAGAAGATGCCTGGGAAAAAATTATTGCTGGTGCTAGCTTAATCCAAGTTTATACAGGCTGGATTTATGAAGGCCCACTGATGGTAAGCCGAATTCTTAAAGGTTTACTTTCCCATTTAGAACAAAGCGGATTAAATTCCATCAGCGAAGCTGTGGGTTTAGAAGCAAAAAGTAAAGCTTGAAACTTCTTTACCAAGAAAGGCAGAAGTACAAAGGCAGAAGCCAGAAGGAAAGAAGTATTAATAAAAACTTCAGTGGTGGGCATAAAGCCCACTTAAAAACAAAAATTATACCGAGACTGCTTGCAGTGAGGTATAAAGCGTCCTTGTTTTAATCCCACTATCCGTAAGGGTGGGTTGCCTCCTGCCTCCTGCCTCCTGCCTTCTGCTTCCTGCCTTTTGCCTTTTGCCTTCTTATTCTTCCAGAGGGAAAAACTCTTTAGTTTTTTCGGAATACGACCAGGCGATACCATCAGGGTCTCTGCTACGACTCCACTCTGGAAATTCCGGGTCATTTCGGCGTTTATAAACCGTGCTGGAATAGACATTTAGCCGCTTGGCTAGTTCAGATTGAATCAGAGAGCCAAAAACTAATTGTTTTTCTAGGGTTCGTGTAACTTCGTTATGGGTTGGCTGTGGGGGTGCTTCAGTTTCTGGTTCTTCCTCCTGTGCTATGGGTGGCGGTGGTGCTAAAAGCGATCGTGCAGTTTTGGTAACTGGTTGAGCAGGAAGTTGCTTGACAGGTTCACTACTGTCAAGAATATTGCCTAAAATACTGCCAGTTATAAAGTAGTAATACTGGTTGTCATCTTCAGAATTTACGATACTAGCGCCAAATTCCTGAGCTTTAGTATCTAAGTAGCGTTTTGCCGTTGTTCCAGGAAAATTACCTCTGATTGCCAAGTCCATTGGCGTCAGTTTGCCTTGATTTTCCCGAACCAACTGATGAAAAATTGGGTTAACTCGACGAGTCCACTGTTGCCATTGATATTCCTGCCAAAGCCTGAAGCCAATTACCAGCACAATTGCTGCTAGTAAAATTCTCCACGTGGCAACCAGGAAAATAATCAAAAACGAGAGGGGCAAAAGTATAACGAGAAAAGCCTTACCGTTACCTTCTATGGATTTTTCACTCATGCCGATTTTTGCCAAGTGAATTTTGGAAAATTAATACTATCTATCTTGGCAAAAATTTGGACTTTTTTTGTATTCTTTGGCAAATTTTTTGGCAAAAACTTTTGTTGATAAGTGTTTTAGTTACCAAAACCCGGCAAATCGAACGCTATAAGTGAAAAATCCGGCAAAAATTGTTTGCTTGGTGTAATGAAGTGTGGCGATGCCTGGGTTGGGCTACGCCTACGCATCTGGGTACATTAATACAAATAAATTAACTTGCCAAACACTTGACATTTAATACTACAAATACTACATTAATAATACAAGCGATGTTCATCAAAGAGTTAGCTTTCCTTAGTAGTGGATAGCTCAAATAATAGAGTGCCCACCTTGCCTGTAAAGGCCGACATATCGAGGGTTATCGCATACATATAACTAAAACACCCTTGATACAACTTCTGGAGATGCAGGTGAAAATCCTGCTCCACTAAACCAAATTGAATTTTGAGTTAGGAGTTAAGAATTAGGAGTTGAAAGTTTTCAATTCAAAAATTTCAAACTCCTAACTTCTCATTCCTCACTCCTAACTTTATATGTGGTGGATAGCTCAGTGGCCAGAGCGCCTAAATATCCTTATTCACCCCTTGCCTGCAAAGGCCGACGAATTGAGGGTTATCGTTTGCCAAACGGGAGGTCGCGGGTTCAAATCCCGCTCCACTACACCAAATCTAGTGCTGAAATTTAAATTTTAAATTTTGAATTTTGAATTGATTCATGTGGCGGGTAGCTCAGTGGTAGAGCGCTAAAACATCCTTGTTCACCCCTTGCCTGCAAAGGCCGACGAATTGAGGGTTATCGATTAGGGTTCGAGAGGTCGCAGGTTCAAATCCTGCTCCGCCACCTTTCATTTTTGCCTGCAAAGGCCGGGAGATGAAGCGATGAATTACAACTTTTTTACTAAAAAGAAAACAACTACACCACAAAATCAGCCTATCCCCGGACGGGAAGCCGAGATGATTCAAGGACGTTCCGGTGTTTGGATGTTTGATGCTGGCATTTGGAAAATGCTGCGCCGTTGTCTTTTGGTTGGCACAGCAAAAAGCACTTACTATGCTGGTAAACAAGAATTAACTGAAGATTTTGTGACAGTTGTCAGACAAGCTGTTGCTGAAAATCCCGGACGTGTGGCAGAAGAAATTCTCTATGCCAGCGATGGACGCGCCATCAATAACAGTGCGCCTATCTTGGCTTTAGTTTTGCTGTCGATGGGTGAAGCACCAGAAGCAAAACAAGCATTTGGTGAAATTTTCCCCCAAGTTGTCCGCACAGGTAGCCACTTCTACGAATGGCTGAACTACACCAAATCTCTGCGGGGATTTGGCAAAGTGGTGCGAGAAGCTGGTAAAACTTGGCTCTCACGGGAAGATGTCAAAGGCTTAGCTTATCAACTGTTGAAATATCAACAACGTCAAGGCTTTACCCACCGAGATGCATTGCGGTTGTTCCATGTCAAACCGCCTACAGAAAATCATCGTCAACTATTTGAGTGGGTGGTTAGAGGCTGGGAAGAATTGCCAGCAGATATTCCCTCAGAAGCGTTGGCGCAGATTTGGTGGTATGAATGGCTCAAGCGTAACCCCACCCAAACCCATGAAGCTATTTTGCAAGGACGCCTAATCCACGAAATGGCGGCACCAGTAGGCAAAATGGATAAAGCTGCTTGGCAGTTACTATTTCAGGAAATGCCAATAGGTGCGATGTTGCGTAACCTGGGTTCTTTGACTGAATTGGGTGTGTTGCGAACTGACGAAAACGCCAACTTGCAGCGAGTGGAAGCAGTTCTCAACAACAAAGAACATCTGCGTAAAGGTCGCATTCATCCGATTGATGTTTTGAAAGCGCTCAAAACATATCAATCTGGTGGTAGATTAGGACGCAGCCAGAAGACTTGGAATCCAGTTTCTCGGATTGTGGACATTTTAGAAAAGGCCGTTGAACTGTCTTTTGATGTTGTGCAACCCACAGGTAAAGTGTTCATGCACGCTGTAGACGTTTCTGGTTCTATGGGTAGCTTGGTTGCAGATATGGGGCTGAGTTGTTGTGAAATTGCCACTACAATGGCACTAGTAACAGCAAAAGCAGAGAAAAACTACATGATTCGCGGTTTTGCTACGGAATTCCGCGAATTGGATATCACTGCCAAAGATAGTTTTAGTTCTGCTGTAGCGAAAGCTAGGAATCAGAACTTCGGGGGAACAGATGCATCTGTGGCTTACGAGTGGATGATTAAGAATAAGTTTAAGGCAGATGTTGTCTGCTTTTGGACTGATTCAGAAAGCTGGGCTGGTTATAAGCATCCAAGCCAAGCGCTGAAGGAGTACCGCAAAAAGGTAAATCCTGAGGCTAAGGCGGTGTATGTCACCCTGACACCTTACCAGATTACTTTGGTAGATCCCCAAGATCCACTGTCTTGGGATTTGGCAGGATTCGATCCGGGTACGCCTCGCATTATCCAAATGCTGGCTACGGGTGAGTTGTAGAGATTTCTGGAGGATAAAGGAAAACTTTATCCTTCATTACTTCATGGCGGGTTACCCTTGTTCGCAACTTGCCTTTCGGGGACGAAGAATTTAGGGTTATCGGTTACATCTCCACCATTTTGGGGATTAGCGGGTTCAATTCCCGCACCCGCCTTTTTTTATTCACGCGGAGGCGCAGAGGCGCAGAGAAGAAGGCTATTTAATCTTTAAATGGTCGTTTTTCTATTTCAGTGATGGGTAAGAGTAGGGTATCTTCGATCTGCGATCGGACTTTATCAGAAGTATTTTTGAGACAATCAACTAATAACCTATTAGCATCATAATATTGCCTAAATTGTTGCTTTTCCTGTTCACTGAATTGCCAATGAGCGCTAATGTCAATATGTGGAATATTGAACATTACGTCTGCAATTGTATTAATCCATTTCTGACCATTAACTTTAAACCATTTCTCAAATTCTTCTATACCTGTACGTAACTGAGCGCCACAAATAGCCTTAACTTCTTTCAGGGATATCATTGGAATTGTTCGAATATTTGGGACTAATTCAGGTTTATATATATACAATAATGATAATAATGCACGAAAAAAACGTATTTCTTTAACATTCTCAGGCACAAGAGATTCAATATATTTTAAGGCTTCATACAACTCTGAATTGATTTGTTGTTTATGACTTAGAACACGTTTAATTCCAGGTAAAATTTCTATAACAAAATCAATATCACTCAGACCACTTCTATTACCTACTTCCCAAAACACAGATTGTTGATCAAAACAATATAAGAAAGTAAGAATACTATTGATGTCCTGAGCAATTTCAAAACTAATATCTATGTCGATAGCTAAATGCATATCCATACAATAGCTTGCTCCTCCATCATCTAGATAAAATGTGGGATCAATTTCATCAGCTAAATTACTAAATAACTTTATAGTTTTTTGAATATAAGCAGAACGAATACAAGCTTTTTTATAAGTGAAAGTGCAAAATAAAATTTGCTCCTTTTGATATATAAAATTTAAAAAATTTTGACATGTTTCAGATGGAATTAGCATTTTATCAATTTGTGTCTTCAAAGAAAATAGTAAATATTCTATTGATTGATTGCTTAAATAAAGCCTTGATTTAGCTTCTTCCCATATAAATTTATGTAGAGAGTATCCTGCTGGCTGAAATATTAATAATTTCACTTCGTTGTGGAAAATTTCTAAATTAAACATCCATCCTTGTGAAGGCGGAAAATCTAAATGAAGGCTATCCCTATCTTGCCAAGAGTTAGATATATTCTCTATTCTTTCCTTGCGGAACTCAAGTAAATGGGTTTGTTCCAAAGAATCAATAATAGATCGCTTTTTTTCCTCTTGTACATCCCAAAGTAGACATAATAATCCAATTATTGCAATATAAGGTATTTTTTGATAAGTATATAATCCTAAACGGCAAAGAAGATTATAAACATCAATATTATTATTTTGTATCCGATCAAATTGACTTGCAACTAAATCTTTTATATTGCCCTTTAATAAAAATTCTTTATTTTCCTGCCAATAAGCCTCTAAGTCACCATTATATTTTCTTTGTATAGGTTCTCGAATAACTTTCATACATAATGCATTTCCACCATAAGATTGGTGGATTGCGCTCATAGCTGGACAATTAACATTAATATCAAATTTGCTAAAAAATTTTCGCCATGCAATCTCATTTAGTTCTAGTAATTGATAAGCTTCAACAAAGCTCAACTTAGCTTCATTGAGCCTTTCACGGCTAGTAATTAGTGTTATTGATTTGACATTAGGAGCATTTAAAACTCTCATGAATAGCTCTAAATAGTCAATATGCTCTTTTTTAAACTTACCATTTTCATCTAATGCAGTTTCAAGATTATCAATTAATATATTCACTGGTTTTTTCTGAAGCTTACGCTTTAGTTGCTCTAGTGTACTAATGAAATCCTGCTCTGGCTCTTCTTGAAACTGATAACGTAGCTGATCCTTAACCCAGCTTTTTACAGAAGTGATGCACTGAGCTTCCATTCCTACTTGAAGTTCCAAATACTCTAGCTTTTGAGTATCTAAGTAATGATAAGCAAGTCTCGTTTTGCCTATACCACCCTTACCATAAATACCAATGACTTTTGGATTACATTTGTCAATCAGCATGTCGAGGTGTGCGATCGCTTCCTCACGTCCCACAAAATTAGGATCTTCAGATGTCGTTTTATCTTGACCGAAATTTTCGGTTTGTGATAACTCTGAAGTATTTTGATTTAATAACTCAGGCTTGTACTTAGCAAATAGAGCGATTAATTCTGGAAGTTTTGAACGGCGTTCGTCTGGAAATTCATTATTTAAACCAAATAACTTACAAATTTCCTCACGATGTTTTCTGACAGTTGATTTCTGAATATGCAAAGATTTGGCGATCGCTTCATCTTTTTCGTTAGCCAGTAGTTTTAGCAGTACCTCTCGCCGCCTTTCAGTTAAGCCATTAAATACTGCATTGAAATGTTGTTGATTCATAAGTATTAACGCATCACAACCACAGTACACATCTGTGTACTCTATATAGTCACAAAGACTCACAGCATGTGTATTACTTGTGTACTAAGCTAACGCAAAAGTTGATGTAGTAATTCATCACTCACAAATTATGAAATCTACATACATCAACGGACGATGCTACTATCAAGGCGATGGTGGCGTTCTACTTCCTGCTGTCAGCACAGTTTTAAAAGCAACACAACCACCAGAGTCTCTAGCCGCCTTTTCCTATTGGCGTAATAAAGTTGGTAACACAGAAGCAAACAGAATTGCAGCTAAAAGCCGTCGTCGAGGAAATGCTTTGCATCAGTTAATTAAGGAACACCTGCAAGGCTATTCACCCAAGCCTGATAACAGCCTAATTCAACCTTACTGGGATAGCGTTCAATCTGTGCTAAATAAACTTAGTGATGTTCAATTGGTTGAACAAGTTGTACCTAACTATCAAGAACTTTACGCTGGGAAAGTTGATTTAGTTGCTCGTTATCAAGGTGTTCCCCATGTAATTGAATGGACGACAGCGGAGCAGCCAAAACTTAGAGCTGATAAGCTTTATGATAAGCCTTTACAAGTAGCTGCTTATACTGGTGCGATAAATCGATATTATAGCGATCGCCTTTTCAACTCCAAGATTCACCATACTCTCATTGTCGTAGCTTTGCCAGGTGAACAAGCAGAGATTTTTGAATTTGATCGTGCAAGACTAATTCATTGCTGGAATCAATGGCTTTGTCGGTTGAAGTTTTTCTACAGTGTCGCTGCTGCATAAAAGTACGATCGCATACCTACCCGTCAAAAGCGATCGCATTATTCTTTCTGGGATTAAGCGATCGCCTTTATCATACCTTAACTGTATAAATATATACTTTTAAGAAAAATACAAAAATTTTTCTTAAGAATTAGCAAGTTTTAGCCAAAATAGGTTATGCGTAATTTGAGTAATAAACAGGATTCTAGAAAATCATTCTGAAGATGAGGCTGTTATTTATTGTGGAGGGGATAGACTACACCCAGCGAAAAGCGATCGCCAACATCGACCTCTTGTAGAATGAGTATGTTGTCTGTTCCACAACAAAATGTCATGTAACTTAGCAATAATGGGGCGTTCGCTGTTATTTTTGTAGTAATTGCAGTTCAAACGGCATCTGCTACATATTAGCGTGTTTCAGTATCGATTTGTCCACCCAAAGACAGTAGATCAAGTTTTGTCTGAATAACTATAAGGGATTAAATAGCTCTGCTTTCCAAAAAGTTGAAAAGGAACAGATTTTTATGACATTTGATTATGATTTGTTTGTCATTGGTGCTGGGCCTGGGGGATTGGCAGCAGCTAAAAAAGCAGCTAGTTACGGCGTGCGTGTTGCCATTGCCGAACGAGAAGCCCTTGGTGGAACTTGTGTAAATCGTGGCTGCATTCCCAAAAAACTGATTGTTTGTGCTGCTGACTTCGCCTTGCACAATAAAATGGCGTACAGTTATGGGTGGAGTGATTGTCCAACATACTTTGACTGGACATTATTTATTAAATCTGTATACAAGCAAGTTGACAGCATCAACGAATCCTATTTTCAGCAATTGCAGAAAGCTGGAATTGAAATAATTTCTGAACGTGCCAGTTTTATCGATGCCCATACTATCAGTGTTGGTGGACGCCAAGTTACAGCAGATAAAATTTTAATTGCTGTGGGCGGCCAACCCCTTAAACCCAATATCCCAGGTATAGAATACGCCATCACATCCCGTGAAATGTTTCAGCTACCCTATCTGCCGAAACGTTTAACTATAATTGGCGGTGGCTACATTGGTGTAGAATTTTCCAGCATGATGCACGCTTTTGGCTGTCAGGTGACGCTAATTGAAAAAGAGAAGATGATTTTATCGGGCTTTGATGATGACATTCGCTCTAATGTGCAACAGGCATTGAGTAAACGCGGAATTAAGTTATTTACCAACACCACCGTTCAAAAAATCAAATATTCAGAAGAGTGTTTGTTGTTGACTATTAATAGTGAAAACCGAGAAATAGTTGCAGCAGATACCATCCTAGTTGCCACAGGTTATGCGCCAAATACTAAAAATTTAGGCTTGGAAAATGCCCATGTTGAACTTGGCGAACATGGTGCAATTAAAGTAGATGAAGAAAGCCGTACCAACCAAGAAAATATCTTTGCTGTCGGTGACTGTACCAGCCGCATCCAATTGTCTCCTGTGGCTAAGGCAGAAGGTATTGCCTTTGCTGATACGGTTTTTGGCAACAAGCCACAAAAACTAAATTATGATTATGTCCCCTCTGCTGTTTTTTGTCGTCCAGAAGCGGCTAGTGTGGGGATGACTGAGGCCAAGGCACGGGAAAAATTTGGTGAGTCTGTAAAATGCTACTACAGTGAATTTCAACCACTGTTTTATCAGCTAACTGAAAAAGATAAACAGGCAAGCATAAAGTTAGTAGTAAATGGTGATTCTGAGGAAGTTTTGGGCGCTCATATGGTGGGTGAAAATGCAGCAGATATCATTCAAAGTCTTGGCGTTGCAATTCGCAAGGGCATTACTAAGCAGGATCTAGATGAAACAATAGGCATTCATCCCACGGCAGGAGAAGAATTCTTTTCTTTGAATTGAAAAAGAGGTTTAAAACAAGAATTGAGAATCAATTAGTCTAGTGGTTCATCGATTAATTATGAAAGGTTCGTAGTAAGCACTTTAGTGCTTAAAAATCAAGGACTAAAGTCCTTACTACGAACAACTTTTTTCTACAAAATTAATGGGATAGACCACTACAATAATCGTATTTTTACTTTGTAAATAGTCTCTCAATCCAAAATCCAAAATTTCAAATCAAAATTCCTTCAAGTTGTTTCTGACGATCTTGGTGGGTAAGATTTTGTAGTCACGTTTAATTCATCTAAAGTACTCATGGATGAGTCATGTTGTAGCATTGGGTATCCGCTTTGGGGATTTAGCAAATCGTCAGAAGCAATAAGTTCCACAGCTTTCAGAGCCTCCAATGCAGACTGATATCGCTCTCTAAAGTCATCCTGCACCATTTTACTGAGAATCTGAGCTAAAGGCTGGCTCACTTGCCCTCGATCGCTCCATTTTACTTGTCCATCAGCATCTCTCTCTAACTCGCGCGGTGTGATGCCAGTCAAGGCTTTAATCCCAAGCATACCCACTGCATAGATATCACTACTGTATTGTGGACGGCCGAAACATTGCTCGGTTGGTGCGTAACCTTGAGTTCCAATACCGATGGTAAAGGCAGTTTGCTCTTGAGTCTCTAGCTGTGTGACGGTGACTTCTTTAACTGCGCCAAAGTCAATTAGTACGAGCTTTCCGTCTGAGTGTCGCCGGATGATATTGCTAGGTTTAATATCCCGATGAATCACGTTGTTTTCATGGACAAATGTTAATGTTTGCAATAAGTCTTTAATAATTTTGATGACTGCAATTTCTTCAATTGCTCTGCCTGGTGGCAATTCGTGGCCCAGAGGATGACCGAGTATGTATTCTTGTACTAAATAAAATTCTTCATCTTCTTCAAAGTACGCCAAAAGTTGGGGAATTTGAGGATGAGTTCCCAATTTTTCTAGTGTTTGTGCTTCGGAATTAAATAAACGTCTGGCAAGTTGCAATCCTCCTGGTTTGGTGTTGCTTGGTTTTAGTTGCTTGACAACACATCGCGGGTTACCAGGACGTTGGGTATCTTCAGCAATGTAGGTTTCACTAAATCCGCCTGCACCGAGAACTTTCACAATTCTGTAGCGTAGAGCCAACATTTTACCTGATAAAGCTAAATCTCGTTCTTCAATTAAGTCTTGCAGGTCATCTTGTTGGCTGATAATTTCTTGGACAATGGGAGAAGTTTTATATTTCTGAAATATGTCTACTAATTGGTGTTTTCTAATGTTTTCTCTGAGTGCTGAGGTTCCCAAGTAACTCAATCCGCAACAAGCGATCGCCACCATTGGTACACTAGTAGGGAAAATTAACCCATCGTGGACAAATAACCCATAGCTAATTCCTAGCCAAGTACCAGATAAAACTAGACTATAGAGAAATCGTTTGATACTATGCTTACTTCTACTAATAATTAATGCTGAAGTGCCGACTAAAACTAACACAAATAAGCCACGTAATGGCGGAGTTTGAATTTCTTCCCTGATGGCTTTACCTGTCATTAAAGTTGCGATGGCATTGGCGTGAATTTCTACCCCCGACATTGGTTCGGGATTCTTACTAGCTGCTACTGGATAATAATCATTGTTTAATTTATCTGTTGAACCAATCAAAACAATCTTATTTTTGAATACTTTTCCCTCCTGTAAATAAGTGTTCCAGTTTTCTGGATCGAGTACGTGCCAAAAGGGTATTTGTTCAAATGTTCCCGCAGGGCCCCAAAAATAAATGCGATCGCCTTTTGGTCGCGGATAATTTATTTGTGCTGCCCTCAATGCTGCTTCATCAAAGGAAGGTAACCTATTTGTAAATAAATTTTCTTCATCTAACAACTTCGGAAACTCACTTGCCAATCGATGAACTTTACCATCCACCTCCACAGGGAAATTAACTGAACCAATGGACACTGACCCTGTGTGAAACATCTGTTGTGGCGGTGTCAGTTGCGTAAACGACCCTTGGTGTGTGTCAAAATTTTCGTACAGGGCTGCTAAAGCAACTTTGCTACCATATTTTTTCAATGCTGCTTGCAGTTGGCGATCGTCATTAGGCCCATAACTACTCGGTGTATCAAAAACAAGACCTAACCCTACAGAACGAACACCTGCTTTCATTAATTTTTTAATTACCTGGGCATATACAGCACGTTGGTAAGGAAAGGATTTCAGTGTTTCTAGGTAGGCATACTGTTGCGGATCTGTTTTATAGTACTGTTCTGGAACTGATATTGACTGATCGTCTATTGCTAAAATTACGATGTCTTCTGGAGGGACAATCGACCCGCGTACTTGAAAAAAGTGAGAAAGTACTTGATTCTCCATCAATTGAACTAAATCCGAACCAGAAGCAGTTAGTAATGCTGCGCCTATTGCCCAAGTCCCAGCCAGTACATGACCTAAGCGAACTATCCACCTAGACTGTCGTGCCGCTGCTGTAGATGTAACTTTCGTCGGTTTACTGGGTAGTCTGTTGGCAGCAGAGACAGGGTTTTTGGTTAAGGTAGATGTAGATTCTTCTGCCATATCGTGTTACTGATTGATTTAAGTCCAACATTTTTATTTATTCAGACCACCTTCTTACTACAAGCACATTGAAATAAGACTTAAAATGTTAATCTTATACATTTGTAAAGTATCTTCTATTCATCAAGAAACTTCGCTTAGCAAAGTTAGCCCCCAAGAGATTATTTCTCAGGCACTGCCTAAGTTATTTCTTGTCTGTTAAGTGAGTTATAACTAGTGATTGTCCCACAGATCGGAACTAATATACTCTACCTATACACTTGTTTGCTGTGAGATTTTACTCCAAACTAACCAACAGGTATACTCTCAACTGGGTGGTTTACCAGAAAGTGTTACAAGTCTGTCTTCTGCCTTGAGCGCAACTATTGGTATTCTCCAGAAAGTATGTCCTGATACTAAAAGCTTTACTTATAGATAGGCATTAACTTATATTCTCCCTTGAGCTTATGCCATACCTCTTTAGGAGTAAACTTTAGTGTTATACAGCTATGAATGCTGTTAATGGGACAATTTTATTGGTAGATTTTGATTACAGGGTGGCTCTTGCAGTACCGGAGGTGAATAACGCTTAGCACCCAACTTCTCAACTCTAATGTTGCAGCCGTTTTTATGCTTTGAAACAGGTAGCATTAAAGCTATAGATGAAAAGCTACTTTATAGATATTAGCAAACAAGGCATTTGAAAATTGCTATAATCTATTGTTCCATCTAAATTCATTTATATTATTAGGTGTAAATTTGTATGGGTTCTCCAATGAATCGTCTGTCTATTTTTGTAGACGGAAACAATATGTTCTATGCTCAACAAAAAAATGGGTGGTTTTTTGACCCGCGACGAGTCTTAGAATACTTCAAACATGAGCAGTCAGAAACAACATTAATCAATGCATTCTGGTACACTGGCTTAAAAGACCCACAAGATCAACGAGGTTTTAGAGATGCTCTAATTAGTCTGGGATATACAGTTAGAACTAAAATTCTTAAAGAATACTATGATGATACTTCTGGTCGTTACTCACAAAAAGCTAATTTAGATATTGAAATTGTTGTCGATATGTTCAATACAGTAGACCAGTACGATCGAGTGGTATTATTTAGTGGTGATGGTGATTTTGAAAGAGCAATAGAACTATTACGTTCCAAAAATACACATATTACAGTAGTATCAACAGAAGGAATGATTGCTAGAGAACTACGGAATGCTACGGATAGATATATAGATTTAAATGATATCAGAGATCAAATAGAAAAAACCGATGGCTAATAGATTTAACAATTATTTACAAAGGTAAAAGTAAAAATTAAGTTTGAAGATATTTTGCTCGATAACTAAAAACTAAACAAAAAAGTGCAAATGACAACTAAAACTGATAAAATCCTGATTTTTGATACCACATTGCGAGATGGAGAGCAGTGTCCGGGAGCAACCCTGAATATAGACGAAAAATTAGTCATTGCCAAGCAATTGGCAAGGCTAGGTGTCGATATAATTGAAGCGGGGTTTGCCTTTGCCAGTCCCGGAGATTTTGAAGCAGTTAGCAAGATTGCAGAAATTGTAGGAACAGAAAATGGGCCTGTAATTTGCAGTTTGGCAAGGGCAATTAAGGCGGATATTGAAGCTGCTGCCCAAGCATTAAAACCAGCAGCTAAAGGTAGAATTCACACATTTATTTCCACTTCAGATATTCATTTAGAATATCAGTTGCGGAAGTCACGGGCAGAAGTTTTAGCGATCGCCCAAGACATGGTAGCTTATGCTAAATCCTTCATGGCAGATGTGGAATTTTCGCCGATGGATGCAGCTCGTTCCGATCCAGAATTTCTGTATCAAGTTTTAGAAGCTACCATCGCCGCTGGTGCAACAACAATTAATATCCCCGATACAGTTGGTTACATCACCCCCAGTGAATTTGGAGCGATTATTAAAGGCATTAAAGAAAATGTCCCCAACATCGACCAAGCGATTATTTCAGTTCACGGTCATAACGATTTAGGCTTGGCAGTTGCTAACTTTTTAGAAGCCGTAAAAAATGGCGCACGGCAACTAGAATGCACGATTAATGGTATTGGCGAACGCGCTGGAAATGCATCACTAGAAGAATTAGTGATGGCGTTGCACGTGCGGCGACAATATTTTAATCCTTATTTGGGAAGACCAGAAGAATCCCAAGAATCCCTGACAAATATTGACACCCGTGAAATTTACAGAACTTCACGCCTAGTTTCTAATTTGACAGGAATGCTAGTGCAACCAAATAAAGCGATCGTTGGCACAAATGCCTTTGCCCATGAATCAGGCATTCACCAAGATGGCGTATTAAAAAATAAACTCACCTACGAAATTATGGATGCCCAATTGATTGGCTTAACAGACAATCAAATAGTTTTGGGCAAACATTCAGGCAGAAATGCTTTTCGTACCCGGTTAAAAGAATTGGGTTTTGAATTGTCGGATAGCGAATTAAATAAAGCATTCGTCAGATTTAAAGAAGTTGCAGATAAAAAGAAAGAAATATCCGATCGCGATTTAGAAGCGATCGTTAACGATGAAATCCAACAAGCGCCAGATTTGTTCCGTGTAGAACTGGTACAAGTTTCCTGTGGTAGCAACGCCCGTCCCACCGCTACAGTTACTCTGCGTACCCCAGAAGGGCAAGAATTAACCGATGCAGCGATCGGTACCGGGCCAGTGGATGCAGTTTACAAAGCAATCAACCGCGTGGTGAACGTGCCCAACGAATTGATAGAGTTTTCTGTGCAGTCAGTAACAGCAGGTATTGACGCCATTGGAGAAGTGACAATTCGTTTGCGTTATGAATCTAGAGTGTTTTCTGGTCATGCGGCGAACACAGATATCATCGTGGCATCAGCACAAGCTTATGTAAATGCCCTAAATAGGTTGTATGCAGCATTGCAAACTCAACAAAAACCAGAAAGTGTATCTGCACAGAAAGTGTAAAAAAACTTCTGTCTTGATTTGCAGTTAATTGAACAGCATAATTAGGGTAGCACAGTTAGCTGTGCTACCCTAATTATTTTCTGTATCCTGAATTCTTAGGTATTATGAACATTCTTTGCTTTATATATTTTCTGATTTATTTAATATCCAGAAAATTTTATTCTGAGAAGGGATGTTTATTATCAATCAAATTGTATGGTTAGCGAGAAAACCGCAGGATTGCCACTTTGGGTACAAGATAGAGATATAGTCATTACTAATGATGAAGAAGTACAGTGGCGAGAAGGGAAACGTCCAGATTATTCGCTCAGCAATGAAATTCTTGAACGAGAGAAAGAATTTCACCATCCTGAAGGTTCTTTAGAAGCGATCGCTCAAAATTTAGTCCGCACTTTTGAAATGGAAGCTTCTCATAAATCTAATCCCCAACAGTGGCTTTCTATTGTTATTGATAAATTTAAAATGAGTAGCAATGGCGGACAACAATACACCGCTCAAGATGTTGCAGAACAAGGTACTTATAACTTATTTTTAGGTGAAAGCCAGCAGTATAGCTCCAAATCTGAAACCTTTGAATCTTCCTTTGAACTTTTTCACACAGCCTTTCCTAATGGCTTTTTTTGGGAATTAACAGAAGTGCTTTCCGGCCCACCTAGTGTTACCTTTAAATGGCGACATTGGGGAAAATTTAGTGGTTCTTATAAAAATTATGCACCGACTGGCGAAACAGTGGAAATGGTAGGAGTTAGTATTGCTCGTGTCACTGACGATTTGAAAATTGAGTCTTTAGAGCATTATTTTGATAATAATGCTTTTCTGCAAAACTTAACAAGTGGTGGCTGTCCTTTCCATCCCTAAAATATATCTTGGGTGCGTTACGCTTTAGTTGTAGGGTGTGTTATGCCGGAGGCTAACGCACCTCGATAAACTCTACATCAACTGAGGTGCGTTGTCGCAAAGCGCAACGCACCCTACTATTGTTTTATGTTTAATTAAGTTGACCTATTTAATTCTGGATTCTGAATTCTGAATTCTGAATTCTTCCTTAGGATTTAAACGCATCATGATTCTTTCTGGCTCAGTCAAATTTTTAAAACCATAACGCCGATAAAGTCCATGAGCATCTCTTGTACCTAACATCCACCTTTGAACATCTTGTAATTCTGGATATTCTAAAATATATTCTACAAACCATTTGCCTAAACCCTGTCCTCGGTAAGGCTCCAAAATAAAAACATCTTTTAATAACGCAGAAGTCGCATAATCAGTAATCACTCTTCCAAAGCCAACTTGTTGTTCGCCTTCATACAATCCAAAACATAAAGAATTTTTGATTGACTTTTCTACAATCTCTAATGGGATGTTTTCAGCCCAATAAGAGGTTTGTAAAAAATCATGAATCATTTGAATATCTAATTTAGACTTATCAGTATTTATATAACACCTATGTTTTAAGTCTTCGTTCATATCTGAGTCTAATAAATAAAAAATAATTATAATTCATTATTGCCCTTAATGGGTTGCAATATTCAGATGATGAAATTACTGAACCATTAGCTGCAAAGCAAAAGCTATATTCAGTGTTCAAAGATATGGGTGCATATATTGATTATGAATCAGCCAACAACAAAATCTTGGCAAGAAGTTCTCGCTACTTTTAAAAAAATTTGGGGTTATGAAGATTTCCGTCCGCCACAGGGGGAGATTGTCAGCAGTTTGTTAGCCCAAAAAGATGCGCTGATTATTATGCCCACAGGTGGAGGTAAGTCGATTTGTTTTCAACTTCCCGCGCTACTACAAACAGGATTAACTTTGGTAGTTTCTCCCTTAGTGGCGTTGATGGAAAATCAAGTACAGGAACTACGAGAAAACCATCAAAAGGCAGCACTTTTGCATAGTGAATTACCTTCATCTCAACGCCGTGCAACTCTGCAAGCTTTGGAACGCCAGCAGCTAAGATTGCTGTATTTATCGCCAGAAACTTTGTTGAGTGCGCCAGTGTGGGAAAGATTATCTCAACCGCAATTGCAAATTAATGGTTTGATTTTGGATGAAGCCCATTGTCTAGTGCAGTGGGGTGATACTTTTCGCCCAGCTTACCGCAGATTAGGGGCGGTACGTTCTGCGTTGCTAAAATTAAAACCACCAGGAACGAAAATCTGCATTGCAGCTTTTACCGCTACTGCTGACCCATTAGCGCAAAAAATTATTCAAACAGTTTTACAATTACAGCAACCAGAGATTTTTCGGTTGAATCCCTACCGTTCTAATTTGCATCCCAGCGTTCGCATTGCTTGGACGCCACGAGGTAGGAAACAACAATTATTAAAGTTTATTCAAAACAGACCGCAACAATCAGGCTTAGTTTATGTTCGCACTCGGCGAGATAGTGAAGATTTAGCTCAATGGTTAGCAGACATGGGTTATGCTACAGCGAGTTATCATGCAGGTTTGGGTGCCACAGAACGCCGCGCAGTGGAAGCTAGCTGGTTGAGTGGGAAAATGCCGTTTGTGGTTTGCACCTGTGCGTTTGGGATGGGGATTAACAAAAGTAATGTTAGGTGGGTTGTGCATTTTCAGCCGCCACATCTGCTTTCAGAATATGTGCAAGAAATCGGCCGCGCTGGAAGAGATGGAAAACCAGCCGAAGCGTTAACCCTGGTAAGCGAACCTACGGGGTGGTTAGATCCTGAAGATAAGCAAAGACAGCAGTTTTTTGAACAACAAATGCGATCGCAACAACAAATAGCGCAGCAACTTATGAAAAAATTACCAAAGCAGGGAGAAGTGAACCTAGTAACTCGACAATTTCCCGAAGCCGCCACAGCCTTAGCTTTACTCCACAGCAACGGTCAGTTAAACTGGCTTGACCCTTTTCACTACACCATTGAAGAAAAAGCGAAACATCAGCCAGCGACGCAATTACACGCCGCCAAACAAATGCATCAATATCTCACAAGCAAGCAGTGTCGTTGGCAGTTTTTGTTAAACGCCTTTGGTTTTGGCAAAGAAGCAGCCAACTGGCGTTGCGGACATTGCGATAATTGTCGCTAGCCTAGACTTTGTTCTGTGCCGCCTATCCTGCGCTTGGTTGAGGGTTGCTGTTGTAAAGTTAATTACGATTACTAAGAAATTAATTATCCAATCTTGTGGGGTGGACATCCTGTCCGCCCTTTGTTATTGGCGGGCGAGACGCCCACCCCACAAGAAAAGTTGAATATTGTTTTATTTAGAAGTGTCATAATTTACTATTCACGAGTATCAAAGACTCGTTCACGAGTATCAAAGACTCGTTCACGAGTACTAAAGACTCATCACCGAGTATCAAAGACTCATTCACGAGCGAACGACTACGCTAGACTGGACATTATAATGCCCGCCTTACAAACAATTCATCTATAAATTAAAGATACAAATCATTTTTTCATCTTTGTTTACCTCTTTTATTTCCCAGCTAGGTTCATCCAATAGGATGAATTGTCATTTTCAGCAGCAAGTAACAATGGGGTAGTTAGCATAATTCGTAATTGCTACCTCACTGATAAATCCGTTTCCTCGAAACTAGGAAAAATATTTGTCTTTTTCTCTAAATTTATTTAGAGGCATGAAACCTGAATAAATTAATTACGAATTATTCACTCAAGTAGAGGATAAAATATGTCATCTGCAACAGCAACCTCACTACCGCCACTGATTCCGCGTGAAATTCTGTTTGGAAATCCCGAAAAAACTAGCCCAAGACTATCGCCAGATGGCAAATATTTGGCATATATCGCCCCCAACGAAGAAAATGTCTTGCAAGTATGGTTGCGAACTCTGGGACAAGAAGACGACCAAATACTAACTGCGGATAAAAAACGGGGTATTCGCGTTTTCTTTTGGACTTATAACACCAATGAGTTGATTTACATGCAAGACTCAGACGGTGATGAAAACTTTCACCTCTACTTAGTCAATATTGAATCAAAGATTGTGCGTGATTTAACGCCGTTCCAGGGTGTAAAAGCAGAAGTTGTAGAAATAGAACCTAAATTTCCAGATGAAATACTGGTGGCGTTGAACTTGAACAATCCGCAAAAGTTCGACGTTTACCGTATCAACCTGAAAAATGGTGCAGTGGAGTTTGACACTGACAACCCCGGTAATATTATCAGTTGGACAGCTGATGCTGATTTCCAAGTACGTGCAGCAATAGCTAGTACTCCTGATGGTGGTTACGATTTGTTATTACGGGAAACCACGGATAAAGAGTGGGATGTTCTCCGTCACTGGGGACTAGAAGAACAAGGGAATTCTGTTAGCTTCTCGGCTGATGGCAAAACACTTTATATTGAAGGCAGTCATGATGCTAACGCCCAACGTCTGCTAGCTGTTGACTTAGATACCCGTGAAGAAACAGCGATCGCCCAAGATGAGCAGTATGATGTTATGGGGATAGTCATTCAGCCTGTAACACGAGTTATCCAAGCAGTTTCTTTCTACAAAGATAAACAGGAATGGCAGGTAATTGACGAAAGTATCGCCGCTGATTTTGAAGCAATTACCAAGGTGCGTTCCGGGGAGTTCTCTTTAATTAGCCGTGACTTGGAAAATAAAAACTGGCTAGTAGCTTATAACACTGACGATGGCCCAGTTTATTACTACACCTACAACCGAGATTCCAAAACTAGCACTTTCCTCTTTAGCAATCAACCCAAACTCGAAGGTTTGCAGTTAGCATCAATGCAACCGATTTCCTACGAGGCACGGGATGGTTTAACTATCCACGGTTACCTCACAACCCCTGTGGGAATACCTAGCGAAAATTTACCAACAGTACTGCTGGTTCACGGCGGCCCTTGGGTGCGCGATACCTGGGGTTTAGATCCGGAAGCACAATGGTTAGCTAATCGTGGTTACGCTGTTTTGCAAGTCAATTATCGGGGTTCCACTGGTTATGGTAAGGCTTTCCTGAATGCTGGAAACCGGGAATGGGCTGCCAAAATGCACGATGATTTGATTGATGCTGTTAATTGGTTAGTGGAAAAAGGTATTTCTGACCCGCAAAAGATTGCAATTATGGGCGGTTCTTATGGTGGTTATGCAACCTTGGTGGGGTTGACTTTTACACCAGAAATTTTTGCTGCGGGTGTGGATATTGTGGGCCCTAGTAACTTGATTACTTTAATCCAAACTATACCGCCTTATTGGGAACCACTTAAGGCAATGTTTTATCACCGTGTTGGTAATTTAGAAACAGAAGCAGAGTTTTTGAAATCGCGATCGCCTTTATTTTTCGCTGACAAAATTCAAAAACCTTTACTCATCGGTCAAGGTGCAAACGATCCGCGGGTGAAACAATCAGAAAGCGACCAAATTGTCAACGCAATGCAACAAGCTGGTTTACCAGTGAAATATGTACTTTATCCCGACGAAGGACATGGTTTTGCCAGACCAGAAAATCGCTTGCATTTTTTTGCGATCGCTGAAGAATTTCTCGCTCAATATTTAGGTGGTAGATTTGAACCCTTAACAGATATTCCAGGCCATTCAGGAATAGTTAAATAAAACCTCATACATGGTGGTTAGTGTCATTCACCGACCACCTTAATATTTTTAATTTGGTAAACGTATACGCCAAAAGGTCAGTGTACCAAAACACAAAAATATTACACCCTCTTTTTTGGCTTATTCATACTCAACTTTTGCTTGAAGTGCTATATCGAAGGCCTCTAAATGTGACAAATCTTCAGCTCCCCATAGTTCACCGTTATTAATACCTTCTGGCTGTAATACGTTACAAATAGGCGGATTTAAAAAGATAGGTTTTTTTAGGACGATACCCCAGACATCAGATCCTTCATAACCACAACTATTTTTGTAGTTAAGAAGACTTTCTCCTAACAAGTGCAAATCTTTATCGGCAGCAAAGCTTTTTTCATCATATTTAAAAATTTTTTCAACAGCCATCCATCCTACAATTGCATAAGAAGGAAATGTTTGATCGTTAAATTCATAAGAGTCTATATATTTTTTCCCTTCTTCTGAATTATAAAAATCTAATGTGTGAATTAATAGCTTACTATTTTTATAATTCAATTCGTGATTAATTGGATCGAATATTACTAATGTTGTATACTCACCCATTAACATACCTAGAGCCTCTTCAATGGATAGAGAAACAGCTAAATGTCTGTAAAAACCTCGTTGGTGATAAGCAGAATATTCATTAGGATTGACACGAGTAACTTGAGTATAAAAATCTTTTATATACTGTGAAAAATTTAGTTTTGAATTTTTCGGCTTATACTTCTCTGTTATATCTTTTAACGTACTTAAATAACCTACCTTCCGCACCCTAACTGTCACACATCAACAAAAAGCTGACATAGTAGTACATAAGAACTAAGTTAGATTCAAAATTCCAGAGAATTAATGAGAATAAGTAGTATTAAGTATCTTAATTTGGCGAGAAGAGGAAATTTTGTGATGAAGACAGAAAAAAGGAAAAACTTCATAGTGCAAAAAAATTAATTGATAACAAAAAGATGAATGAGAGAATTGCAACAGAAGTCGTGGAGAATACTGTTGTGATTTTGAATCGCAAAGACATTGAAATTCAGAACATAGACCATTTAG
>LWTK01000048.1 GCA_003326205.1 Nostoc sp. ATCC 43529
AAATTGGGTAGAAGTGCAAACCAATTGCGTTGGAGGAAGGTACTACTGCACCGGAGATGATGTTGTTTCCGTACAGTAAGGAACCTGCTACTGGCTCACGGATTCCATCGATGTCTACTGGTGGTGCTGCGATGAAGGCAATTACGAAGCAGGCGGTGGCGGCTAGCAGGGTGGGGATCATTAGTACTCCGAACCAGCCGATGTAGAGGCGGTTGTTGGTGCTGGTGATCCAGTTTGCAAACCGCTCCCATACGTTGGCGCTTTCGCGACGTTGAATGGTTGCTGTCATTGTTTTATAAATGCGGTTGTTTTTTGACCGGATGAATTAGGCGATTTGTTTTCGCCTGTGAATGTAATTTACATTGCTTTACGTAATTTAATCAAGTTTTATTAAGACAGTAAAACTTATGTTAGTTATAAGCTTTACTTATTTAAAGTTGAGAAAAGGCGATCGCCTGCTTGCCATATAGATATGCAGACAATTGCGATGAAAAAGCCCAGTTTCCACAGGGACTGGGCTTTTAGCTATCTCAATCTATCAAAGGAGGTAAACTAGTGCGATCGCAACTGATTAAGCAAAGGTGATTAGAGATTAACCTTGACAACTTTGTTCTTTTCTTGCTCAGTTTTAGGTAGTGTCAGGTGCAAGATGCCATCTTTATAATCTGCGGTGACATTGGTGTTTTGAATCCGAGCAGATAAAGGAATTACGCGTTGGAATTTACCGTAGTAAAATTCGGTCTTGGTAGTACCCTTTTCTTCAGTTTTAGTTTCAGACTTACGTTCAGCGCTGATGTGAACAGCATCTTCAGTGACTTGAATATCTAAATCTTTGGCTTCGATTCCTGGCAGTTCTAGCTTCAGATAAATAGCATCATCAGTCTCTTGGAGTTCAGCCGCGGGAAATTTGATAAAATCTCTATCCAAAAATCCACTTGGTACTCTGGTGTCTTCAAATAAGTTATTAATTTGGCGTTGTAGAGTGTCAATTTCTCTCCAAGGATTCCAACGAACTAATGCCATAACTCTTCCTCGCAATTAATTATTTGTTTAATAAGTTTTGCACTTGGTCTTGTGCTTACTTTCAATATTACGCATGGTTAAAACTACTGTAAATTCGGTTATTATCACCAATAAAATGATGATTACCGCACTATGTTATTGATGCTCATAGATTACGGTTTACTCTGATTTTTATGTTCGGTAAACCGAAATATGCGTGGCAATTGAAGAAGGCAAAAAGCACTTATGTTTAAATACAGTTCAGTTAAGCATTTTTGCTCTTTCTTCTCTCTGCTTCCTCTGCGCCTCTGCGGTTCGTAAAAAAACAGTTCTCGCCTTAACTGAAGCGTATTGACTTATGTTTCGTACCCTGCGAGAAACTACGCAACAGATGGGGATTCAAACCCCACCTGAACGAGAGCCACCAAATTTCCAATTTGGTATGGGTCTTAAACGCGACTTTTCCACTACTGAATTTGACAGCAACCCAAGTGTTGGCGTCCGGACAAATCTAATATTTGATAATACAATTAATTTCAATAATCAAATGCGATCGCTACACCAATCACCCAATGGGACGATTGCCAGGATTGACTGCATGAATATATTCACTACCCGAGCGCGGTCTTCCTCGTTTATAATAAGCTTCTTCTGGTTTACCCCATCCCAGCTGCAAAATTATTTCCAAAAAGCTAGAATTTTCCCACTTCCATAAACTTGCCCATTCTGTTCTTTGAGCAATTCTTTCAACATCAGGTTTAGTAATTTGTTCGTGTTGTTTACTATTGTTGAAACTTAAATATAAGTCCATTCCCGTAGTTACTTCATACCAAAATTCCAAAATCGAGTTTTTAGCGGCTTTTAAAATCTCTAAATCACTGGTAAGCGCTATTAATTCGGTATCTACTTCGGGATAATGCAAGGTTTTACCTTTGACTGTCATTTCCCGCCAGATAATACCTGACACTTGATTTTCTCTTTGGTAGTCGTGAATTGCCGCTTTGAAATCTTGATAGGCTGTGAACTTTTGCAAGCCATCAGTTCTGATAAACTGGTCAATTACGGGATTACCAGAAACTTTTACCTCTAATTTCAAGCGTTTTCCTTTGAGGCAAGCTTGGCGTTCGTCTGCCAAAATTTGGATTAGTTCTTGAGTGGTGTAAACCTTTGGCATCAGAATACACTTTGGTTAGTCATTGGTTATTGGGCAAGGGGAATTTGTCATTAGTTATGAACTATAGACTATGAATTCACTATTTAACTTGTTAATACAGAATCATTTAAATAAGTCAGCCTCATGAACTGTACAGACAAATAATGCATGAAAAAGAGAATAGGTAAAGAATTTAGTTTGGAACCTTTTGCATTATGCCTCCTGCCTCCTGTCTTTTACTGATTATGCTTTGCAATCGAAAACAATGCAGTAACAGACAGCACTAAAAATTAGGGCAGACCAACTGGTCTACCCAATAACTTACTTAGCTAACTCACTACTGAACTCATTGAAAGCCCGTCGCTTTAGCTGTGCTGTTTCGGTGCGTGGTGATAAATCGAATATTTTGCGAAATTCATCATCTATCTCTTCAAAAGGTACTTGACCCGTTTTATTCAGAACTACTTGACCTGATTGATTAAACACTAAAACCTGAGGAACGCTCCCAGAATAGTAATATCCTGGTTCTGTAGGATCGTAGGTTTGTTTGAGCGGGATGCTATCTACACTAATAGGGATAATCTCTACTACCCGACCATATAATTCCTGTACTCGTGAAATGGAAATGGCATATCTTTTGGAATCGCTGCTGTCATCGAGATAAAAGGCCAAAAATACGGGTTTATGTTCTGCTAAAGCCTGTGCCAGTGTCTGTTTGGAGGGAACTAATGAACCATTACCCGCATAGACCACGAACATATTGCCATCATATCTATCATCATTGAGACCAGCAGATGCAGGTTGCATACTTATAATGAACAGACAAACAACCAACAACACGCATTTGGACAGCAATTTTTGCCAGCCAGTAAGTTTTTTATGTAAAAAAAGAAACTTTGTGCTATTCATCAAAAGAAACCTTGCAAGCTATTACTTGTTGTGAGTTGTGCTGAAATTGGCAAACTGGGCTGGATATATAATTACGCCCGCGCACTATTTTTTAAGATAACTTGTATTGATGAATCGAATGCGAGACGCTATTCCAGACACCGCAGAATTCGACGAGCTTGCGGTAAACTACACATATATTGACTCAGTGCCTAATATAGTCAAAATAGCTTGCATTAGTACTTCTGGTTCAATTGGTTTGCAAATATGCTGTTGAAAGCCGGCGGCTAGTGCTTTTTGTTTATCGCTATCTCCAGCATAAGCAGTAAGAGCGATCGCTGGAATTTCTCCGCCTCGATCGGGCGACTGCTTTCTAATTTGCCGAATAAGTGTGTAGCCATCCATATCGGGCATACCAATATCACTGATTAGCAAATCAAATTTTGCTTGTCCCAAACTGCTCAGAGCTTGACTAGCTGAGTAGGCTTGGGTTACTTGCACGCCGTACTCTTCTAGCAGGAAGGCGATCAGCTCCCGCGAATCTGTGTCATCCTCTACCAGCAGTGCTTGTAATCCATTGAGATTGAGATGAGAGCGATTATCAGACGCAGTAGGATCTTGATTTAGTTTTGCCGCAGCAATGAGTGGAAGCTTGACTGTAAACGTTGCTCCTTCTCCTTCTCCAGGACTCGCTGCTGCAACGGTTCCTCCGTGCAGTTCCACCAAATGATGCACAATGGCTAACCCCAATCCTAAGCCGCCAAATTTTCGGGTGGTTGTTCCATCAGCTTGGCGGAAGTAATCAAAGACGTAGGGCAGAAAGTCACTAGAGATACCCCTACCAGTGTCGCTCACAGTGAGTTGAGCGTATTCCGAAAGATTCCCTTCACCTCCATCCTCGATTCTTTCTAACCGCACCTTGACTCGACCACCTTGTGGGGTAAATTTAATCGCGTTGGCAAGTAAATTCCAAACAACTTGTTGCAAACGAGCTGAGTCACCCAGTACTTGACCAAGGTTCGGTTCAAATATTGTTTCAATCTGAATGGATTTAGCTTCGGCTGCGAGACGGACGGTTTCCAGGGCAGCTTTGATGGTAAAAGTTAGATTGACTGGAATTGTGTTCAAACTTAACTTGCCTTGGAGAATGCGCGACACATCGAGCAGATCTTCAATTAGTTGTGCTTGTAACTTAGCATTGCGTTCAATGGTTTCGAGTGCGTACTTACTTTTGGCTGTGTCCGGGTGGCTGTTTTGCAGAATTTTTGCCCAACCCAAAATCGGATTCAGGGGCGATCGCAATTCATGAGACAATACTGCAAGAAACTCATCTTTAATTCGGTTAGCTTGCTGTGCTTGTTCGGTTTTCTGCTGCAAAGAGAGCATCAGATCATTGAGGCGATCGTTCTGTTCTTGTAGTAAAGCTTGTGCTTGTTTGCGCTCGGTAATCTCTGACAGGATGAAAACGGCACCGGTGAGAGTCCCCTGCCGATTAAATGCCGGGTCGATGGTTTTGGCAAACCACCGTCCTTGAGACTGAAATTCTAGAACTTGGCGTTGATGAGTTTCTTTAGCACGGCGAAAGCAAATGCCGTCACCGATTCCCCATTGTGCGTTGATCAATTCATGGTAAAGACGACCCAAAATTTCGCTCTGATGCTTGTCAACCATCTGTATCATCGCTCGATTACACCGCAGAATTCTACCTTCCCGGTCTACCAGACATACACCGTCATTGATAGAGTCAAAAGTGCTTTGCCACTCTCGCGCTGAGGACAAAGCGCATTCTTCTGCCCGTCGAATTCGCAGTAGCGATCGCACCGTCGCAACCAATTCAATGGGTTCAATTGGTTGTGCTAAATAGGCATCGGCACCGCTATCTAAGCCTTCTACTTTGTCGTGGCTTTGAATAAAACTTGCACTAAGGTGCAGCACCGGAATAAAAGTTGTTTCCGGGTTTGCCTTAATTTGGCGACAGACTTCAAAGCCACTCAAATCCGGTAATTTGACATCCAAAATTATCAAAGCAGGCTGATATTCAAGAACTGCCTTTAATCCTGCTGCTCCAGTTGCTGCTTCCACCACGGTAAACCCTGCATTTTGCAAAATTCGGGTGACAACGTAACGATTGGCTTCGTTATCGTCAACATGCAAAATGGTCACCTGTAGTTCAGACATTGCTCTCCCCCCAAGCATCCACAACAATTCCGGCTTTGACAAGGGCATCTTGAAGTTGGCCGTAGACCCATTCGCCCTTGGCGTTGTCGCACTCTTGCGGCTTGTCGTCAGACATCGCTGCTGTTTGAGAAACTGTTTCTTTGGAAATAATGGCGATACTTTGTTTTGCTAACTGCTTGTGTACTTCTGCATCCAGTTGAGCAGATGAATGGATGATTACAGGAATCGCCTGAGTGACGGAATTGTTTTTAAGCTGCTGGAGTACATCAAACCCACCGATCTCTGGCATTTCCAAATCAAGCACGATCGCATTTGGATGCTCCCGTTGTGCCAAATCTAATCCTTCTTGTCCGTTCGCGGCTTCTAAAATACTCAATTGTGTATTTACCAACAGCTGTTTTACAAGATACCGATAGGCGGGATCGTCGTCGATTAATAAAATTTTTTGAGGACTATTCTTATTAATCAGCGTATTGAGTTTATTTAACAGCGGCAATCTGTCTGCGGGCTTAATTAGAAAGCCGTCGGCTCCTAGTGCCAGTGCTTGTTTCTCATTATCAATGATGGTAATAACGAGTACAGGGATGGTACGAGTCGCTTCATCTCCTTTGAGTTCTCGCAAGAACGTCCAGCCGTTTTGCCCTTCCAGCATAATATCTAACATAATTGCCATCGGTCGAACTTGTTCTAAGACAAGCCTTGCCTGAGCTAAGGTGCGGGTCGGAATCAATTGATAGGTTGACTCCTGAAGGTGCTTTTCGTAAATAAATAGCGTTTCTGGATGATCTTCAACCGCGAGAATGGGCAGGCGATTTGGCTCAACTGAGGCGGGTTGCAGTGGGGTGGGAAATTCAGTTGCATGTGGGTAGACGATGGGAATCGATGCTGTAAAGGTGGAGCCTTGACCCAGGTCGCTTTTCATCGAAATGCTGCCACCGAGTAGCTCTGCTAGCTTACGCGATAACGGCAATCCTAACCCGGTTCCCTTCACCAGCTTTTGCAAAGAGGACTCAATTTGCACAAAATCCTCAAAAATGCGTTCGCGATCGCTTGGAGCAATGCCGATGCCCGTATCGGATACGGTGAAGGTCACGGTATGACCTGTTTGCATGGCGCTGACGCGCACTTCTCCCTGCTGAGTAAATTTAAGGGCATTGGAGACAAAGTTTCTGAGAATTTGAGCGACTTTGCCCTCATCGGTATAAAGCACAGGTATGGCATTGGGTTCCTCGACAATCAGTGCCACAGAGGAGCCTTGAACCAATAATGGGCGTAGCATTCCCCGCAAGGTGGCAAATAAGTCACTGACTTTAAAGGAACTGGGACGCACTTCAATTTTTCCAGCTTCCACCTTGGCCAAATCCAGCAAGTCGTTGACCAATTCTGATAATCCGATGGCTGCCTTTTGGATAAATGTTATCTGCTTTTCTTGCTCGGCACTCAAATCGCCATCCATCCGCGCCAGCAGCATCCGAGACAGGGACAAAATCGAGTTAAGCGGCGTGCGAAACTCATGGCTCATATTCGAGAGAAAGCGGGTTTTTAGCTCGTTTGCCTTTTGCAGCGAGTCTGCCTTCTCATCCAGTTCTGCGTAGAGGGCAACCACACCGCGATTGGTATCTTCTAGTTCTCGATTGAGATAGATAAGTTCTTCCTCGCGCTTCCGCAGCTCTGCCATTGCCCGGAGTAACTCCTGGTTTTGTCGCTGGATTTCTTCATAGGGATTCTGAGGCGATCGCCCAATGACGGTTTCTCGAATCTGCTGCAATTGCGAATCGCTGAAAGTGGGCGTGCGCTTCGATAACCTTTTGCTCATCACCACCGTTGTTCCTTGTCCCGGTAGCGATTCAATCTCAAAGAAATCCATTAGTCTACGGGTGCCGAGGATGCCCAATTCCATTCCTGTGCCAGAGGTGTTGCGTCCTGCCAAAATGTCTGCCAGATGAGGAATGCCCTCACCTCGATCCTGAACCTGAATGACAAACCCTTGCGGCTCTCCTTCAACACAAAATTCCACTGTTCCGCCTTTGGCATACTCAAAGGCGTTGCGGGCAATTTCGGAAACTGCCGTTGCTAATCGTGCTTGATCTTGAACATCAAAGCCCAGCTGCTCGGCAATTTCCCTAGTTCGTTGCCGAGCTTGCACAACATCCTGTTCGTAGTGGATTTCGAGGCTGAAAAGAATTGTCACGTCGCTTCGCTCCGAATTCAAAATTCACGCATTAAGTAGGTAGACATAATCAAATGTAAGATTGGAGCTTTGTTCGTAGTAAGCCATTTATCGCTCTTAACAGACGTTTTAATCGCTCAAGCCCATACTACGAACTTTAGTTTAATTGAGTCCTTCTACTTAGAACCCCCATAAATAAATTTAGGGGCTTGTACCATCAAGGAATAATTGGTCAATTGACTATTCCTTTAGCCACTAACACCGTCACATCGTCGCGTTCTCGGTTAAAGTCCCGGTATAGTAGACCTGCAATCAGGCTGGGATGTTTTTGGCTCAAACCGGGATAGCGATCGAGCCGCCACTTAGTATCTAATCCGTCAGAATGCATAATTAAAAGTCCGTTAGCATACCACGGATAGCTAAACTCTTGAATTTTGCGGATTTCATGCCCTACCGTGCCGTTATGAGATAGGAGATTGTGGTGTTTGCTAAACGAGAAAATGCTGGCAGAAATATTACCAATTCCGGCAAAGCGGACAGACTGTTGTTCAAAGTCGATTTCCGCAATGGCCAGCACTGCTCCTCGTGTAGTTCGCAAGGCGGCGTGGGCAGCTTCAACGATCGCCCCAGGAGAAAGATGATGATGGTCTTGAAATATTCTTAGGGCTTGGGAAGCAGCACTGGCAGCCGCAGCTCCATGCCCCAAGCCATCGACTACTAGCAACAAACTGCGGTCAACATCCACTTGACATGCCCAAGCATCTCCGGAGATGTCCTCCCCTTGTTTGGGCAAACAGATCGCTCCAATTTCTAAGGTTTTTTGAGGCGGATGGGATGCCGAGTCCGACCAAACGTGGGCTAGGAGTGCTGTCCCTTGCTTGGGAATCGAGTAAATTTCCAATAAATTAGAGAGGCGAAGAATTGCGCCCAACCCGTTGCCTGATGTTCCGGCTGTGGAAAAGCCATCTTGCAAACATTCATCTACATCGACCATCCCCGGCCCTTTATCGAGGGATAAAACCTCAATGCCAACGGCTAAATCTTGCTTGAGCGATCGCAGCAGCATCACTCCGCCGCCAGCGTGCTGCACCAAATTGTTACCAATCTCTGTCACCACAATACCAACCTTGCCCCGTTGGGTTTCCTGAAAGCCGAGCCGAGTTACCAAAGCCATCGCTAAACGTCGGGCTTCCCCGGTCTGGCTGGATTCAGTAATTGTGATGGCGACAGATTCGATCATTTTATTTCCATCGTATAATTGTTACCCGCGTTCCTTCTCCCACCACAGACTGAATCTCAAACTCGTTGGTAAGTCGTTTAGCACCGCTCAGTCCCATACCCAATCCGCTACCCGTGGTAAACCCATCCTTAAGTGCCAACTCTATATCGGGAATTCCCGGGCCGCGATCTTCAAAGGTCAGTTTAATTCCTCGTCGTCTCCCTTCCTCAAGGGTTTCTAGTTTGGCTGTGCCGCCTCCTCCATAGTCTAGAGTATTACGCGCTAACTCACTGGCAGCAGTCACAATTTTAGTTTGGTCTACTAAGCCAAAGCCAATTTCCACAGCTAGCTGCCGTACAGCCTGCCGAACTAAGACTACATCACTAGAAGATTGAATTTCGATCGTTTCAGTCTTCTGCATCGTCATCTGCACGCCATTTAGTCGCAGTTAGTTGATTTGTGGTTTCATCGAGTGACGATCGCAACAGTGCCATACCCTTTTCTACGTTTAAGGCAGTGCGAATGCCCGTCAGCGATAGCCCCAATTCTACTAAGGTGATTGCCACGGCGGGCTGCATCCCTACGACAACGGTTTCGGCATCCAGTATCCGTGACATTTTGGCAATGTTGGCTAAAATTCTCCCCAGGAAAGAATCAACAATCTCTAATGCAGAAATATCGATCAGCACACCGCGAGCGTGAGTTTGAGTAATGCGGTTGGTCAAGTCATCCTGTAGCGTCATCGCCAGGCGATCGTGCATATCCACTTGGATGGTCACAAGCAGGAGATCGCCCATTTTGAGTATGGGAATGCGTTCCATTGGTTCCTCCTGTCCACCTATTCGAGCTGAGAGCGAATACTCGCTCCCATGCGTTTTAACGCCATTGCAAAGGCATCGGCTAGCGTCGCCTTTGTTGTGATATTAGTTAAATCAATGCCGAGATAGACGATTGTTTGGGCAATTTGCGGACGAATGCCACTGATTATACAATCGGCTCCCATGAGACGGGCAGCGGTAACAGTCTTAAGCAGATGTTGAGCGGTGAGGGTATCGACGGTGGGAACTCCGGTAATGTCAATAATGGCAACTTCTGACCCTGTTTCAACAATCTTCTGCAATAATGACTCCATTACTATTTGAGTGCGGGCACTATCCAAAGTGCCGATAATTGGCAATGCCAAAATTCCCTCCCAGAGTTTAACCACTGGTATAGAAAGCTCCAGCAACTCTTCCTGCTGTCGGAAAATCACCTCTTCCCGTGCCTTCTGATACGCTTCCACGATCAGCAATCCCAGTTGATCTAGTAACTGTGTAGCTAGCCAGATTTCTTTACCCAACTCAGTGGCGTCTTGCAATTCCTGACGTAATCGATTGAAGAGGGGTTGCTTGAAGGAAAAAATGAATGTCGCTGTTTCCGAGGGTGTGAAGCCTTTTTGCGATCGCGATCGGGAAATGCTAGTCAGCATCTGGCGCATGTCCTCCCACGTCGCTGCCTGAATATTAGTCAAGTTGCCTTGCCCAACGGCGATCCGAAACAAGCTAAGGAATTCCCGGCACTCCTCCCTTAGCTCCGCTTCTTTAATCAAGCCTCTGCGAATATTAACAGCGGCTAGCTCCTGAGTCCACTCCGACAGCATATCTGCCTCGAAAGTTTCCAGGATCTCTGGTATCTTACTTTCGCTCATTGTTCCTTTAAAAGCAACCTTTTTGATTCGTTCAAAATCAGTGTATGACGATTCAGTCCAAGGTGAAAACCGAAGTTGGAGAGGGGGCAGGGGGAGCAGGGGAGCAGGGGGAGATGGAAGAGATAAAAATGAAACTTTTGAATATCTGAGGTTCGCTGCTGAATATCTGAGCTTCATCGCTGAATATCTGAGGTTCGCTGCTGAATATCTGAGCTTCATCGCTGAATATCTGAGGTTCGTCGTTGAATATCTGAGCTTCGCTGCTGAATATCTGAGGTTCATCGTTGAATATCTGAGGTTCGTCGTTGAATATCTGAGCTTCATCGTTGAATATCTGAGCTTCATCGTTGAACCTCTGAACTTTAAACTTCTAGTTGTAACACTTCCTCATCCCCCCATCTCCCCTGCCCTCAATCTTAAGACTGGCATTTTCAGCTAGGATTCGCTAAACTCACAAAATTAAATTTGCAACTAAAAACTTTCAATTAGCAACCGCCAGAAGAGTAGGGTAGGAATGTGGGAAACAAAATACAAGTTATAGATAGAGTGCGATTGGGTTTTGCGGTGTCAGTGGCAAAAAGCGTCACATTTTTAGTGCGATCGCTGCGTCTCGGTGCTGCTAGTGTATTACCAGGCTCAATTGCTCGTCGCGTTGAACCGCGACTTTTACAATTATTGAGTCAGCAAGTTAAAAAGGGAGTGATTTTAATTGCCGGTACTAATGGCAAAACCACAACATCGCTGCTTCTAAAAACGATACTAGAAAACAAAGGTTATCGCATCGCTCATAATTCTACAGGTGCAAATCTGGAAAATGGCTTGATGACCGCTTTGTTGGAAAGCACAAATTTGGTGGGAACCTTAGATGTTGATTACGCCATTTTGGAAGTTGATGAAAATATTGTTCCGAAGGTATTAACTCCACTCCAGCCGCAAATTATTCTTTGTTTAAACTTGTTCCGCGACCAACTCGATAGGTACGGGGAAGTAGACACAATTAGTAAGCGTTGGACAAAGGTAATTTCTACGTTACCGCCAGAAACGGTAGTAATTCCTAATGCTGACGACCCAACTTTATCTCACCTGGGGCAGCAGTTACCCCAAAAGGTGTTATTCTTCGGCTTGAATGAACCAGAACATTATCTAGAAGCAATTCCTCACGCCGTTGATTCTATATATTGTCCAAAATGTGGGCATTCCCTAGATTATAAAGGTGTCTACTTGTCGCATTTGGGAGATTTTACTTGTCCCAAGTGTGGTTTTAGTAAAAGTCAACCGAGTCTAGAAAGTAGTGAATGGCCGCAAATTCTAGTTGGTTTATATAACAAATACAATACTTTGGCAGCAGTAACAGCAGCTAAAGAATTAGGAGTTGATGAAACAACAATTAAAGATACTATTAACAACTTCCAAGCCGCTTTTGGTCGCGCTGAAGATTTAGTAATTAATGGTAAAAAAGTACGGATTTTGTTATCAAAAAATCCTGTGGGTACAAATGAAACAATTCGTGTGGTAACTCAAAGCACAGATAAAACTACACTGCTAGTATTAAACGATCGCACACCAGATGGCACTGATGTATCGTGGATTTGGGACGTGGATACTGAAAAATTAGTCGAACGTGGAGGAACCTTAGTAGTAAGTGGCGATCGCGTTTATGATATGGCACTACGCCTGCGTTACAGCCAGAAATCTCCTGAGAGTACATTAAATTTAATTGTCCAAGAAGATTTGCGACAGGCGATCGCTACTGCCCTAGAGCATACACCAGAGAATGAAACTTTACACATTCTCCCTACTTATTCAGCCATGCTCGAAGTGCGAGAAGTTCTCACTGGTCGAAAAATTCTTTAAATTGTCATTAGTCATTAGTCATTAGTCATTAGTCATTTGTCATTCGTCATTTGTTTTTCTTTGCGTCCCCGTGTCGCTGCGTCTCCCCATCTCCCCATTTCCCCAGTCCCCATTCCCTAAAATTATGAGTTTAGAAAATTTAGAATTAACAATTGGTTGGTTGTATCCGACGCTGATGAGTACCTATGGCGATCGCGGTAATGTGATTACTATAGAACGTCGCGCTCTGTGGCGGGGATACACTGTTAAAATATTACCCCTAGACCAAAATGCCACAGCAGCTGATATTAAATCTGTAGATGTCATAGTCGGTGGTGGCGCACAAGACCGTCAGCAAGAAATTGTCATGCGTGATTTGCAAGGTGCCAAAGCTGACGCGATGCGCGAGAAAATCGAAAATGGGACACCAGGAGTTTTTACCTGTGGTTCTCCCCAATTGCTGGGACATTATTACGAACCAGGCTTGGGACAACGTATTGAAGGTTTGGGAATACTCGATTTAGTTTCTGTACATCCTGGTGAAAATACTAAGCGCTGTATTGGTAATTTAGTCATTGAAGTTACAGCCTCACGTTTGGCGCAAGATTTAGCAGAGATGACGGGTAGTACACCGTATTTGGTAGGTTTTGAAAATCACGGTGGACGTACCAAACTCGGAAAAGTAGAAGCTTTGGGGCGAGTGGTCTACGGCTTAGGTAATAATGGTGAAGATGGGACAGAGGGAGCGTTTTATCAAAATGCGATCGCTACCTATTCTCATGGCCCTTTGTTACCTAAAAATCCCTTCGTAGCTGATTGGTTAATTCAAACAGCATTGCGGCTAAAGTATCAACAGGCAATTACTTTAGAACCATTAGATGATAGTCTTGCTCTCCAAGCACGGGAAGCAATGTTTCAGCGATTAAAGGTTAGCTTACCAACTCGTGCGACAACGCAAGTTTAAGTTTTTGCCCTGACTTTTCGCTTGCTGAATGTTCTTTTTGGCTCAGTGTATAAAAAACTTGCCAGTTTGGCAGCATCATTTTGATTGTCTTTGGTAAAGTATAAAAGTCAATTACTTGTGGGCTATATTTACCGAGGTTTACTATACTCTTAGGTACATTCAGTTAAGTTTGCTATGCTAAGGGAACAATAGAAATTGCTGATGTATTCACTACACCAGCAACAAGTAGAATGATGTTTTGGTTAATTTCCCTCGTCCCTCCAAAAGACGAGGTATTTTTATATTTGAGGAAATCGTTTAATTGCTGAATGCAAAAATATAGTAGGCAATAGGCAACAGGCTTAAAAATAGAGTGTTTTTCAGGTAAATGAAGTACACGGGTAGGGGCTTTACAGCTGTGCATACGTGTCAACTTAACGCGAAATGGGCGGTTAGAAACCGCGTCTACACAGACGAAACCCGCCTGCGCGGGTTAAGAAACCTTAATTTTCTTTGAGTCTGCGTAGGCGGACGAAAGCTTGTATAGCCGGGAATTCTATTCGCCCAGGCTTAAGTTGACACCAATGACAGCTGTGCGCCCCTACTAAGATCTGCGGTAGAACTATGGCTTTACTTTCCTAAAGCAAAGATTTCTGTATTCAAAACAACTTTCCAAATAAGGTTTTAGCTTTCTTGAATCATCGACTCGAATTTATACCAATTAGCCCAATGATTATTAAGGCGATGGAAATGAGTTTGGTTAATGTGGCAGATTCACGAAACCAAATCATACCAATCATCGCGACTAGGATAGTTCCCAAACCAGCCCAAACAGAATAAGCCACACTGACTTCAAGTTTTTTGAAAGCCAGAGTCAAAAAAGTCAGACAAAGTGCATAAAAAACAAATATTAATACAGAAGGGACTATTTTAGTAAATCCTTCTGATAATTTCATGCAAGTTGTACCTGAAACTTCAAAAATAATTGCTGCAATGAGGTAAATCCAACTTATTGACATATCTGTTGTGAGCAGTTGCTTATAAGGCTTTTATTATCTCTAGAAAAATTCCAAAATTCAATACAAGGATATTTTTTTATTTGGAAGTTCCTTAACTGAACCGTATTGAGTTATGAGTAGGTCATTGTTGAAAATTGTCGTTATGACAAGGCAGGAGGCAGAGAGCAGAAGGCAGAAGGGAAGAGCTTTTTGGGCAATTTTATTTTTCGTTACTTACATATTTTGGTTTTTTTACGCTGTTCTACTTATCAGTAGGACTTACGCAAAAGCACATGCTGTAGGGGCAATTGATGAATTGCCCCTAACTGAAAATAAAGGTTTCGGCTATTGTTTGCGTAAATCCTGATCAGATTTGCAATAAAAAGCGCTCTCTAAGAAGGAGCGCTTTTTCGTGTGATTTGCTGAACCTATGCAGGTTTTTTAGGAAAGTGCAAAATTTTAAATCTTGTAGGTGAGCTAGTGCGTTGCTTTGGTTGCCAAATCTGTAGTAGCTGGTGAACCAGCACTGCAAGAAGGTTTCCTTCTCTAGACGACTGGTGTTAGCGCAGCGTAAAGCCTGCGGCATGGGTTCGCTTAGAGCGACGGAGGAGCGTCACCCAAAGGGTGTTGTGTTATCGCGTAGGGTAACTCACAACTTAAGATTTTAGGTGTGTTAGGAACAATGCCCGTAACGCACGCTAAAAACTTGCTCTTTATTAAATCCAGATTTCTTAAGTTAACCGTTTAGCGCTTCCTCTTGATGGGTTTGGATGACACAATCAGAGGTGGGATAGGCAACACAGGTGAGAACCCATCCCGCATCCATTTGATCGTTGTCCAAGAAGTTCTGATCGGATTGGTCAATTGTACCTGAAATCAGCTTGCCGACGCAAGTAGAGCATGAACCAGCGTTGCAGGAGTAGGGCAAGTCCAGATCGTATTCCTCGTTAGCAATCTCTAAGATGTACTCATCTTCAGGAACGTCAATTACTTGTTCGCCATCTGGGGTCTTTAATGTGACCTTGTAAGTTGCCATGTAAAAATCCCTAACTAATATAAACTCCATTTTCGATACTACGGGTTTATGTGCAGCTAGTCTAGAGTTAATTGTGGTTGAGTTTTCTAAATTCAAGAAGCAGCTAGTGGGGCTAGTTTACATCTACCATAAGGTGGACAGGAAAATCACAGAGCAAAAAATGTGGCGATCGCTTCAGCAAATCCCTCAAATGAACTATAATTTTCAGACACGATAGAAACATTCATTCCCAACTTTTGAGCATTAGCTGTTGTGTAGGGGCCAAAACAAGCGATCGCACAATCTCTATAATCCGTTGGAAAGTTGACCATTCTTAAAAAACTTTCTATTTCTGCCGTGCTACTAAAAGCAATAACATCGATTTTTCCTTGACGAATCAAGTCTAATTCAACACTGTAAATATTTTTATCTAAACCCTGGGTGATATATGTAGGTGTGCGAGTCACTTTTATGCCCAAATTCTCTAAGTCTGTAATTAAATTGGGCATAACATTCGGCTCCGGCAAACCCACAACTTCTGGAGTCGGCAATAGCACTTTTTTTTGATGAATTTGGGCAATTGTTTTTAATTCGGCGACAATTCCTGCTGGGCTAGATTCTTGGGGAATTAAATCCACTTTGCCACTAAAGGAGAATAAGCTTTCTGAATCTTTTCCCAATGCACATAATTGGCAATTTTCTAGCACAGATATCGGAATATCTAAATCATTCATGCGATGAAAAAATGCAATAATCCCGTTTCTGCTTGTGAAAATAATCCAATCAAATTCTTTTATGCGGCTCAAAGCGTTGTCTAAGTGAGTATAGTTTGATAAATAACAGGTTTCGATAGTAGGCATCAAAACAGGTAAACCACCTTTTTTGATAATTTGTTCAGACAGCCTACAAGCATAATTTCTCGGTGCTGTGACTAAAATTCTCTTGTTATGTAGAGGTAATTTACTAGATGGAGTCAGCAAATTAATTTCTGTTGATTCGATGTGCATTGTTAAAAGGGAACAGGGAACAAGGAGTTTTTATGTTGTTCATAAATAAACAATGGTGCTGGCAACCCTATATATCAAGGTTATTTTTCACCACTGTTGCCTGTTCGCTGCCCGAAAGGCTTCGTCAACCAGGCAATTTAGATCCAAAATTACCTAAAAAGAGCTAACATTTACTCATTGGTATGAATAAAGTCGCTGTTTTGAGTAAGCTTATAAAATCGAAAAACTTTCAAAATATCTGTTGAATGAGAGTTTTTATTGGAAGCGGGCGATGGGACTCGAACCCACGACGTTCACCTTGGGAAGGTGACATTCTACCACTGAATTACACCCGCAAGTAGCTGTTACCTAAAATTTTTATATCATCATACAGCATACCATTAATTTATAGCTGTTTTCAATTGACTAAAATACACACTGTTTTCGCAACTGGCGATGCCTTCTCTTTCAGAGACGCTACCGCGTAGCTTGCTTCGACCTAAGAGTACGCTAACGCACTTCAAAGCCAATATCCAACGCCATACTAGAAGTCACTCAAAACCCTACACTGCGCCAACGAAACTCAATGTAGGATTATCCCATCTATAGAACAATGTTTTCACCTCGCTCAGTGAAGCGAACCTCTTTAATATTCCATGCAGCATTACTTGTTAGAGTTTTGCGAAGACTACCAAACAAAGCAAACTGTTCGCAACTAGAAAGAGAAGCTATTTGCCGCTTCGACTCAGGAGATATCCGCAAATCAACTGTAGCAACACCATTTTTGACGTTAACACGATACCCAGACAAGCTAAAATCACTTGTATCTCGTTTTTCTATGATTTTACCTACCGCATTTGTTACTGGTTCATCGGCTGGTACTGAAACCTTTTCTGGAATTAATTCTTGACATTGAACGTCGCTAGTGTAAATTGTGACATCTGTAGTTTTACTATTAGCAGCTTTAGAAGTTGATGAAGAAGGCGTATTTTCTCCAGCAGATTCTTGATTTGGAGATTTTTCTCTCAACTGAGCAACACTAGGAATTTGGGTAGAAGTCCGAGATGATGGGCTGTTTGTGGGTGTTGTAATCGGTTCTGGGGATAATGTGGTGTTTGGTGTTGCGGTAGGAGATGGCGTTTGGCTATCAATATTATTAGTGGTGGGGTTAGAATTACAGCTGCTCAGACCAAGAACAATTGTTACAGCGATCGCGGGTAAAAGATATCTTTTAGTTGTCTTCATAATTTTGCTCAAAAGTTACATTCCTGCTATGAACTTCAATATTGGTGGTATCAATTCCGTATAAATTTGTCAATTTTGAGCCAGTCTCTAAAGTGTCAACCTGGTATCTATTAAGCAACAATTATGTCCCAAGAACGATGTTTATCCCACTAACGAGTTCCCCGACTTGTTCAAAAGTTCGGGGATCTGAAACTTGGAATCTGAAGGATATCAAATTGTTATAGAATCCTATATAGGCTAAAATTACATCTTTCTTAAGGATCGACTTGGTACCATCTAAATGAAGTTAAGTACAAGCCGAGAAGCTTAGACCGATGGATATTGTTCTCAAGATTGATGACAAATAAGCACATTTCGGTGATTATTAGACAAAATAAACCAAATTTTAATACTTTTAAGGCAAAAAAATGAATAGAGGCTCTCAACAAAAAACATTGAGAAGGCAAAATACAATTCTTGCTGCCAAACATTTTTTAGCAGAAATGGCTAAAGATGCTAGTCCAGAAGAATTAAGGTTTATTGCTGATAATGTGGGTGAGGTTGCACTATTTTGGCATTTGATTGAAAATCCAGAAGAAATTTCTTCGTTGGAGTTGAAAATATAGTCGTCGAAGCATTAGCTTAGAAAGAGGCAGTGGGGAGCGGGGTAGGAATGAAGAGATTTTCATGCTCCTGAATTCCGAATTCTGCTGTATAGCAATTGAAGCATAGTTTAGGACATAAACTAATCCAAGAACCCCGACCCCAAGAGACTTTCTGTCCCTATTGCCTGTTGCCTATTGCCTCCTATATTATCGAAGTAAGCTGATATTTGAGGAAAGGCGAGCTACCATTTCTGCACGAGAGGAAACATCAAGTTTCCGGAATATCCTTTTCAAAGCTTGCTTAACAGAATTTTCTGTAATCCAGAGAGTTGTACCAATTTCAGCATTGGTTAGTCCTTGTGCCACTAGTTCAGCAATTTGAATTTCACGTTCTGTTAAAAAATTAGTATTAAGAGAATTGAAGAGTGTTGATTTCAATTGTAATGTGGCACGCCAAGTTGAAATATGAAGGCACAAGGCGTTCAAATCAGCTAATTCTTGTGCATTAAAGGCAGGAGTGTTTCGAGTACGAGTCAGACCAATGGCGCCTATTAGACGGCCATTACCAACAACTGGCCCAACCATTACATGATAGTGGTCAGAACGTGGGCAAATAATCTGCCATTCTCCGGGCGCTAACAATAATTCTTCGTGAACTACGGTGTGATGCTCAACTAAGTAGCGCAAAACTGGATTATGTTTCAAAGAAAAGGCTAATCGTACTACACGAGGAATATTTTTTTTAAATTGCCAAAGCTGATCGAAGAAAAATATACCCGAACGTTGAGCAGCGAAATACTCACTAAATTTACTGATGACTTGCGATCGCAGTTCTTGTTCATCACGAGCATGAGCGATGGCATCAAATAGAGATTGTAAAGAATTCACCATAATCTTAGCTGCTAAGTGTACTCGTTCGAGGACTAGGCGCGATCGGAATACAGACATTATTCTACCTGCATAAGAATTGGAAGAATAAACATGTCCCAATACACGCACAGCAATATCCTTGTCGATACTCAGTGGGTCTTTGAACACTTGAATCATGCCAATATCCGTTTGATTCAAGCAGACATGAATCCAGAAACATATAGAAGTGGACATATTCCCGGCGCTGTCTTTTGGAATATTACTAGTGACATTTTACTACCTGATTACCGTATTAATTTTGACTCATCTGCATGGCAAAAACTCTTGGAAAATTCTGGTATTACAAATAAGACCACTGTTATTGCTTATGGTGATTTTGCTGCAACAGGCGCATGGTTATTTTGGCTTTTTAAAGTCTTTGGTCACAATGATGTGCGGGTTCTCAATGGTGGTTATCAAAAATGGGTGTCAGAAGGTCGTCCAGTAGCAATAGACTCACAAGTTATTACACCAACCGAATATCAACTGCAAACTCCTGATGTAAACTTGCGAGCATTTTTTCATGATGTACAGGAATCTATTGGCAAAGCAGATACCGTTTTAGTTGATGTTCGTACACCTCAAGAATACAGTGGAGAATTGTTTTTTATGCAACCACCTCAAGGAACGGAACGTGCAGGACATATTCCTGGTGCAGTGTCTGTGTATTACGAGTCAGCTGTCAATGAAGATGGAACTTTTAAATCAGTGGAAGAATTGCAGACACTTTACACCAGCAAAAATATCACTTCAGATAAAGAAGTAATTACTTATTGTGCTGTTGGTGGACGTTCGGCACATACTTGGTTCGTCTTGAAATATTTACTTGGTTACTCAAAAGTCCGAAACTACGATGGCTCATGGAATGAATGGAGTCGAATTCCGAATATAGGTATTGAATAGTTATTAATATACAGCAGAATTCAGAATTCGGCAGTCAGAATTCAGTTGAGTATTCTCTAAGGACAGCGGATAAATAACCAAGTTTAAGACCTTCACAAAATCTTCAATTTGGTGGTGTTTTTAAGTGGCTAGTGCTACTTTTAACTGATTGATGATGATTCTGAATTCTTCTTCAATAACTATAAAGTATATTTACATGTAGTATAAAAACTACGAATTATCAAGGTTGTAATTATGAACTAACTTAAGATTTTTTCTTTAATCATGAACGTTGTTTACCAGAGATTATTGGGAAATATAGAAATGAAGCCAACTTCAGATCCCTAGCTGGCAAATAACAAGACTATGGTTTGTAATCTGATTTCTGTAGATAAAGATATTTATGAGTCGCTGCAAAAAGAATTAACAGAACTGCGTCAGATAGTTGCCAGTTTAGAAGGTGCTAAGTCTTCAAATCCGTTAAAGTCTAGCCAACAGCAGATGGGTTTGTTTATTGAATATATTCCTGCTGCGATCGCCATATTTGATCGGCAAATGCGCTATCTGCTGACGAGTCGCCGTTGGCAGGAAGATTATAATCTGAGCGATCGAGACATCATCGGTCGCTCTCATTGTGAAATCTTTCCCGATATTCCTCCGTATTGGCAGGAAATTCATCAACGTTGCTTGGCCGGAAGCATCGAGCAATCTGAAGAAAATATTTTCTCCCTTGGAGAGGGGACAATCCATTGGGTGAAATGGCAAATAAATCCTTGGTACGACGAAAACTCTGATGAAATTGGCGGTATTATAATCTTCTCTGAAGTTGTTACTGCTCATAAACAGCTAGAAGAAACTGCAATCTGCGATCGTCAAGAAGCCGCAGCTCAACTACAAGAAAAAGAGCAGTTCTTACGCAGTATTTACGATGGTGTTAGTCAACCAATATTCACGATCGACGTTCTAGATAACCATGAATTGCGTTACGCTGGCTGGAATTCAGCAACAGAAAAGATAACAGGAATTAGTAACGCAGAGGTTATGGGTAAAGCTCCAGAATATGTGCATGGTACTGTTGAAGGTCTAGAAGTACGTCAGCGATTTCAAATCTGCATAGAAAGTGGTATTGGCATCAAGTATGAAGAATGTCTGACTTTCCAAGGTCAAGAAACTTGGTGGCTAACTACAATTAATCCTTTAAAAAATAGCGAAGGTCGAGTTTATCGACTGGTAGGAACAGCGTTAAATATTACAGAGCGCAAACGAACTGAAGAAGCACTCCAAGCTAGCCAGCACTTCATTCAACGCATTGCAGACTCTTCTCCTAATATTCTCTACATCTTCGATTTAGAGCAACAGCGTAATATTTATGCTAATCAAGAAATTGGTAAATTTCTTGGCTATTCTAATGAACAAATTCAACAGATGGGAACACAAATTTTACCCACAATTACTCATCCAGATGATTGGCAAAAAGTCGTAACTCACTTACAAAATTTTACTAAAGCCAAGGATGGTGAAATTTATGAATTTGAATTTCGCGTGAGACAAACAAATGGTGAATGGTGCTGGCTATACACTAGAGAAACAGTTTTCAGCCGTGATGCTGATGGCAAAATAAATCAAATTCTTGGTGTTTCAACTGATATCACCGAGCGCAAACAAGCCGAAATGCAATTACAACAACAAGCGCAAAATTTGGAAAACACACTGCGCGAACTGCAACGTACCCAAAGCCAACTTATCCACAGTGAGAAAATGTCTTCACTTGGGAATATGGTTGCGGGTGTTGCTCATGAAATTAACAATCCGGTCAATTTTATTCACGGTAATCTGATTCCAGCCAGCGAATACACCCAAGATTTATTGCGTCTGCTAGAACTTTATCAACAAAATTTTCCCTATCCTCCAGCAGAAATCCAAGCAGAAATCATAGCTATTGACCTTGATTTTCTCAAAGAAGACCTTATAAAACTCTTCCAGTCTATGACTGTAGGAACTCAGAGGATTCGTGAAATCGTTCTCTCGTTGCGGAACTTTTCCCGCCTGGATGAAGCTGAATTTAAAGATGTAGACATTCATCAAGGTATTGATAGTACTTTAATGATTCTGCACAACCGCTTGAAAGCGAAACCCAATCATCCAGAAATTGCTGTAATTAAAGAGTACGGTAAACTGCCTCTAATTGAATGCTATCCCGGTCAATTAAATCAAGTATTTATGAATCTTCTAGCTAATGCTATTGATTCCTTGGAACAATCATTTGTAGGAGAACGAGGAGAAATTCGCATTTCCACTAAAGTTTGTAATAGCAAATGGGCAATAATCACAATTTCAGATAATGGTTTGGGGATTCCCCAAGAAATACTTCCCAAACTTTTTGACCCTTTCTTTACTACTAAAGATGTTGGAAAAGGTACAGGACTGGGATTATCCATCAGTTACCAAATTGTTGTAAACAAACACGGTGGAAATTTGTCTTGTAACTCAATAGTTGGACAAGGAGCAGAATTTGTAATTAAAATTCCCATTAATCAGTCATAATTCATAATTCATAATTTATAATAAATCAACGATCGCCGACTTGTTTAATAAGTTGGGTATATTGGCGATCGCCAATGATTTAGATTTGCTATAGTTGGGTTAACTCTAGAGGCAAGGAAGTAATGTTACTTGAACTCAACCAACTAATTGTACCTGTTGGCCATCAGTTGTTGATTAAAGATATATCCTGGCCAGTATACAAAAATATTTTGGCAGAATTGGGAGAAAATCGCAGTTCTCGGATATCTTACAGTCAAGGAGTGCTGGAAATAATGGCTCCATTACCAGAGCATGAGGTAGGCAAAAAAATTATTGGCAATTTAGTAGAAATCTTATTAGAAGAACTTGATATTGAATTCTGGAGTTTGGGGTCTACAACTTTTGACCAAGAAAAAATGGATGCTGGGGTAGAACCGGATGATTGCTTTTACATTGAAAACGAAGCAGCTGTTAGAGGTAAGGATAGAATTGATTTAACAGTAGATCCGCCTCCAGATTTAGCAATCGAAATTGACATTACTTCCCGCACTCATTTTAATAATTATCAACTATTAGGAGTTTCAGAATTATGGCGATGGAATGGCAAACAATTAGAAATTAATATTTTGATTAATGGAAAATATATAAAATCTAATCATAGCCGTATTTTTCCTAGTTTACCTATTGTTCAAGTGATTCCTGAATATTTGAATCGGAGTAAAACTGATGGAAGAAATGCAGCTATGAAAGCGTTTCGCTCTTGGTTGAGAACGCAAATATGATTTTTTGAATTTTGTTAGCGCAGCGGTAGCGAGTCCTCGTACTCCTGCGGAGAAGCAAGCTACGCGTAGCGTCTGTCTTCGACACACTGCGCGAACGTAGAGAGCGTCATGCGTGAATTTTGAATTGGTATGAAGTTATTCCCCAAGCCTTCGACAAAGTATTTTGCTTCTCGGTTGCTGCGGTTGGTGACGCTACCCTGTAAATTCACCGTTACAACTTCAAATTGAAAGCTTTGCAGCCATAAGCCAGGTTTCTTAGCCAAACCAGAGTTCTGTTTTGCAGAATTACATGGAAATAACATAGTATATTAATGTAATAAAAATTACTAATAATAATACACAGTTAAACTGCGTTAGCACGGTTATAATATCGGCTGACTTGTTTTTAATCCCAGTACATCAGAGTGTTTTTTGGACTGGTTGAGGTGGCTATAAATGCTTTAACAACCAGCCAATATTAACTGTACTGGCTTGGTTTTAAATGCTAACTTTCTTATAAAAGACGAATGACTAAAAGACGACAATTTTTAAAAGGAATAGCAGCACTTTCTGGCTTGCCTTTAACGAGTTGCGGTTGGAGGCTAGCCCAAGTACGTGCTAATTCTACTAATTCTGGTCGAAGTGACCAACTTTATATCTATACTTGGACACAATATACTGACAAACAATTACTAACAACTTTTAGTACTCAAACTGGCATGAAAGTGCTGGCGGATGTGTATGATTCTAATGATGTGATGCTGGCTAAATTGCAAGCTGGAGGTGGTAGCGCTTACAGCATTATCTACCCATCTGATTATATGGTGCAGAAGATGGTAGATAAAGGTTTATTAACAGAAATAAATCGCGATCGCCTAATTGGTCTAGAAAATTTATTTCCCCGTTTTTCTAATCCTATATATGACCCTAATAACCGTTATAGCATTCCTTTTAATTGGGGCACAACAGGTTTTATTTATAATTCTGAAAAACTCCAAGATACTCCAGAAGATTGGGATTATCTTTGGCAAAACCAAGACAAACTTAATAAGCGGATGACTTTGCTTAATGATGTGCGAGAAGTCATGGGTGCAGTATTACGGATGTTAGGTTATTCTTATAACTCTAAAAACGAATTAGAAATCAAACAAGCTTATGATAAATTGAAAGTTCTGAAACCTGCGATCGCTGCTTTTGATACAGATGCTTGGCAAAATCAAATTCTCGGAGGAGATTTAGTTTTAGCAATGTGTTATTCAGCAGATGCAGTAAAAATCTCTAAAGAAAATCCTAAATTCAAATATGTCATTCCCCGCAGCGGTTCTTCATTATGGACAGATACTATGGTAATTCCTAAAACAGCCCCCAATTTAGCTGGAGCCTATGCTTGGATTAATATGATTTTGCAACCAGAAGTAGCAGCCCAAATCAGTCAACGTCTAAATATTTCTACGCCTAATAGCGCTGGATTCGAGCAATTGCCGAAACGAATACAAAACAATTATAATTTGTTTCCCCCAGAGTCACTTTTAGCAAATTGTGAACGGATCAGTCCTGTAGGAGAATTTGAAGAAGTTTACGAACGCTACTGGACTCAATTAACTAGCAGTTAAGAGTAGAGACGCGATTAATCGCGTCTGTACAAGAATTAGGAGTTGGGAATGATAAATATTGAAAAAAATGATATTCCAAAAATAGAAGAATTGCATCGTCAGCGAAGAAGTTGGCTGCAACCTTTAGTCTTACTTGCACCGTCAGGGATTTGGTTATTACTTTTGTTGGTGCTGCCAAGTTTGATAATTTTTGAGTTAAGTTTAGTTGCAGACATTCGACCGGGAGATGTGGTTAATCCCAATGGATTGAAAAACTACATCCGAATATTCGACTCTCTTTACTTACAAGTAATCCTGCGATCGCTATTTTTAGCTTTTGGCACTACAACCATTTGTTTAATTTTAGGCTTTCCTGTGGCCTATTGGATTGCTGTGGTTGCACCGAAGCGGTGGCGAAATTTGCTGATATTAGGCTTTGTTTTGCCTTTGTGGACTTCTTCGTTATTGCGTTCTTATGCTTGGATTACAATTCTTCGTCCTAGTGGTTTATTGAATAGTGTATTAAGCTATTTCAGCTTGCCTACTTTGGAATTGCTGAATACAAGTACCGCTGTATTAATTGGTATGAGTTACAGCCTATTACCCTATATGGTTTTAATTTTATATGCGTCTTTGGAAAAGCTAGATCAGCGTTTGTTAGAAGCAGCAGCAGATTTAGGCGCAAATCCTGTGGAAGCTTTTTTCAAAGTAACTATACCTCAAATTTTTCCAGGAATTGCAGCTGGTTCGATGCTTGTATTCATCACAGGTTTAGGAGATTTTACCGACCCAGAATTACTTGGTGGTGCTTCTAGTATGACAGCGGCGCGATTAGTTTATAACCAGTTTCTGGGAGCAACTCAAAATTGGGGATTTGGTTCAGCTTTGAGTATGACGTTAATTTTAATTGTGAGTATTGCGATCGCTCTTTTAATTAAGTTTGGTGAAGCTACACCTAAACGTTAAACTTTTCATCATTCACCTATAATAAGGGCATCGAACGCCAGTGAGACAAAGGTTATGCTTTCACCCGATCTCAAAAATGCGTTACCAACTACTGACGAACTTCCCTGTTCAGACGATACACCAGTGGATAACGAAGACCAAAATTTTTTGCCCAACATTTTACTTTTCTTGCTCAACTCCATTTGGGCAAATCGTATGGATTGGTACTTTGGGGTAGATATGGGAGTCTACCACACCACAGGAGTACATCCTAGAGTTCCTGTAGTCCCAGATGCTTTTTTGAGCCTGGGAGTAGAACGAAAAAAAGGTGGTAAATCTCGCAAAAGTTACGCTGTTTGGGAAGAAAATTGGGTAGTTCCAATACTGACATTAGAAATGGTATCTCACACTCCAGGAGGTGAATACGATGAAAAGCTAGATATATATAAAAACCTCGGTGTATTGTACTACGCAATTTACAACCCTGAGTTTTGGCGGCGCGACCAACATCAACCATTTGAAGTGTATAAATTAATAGATGGAAGCTACCAACTACAAATAGGTGAACCTTATTTCATGCCAGAAATTGGCTTAGGTATTGGACGACACCAAGCTGTAATTGCCGGAATACAACAAGAGTTCTTATCTTGGTATGATGAGCGAGGAAATCGCTATTTGACAGACGCAGAACAAGCACAAGAAGAACGAATAAGGGCTGAACAAGAACGAATAAGGGCTGAACAGTTAGCCGAGTATTTACGATCTCTAGGTCTAGATCCAAATAATCTACCTGGTAATTAAGGCGATCGCGTTTCAAGGATTGATACACTTGATAGGTAGACAATGCTTGTCACCACAATCTGGTATCACTTAACTTCACCTCCTACTAATAACTTAACTGATAGCCCCTAATTAAAATCAGATTAATTTAATGATTTGCCACCAGAAGTAAATGATTCAAATCATCTGTGCTGCTGTTAATTAAATTTTTAATTTTTGAGAGAAACTCATGCTCTAAATAAGGCTTAGTCAAGTAACCATTTGCACCCAACTCTTTGGCTAGCTGGCGATGTTTTTCAGCGCTGCGAGAAGTGAGAATTACTACAGGAATTTTAGCAAAATTTGGATGCTGACGTAAATTACTCAAAAATTCAAAACCATTCATTCTTGGCATCTCTAAATCCGAGATCACAACTTGAATTTCTGGATGTAACTGTAACTTCTCTAAAGCTTCTACACCATTTTGAGCTTGTATTACTTGATAGCCAGATTTTTGCAAAGTCAAAGAAATAGTTTGGCGCAGACTAATGGCATCATCTACTACTAAGATAACTTTTGGTGTTGGATTATTGGAGTCTAGAGAATAGTTAGATTGGGTTTCTATAGTATCAGTATCTTGTAATGGTGTAGAAGAAAAAGTTTGTGTTGATGATATTGGCAAAGATTTTTTATTTGCGTAAGAGGCTGTTGGTAAGCCAATGATATCAAGTGTTGTTTGTTGGATATCGCCTGACTCTAGCAGCAATGAAGCATCAATCACTAAAATGAGGTTACCATTGGCTAGGCTACTACAACCATAAATATATTTTGGTGGAGCGATCGCATTTCCTAAAGGTCTGATTACTAGTTCTTGTTCGCCAATTATTTGGTCAACTTCTAAAGCAAACAGCCCTTGGTTTCTCCGCAGCAAAAGCACTGGATTTTTATTTATATTTGGATCGTGATTATTTGATGTGTTGTATGGAGTAGGACTATTAAATAATGAACCATGATAAGAAAGCAAATCTGAAAGTTGACGCAGGCTGACCATCGTCTCATCCTCGTCTACATTCCAATGTAAAACTTTTTTACCTTCAATTTCTTTGAGCTGTTCATCAGTAGGAATCAATATTTTTTCGAGCCTGTCCAAAAGCAAGGCATAAACAATACCTCTAGCTTGAACTAGCATTAGTTTTTCAGTAGTCATAGAAAAAGGAATTTTGAGTATAAATGTTGTTCCTTGGTTGGGTAAAGATTCAACTGAAACTGAACCATTGAGTGCGTTCATCTGAGTACGCACAATATCTAAACCCATACCGCGTCCAGAGATTTCGCTGACTTTATTAGCAGTGGAAAATCCTGGCGAAAATATCAAATCTAAAAGTTCAGGTTCCTTTAGATTATCAGCATAGCTTTTGGCTTTGTCTTCACTTTGGATGTGATAAAGTTCAACAGCTTTTCTGCGAATACTTTCTAGATTCAATCCCTGTCCATCATCCCGAATTTCGATAACAGTTTGGCTACCTTGATGATAGGCGCAGATTTCAATTAAACCTCGTTCTGGTTTGCCCAACTCCCGACGAATGTCTGGAGGTTCAATACCGTGATCAAAAGCATTACGCACTAAGTGTAACAAAGGATCATAAAGTTTTTCGGCGATCGCTTTATCAACTAGTACTTCTGTTCCACAAAGTTTCAATTCTACAAGTTTGGCATAAACATTCCCCAACTTATTCACCATGTGGGGGAAACGATTTAGAATATTGCCCAAAGGCAACATTCGTGCTTCTACTAAATTATCTATAATGTTTAGAGTTAAATTTTCTTTACTACCACTGATTTGAGCAGCTTGATTTACAAGCAAGTCAAGAGACTCTGTGGTTTCTTGGAGTTGCAGTGTCTCTTCTATTGCTTCATGCAATGTCATCTGAAATTCTGTATATACATCCATTTCTAGAGAGTCAAACTTCACGGCAAAATTTGGTATTTGTTGCGAACCAAAATTTTGTATTTGTAATGGTAAATCGCGTAATTCATTTAAAATTGTTTGTTGTTTAGCGAGTCGCTGCATTAATCGCTCAATTATTTCTTGGATTTGTTCATCTTGCAAAGCCCGTCGTTTTTGAGAAATCAGCAATTCTCCTGCTAAATAATTTAGATTTTGTAATTTATCTGTGTCTACTCGAATAAAAGAAGGTTGACGAGAATTTTTATTTTGGGAATGTTGCGATTTCTCTTCTATTTCATGATTAATTGGTTGAGAGGAATCAGCAATATTTTCAATAACTGCTTGTGGACTATCTATCTGTTTCAAAGGATGCTCAGTTTCGGTAGCCACAACTTCAGCAGTAACGTTTTGCTCAGCTTCTTCTCCCCATATTACTTCTAGAAGATTATCGCTGGTTTCAGAAGATGCAGATTTAGAGACTTCTTTAAGAGCTAGCAGACTTTGTAACTTGGGACTATCAAGCCAATTTTTTTCTTTGCTCGTTACTGGGGGATAGTTTTTATATTTTTTTGCTAATTTATAAATCTTGTTTTGCAAAATTTTGACTACAGGGAGATAATTGTCAGATTTATCAATATAATATTGAAATTTGGCAACAGCGAACAAAATGATTAAAATGATACCATTACGATAAATACAAAGACTTTGGCTATCTTCTTCCTCTTGAACAAAAGCTAGAAATTTTGTCAGCCAATTTTCCAGATAATTGAGCAGATGTTTTTTCGGTAATTTTGGAACTAGTAAAGCTAAAGTCAGTTCTGACTCTGGTATTTCCATCTGGTGATTAAACCAGCCAAAAATGTAGCGAATAACTTTTAAATAAAACTTGGCAGTTGTTGGTTTTACAGATTCATCTTTATTGTTATCTGATGTAGTTAAAAACTGATAAAATTGTTCTTCATCAAAGATAATACTCTCAGAAGAAGAATTATTTTCTAATTTCTCATAACCTTGATTATTGGTGACTGTTGTGAGTTGTTGCAAACTGAGAGAAGCTTGTCCACCAGAAGTGCGATCGCCTGCTAATACCAATTTTTGTGCTTGTTGCAAATCTGCAAGGGCGATTTCAGCAATTTGCTGTACCTGTGTTGGATTTGCTTGCAGTGCTAGCAGAATTGTTTGGGAAATTTCACCTAATCCAGGTAAATTTAGAGATTCTGCTAAACCAAGAAATACCTCAGCTTGAGATTGTAAAAATTCAATAAATTCGGCATTAGTTGGTGGGTTATTAATAGCTTCAGCAATAGTATTTAGACGTTGCTGTACTCCCACTTCAAAAACAGACTGTACAATATCAAATCCCAATTCCTCAGAAGTAGGAATATGAGTCTCAGCGCCAAACGCATCACCCAGTTTTTCTTGCAGCTGTGCAAAAACTGAACTTGAGCGTTGCAGTAGTTCTTCATCATTAACAGTACTTCCAATTAGCTCAGTATTTAATGCTATGCTCAAACATTCATAAGCTTGTATTAGAAGTGTTTGTAATTCATCATCAATGACTATATTTGGATTATATAAAGCCTTGAATACATCTTCTAAAAAATGGGCGATTATCTTAATCACTTCTAGCCCAACATTAGCAGCGCCACCTTTGAGGGTATGGGTAGCCCGCATTAAATTATGAATTTTTGCAGTGCTAGAACCTTCAGATAAGCTAAATAATTCTTGTTCAATAATCTGTAATAATTCTGGGGCTTCTGCCAGGAAATAAATGTATCCTTGTTCGCGAATTGAAGTGTCAGTAATCATATTTTAGATTTTAGATTTTGGATTTTAGATTTTAAATTTTGTGAAAATTTGAGTCAGTAGTTTAGGTGGTTAAGAGACTTGTGCTAAGATGCTCTCCGACGTATATAGGCTTGCCGGAGGCATGAAAGCTTTTCAAGACGGATTTTGGGTTTTAGTTTTTTGATTTTGGGTTTTCTCTTTGTGGCGTAAAGTTTTTATTGATGCAACTGTCATTGCCAGAATTTCAGTGTTTTCTGACATCAAATTGCTCACTTTTTCTAGTGGCAATAGACCAATCTCAACAATAAGTTCCATCCAATAAAGACTTTCATCAGCTTCTTCCTCTACTAAACTGAATTTAGCAATGACATCAGCGGTTGACTTACCACGACAAGCTGAACGATAGTTAGCTCCCACAGATGTTGCTGAACGGATTAGCTGCTTGCCAATTACATCAGTAGTTCGGCTCTGTGGAAGGGCTTCTACTAAGCGGATTACTCGCAATGCTAACTGCTTTGTTCTCCGCTTAAAATCCTCCTCATTCATAATCCAAAATCTAAAATCTAAAATCTAAAATTTAGTTGACTTTGAATTTACTTGCAGTAGTTAATAACTCTTGCGCCATACCTGATAATTCTTGAAAGACAGTAGCAATTTCTTGAGATTCTGCAAAAGTTTTATTAGCAATCTCGGCAACATCTTGCATTGATGCAGTTACTGTTACAGATTGGGTCATTTGTTGTTGAGTCGCTGCGGTAATTCGCTCGATTAACTGACTAATTTCAGCAGTTGCAGAAACGATCGCATTTAAGTTTTGGCGAGTCTCACTTACTAGATTTGTGCCTTCCACTACCTGCTGAATACCAGTTTCCATCGCGACTGCAACTTCCCCAGTTTCTGTTTGAATCTCTTGGACTAATTTTTCAATTTCGATGGTTGCTGCTGCGGACTGGCGAGATAGAGAACGCACTTCATCAGCTACAACTGCAAAGCCTTTGCCATATTCACCGGCGCGAGTGGCTTCAATGGCTGCATTCAAAGCCAAAACGTTTGTCTGTGTGGCAAAATTACCAATCAAATTCACAACTTTGGAGATTTTTTGTGAAGATTCACTCAGACGTTTAATCTTTTTGCTGGTTTGGGCAACGGTTTCACGAATTCCTTGAATGGCTTTGACGGTTAAGTTCATCGCCGTATCGCCGGACTCTACAGTTTGATTGGCTTGTTGTACTGCTACTTGCACTAACTGGGCACTCGCCACCACAGCTTGAGTAGAGTCCACCATCTGTTTAATGTCGCCTAAAGCTGCGGTAAGTTCTTCAGATTGATGTTGCGCTGAATTGGTCAGTTCCGTTAGCGAAGCATCACTATTGCTGGAAGTTTGGGCAACTTTTTGGGCTGCTGCCTGGACTTGAATAACTATTTGCCGTAGCGCTTGTAGGGTATTGTTGTAGGCGTCTGCAATTGTGCCTAATTCATCTTCTGTAATCGGTGCGCGTACTGTTAAATCGCCGTTGAGGGCTGGTCTGAGTGCTGTTAAAAGTTGAATAGATTTTTGTTGGAGTAATTCCTTAGCTGCTTTTTCCCGTGCTGCTGCTTCTGCTAATTTTGTTGACTGCGCTTGTAGCTGTTGCAAGTATTCAGTTTGTTGTAATGCTAGCCCAAACTGGCTGCCAATGCGTGCTAACAAAGTGACTTCCGATTGTTCCCAATCACGAGTTCCGGAATTTTGATAAGCTGCTAGCAAACCCCACAATTGTTCTCCTGCAAATACAGGCACAATAACATAAGCTTTAACTTCAAACTGTTCTAAAATTTCAATATGGCAAGGAGAATGACCTACTTTATAAATATCATTGACGATAAAGTTTTCACCTTGGGCATATCGACCCCCCTGAGTTTCTTGTAAATGGGTATCTTCCCAAACAGTTTTGATATCAGGGCCTACAAGTTTTACCCAATTATGACCCACCGACTCAGCTAAAAATTCGCCACTCCAGTTGGGATTAAAGCGATAGACACCGACGCGATCGCATCTTAGCAATTGGCGTACTTCATGAGTGGCTATTTTAAATATTTCTTCTACTTCTAAAGATTGTCGAATGCGGTTGACTATCTTTGTAACTGATTTTTCTTGTTCGGCGAACTGAGTCAGTTGTTGAGATTTCACTCGCAGTTGTTCCATATATTCTGCTTGTGATATTGCTACACCAAATTGCAAGCCAATCTGCACTAAAAAGTTGACTTCCCAAGGTTGCCAATCACGAGAGCCAGAGTTTTGATAAGCTGCTAATAATCCCCACAATTTTTCTCCAGAAAATACAGGGACAATCACATAAGCTCTAACTTCAAATTGCTCTAACATCTCAATATGGCAAGGAGAATGACCCATTTCATAGATGTCGTCAGCAACAAAGCTTTCACCTCTGGTATATCGTCCTCCCTGGTTTTCTTGCATATAGGTATCTGCCCAAATAGTTCTAATACCAGGGCCTACCAATTTTGTCCAGGTATTACCCACTGACTCGGCAACAAATTCACCACTCCAGTCGGGATTAAAGCGAAAAACTACAACGCGATCGCATTTTAATAATTGCCGGACTTCTTGAGTAGTTGTTTTAAAAACGCTTTCTATATCTAAGGATTGTCGAATGCGGTTGACTGTTTTAGTTACAGTTTTCTCTTGTTCAACTATTTGAGAAAGTTGCTCGGATTTTGTCTGCACTTGTTCGAGATATTCTCCTTGGGTGATAGCCACGCCAAATTGCAAACCAATCTGAGTTAAAAAGCTTTCTTCCCAAGGTTGCCAATCACGAGGGCCAGAATTTTGATAAGCTGCCAACAAGCCCCATAATTTTTCTCCAGAAAATATGGGCGCAATGATGTAAGCCATCATTTGGAATTGCTCTAAAATATCAATGTGACATTGAGCATGTCCCGTTTGATAAATATCTTTAACTACAAAAGTTTCACCTTTGGCATAACGTCCTCCTTGGGTTTCTTGCAAGTGGGTATCTTCCCAGACCATTTTAAAATCAGGGCCGACCATTCTTACCCAATTATTGCCCACTGATTCCGAGACAAACTCGCCACTCCAGTCAGGTTTAAAGCGATAAACACCTACGCGATCGCATTTTAATAATTGGCGGATTTCTTGAGTAGTTGCTTGGAAAAGTTTATCAACATTTGATATCCGCAGAATCTTATCAATGACTTTAGCTGCTGATTTCTTGGCTTGTGTTTGCTGTTGCAGTTCTTTTTGAAATTCAAAGTTATGCAATCTGTAGGTTAATTCTCTGGCAATTTGATACAGTACGCTAATTTCCCCCTCTTGCCATTGTCTAGGAGAGGAGCAATTATTTACTGCTAATAATCCCCAAACTTTACCTTCTACTAAAATTGGTAAAGTCAAACTGGCTTTGATTTGATATTTTTCTAGCAGTTGCTTTTGATGGGGCGTAAGTTGTATCTGGCTAGTATCATCAATAGCTACAGACTCCAAATAGTCTTGATTAGTATATAAACCAAAAACAATCCCAGGAATATTTTCCCCCAAGGTCGGTGTCCAACCTGGTGTTCGAGATTCTGCTAATACATTACCTGATTCTAGGGAATTAAACTGATAAATTAAAGCGCGATCGCAGCCAATCTTTTCTCGAATTTGTGTTACAGTAATTTTAAGTAAAATATTAAAATCTTTGGCTTGCCGCATATGAATTGTAATGTCATGCAAATGTCGACGCCAAGTTTTAAATTCTTGGGCTATGGCACTTAATAAAGAAATTTCATCGCTAGCAATATTGGCTACACTAGGGCTACCATTCTGATTTTCTACTTCAGGAATTAAACGCTCGTTCTCAGAATTATTATGATACAAAAATGTCATTGAACCTACCTCACAACTTGTTATAACTGACAATTGGATAATTGGAATTTAAAATCTATTTGGTATTTATGTGTTACCAATTTATTAATTTTGAATTCCCCACATAGGAGCTTGGATAATTGTTACTGCATCCAAATTAAACATCATTTCCTTTGCATCATTAATAAAATAACCATGCAAAAAAGGTGAAATTTTAGGATAAAATAATTCGGCACTTGGAGGTTTTATTTGGTTAGTATCCAGCCATTCAATATCGAGAAGTTGTCTGACTAATATACCCAAATACTTACTTTCACTTTCTAAAACAATCGCCATCATTTTTGAAAGTAAATTTGAGCCTTGGGAAATTGGAGGATAACCTAACATTGCGTCTAAATCTACTAGCCAAAGCATCTCACCACGCCAGTTATAGATACCCAAAACGCAATTTGGCATCTGAGGAACCCCACATATTTCTGGCAATGATACTTGCACAACTTCTGTGATATGTTCTAACGAAATTACGGCTGTATCCTTTACTCCCAAATTAAAACTTAAAAATTTTTTCTTAGTTTCCAAAGCTAGCAATCCTTTATCATTGATATTTTTTATTCAGCCACTATTTACACGTACAGTTTAAGATTGTATAAGTGAGAAATTAAAAATAGTGACTTTGATTATGGTTGGGCTGGCAAAAATTAGTTATTAATTAATCGTTTGAGAATTCCTAGTAATTCCTCTCGATCTACTGGCTTGGATAAATAGCCTTCAGCACCCAACATATTACCCCAAATCTTATCTACATCACTATTTTTTGTAGAACAAAAAACCACAGGAATTTTACTAGTGTTGGGATTATTTTTCAGTTCTCGGCAAATTTCAAAACCACTTTTACCTGGTAAAATTACATCAAGAAATATTAAATCCGGCTTAGTTTTATGGATTTGATCTTGAGCCTCTTCACTACTTGTGGCACTAATCACAGAATAACCTGCCTGTTGTAAGTAACGGCTGATTATTTCCATATCAGTTAAGCCATCTTCAACAACTAAAACAGTATTCATGGCAACTACCTATTAGATATTTCTCAGAATATAAATACGACTGAGTATGAAGCAAAACAATTGTGGATTTACTGTACCTATTTTCAAGCAAAATTAAGAATTTCAGATTTTGAACTCAATCCAAAATCTATAATTTAGACCCTCAAATTAGGCATAGAAATCCTATACTTTTGTGAACAAAGATATGGAATTGGCTAAAAATTGGTATATTAACCTCCTTGCCGCAACCAATATTTCACAACTCAAATAGAATTGCTATAAATACAAAAAGTTGTATTTATATAATTTTGATTCAAGCTTTATATATAAACCTCAGAAAAAGTACGTAACAAACATAATTTAATACTTTTTCGGGAAACATAAAATAGTTTGGTTCGTCAATAATTCAGAAAGTAAAATTCACATTATTTAGGGATAATACATACCTTCAAAGCACTAATCTCAACAGTAACACTTCAGCTAAAAATGATATAAATAGGTGAAAAAAATTAGATGCAGTTTTGAACTGCACCTAATTATCTCTCTTAAATTCTGGATTTTGACTTTTGATTCATCACCCCAGTAAGTTAATTATTACTGAGAAAGGCAAGCCTATTGTTGGTAAAAATGTTTGTTATGGCTAGTCTTAATTAACGTTCTAATTTTGTTTTGAAAAATCAAATTTTCGAGCTAATTAAACAATCTGGTGATTAATCATCAAGAAAAATTACTAACTTGCTGATTAAAAACCTCTACATTCGATTTATTTTTGTCAATGGATACACTCGATGTCGGTAAATATTTTCGTACTATACTCATTACCTTATCAGCCACTACAGGTTTAGTAAGAAAATCTGTAGAACCGACCACCTTGGCACGAACTCGATCTAAAAGACCATCGCTGCCTGTTAATATAATCACTGGCGTATTGGCAAAGGCAGATATTCGTCGCAACTGAGTGCAGATTTCGTAACCACTGGCTACTGGCATAATCAAATCCAAGAAAATCAAGTCTGGTTTGTCTTGAATCAGGGTTGGTAGAGCTTGTACTGCATCTTCAATTTTGACAAATCTTAGTCCGTTGGAAGTAATAATTTCCTCTAGCATTTTACAAACCTGGGGACTATCATCCACGCAGGCTACTAGTGGAACATTTGACTTCTTTGGTTGTGGCGTGACAGCTTTATTGTTGACCTCAGTCAGTACTAAAGGTAAGTCGGGTACTTCCACCAATTCAATGATTCCTTTCAGAATATAAGGAAGCAGCGAACGGCTTAGTGGTAGTACACTTTGCTTCATTTTCACGGACAAATCTCGGAGAGTAAATTTGCCGTTGATTAAATTGACAAAGTTTTTGTAGACAGATGGACTTACTATTTGCTGGAGTTGTTCTGGTCGTCGCAGAACAGGTGCCAAGTCAGGAGAAAAATTTGCTAACCCAGCTTCTGACCACATTTTCCACGAGTCTTGCATATGTTTGACAGACATTTCTGCACTCGTGAAATTTATTGGCGTTTCTAAAATAACCTCTTGGCTACGATTGCAAGTGATAGAAGCGAAATTTGCTTGCAGAGCTAGGTCAAATAATAGTTCTGCTATAGTGTTTTCGGCAATAGATTGAATCTGTTCCCTCTGGATTTTCTGTTTTTTATGGAGGATTTCTATTAGGCGATAATCCCAGTAATCTATTGACACATCTTGGGAGCGCAACTGTAATTTATCAACGTCAATCTGGGGACAATTTTGAACCATATGTCTACGCCAGCGCCGAAAGGGATGAGTTCCTCCTGTTGCCCAAACTATGCGTCCTAAGCGATAGTAAAAAGCCCATTGGCTGCCCTTTGAACTTTTAATATTTAATTTGCCATTGTATTGTAGTTGAGTACAAGTTTTAAATTCATTCATTAAGTTATTTGAAATTATCACTTCCGGGTGGGTCATATTTTGTTCCTTTTATTAAAAAGCTAGCTCTTGAAAAACCCACACTAGCTATATAGTGGTCAGGAGATATGTCAATAATTGCAAATATATTGATTACATGACAGACTAAATCAAAATTATTAAAAACAGGGTAAATGAAGAATATAGTAACAGTATTAGTAGTAAATGATTTATTTTGCAGAGGTTTAAGATCGCCATACTTGGTTTTTCTGCTAATATTTCATCACTCAACTGAGTTGCTATAGCCTACATCACTAAAATTATTTCAGTATCGATAGTTTATTTTAATGATTATCACACCAAAACATATCCGTACAAGTTCTGAATTATTGTTCAAAAAAATAGCGTTTTCTATTCCCGATATTTTTCATATTGATTCTGATTATCAAGAGAATATAATAAGAAACATTTACTAAAATCAACAAATATTAATATATTATAAAGAGTCTGCGATCGCTGTTATTTTATCGCTGATATTTGGCAGCTATCCTAACAATTAGAAAAGCAATCTAAGATTATGGAGTGGGCACTGCTTACGGTTCGCTCAAACCCTGATTCTCACTTTGTAAACAGTGCCCCCTGTCGGATTATTAAAAGTGGTGCTAGCTGTTAGTATACAGCAATTATCAGGTTTGATTGTGGTTTTTGTGGCTGACCACAGCTGCCCTGAGATTACCTTGGTGTTGAGAAAGAAGCCGATCGCCCTCCTCTTTTTCTAAACCAGTCCAGTGCATTAATAGAGCTAGCTTTACCCACTTACCACTACGTTCTAATAAAAAACCAGCAGCTTCCCGGCTTAAACCTGTGAGGTCTTGTAAGATTCGCAAAGCGCGATCGCGTAATTTTTGATTTGTGACCGCCACATCCACCATACGATTGCCGTAAACTTTGCCCAGCTTGACCATCACCCCAGTGGAAAGGATATTTAAAGCTAATTTTGTAGCGGTACCAGCTTTGAGGCGAGTTGAACCAGCAACGATTTCTGGCCCTGTTAATAGGCGAATGTCAATATCGGCATCAAAGTAAACTTGTTCAGCTGGAACGCAGGCGATAAAAATAGTTGCGGCTCCGCGCTGACGAGCTGCATTCAGGGCACCGTGGACGTATGGCGTTGTCCCACCGGCTGTGATACCAACTACCACATCTAACTGTGTAATGTGGCGTCCTGCGATCGCAGTTTCACCATCTTCGATGCTGTCTTCTAAATCCTCAGAACTGCGTACCAGGGCACCAGCGCCACCAGCGATAATTCCCTGTACCAACTCTGGAGGCGTACAAAAAGTAGGGGGACACTCGGCAGCATCTAATACCCCTAACCTACCACTTGTACCCGCACCAACATAAAATAAGCGTCCTCCTTGGTGCAAACGCTCTGCGGTGCGTTCAATGGCTTGTGCCAACTCAACTTTCGCCGCTGCAACTGCCGCAACTGCCTTTTGATCTTCGTTATTAAACAGCTCCACCAATTCCAGAGAACTCAGCTGGTCTAGGTTCAGACTGTTCGGATTTACTAGTTCAGTTAAAAGATGCCCGCGTTCCTGTAAGTTTGTCATTTGTCCCCTTGTTATTAGTCATTAGTCATTAGTCATTAGCCCAATGCCCAATGCCCAATTACAATAATCCTTCCAATTGGCGACGAATTTTGTCTAATTCTGAATTAGACAATTCTGGTTCTTCTGATGGCTCCTGGTTGGAATCCAAGAAGTCCTCAGGAATATCCTCTTTCTGGACATCTGGTTGCCAGTCGGTTTCTTCAACGTTAACTTCTGGCGGGGTGACAACTAAATTACTGTTTTCTGGGACGATTTCCCAGTCATATCCGGCACTTTCGCAAAATTGTTGGATTTCCTCAGCATCGATCGCCTCTGGAGTAGGTGTGGGGAAATCTTGAGCTTCCAGCAACAGTGCATAGCGCGTGGCGTCGTCTTCTGACTCGAACATCAGAATTGTGTTGCGTAGCTTGCCGCCGTAGGCATCGCCCTTGCGAATTGTGTGAATCCCCTCATTTTCGGTTCCAGCATTAAACATTAACACAAAAACACGCATAAATGTAATTATCTATGATTTTCAGATCTAGATCTATTTATATTAAAGTTCTAGGTTGTGCATCAGGGAAAGTCACACTTAGAATTTTCACTTTATTGAGATTTTCCTGAAAACGCCAACATCATTCAGCATAAGTATTGGATCGAGCAAATGCCGTAACTTAACCCATGAGGTCTTAGGGTCAGTTAACGTATCCTGGAAATGGCATACTGAATCAATGTGCCAGTTAATGCTTGTGCGTCCTCGCTGCATCCGGCAATTAATACAGTGAAAGGAAATGACTAAATCTCCCAATCAAGATCGTTACTCCCCCTCTCCGATTCGTCAGCGTCTGTGGTTGCTGGTGTTGAGTCGCGGTGGCATTGCTTTGGGTGGAATTTTGCTGATTGGAATTGTCGGCGGTATTTGGCGGTTGTGGATTTTTGTCCAAAAAGAGTTAACGCCTTTGGCACAGCAAAGTCTCACTACAACACTCAACCGTCCAGTAGAACTCGGAAGAGTCACACAATTTTCCTTGACGGGAGTGCAGTTTGGTGGTTCAGCAATCCCAGCCACACCCACAGATCCAGATCGAGCTACAGTCGAATCTGTGGAAGTGACTTTTGACCTCTTGCAGTTAATTTTTAACCGCCACCTCAAGCTAGATGTTACCTTAGTTAATCCAGATATTTACATCGAACAGGATAACCAAGGGCGCTGGGTTTCCACTGAAATCGCATCATCAGGTGAAGGCGGCGTTATTAAAACGGATTTGGATAAACTGCGGTTTCGCAATGCCAAGTTGGCGTTAATGCCGCAGAAGAGGGATGGGGAGACAAGGAGAGAAGTTGGAGCGGAGGTTTCCTCCGATCCAAACTTCGGAGGACAAGGGGACAAGGGGACAGGGGGACAAAGGAACGCGGGGACAGGGGGACGGGGGGACAAAGAGAATAACTCCTCACTCTTAACTCCTAACTCCTCACTCAACACTCAACACTCTCCCGTATCATTTTCCGACCTGAGTGGATCTGCTCAACTTTTAGCAAACAACCAGCTGATCCGGTTGGAAGTCCGGGGTCAAGCAGACAGTGGTGGCAGTATTTCTATTCAGGGAGAGACCCGTTCTAAGGCATTAGCAGGAAATTTGCAGTTGCGAGTACAAAATTTCCTGGCTGCGGATATTACTCGTCTGATTGAGTTACCAGTGAATTTACAAGCGGGTCGAGTTAATGGTGACTTGTTAGTTCAGTTGACACCACAACAGCCGACTTTACTGTTTGGCAGTGCTGCTGTACAAGGGGTAACGGTTGAATTGCCGAAAGTGCCGCAATTGTTGAGCAATAGCCAAGGAAACCTCCGTTTCCAGGGAACCCAATTGCAGTTAGATAATGTTACTAGCAATTATGGCAAAATTCCTTTGGTGGCTAAGGGAATCATTGACACTCAAGCAGGCTTCAACTTGGCAGCGCGTGTAAATGCGGTGAGTTTGGTCAATGCTCAAGAAACTCTCAAGGTAAAACTACCTGTACCTGTAGCTGGACAAGTACAAGCAGATTTGCAGATTACTGGATCGACTAAAGAGCCAATTCTCTCAGGCAAAGTTGCCACGATCCAAACTGCTCGGATTGACAAGCTCGATTTTAATAGTATTAGTAGTAAATTTCAGCTTGTTACTAGTTCGTCTTTAATTACTCTCAAAGATATTCAAGGGTTCGCGAAAGTCGGCGGTCAGATTACAGGGGCTGGCACAATTGCAATTGGTAAAAATCCGCGACTGGATTTGAATTTTGCAGCTAAGAACGTTCCAGGGGATGCGATCGCTAAAGTTTACGAAACAACGCCCAATTTCCAAATTGGTAATCTCTCCGCTACAGCCCAACTATTTGGCGCTGTTACCAATGTCCAGACTGTGGTACAGTTTCAAGCGCCTAACGGAACTTATCCGGGAACTGGGGAAGTGGCCATCGCTCCCAATCGTACCGTCTCTTTCCGCAATGTCGCTCTGAATGTCGGTGGTGGTACAGTCCGGGCTACTGGTAGTTACGCCAATGAGCGTTGGCAAGCTGTTGCTGTGGCTTCTAGGGTGCAGGTGCAACGTTTTGTAGACACAAATCAACTGCAAAATGTCTCTTTGGCAGGGGCACAATTCAATGGCCGTCTCATCCTCTCAGGTAGCACAGCACCATTTGAAATTGCCACAATTCGCACTGAAGGTGCAGCAGTAAACATTGGTGGCGGTACAGTTGCAGTTTCTAATATCCAACTCCAAAACCAAAATTTCTCTGCTCAACTTGTAGCTAATAATGTGCGGCTGGGACAAATATTGAAACAATCTCCCCCAGCTTTAAATAATCCTTTGGCGGGTACGTTTCAAATCGCAGGCAACACAGATAATTTCAGCCTAAAAACTCTGCGTGGCACTGGTGAAGGTCGCCTCACAATTGGCGGTGGTACTGTTACAGCAAAAAATATCCAACTTGTTGATGGTTTATATCAGGCGCAAGTCCAAGCGAAGAATGTACCAGTGCAGCAGTTAGCAGCAGTACCAAAGCAGTTTCAAGGTAGGTTAAGTGGTGAAGTGGATGTGGCGGGTTCTGTTGAATCTTTCCAACCGCAAGCCATACTCGCCAGCGGTCAAGCACGGATAAATGTTGGGCGCGGGATAATTACAGCCTCTAATATCCAACTTGTTAATGGTGCATACCAAGCGCAAATCCAGGCTAACAATGTACCTGTGCGACAGTTGGCAGCAGTACCACCGCAGTTTCAAGGAGCGTTAAATGGTCAGTTCAACGTTGCGGGATTAGTTGATTCTTTTGAACCAAAAGCAATCCAAGCCAACGGCCAGGCGCTAATAAATGTTGGCGGTGGAACGATCGCAGCTTCTAATATCCAAGTGGGTAATGGTGTATACCAAGCACAAGTCCGGGCAAATAACGTACCGTTGCAGCAGTTGGCAGCAGTACCACCACAATTGCGAGGAACCTTAACTGGTCAAGCCAACGTCGCGGGTTCTGTTGAGTCCTTTCAACCGCAAACAATCCAAGCGGTTGGCCAGGGACAAATCAATGTTGCTGGCGGAACGATCGCAGCTTCTAATATTCAAGTGGCGAATGGTCGCTATCAAGGAATTATTGATGCTTCCGGTGTGGAATTAAGTCGGTTAAATCAACAATTGCGCGGTCAATTTGGCGGCAAGTTGCAATTAGCTGGTACGCTGGCATCCTCTCAATTAGCTAATGTGCGTGCTGCTGGACAGGTGCAGTTATCCCAAGGTATCCCAGGTCTTGAACGACCGCTGACAGCTGCGATCGCTTGGAATGGTGAAAGGCTAACCATTGAGCAAGCAACTGCCCCAGGTTTAAATGTTACTGGTAGCATATTAGCCAACGCCAAACAACCAGGTATACCGGAAATTACTGCTCTAAATCTGAATATCCAAGCCGAGAATTACGACTTAAAACAGTTACCCGTGAATCTTCCGAATCAGGTTGCGGTGGCGGGGAGAATAGATTTTAACGGACAAGTTACTGGCAAGTTACCTCTGCCAAATGTAGTGGGGCAAATTAATTTACGAGACTTTGTTGTTCAAGATATTGCCTTTGAGCCGCTGTTAACTGGAAATATCAACACAGCACAGGGACGCGGGTCGAGTTTGAATTTAGCAGGAAATAGAGATCGCTTGGCTTTCAATTTAGATGCCAATAATCGCCCTTCATCATTTTTAGTAAAATGGCAGGAAGCATCGGCATCGGGTAATGTTCGAGGAAATGATTGGGCACTCAAAGTCGCAAATTTCCCCTTACAAATTTTGAATTTGGCACCACCACCAAGTACTCGTCTCGGTACTGGAAAAATAGCTGGATTGTTAACAGGGGATTTGGTTTTTAATCAAGAGACATTTGCAACCAATGGAAATTTAGCGATCGCCAACCCAGAAATTGGACTTTTAAAGGGCGATCGTTTAGCGGCTCAATTCCGTTACAGTAATGGTAACGCCACTCTAACTAGTAGCCAATTTATCAAAGGTAACAGTAGTTATACTGCCGTTGGTACTTTTGCTCAAACCGCTCAAGGCCCCCAACTAAAAGGTAAACTCAATGTCAACCAGGGCAAAATCGAAGATGTTCTGGCTGTAGCGCAGGTCTTTGATTTACAGGATTTACAAGGTGGTTCAGATCCAAACTACGGCACAGCAGCGGATCTGGCCACCAATCCCCAAGGCTGGCCAAATCAGCCTTTATTGAACCAACTCCAGCGATTTTCTGAAATTGAAGCCTTGGTAGCAGAACAGGAACAAGAACGACTTGATTCCAGTCCCATACCGGATTTAGCCGACTTAAAAGGCACTTTCAACGGGGAAGTAGCTCTAGATACAGCTACTAGCAATGGATTGGCAGTGCAATTTAATTTGAATGGAGAAAACTTTGCCTGGGGTAAAAAAGAAGAACGCAGTCGTTATTATACTGCCGAAAAATTGATTGCCGAAGGTAACTTTGAAAATGGTGTTTTGAGTTTGCGACCTTTACGCATCGAATCTCAGAACAGGCTGATTGCCTTTACAGGTAACATTGGTGGTGATGAACAATCTGGTCAATTGCGGGTGAATAATTTTCCCGTACAAGTCTTGAATAATTTTGTGAAATTGCCAGTTGGCATTACAGGTAATGTGAACGCTACAGCAGCTTTAGCAGGCAGTATTGGAAATCCCCAAGCCAGAGGGGAATTGCAAATTACAGAAGGAACATTGAATCAGAACCCAATACAATTAGCAACCGCAAGTTTCAGCTATGCCAACGGACGCTTAAACTTTGGTAGTACTGTTGCAGTTAACGGGCCGCAACCTGTGGATATTACTGGCAGCATACCTTATAAATTGCCTTTTGCAACGGTGGCACCAGACAGCGACCAAATCAGTTTGGATATGAAGTTAGAAAACGAAGGATTAGGACTGTTAAACGCATTGACTAATCAAGTGATGTTTGAAAAAGGTGAAGGACAAGTAGACCTGAAGGTGCGCGGAACATTACAACAACCAGAGGTAGATGGAATTGCCACTGTTAATAATGCGACTTTTTCAGCCCAAGCTTTGCCGGGTAAACTCAGACGTGTTACAGGCAAAGTGTTGTTTAATTTTGACCGCATCTTAGTAGAAAATCTTCAAGGTAGATTTAGCCGAGGAAAGGTAGAAGTTGCTGGAGAAATTCCCATCTTTAACAATGAAAAAGTGGCTATCAACAATCCTCTGACCATTAATCTCGAACAGCTAACACTGAATCTTAAAGGACTTTACCAAGGAGGTGCTAGCGGTAATTTGCAAATTACTGGTTCTGCGCTCAACCCCCTAATAGGCGGTAGAGTAGATTTATTTGACGGTCAGGTGTTGCTAGCAGAATCTACCGACACCGATACATCTGCAAATGATAGTGGTCTTGGTTTGTCATCCACAAAAGCTAATAAGCAGAATCAAAAGCAAATTCCAGCCTTGCCCTCAGGCATTGCCAGATTTAATAATCTAGATTTAGAACTAGGTAAAAACGTCCAAATTACCCGTCCACCTATTCTTAGCTTCCGCGCCAGTGGTAATCTCATAGTCAACGGCTCAATCAATCAGCCCGTACCCGATGGTACTATCCAATTAGAAAAAGGTGGAGTGAATTTATTTACTACTCAATTTAACCTTGTTCGTGGGTATAAACATACTGCAACTTTTAGTCCCTCCCAACCCCGCGATCCTAACTTGGATATTCGGCTATTTGCTAAGGTACTAGATGTAACTCAAGGTAATGATTTCACCCGAATAAACACCACAGGTTTATCAGGCTTAGAAAGCGTTCGAGTGGAAGCTACTATTAACGGTCTCGCCAGTAAGCTAAATGAAAATCTAGAACTTACCAGCAGTCCATCACGCAGTCAAACCGAAATTGTTGCTCTTTTGGGAGGTGGGTTTGTAGACACCCAAGGACGTGGCGACAGTACTTTGGGTTTAATTAACATCGCAGGCTCAGCTGTGTTCAACAATTTTCAATCAACTTTTAATCAGATTGGTAGTACCTTTGGTCTAAGCGAACTGCGGATATTTCCTACCATTATCTCTGAAAATCCTGAAGCGGGGAGAAGCAATTCAACTTTGGAATTAGCAGCCGAAGCTGGAGTTGATATTACTTCTAAGATATCCTTTTCTAGCATCAAAATTTTAACGACAAATGACCCCTTCCAATGGGGGCTTAATTACAGGATAAACGATGAATTTCGTGTCCGTGCTTCCACTAATTTAACCGATGATAGCCGTGCCGTAGTCGAGTATCAAACACGGTTTTAGTTTAATTATCGCCAGCCTATAAGTAAGTAGACATAATTAAATGTAAGATTGGAGCTTTGTTCGTAGTAAGCGATTTATCGCTCTTAACAGACGTTTTAAGGACTAAAGTCCATACTACGAACTTTAGTTTAATTGAGTCTTTCTACTTATTAGATTGCGATATTATCATTATCCTGCTGACTGACCGCTAATCGCAAAATTGATAGCCCTAAAATTATCAAAAATAATACTAGCCCAATTGTGCAAGCATAACTAATTTCTAAATTATTGAATGCTTGTTCGTACAGATAATAAACAATTGTTTTCGAGCTATTGAGTGGCCCACCTTGAGTCATAATGTATACTTCTTCAAAGACTTTGGTGGCAGAAATAGCTGAAATTACAGCTACTAAAGCCAGATACGGCTTCATCAAAGGTATGGTAATATCCCAATGTTTCTTAATACCATCAGAGCCATCAATTGCTGCGGCTTCGTATACATCACCAGGAATTGATTGTAATCCAGCTAAATAAATCACCATGTAGTAGCCTAGTCCCTTCCACACAGTAACTGCCATAACGCTGGCAAGAGAAATTGGTATAATACCAAAAACTTTAGCTGAGCTAGTTAGCCAAGGAATACCGTCTGAAATAATACCTAAAGCTTTCAACAACTGATTGAGTAATCCATTTTCTGCATATAACCATTTCCAAGCTATCCCCGCAACTACCATCGAAATTACTACTGGTGTGTAGTATGCACTTCTAAACCAATTCATCCCCCGCAGTTTTTGATTTACCAAAATTGCTAGCCCCAAGGGAGCAATTACCAAAATTGGTACTACACCCACAAGATATAAAAAAGTGTTTTCTAGCGTTTTCCAGAAAACTGGATCTTTCAAAAGCTTGAGAAAGTTGTTAAGACCTATCCATTGTGGCGGTTGGGCAATATCTTCGTAGCTGGTAAAGCTGAGGTAAAAAGCTTGCAGTGCAGGCCAAAAGACGGTTAACCCTAAAATAATCAAAGCAGGGAGTAAAAACAAATAAGGAGTTAGTCGCTGTTTGATTAACATCCAATTTTTAAGTGTCAATTGATTCATCAGAGATTTAATAGTTGTTTTTGCTTGGTGATAATTTGTCAGAGCCAGTATTGGGAGATGTAAGTCGATTTAAACTTCAATATTTAAGGGCATACCTTTGATTGTGCCACCAAAGGTAGTCCTAGACATCGTCAATCAATGATATAAGTAGAAGGACTCAATTAAACTAAAGTTCGTAGTATGGGCTTGAGCCATTCAAACGTCTGTTAAGAGCGATAAATCGCTTACTACGAACAAAGCTAGCCTTGGATATAGCCAATCAATAATATAGTACACATCAAGTATCTATTAATAATACTCCAAGCACATAAATAAGTAAGCAAGAATAGCTCATAAATTCTTACTTAAACTTCAGGTTACATACAAAAAGTCCGCTTTCGCGGACTGTGGACATTGGATAAGGTTAAGTTGTCACCAAGAGTGTCTACAAGATGTTAGACTCAATATTCATTCTTTCTTAATTAACCTAAAAAATCAAGTTTTTCTACTCAAAAATTCAGACATTAATACAGGAATTATGTCTTTTTGGAAAATATCTGGAATTTAATTGATAAACAAACAAAATTGCATATATAAGGCTAATATTGAGTTTTTAACTAAGCTAGATACAATTCAAAAAGGCTGTTTTATCATTGCTAACAATCGCATCTATAGAAATCCTATTTGATTTGTAAAAATCAAGGGGCTTCAGATACCCAATAAAACGGATTTCTATATACAAGCAATTTACAAGTTTTTCATCTATAGGATTCATATTTGATTTTTGAAATACACGTAGTGGCGTGGCAAGCTTAAAATAGTGCATTAGTGTAGGTTGGGTTGAGCAACGCGAAACCCAACATTTATCCTGGTGTTGGGTAACGCATTGCCTCAACCCAACCTACAATTTTTGCATCAATTTAAGCTTGCTATACCACTACAAATATATACAAATATCGCGATCTATATTTTTTCTAAGGTGGTTAATTTACTAAAAATTACTGTAATCATCTATTAAAAGATGCTATTGGTGATAAATATAAATTTTGAACAAATCATAGAGATTAATATCCAAAAATTTCATTTAGTCTGAAAAATATTTTGCACCATTTTTTTGTCTGAACTCGCTGCTGCTTTATCTAACTCTGCAATTTCACCTGCGTCTAATTGCCAACCCAACGCACCAATATTTTCCCTGGCTTGTTCTACATTCTTTGCTCCAGGGATGGGAATGGTTCCTTTACAGATGCACCAGTTAATTGCTACCTGTGACATGGTTTTGTTTCTAGACTGCGCCACTTCTTGCAAACATGCTAAAAGCGATCGCACTCCTGGTAAAATCTGTCTAAACAACAAACCTCGGATACCTTTAGGGAAAGAACCTCCAACAGAGTATTTTCCTGTCAACAGCCCCAAAGCCAGAGGACTGTAAGCAATCAATTTGATTCCCAACTCATCACAAACATCTTTAAGGTGGAGTTGAGTAACAGGATATGTAGACAAGAGAGAATATTGAACTTGCAAAGTGCTAATTGCAACGCCTCGCTGGGCAAACTTTTTTTGCACTTGTTTGAGCCGTTTCGGGCCGTAATTGGATAGTCCTACTCCCTTAACCAACCCTTGCTGATAAACATCGGCCAGACCATCCAACAACTGCGCCTCTTGCCAGGGAGCATAGTTCGCTGTAGACCAATGCATTTGTACTAAATCAACATTTCTTCCCAGACGTTGAGCAGATGAGCGGCAAGCCTTGACCATTGACTGGCGCGTCCATCTCCACGGGTAAGCAGCAAGTTTAGTCGCAATACAAATATTTTCTTGATTGGAACCTACATATTCTCGATTGAATCGTCCCAATAGTAGCTCACTTCGACCATTCAATCTGCCAGTTCCGTAAGAATCACCCGTATCAAATAAAGTTACACCATTGCTGACACAAAGGTTAAAGACGGCTTGCAACTGGTCATCCATGCTTTCGTCATATCCCCAAAGCAATTGATTGCCCCAGGCCCAAGTCCCGCAGCCCATGTTTGGGAGAGATTTTTGGAGAGTCTGCATTTTTGCTGTGTGTAGATTGCCTTAATAATTATCAGGCAATTCATTGAAACTGGCCTAAAACACATCCCAACCTATTAAGAAAGCGATCGCACTGACTTATAATCAATTGTGGAAACTTCTACGCTGTTTATGCTTAGCGATCGCTTTGCGTTTGCGCTTTTGAAGGGGCGTTTCAAAGTGGCGGTGCTTTCTGATATCTGGAAAAATTCCTGCCTTAGATACTTCTCGCTTAAATCTACGTAACGCTGATTCTATCCCTTCATTTTCGCCTACGATTACTTGGGTCATAGTATATTCCTACTAAGTTTGGTCAATTAGTGTACTTGGTCAACGGGAAAGCAAAAAAAAGCAGACGCCTTGTCTGCCCTCAAGACCTGAGAGTTAAATCCCTGATGCCAGACCTTAATAGCGTCGAGAGTATCCACCACCACCACTATTGTTTCCTCGTCTTCCACCAGAAGAACCGCCATCACTCTTAGGTCTGGCTTTATTCACTTTTAAGCTCCGACCCATCCACTCAGCGTTATCGAGGGCTTCAATTGCTGCTGCTTCTTCGGCGTCTGATTCCATTTGTACAAAACCAAAACCTCTTACTCGACCTGTTTCTCGGTCAATAGGCAATTGAATATCTTTTACAGTTCCATATTCTGAAAAGACTTGCCTGAGGTCGTCTTCTCTGACCTCATAAGATAGATTACCGACATAAATTGACATAAAATGTCTCCAGAAGCATGGGAGTGTAGAGATTTATATCCGGAGATGTCTGTAATATCTGTAATACAAATATATATATAAACAAACTACGCAGCCGAATTCAATCTTCCTCTGATACTTTAACATAAATTTCAAGTGTGAATGTTCTTGAGTGTTGGGTGTTAACTGATAACTGTTGACTGAGGAGTTAGAAGTTGTGAGTTAAGGGTTAAGAGTTAGGAGTTAAGAGTTAGGAGTTATGAGTTGAAAACACAAAACTCCTGACTCCTCACTCTTGACTCCTCACTCCCCTGACAGGTACATCTGTAGCGTAAAATTAATCTCCATCTGGTATTTGCTAACCCCTTGACGCCCATGTATTGTGACTACCTCATCCAAATTCTGACTGCCCGTGTGTATGATGTCGCTCAGGAAACACCACTAGAGTATGCCCCAAATCTGTCTGCGCGGTTGAATAATCAACTTCTGTTGAAACGTGAGGATATGCAATCAGTATTTTCCTTTAAATTGCGGGGTGCTTATAATAAAATGGTGCAACTGCCGCCAGATATATTGGCACAGGGTGTAATAGCTGCATCGGCAGGGAATCATGCTCAGGGGGTCGCCTTGGCAGCTAACCGTCTGGGAACTAGAGCAATTATCGTTATGCCGATAACTACACCCCAAGTTAAGGTAGACGCAGTTAGAAGTAGGGGCGGAGTAGTTGTATTACATGGAAATACCTACGACGATGCTTATGCTTATGCTCGTCAATTAGAAGCCGAAAAAGGGTTAACTTTTATTCATCCCTTTGACGATCCCCATGTGATTGCTGGACAGGGAACAATCGGGATGGAAATTTTACGGCAATGTCAGCAGCCCATACATGCGATTTTTGTAGCCATTGGTGGAGGGGGATTAATTTCTGGGATTGGAGCTTATGTCAAACGGTTGCGTCCGGAAATTAAAGTGATTGGCGTTGAACCTGTGGATGCTGATGCCATGTCTCAATCTTTAAAAGCCGGACATCGGGTGCGCTTGTCCCAAGTGGGGTTATTTGCTGATGGAGTAGCAGTGCGGGAAGTAGGCGAAGAAACCTTCCGTTTGTGTCAGCAGTACGTAGATGAGATTATTTTAGTCGATACGGATGATACTTGTGCGGCGATTAAAGACGTGTTTGAGGATACGCGATCGATTTTAGAGCCAGCAGGTGCATTGGCGATCGCAGCGGCCAAAGCCTACGCAGAACGAGAAAAAATCGAGGGGCAAACCTTAATTGCTGTAGCTTGCGGTGCAAACATGAACTTCGATCGCCTGCGGTTTGTGGCAGAACGGGCAGAGTTTGGCGAACGCCGCGAAGCTATCTTTGCAGTTACAATTCCTGAGGAGCGGGGTAGTCTGCGTCAATTTTGCGAACTGATTGGCCAACGCAATCTTACAGAGTTTAATTATCGCATTGCTGATGCCAAAACAGCCCATATTTTTGTCGGCGTGCAAATTCAAAACCGTGCTGATGCTTCAAAGATGGTAGAAACCTTTGAAGCTCACGGATTTGAAACTCTAGATTTAACAGACGACGAACTCACTAAATTACATTTGCGGCACATGGTAGGTGGACACTCTCCCCTTGCTCACAATGAATTACTCTACCGTTTTGAGTTTCCCGAACGTCCCGGTGCATTGATGAAGTTTGTTGGTTCTATGAGTCCCGACTGGAATATCAGTCTTTTTCACTACCGCAACAACGGCGCAGACTACGGCCGAATCGTTCTCGGTATCCAGGTTCCTCCCCACGAAATGAAAAATTGGCAAGCATTTTTGGATACTCTTGGCTATCGGTATTGGGATGAAAACAAGAATCCGGCATACAAGCTGTTTTTGGGGTGAGTGGGGAGATGGGGAGACTTGTACTGAGCGACTTGTGCCTAGCGGAGCCGAGGTAAGCCGAAGTATGGAGAGATGGGGAGACAAGGAGAGAAGTCTGAGCGCCGGCTTCCGGCGTTGGCGCAGCCCGCCGCAGGCATCGGAACTTCGGAGAGACAAGGGGAATAACTCCTAACTCTTCACTTTTAACTCTTAACTCCTAACTCCTCACTCCTAACTCAGCACCCTCAATGCCCAATCCCTAATTCTGATAACTACCTTTAGATATCATATTGGAGTCCCAGGTATACAAGCCGATTTGGTCGGGAACCTTAGAGAATCTGCCTGTCCGATAGCCTCTAGATAATTCATTCAGCACCTTATTTTTGATCTCTCGAAGTTCCCCGGATGTTATTTCTCCGTAAATTCCGGCGATTACTTCAGCGACGGTGAAAACTTTACCTGGATTTTTTTCAAACAGAGAAGTCAGGGCATCAATTAAGAATTGACCTTCATAGGCTTTGAGCATTGGTACTGTTTTGGGATTCGGAGGTATGAAAGGTTTCTTCTTTTTGCTTTTGACATTCCTAGAAGCACCATTGCCATTTTTTGGGGCGACTAAACTTAAATCCAGAGTATAACAACCGGGTTCTTCGGGAATAATTACCCAGTAATTCCTTTCTCTGCCTTGGGTGAGGGAAGATTGAACCCTACCTTTAACTACTTTAAACAGATTAGAATCTAATTCCCCATAAAGCGATCGCACTATGAAATCAATATGACACACAGTACCTGCCTGCTCTTGCAATAGCTGTTTTATGGCTTCCATTCGAGACAGAGATTGATACTGGGGTAGCATGGGAATTTCTGGCACCTTACCTGAGTTATCGTTGTTCTCTAGAGGTGTCTGTATATCTGCGGATGTGGTTGGAGGTTGGACTGCTTTTGTATCAACAACACCGGAATTATCTATTTCAATGTCGTCTGAATCTGTAAGTTCTGACTCTATAGACTCGACTAAATTGATTTGGGAGATGTTATCATGGGCTGACAAAAACCGCAGTGAGGCTTCTGGGGAAGAATTGGAGGTTTCATCAGCTGCTTTGAGTCTTGATATCTGCTTGTTACCATCAGAAAAAGACCAGGTAGATAACAACGCTTCTACATGATCGAGTTGCGATCGCGCCTGCACGAATAGACGTTCATACTCTTCTGTGAGGCGGGCATAATAGTCTCGTAATTCCAACAATGGCGAGAGGAAATTCCCTGGAGGTGGCTCTAATTGCGCTTTTGAATTCATAATTGTTCAATCAATTTAAATCGGTGTCACTTGTGTAAGACATTGGTCTGGGTTTAGCCTTGCGAGATGCTGGCTGGGATTTCTTCGGCGCTTGGGGAGGGCGACATTTCTCACAATATAAAGGTCGGGGGCCATAAGTCTCACGTTTTGTCAGATCGTTACACTCTTTACAGACAAATTGGAAAACACGAGTGTGAATCTGTCTTTTGTGCGCTCTGACAGTATATTCCCTAACATCAATGAATTTACTTGCCATAATTAGCAATCTTGAATTTCCTTCGTATCAATGTCCTATCAATATAGCTATTCAAGCAAATCAAACTGCATCAGTGTGTGTTTATGTAGAAGTTTTATTCAAATCAGTGAATTTGATGCCAAGAACAAGGTGTGAATATTGCTTAGCAACCAATTCAGAGTTAGTCTAGGCTATCCTCTAAGCATATACTTGGTGATGAGCAAACACTATCACCATTTATATAGTGCTTGATTTGAAAGACAATTCCTACTGTCTATAACTAGCTGATTTTGCCTGACGCGATCGCTTGGGATGCAGAGTGTGTAGCCTTCAACTAAAGTATAATCCGTCTGAATCATGCCAGTGTTGTAAATCAAGCACTACATCATCAGATAATCCCGCCAACAAAAGGCAAGCACGGACTTGTTTGGTTGAATCAGACTAGTCTTGCACAACAGTGTCTTAAAGACCTCAAAGGAACTGCTTGAACAAACTGTAGAAATCTTACCAAAGTATCCGCGCTTCAACCCCTGAATTTTATTTATAAAGATATAGACAGTGAAGATTTTCCTGCCCTTCATCAGGGAAATTTACATAGATTGACAAATTGAGTTATTGCCAGTGTATTTAATTGTTCATACTATTTATAACCCTTCTTCCTTCTGGTAGAGGGATATCGATCGCCAAAGCTATCCTTGTATAACGAACAACCGCCTCCTAATTTTTAGAAGGCGGTGATTATCGTCGATCAAAGCATCACCAAAAGTCTCAAATTCCTGAATATTTAATAGTCAAATTCCTTGGCTAGACTTCCATCGCTAGTAGCAGTTGCTCTTGTTTTTGATTGAGTTTTGTGAACATTACTTGTTCTCGACAAAATCGGCATCAATCACATCATCAGTGCCTTGGGGTTGTTCGCTACTCGTGTTGCTGGCTGCTTGGGCGTAGACAGCGCTACCCATTTGCATTAAGGCTTGCTGTAACTCACTAGATAAAGATTTAATGCGATCGCTATTATCTTGGTTAATCGCTTGCCGTAGATCGTTTATTAGCGTTTCAATGCGAGAGCGTAGACCCGTAGGGGCTTGTCGTGAGACATCGGCTGCACTCACTTTATCACCCAAGTCTTGCAGCTGTTTTTCAGATTGATATATTAGAGAATCTGCTAGATTCTTTGTATCAATTTGTTCGCGACGTTTGTGGTCTTCTTGAGCGTGGATCTCTGCATCGTTGACCATGCGTTCCACATCCCGCTTATCGAGGGTGGAAGCACCTGTAATCGAAATCGACTGCTGTTTACCTGTAGCCCTGTCTTGAGCTGTCACTGAAAGAATACCGTTGGCATCAATATCGAAGGTAACTTCGATTTGCGGTACACCTCTAGGTGCTGGTGGAATACCGTCAAGGCGGAATGTACCCAAACTCTTGTTATCTGTAGATAATTCCCGTTCGCCTTGGAGGATGTGGATTTCTACATTTGTTTGACCATCTGCTGCCGTTGAGAAGATTTCTGATTTTTTCACAGGGATGGTAGTATTGCGGGTAATAATCTTGGTCATTACACCACCAAGGGTTTCCACACCCAAAGACAAAGGCGTAACATCCAGCAATAGGATATCTTTAACTTCACCAGCCAGGACACCTGCTTGAATAGCAGCACCAACAGCTACTACTTCATCAGGGTTAACGCCTTGGTTTGGTTCTTTGCCCGTCATCCGCTGCACCAAATCTTGAACGGCGGGAATGCGAGTAGAACCACCTACTAGTACAACTTCATCAATTTCAGCGTTGCTGAGTTTAGCGTCTTCAAGTGCTTGTTTTACTGGCTTGCGACAGCGGTCTAGAAGATCCGAAGTCATCTCTTCAAATTTAGCCCGCGTCAAAGTCATATCTAAGTGTTTTGGCCCTTCTTGAGTAGCAGTGATGAAGGGGAGATTGATATTGGTTTGAGTAGCACTTGAAAGTTCAATTTTTGCTTTCTCTGCTGCCTCCGTCAATCTTTGTAAGGCTTGCTTATCTTTACGCAAGTCGATGCCTTCATTGCGTTGAAATTCTCCAGCCAACCAATCCACAATCTTTTTATCAAAGTCGTCGCCGCCTAAGTGGGTATCACCGCTAGTGGATTTAACTTCAAATACGCCATCACCGACTTCCAAGATAGAGACATCGAATGTACCGCCACCAAGGTCAAATACCAAAATGGTTTCATTGTGCTTTTTATCTAGACCGTAAGCCAGGGCTGCTGCTGTGGGTTCGTTAATAATCCGGAGAACTTCTAAACCTGCAATTTTACCGGCATCTTTGGTAGCTTGCCGTTGGGAGTCATTGAAGTAAGCAGGAACTGTAATTACTGCTTGGGTAACTTTTTGTCCCAAATATTTGCTGGCATCATCAACTAATTTCCGCAGGACTTGGGCAGAAATTTCTTCGGGAGCAAATTGTTTTTTGGCTGCGGGACAGTCAAGTTTGACATTACCGTTGCCGTCGCGCAAAATTTTGTAAGAAACTTCTGTAGCTTCATGGGTAACTTCATCGAATTTGCGCCCAATAAAGCGTTTTACAGAATAAAAGGTATTTTCTGGGTTCATCACTGCTTGGCGTCTAGCAATTTGACCTACCAAGCGATCGCCCGTTTTGGTATAAGCTACAACTGAAGGAGTGATGCGTTGTCCCTCAGCGTTAGCAATTACCATCGGTTGCCCACCTTCCATGACGGCAACACAAGAGTTTGTAGTGCCTAAATCAATTCCGACTACTTTAGCCATATAACCTTCCTCTTTGGCACATGAGGAAAAAAGGGTTGGGAGTGTTGAGTGAGGAGTTAGGAGTGAGGAGTTAGGAGTTAGGAGTGAGGAGTTAGGAGTTAGGAGTTAGGAGTTAGGAGTTAGGAGTGAGGAGTAGTAGGGGCGGGTTGGGCCAGAATCTCTGTTAGCAACGAAGTCTTTTTGTAAACCCGCCCCTACAGGAGTTATTCCCCTTGTCTCCCTTGTCTTTTCGGCTTCTCCCTACTTCCTAATCTTGAATCAACCAATATTAACTTTGACGGCTCTGCCTTTTTCTGATTCGGCTTTCGGCAAAGTTAAGTGCAGAACACCATTTTTGTATTCAGCTTGCACTTTGTCGTTTTGAACTTGGGAAGGTAACGGAATTACTCGATGAAATTTGCTATAACGGAACTCAGAACGAGTGACGCCGTTTTCTTCAGTTTTGGTTTCAGTCTTGCGTTCACCGCTAATGGAAATAGATTCGGGAGTCGCTTCTACGTTTATATCTTTCGGTTCTAAACCAGGTACTTCTAGCTTCAATTGGATTGCATCATCAGTTTCTTCCATTTCTGCGGCAGGAATAAAGGTAAGCCCTGTTCTTTCACCACCATCAGTTGGTATTAATCTGTCAAACAAACGATTCATTTGCCGCTGTAAAGTGTCGATTTCTCTGAATGGTTCCCAACGTTCGCTGTCCCGGAATGGTTCTAAGCGTTCCATTTCTCGGAATGGATTCCAACGAGTGAGTGCCATAAATATCACCTCTAAGATGAACTATCTAGTCTTAGGAGGCTCAATCTCAAGCTTTCTAGCTTGCAAACACCTGATATAATACTTCTGTCCAGCAATCTTCAAATTTCACTCAGCTCAATCTCAAGCTTCCTACTTATCACACTAGATCGATATTAAAGTTGAGCAGGTTCGGTTTTATAGTCATGAGCGATCGCAATAACCGTACCTTTTAGTGGTTTATAAAAAATTCGGAGGATAAATACGTTTGTAGTAAGGACTTTAGTCCTTGATTTTTAAGCACTAAAGTGCTTACTACGAACCTTTCAGAACTAATGCGATGAACCACTAGTCAGTTTTGTAGCTCTACTCCTGACTTGGTGCAGCGGGCTGGGATTGAGGTTGCCGTAAACGCCGCAAAGAGTCGCGTAACTTATTTTGGCTTGTGTTGTCTCTCCGCCGCCGTCGAATTGTACTAGCTTGTGGCTTTTGTGATGAATTAGTAGTTGTTCGTTCGCTACGAATGCGCCGTAAAGTTTCTCTGGCAGCTCCTTGAGAACTAGTTGTTCTTCTTTGAGATGATGAGCTTGCGCTAGTAGTTTCCCCTGTTTGACGACGTAGCCGCCGATTAAATCCAGATTCTGCTGCTCTTGTGGCTGTAGCTTCATTTGACGGTGTAAATTCTCGCCGCCTACGTCTTGAAGTTCCCTCTGTGGTATTTGAGTTGGACGCTGTGGCTTGCTGGGTTCTCTGTTCTGTTTCTCTTCTTCTTTCTTGTTGGTATTGACGGTATTGACGTGAATTTTCTTTAAAAGCCGCAGAGTTGACTCGCACTCCTCGTCTACCACCTTGTGCTGGGTTGAATTTCCACTCACGCGCTTGTCTCAAGTGTTCTTCATCCAATTCACGGTTGCCACTGGAACTGGCTATCCGCACATTAGTAACATTACCTTGATCGTCAGTATCAAAAGCCAAACCTGTACGGCCTTCGATTCCTCGCCGTTTAAATGACTCTGGATATTTAAAATCACATTTGCGGCAAGCTGCACGACCATTGCTAGTACCTGAATTGTTAATTTTTGGAGGTGTTGGGACTGTTGGCGCCGCTGCTACCGGAGGGTTTGCTGGTTGATTCCCAGTACCAATACCAGATCCAGTTCCTGAACCCACACCACTGCCAGAACCAGAGCCTATTCCCGAACCTGTACCGCTACCAGAGCCTGTACCTGTACCTACAGCAACGCCGGAGCCTAAACCAGTGAGAACTCCAGTAGTACCGCCACCTCCACCAGGGTTCTCATTAGCTCTTGAGTCTCTGATTCCGCTTAAAACGTCTCTCAACTGTTGACTACTTTGGTTTGTGGAGGGGGTAACACTTCTGGCAGCGACTTCTGGCTTGGGAGCAATTTCTCTATTTTGTGGCTGTGGCTTTTGAATAGTCTGTTCTGGAACAGGCCGAATTTTTGGTTTTTCAATAATTTGTTGAATTTGTGGAGTTTCTATAGGCTGCTTTTGTACAATCTTTGGCTCTGTTTTGGGTTCTTCTGGAATTTCTTCAAGTGGTTTTTCTGGTTCCGCAGTCGGAGGATCGACGATCGCCACCTCTATTGATTCATCATTATCTTCAGGCATTCTTGTCAAATAATTACCTATACCTGAGGACAATACACCGATATGCAGTGCCAGTGAGCCTATCAGACTGTAAGCCAGAAAAGACTTGAGAGCCTGAACATCTTTGGAGCGTTGCTCGACATTAATCCTGGAAAAGGTCATAGCTATTGCTACCTATTCTCACTAATTTAGTCATATTAAAATGCAAGGTTACAAATATCAAGTAAAAAATTAAAATTATTTGGGGTAGTGTTACGTAACCCCCAGATTAGTGGCAACATCTTGAAAAACTCTCGTTATCACAGTTTCTAAATAAAATAAATTTTTCTTTTTATTAGATTAACTTATACAAAGTGAGCAAATTATCTAGAAAACTTAGGCAGATTTGCCGCAATAATCTGACTTTAGGTGAGTTTGAGATTAGCAAATCAGCAAAATTTATTACACGTACTAAAACCGAAATTTGAAGGATAAGCTTAAAGCGTAATTATTTTACCTTAACTTATTCTTGACTTTAGTGTGATTAATTATGTACGGGTACTGATATAAAAATCCTGAGAATTTGATTTGAAAAAGTTATCATTTTATTTTAAATTTTATTGAGAAAAAGTTTCAGCTTTTCTCTAGATTCTGCTAGTCTTACTGTGTATTGTTGATGACGTTTAGAGAACATGGGAATTCAGAATTTGTTTGCAGCAGGCGGTGTGGTCATGTGGCCGCTGCTGGGGTTTTCAGTGTTAGGTGTGGCGTTGATCATTGAGCGTATTAGGTTTTGGGTCAAGATTAACAAGCGTCAAAACCGCGTGGTGCGCGATGTTTTGAATCTCTATCGCCTCGATAATGTTGTCGGTGCAATGGATAAACTCCGGCAAAATGCAGATTTGCCACTTGCCCGGATTTTTCTTGCAGCTTTAGAATTAGAGGAGCCAAATCCAGAAGAATTTCGTTTGGCATTAGAAAGCGAAGCGCAGGCTGAAATCCCAGTACTCAAACGCTTCCAAAACTTTTTCGAGACAATCATCAGTTTAGCCCCACTGTTGGGTCTTCTGGGTACAGTGTTAGGGTTGATAACCTCTTTTGCCTCTTTAAATCTTGGTGATGTGGGAGGTAGCAAAACGGCAGGTGTTACCTCTGGGATTAGTGAAGCGTTGGTATCTACAGCATCAGGATTGATTGTTGCGATCTTCATACTGTTGTTTGCCAATACCTTCCGGGGGTTGTACCAACGACAAATCGCGCTAATTCAGGAGTATGGTGGACAGTTAGAATTACTCTACCGCCGTCGTTATGAAAGAGGAGGAGAGAAGACTTATGCGGCTACAAGATGAACCAGATATTCCAGCACAGATTAATATTGTGCCGATGATTGACGTGATTTTTGCTATTTTGACATTTTTTATCATGTCAACTTTGTTTTTAACGCGATCTGAAGGTTTGCCTGTCAATTTACCAAAGGCAGCCACGGCCAAACAACAGCAAGTTCCCTCCAAAATTACCATCACGGTAAATGAACAAGGAGTAGTAAGCTTAAACAAAAAACAAGTTGCAGTTGATGATTTGACACAGCAAGTGCGGAGTTTAATTGGTTCTAACTCAGAAATGTTAGTGATTATTAATGCTGATGAAAAAGTTGGTCACGGTCAGGTAGTGGCTGTGATGGATCGGGTACGTGAAGTTCCGGGGGCAAAATTAGCGATCGCAACTCAAAGACGATAGGGGATGAGGGAGATGGGGAAATGGGGAGATAGGGGAGAATAATAACTCCTAACTCCTAATTCCTAACTCCTAACTCCTAACTCCTAACTCAACAGTTAGCACTCCTAACTCCCAATTCTTGAGATATAAGCTTAAGTAATGAGTCTTGATGAGAGTGTATAAAAAAGTGGTCGCTATCAAACATTTGTAGAGAGAAAGTAGCGATTGTTTGCTCTCGCCATGCTTGCAAAGCTTCATGATTAACTTCTTTGTCTTGCCAACCGCCAAATATATTAATGGGACAGTCTAGCGGCTGTTGTGGAGTGTAAGTGTAAGTTTCCAAAACTGCAAAATCCGCCCGCAAAATTGGGAGGAAAATTTGCATCAGTTCTGGATTTTCTAGTACTGCTTTGGGTGTGCCGTTGAGAGTGCGTAGTTCTTCGAGTAACTCTGGGTCTGGTAAGACGTGGATGGGTGGTTTTGTGGGCGGGATTTGTGGGGCGCGGCGGGCAGAGATGAAAAGATGAAATGGTTTAAGATTATACTTTAGGCGCAGTAGACGGGTTAACTCGAAGCTAACTAATCCGCCCATACTGTGACCGAAGAAGGCGAATGGTTTGTCTAAATATGGTAGAACAGATGAAGCGATCGCCTTTACAAGAGGTTCTAATTGTGCGATCGGTGGTGACTGCATCTGTCTTCCTCGTCCGGGATATTCCACTGCACAGACTTCGACATTACGAGGTAGGCTATTAGACCATGTGCGAAAAATCATCGAGCTACCACCAGCATAAGGGAAGCAGAATAAACGCAAGTTTGCTTGAGGATTTGGTTGGGGACAGTTAATCCAAGAATTGAAGGTTGGTGTAGTTGTCATAATAGAGCTTAGAGTTAGATAACATAACTCTGCATTTAATTCTTAAATATATTCACTGATAATCTTAGGTTATGACACAAAATTTTGTAGTTAGGAATAAATAAGCTTTTATTTTGCCTCTTCTGCATATATGTCCTGTTCTCTATTGATGAAAACCTCAGATAATGCCTGATAAGCTTCAGTCCAAGCCGCCATCACTTCCTCTGTTGCTGCTTCTTGCAAAACATCTTTCATTGCTTGCAATAAACTTTCTCCAACAATCGCATATTGTTCTGGAGTAACACGAGTCTCGACGTGACGATGGGCAATCTTTTCTACCATCGATTTTAAAGCAGGCAAGTTATCAATTTGGTTAGCATAACTATAAACTGCTGTAGCTAATCTCGCAGGCTGAGAACCATCTGCTTGAGCAGACATATTAAATTGTTCTCTAATTTCTGGATGGTTTTGAAACATAATTTCATACATCCGAGTTGTGATTTGCTGACCATTTTTTTTCAAGACAGGCGCTGTAGATTTAACGATATCTATTGTTTGTTGGCTAATCATAGTTTTTTCAACCACTGAGAATATTGATTAATTACAATTTATTGTTTATTTCTAGCAGTTACTATGAGCTAGCTCATATATAGCAGGAGTCAAAATTGAGAGTTAAAGAGTCAGCCAGTAGAAAGAGTTACGGCTTTAGGTTAACGCACCAATATACAACCAAGTCATGATGAAAATGTAAAATGCAACTGTGTAGATTAATAATTTCTCAGATATTGATTTAATATGCATACTATTACTCAAAAGTCAATAAAAAAAGCTTGGGCAGGTGCGATCGCCAAACCAGCAACAGAATTTCCCCCTACCCAATTACGAATTCTCTTTGGAAAAGTCCCAGATGGCTTGCGTGGTAGTCTTTACCGCAATGGCCCGGCGCGGCTAGAACGCGGTGGTGTCCGTGTGGGACACTGGTTTGATGGAGATGGTGCAATTCTTGGCGTCCACTTCACAGATGCAGGAGTGACGGCAGTTTATCGCTACGTGCAAACAGCAGAATATCAAGCTGAAAGTAAAGCAGATAAATTTCTTTATACTGTTTATGGTATGCACCCGCAAGGACCGATTTGGAAGCGCTGGAATCCCCAAATCAAGAATGCAGCTAATACTTCAGTTTTGGCTTTACCGCATAAACTGTTGGCTTTGTGGGAAGCAACTCAACCTTATGCCCTTGATTTAAAAACTCTAGAAACAAAGGGATTAGATGATTTAGGTGGTTTGGATAATGGATTACCTTATTCTGCTCATTACAAACGCGATCGACACACAGGAGAGATTTATAATTTTGGCATTAGTTTAGGAACTTCTATACAACTGAATCTCTACAAAAGTGATGCCTCTGGCAACATTATTCAAAAATCTGCATTTAAATTAGACCGCTATTCAATAATACATGATTTTGTTTTAACTCAAAGATATTTAGTGTTTTTCATGCCGCCAATGCGGATGAAAATGCTGCCATTTTTACTAGGTTTAACTACTTTTAGCGACTCTTTATTATGGCAACCGCAGTTAGGAACTCAGGTGTTAATTTTTGACCGGGAAAACTTATCTTTAGTGAGTCGTGGCGAAACCGATCCTTGGTTTCACTGGCATTTTGGTAATGGCTATGAAAATCAAGAAGATTCGGTGATTTTGGATGTGGTGCGATATTCAGATTTTCAACAAAGTAATGAATATCTCAGAGAATTTGCAACTGGTGAAACACACACAGTTCCTCAAGGAAGATTATGGCAAGTGCATCTCAATCCTCAAACTGGCAAAGTGACAGCAACCAACGAAGTTATCGACCGCGTTTGTGAGTTTCCTGTAGTGCCGCCATCGCAAGTTGCACAACCTTGGCGTTATACTTATGTGGCATTGCTTCCCCAAAGAATGAATCCAGGTAAAGAATGGTTCAGTGCGATCGCTCGTTTTGATTACAAAACTGACACCCTGACTGAGGTAGACTTAGGAGAAAATATCTATACCTCAGAACCCATCTACGCCCAAGATAGCCAAAACCCCGAACAAGGTTGGGTGTTAATCGTAGTTTATGATGGTAATTCTGATAAGAGTGAAGTTTGGATATTTGATGGCGACCTAGATGCAGAACCAGTTTGTAAACTAGGATTACCCAGCGTGATTCCTCATACTTTCCACGGTACTTGGAACCCAGCGTAAAAATTAAAAGTTAGGAGTTATAACTTAAGAGTTAGGAATGAGAATTAAAAATAATTCAAAATATTTCTATGGAAAAATCGCATTTCTTGAACTCTTACTCTTTGCGTCTCTGCGTCTCTGCGTGACACTAATTTATATTTTCACTCAACAACCCCAAAATATAATATCCTATTAAAATTTGAGCAGGGAATTTGGAGGGAATCGCACAGTGGTTGATGATGAACGCATAGTCAATGCAGAACAGATTCATCCAAGGGACTTTTCCTGGCGATTATGGCCTCTTGTGCCACTCTACCCATACGGTAGGCGGCGCACAATCCGCAAAGAAGTCCTCAAGGATACAATCTGGAATTTTGACCAAATTCAGGGCATTTTTTACGTTGTTGTGCCAATTCGCATGACTGTGGTTAAGCTTCAAACAGGCGGTCTTTTAGTTTATGCCCCTGTTGCGCCTACCCTGGAGTGCATCAGGCTTGTGAATGAGTTGGTAGCCGAACATGGTAATGTGAAATACATCATCCTGCCAACTGTCTCCGGTCTAGAACACAAGGTTTTCGTCGGCCCCTTCGCCAGATATTTTTCCACTGCACAGGTGTTTGTAGCCCCGAATCAATGGAGTTTCCCGCTAAATCTCCCCCTTAGTTGGCTTGGCTTACCTGCAAAACGCACTCAGTTACTTCCAGAAGATAGCAGCAAAACACCCTTTGCTGATGAGTTTGATTATGCCATGCTCGGCCCGATTAATCTTGGTTCTGGTCGGTTTGCGGAAGTTGCTTTTTTTCACAAGCGATCGCATTCTCTCCTAGTAACAGATTCAGTACTTTCCATTCCAGAAGATCCGCCTGCGATCGTCCAATTAGATCCATATCCGTTATTATTTCATGCCAAGGATAATGCTTGTGACATTGTTACAGACATTCAGGCAAATCGCCGCAAGGGATGGGGGCGTATCTGCTTGTTTGCTTTATACTTTAAACCAAGCGGTTTAGAAATACGTCCTTGGGGTAAGGTGTTCCAAGATGCCCTCAAAGCATCAGAACGCTCGAAAAAAGCTTATTTTGGATTGTATCCCTTTAAATGGCAGGACTGGCAGCGATCGTTTGAAGCCTTACGGGGTAACGGTCGGTTGTTTGTAGCACCAATTTTACAGACACTAATTCTCAACCGCGCACCGAAAGAAACCATCGAGTGGGCTGATAAAGTTGCCAGTTGGGACTTCGAGTGGATTATTCCTTGCCACTTTGATGCGCCGATTAAAGCCCAGCCTTATCAGTTTCGTCAAGCTTTCTCATTCTTAGAAAAACAGCCTAGTTTTGGTGCCGGTGTGTTTAACAGTAACACCTATCCGTTACCAGAAGAGGATTTTAAAACACTTAAGGAAATCGACGTAAGTTTAAATAAATTTAGCATCGTCCCGCCAGCCAAGGAGAAGGTGTAGGAAAAAACGCAAAATAGTTCCAAGTTAGAAGTAAAGAATTCCCCACTGTGTAGAGACGCGATTAATCGCGTCTCTACCCACTCCCCATTGAATATCAGTGGTAAACTAAAACAACTTTCATAAAAAGTCAATAAGTCTTTATTTTCGTTAGAGTTGGGATAATAATCAAAGTGTGAGGATTGATACTAAATGCGAGTATTGCTGGTGTATCCAATATTTCCCAAAACCTTTTGGTCATATGAAAAAATTTTGGAATTAGTCGATCGCAAGGTTTTATTACCACCTCTAGGTTTAGTAACAGTAGCAGCAATTCTGCCCCAAGAATGGGAATTTAAGCTAGTAGATCGCAACATTCGTCCAGCAACAGAACAGGAATGGGCGTGGGCAGATCTAGTAATCTTGTCAGCGATGATTGTCCAAAAACAAGATTTACTCGACCAAATCCAAGAAGCAAAGCGGCGTGGCAAGTTGGTTGCAGTCGGCGGCCCTTACCCGACTTCTGTACCTCACGAAGTGCAAAATGTGGGTGCAGATTTCCTAATTCTGGATGAAGGCGAAATCACTTTGCCGATGTTTATTGAGGCAATTCAAAGGGGAGAAACTTCTGGGACTTTCCGCGCCACAGAAAAACCAGATGTCACAAGCACACCAATACCCCGCTTTGATTTATTAGAATTGGATGCCTATGATATGATGTCCGTGCAGTTTTCGCGGGGATGTCCCTTCCAGTGCGAATTTTGTGACATCATTGTTCTCTACGGCCGCAAACCACGTACCAAAACCCCAGCCCAACTTTTAGCAGAATTAGATTACCTCTATGAACTAGGTTGGCGGCGGGGTGTGTTCATGGTGGATGATAACTTCATTGGCAACAAACGCAATGTGAAATTGTTGCTAAAAGAGTTAAAAGTATGGATGGCAGAACATCAATATCCCTTCCGATTTGACACCGAAGCTTCAGTTGACTTGGCACAAGATCCAGAATTGTTAGAGTTGATGGTTGAGTGCGGTTTCTCGGCGGTGTTTTTGGGCATTGAAACACCAGATGAAGATAGTTTGCAACTAACCAAAAAATTCCAAAATACTCGCAATTCTTTAACTGATGCCGTGCAAACCATCATCAAAGCTGGATTGCGCCCGATGGCAGGGTTTATTATTGGATTTGATGGCGAAAAAGCCGGTGCAGGCGATCGCATTGTCCGCTTTGCAGAAGAAGCAGCAATTCCTTCAACTACCTTTGCCATGTTACAAGCGTTACCCAATACCGCGCTGTGGCATCGCCTGAAAAAAGAAGGACGACTCCGGGAAAATCAAGATGGCAACATCAACCAAACAACTTTGATGAACTTTCTTCCTACCCGTCCTTTAGAAGAACTTGCCAGAGAATATATTGAGGCATTTTGTACTTTATACGACCCAGTGAAATACTTGGATCGCACCTACCGCTGCTTTTTGATGATGGGTTTACCAAGTTGGAAAGCACCAGCTAAAATGCCAGAGTTGGTAGTTGTAAAAGCCTTGTTAATTGTGATTTGGCGACAAGGAATCAAACGCGAAACTCGTTGGAAATTCTGGCATCATTTATTTAGCATTCTCAAACGTAACCCTGGAGTTATTGAGCATTACATTGCCGCTTGTGCCCACAACGAGCATTTTCTAGAATATCGCCAAATTGTCCGCGATCAAATTGAAAGTCAGCTAGCAGAATATCTGGCGCAGGGTGTAGAAAAACCCTATGTGCCAGTTGAGGAAAAAGCAGAGGAAAAAACTGAAGCCGCAGTTAGTTAAATGTAGTAACGGTTAATAGGTAAAAGTGAAAAAATTACTTATTAGCCGTTACCAAAGAAAGGCAGAGGGCAGAAGGCAGAAGGCAGGAGGCAGAAGGCAGAAGGCAGAAGGCAGGAGGCAGAAGGCAGGAGGCAGAAGGCAGAAGGAAGAAAATACATTTTTTGCCCTCTGCCATAGGTTTTAAAGCCCCTAGATTTATTTATGAAAAAAATAAAAATATTTTTTCCGAGACGCACAGCGCTTTTTAAAAAGACGTTCATTATAAATCCCCTAAATTTATTTATGGGGATTCCTCCTGCCTCCTGCCTCCTGCCTCCTGCCTCCTACCTCCTGCCTCCTGCCTCCTGCCTCCTGCCTTCTGTCTGTTTCCTGCTATAAATTGAAACTACTTTACAACAATACGCTTAAAATAATACTCTCCTAATTTAAGTAGCACAGGAAGAAGTGGTGTAACTACAGAAAGCAAGTATTGACGAAAGGTTGTAACATCAAAAGGCCACACAGGAAATTCATTAGTCAATGTGTAGAGAGAACGCAATTCTTGAAGTTTAGCAGTTTCTTTTTTCAAAGCTTCTGCATCGCTACTCAAGCTTTTTTGAATCTGCACATAATCTGCTTGAAACTGCTTGGCAATGTCACTTAGTAATTCTTCTTTAGCTTTTCTCATGCCTTTGCGGGCTGCAAGGAGAGGGCCAAAAAAGCATATTAACGATATGGGAATGTAGAGTAGAATTATAAAATTAAAATACCAGTATTCCTGCGCTATTCCTTGAGTAATAAATTGATACTTACTTAGTGTTATCATCGTGCCAATTATAGCCGCTAGGTAAGCTGTATTTAGGGAATATTGACTTAACTGACTCAACCCACCACAGCGATCGGGATGGAGTGGGTTGATATTAAGTCGCTTATTACCTAAAAGTTCATGCAATAACCAAACATTAGTCGTTAGGTTCAGCACCAGTACAGCGCCTGCATAAAATATTGCCACAGCGTTAATTGCACCGGTCAGGGCAGGAATTCCTCCATCAGATCCCGTCCAGTTGTAAACATCTTGCTGTACAGAGAAATACCAGATTCCAAAAGCGATCGCTGTTCCTAACGCCAAAAATTGACGCCAGGACTTTTGGTAAGGCAATAATACGAACTTTATTTCTGCTTCGGTAGTATCAACAATATCTGATTTTTCCAGGTAGTCAATTAGCTGATAAATTCCCTTAAATGACCACAGGTAGTAGCCAAAGATGACTGGATTAAGCAAGCATATCCACACCCAAGCAAACCAATCCTGTAGCAATCCTAAGTGTTTTTCAGGCAAGATCAACGTCTTGGTTACCGTAGCAGCAATTAAATAAAAGGCAGATGTAATCAAGATTGAGAGGATTCCTAAACCGACAGGTGTCAGTTGGCACTTGTCAATTAACCAACGGGCTACAGGATCAGCACGATAAAAGTCTTGCTCTTGCATACTGTTTATTAAAACGAATATGCTATATTGTCATCCTTTTTTCTGATTATTATTCAAAATTATACTTATGTTTATTTGTGTCTACTTATATTATCGATTTTGTCTTTCCAATCCCAGTTATTTGAAAAATTAGCTCTGCTGCTTTACTCATTAACGAAGTGTTAATTTCAAGTTGATAATTATCTTGTTTTAAAACTTCTGTTACAACTTTCGCCAAATCTGCATTACCTTTCCTCGCACCCAAACCATTAATTGCACATTCAATTTGCCTCACACCACAACTTAAAGCGATGAGTGAATTCTCTACCGCCATGCTCAAGTCATCATGACAGTGTACTGAAACTACAACTTCATTAATATTGGGCACTCGATTAAAAATCATTTGCAGAAGTTGTGAAAACTCTTGTGGCGATGCTAAACCTAAACTATCAGGAATGCTAACAGTCGTAGCACCACTTTTAATTGCAGTTTCAATAGATTTACACAAAAAATCAGGCTCACTTCTAGGAGCATCAAAAGCACTCCATTCTACATAGTCACAGTAATTGCGTGCTAGAGATATGCTATCTTTGATTGTTGCTAATACTTCTTCTTTGCTTAATTTAGATTGATTTTTCAGATTTACCGGAGTATAAGTGTGAATTCTACCTCTGATAGCCGGTTTAATTGCTTCAGCAACAGCCGTTATTTCATTTGGATTTGAACTCGCTAGCCCACAAATAACAGAATTTTTAATTATTTGAGAAACCTGAAATACTTCATTAAAATCTTTTTGAGAACTTCCTGGATAACCAACTTCAATAATATCTACTCCCATCTGTTCGAGTAATTGGGAGATTGTAATTTTTTGTTGCAAATTCATTTTGACACCAGGCGTCAATTCTCCATCACGCATAGTAGTATCAAAAATAATTACTTTGTTATTATTTTTTAACATATTGAGTAGAAAAAGCGATCGCTCAGCCGAAATACAGAGAAAAAATTTTTTGAGGAACTGGACGAAGAAGCAATTAATACGATGTTAAACCTTGATAAAGGTAACTCTTAACTCTTAAGGTTAGGATCTGGGTTTAAAACCCCGCCCAACACAATCGCCCCTTCAGGGCGGGGCTTGTGACCCACCGATGGGTCCTTGGAAACGGAACAGCCAACAAATCCTAATATCTCAATCCACATTTTTACTGTTGCCTGCTGCCTGTTCCCTCGACCGAAGGTCGGTGAGTTTGACTGCATCTAATCAATTTATTGTCGATGCAGAAATTTGAGAAAAGATTAAAACAGCAGCGTTTTGCAGTCCTCCACTACCAGAGGGAATAAAGGTGTCAATGAAAGCTCCGGTCTGGGCATTGTAGCGTAAAATGCTATTGTTGCCAAAGCTACTAACATAGAGGTTGCGATCGCATCCACCAAACATCACACCAACTGGGCATTGTAGCCCACCACTACCAGGGGGAATAAAGGCATCAATGAAGGTTCCAGTCTGACCATCGTAGCGCAAGACACTATCAGTGTTTTCACTGCCAACGTAGAGGTTTCCATCTGGCCCAAAGGTTAAAACAGAAGGAATAGACAGTCCACCACTACCAGAGGCTACAAAAGCATCAATGAAAGCTCCGGTCTCACCGTTATAGCGGAGAATGCTGTTGTTGACCCTACTGCTGACATATAGATTATTGTCTGGCCCAAAAACTAAACCAGAGGGTTGGTTTAGTTCACCCCTATCAGAAGGGACAAACGCATCAACGAAATCTCCAGTTTGACCATCATAGCGCAGAACACTATTAGTGTTCATACTGCTGACGTAGAGGTGATTATCTGGCCCAAAAACCAAACCAGTAGGGGTGTTTAGTCCGCCACTATTAGAGGATACAAAGACATCAATAAAGGCTCCAGTCTGACCATCATAGCGAAGAACACTACTATCACCAAAGCTACTTACGACATAAAGGTTGTTATCTGGCCCTAAGGTTAAACCTACGGGGGTGGATAACCCGCCACTGCTACTGGAAACAAAGATGTCGATGAAATTTCCAGTCTTTTGATCGTAGCGTAAAATACTTTTGTTACCAAAACCACCAACAAGTAAATATTCTGGAGACTCTACAGAAGTTAAAGAAGTCATGAGTGTATCTCACTTTTTCAGTAATAAGCTAAATATTTGTACTGATAACAAGATTCTATTGGGCACAGTATTTGCGGAAGACAAGGGTAACATTGTGTCCGCCAAATCCCAGGGAATTAGATATTGCTACCTCCATTGGTAAAGTAGTTGCGACATGAGGTGAATACTGAAGATCGCACAACGGGTCTGGATTATCAAGGTTAGTAGTTGGTGGAACCTTGTCGTGGTAAACCGCCAAGGTTGTTGCTACAGCCTCAATGCCACCAGCAGCACCGAGTAAATGACCAGTCATTGATTTGGTAGAACTAATGACTGTGGTGTAGGCGTGTTTACCTAAAGCGGTTTTGATCGCCTGAGTTTCTATCGAATCGTTGATGGCTGTACTGGTACCATGAGCGTTAACATAACTAACCTGCTCAGGATACACATTGCCATCTTTCAGAGCAAGACGTATTGCTCGGCTAGCTCCTTCGCCCATTACGCTAGGAGTAGTCATGTGGTAGGCATCACAAGTCATTCCATAGCCAACAATCTCTGCGTAAATATGAGCTCCTCGCTTTAGCGCGTGCTGGAGTTCTTCTAGTAACAATATGCCGGCTCCTTCACCGAGAACAAAGCCGTCGCGATCGCGATCGAAAGGACGACTGGCGCGGGCTGGATCGTGATTACGTCTAGAGAGGGCGCCAGCAGCAGAAAAGCCTCCTACAGTCATTGGCGTAATGGCGGCTTCAGTTCCACCACACAACATTGCTTGTGCATAACCTTGCTGAATCAGGCGAAATGCATCGCCGATCGCATTGGCGCCAGCAGCACAGGCTGTAACTGGACAAGAGTTAGGGCCTTTGGCGCCGACTGCGATCGCTGTTTGCCCAGCTGCCATATTGGGAATAAATAGGGGAATTGTAAACGGTGAGATTCGTTGAGGCCCCTTAGTTAACAGCACTTGGTTCTGTTCTTCTAACCAGTGCATACCTCCTAAACCACTGCCAATGATTACACCAACCTGCTCGCAATTGAGGTCAGTAATTTCAAAATTAGCATCACTCAGGGCTTGCCGACTGGCAGCAACAGCAAATTGAGTAAAGCGGACAGTACGTTTTGCCTCTTTTTTATCTAGGTAATCCAGTGGTTCAAAACCCTCGACTTCACCAGCAATTTGTGTTTTGTAATTACTGCTATCAAACTGTGTAATATGGCTAATGCCATTTTTTCCAGCCAGCAGACCGTCCCAAAATTCAAGTGCTGTGTTCCCCACTGGGGTAATTGCACCGATCCCGGTTACTACTACCCGCTTCTTTTCGATTGAACCTCCATGTTCCATATTTCGTTATCCCATAAACGATAAATTAGAAAATCCTTTATTCTTTGGCAGATGCTCAAGATTTCTGTGTTGTTTTGCCACTAGAAAAGTTAAATTTAACTATTATTAATTTTGAGTTGAAAACCTAATTCCCGGCTTGCCGTCTACTAAGGTTAGAAGTAAACCACACTTCCCCTGTAAGTTAGAATCCCAATAATAAATTGGAACTCCAGAGCTACAGGGAAAATCTGTCACTGTTTCTGGTAAATCTTTAAAAGTAATATTTTTCTTCACTAAACTAGCTGTTGAAAGAGCTTCAGCTAAAATAAACACTGAGCCGATTTCACTGAGCCTTCTACTTTCAAGTGAAATAATATTGCCAAGCTGAAGTTCATGTAATTCTAAATCTGAAAGCTGCAATCCCAAAAGCTTAATATACTTTTGAATTTCCTCTGTCTCTACACCTTGGTGTGTTTGCTGTATTTCCGACATATTTTGTAAGCCTCTAAGATAAAAATATTAGTTCGCGTCGTTGATAAATCTTTCTTGCGTACTTCAAAAACCTGCCCCAAAAACTTGAACTATCTAGATTCACCAATATTCCCAAATGAACCTTTAGAGACTTATCACTCTAGAATAAACAACTTATGCAGTTTCAGTAATTTTTTTGATATCAATTCAGATTGAATAGTCTCTTTAATATTTATGTCTAGAGGCAAAAAATAGTTTCTACGTGCGCTAATCAAATTAGCTAACTCTCAGAGATGATTTATAAATAAAATCTTAAGAATACTTAACTCGTTACTAGGTCTGAGTTTCAGCGAATAAGTGCTTTCTTGGCTTAAATTCCTGAAACCCTTACAAAGCAAATACTTTACTTTAGTTTACAAATTAGCTCTTAGCAACGTTATCCTATTTTACAGCAATTTGCAGTTGAATAGACCACAGTAGGGGCTTTAGCATTGTTGTGCCCTTACGATAATTTAGTATTCAAGCATGTATTCCATCCAAATGAAAAGCGCTGTAAGCTCTATCTGCAAAGCCAACTCGATGTAAGACAAAAAAACGATATTTTGCATAAAAGAGATATGCAACTCTGATTAGTACTTAGCAATTCAAAACTTAGATTTTTGTAGGTTATATACAGAGAGTATGTTTTGAAATGCTGATTATCCTAATATCTCTGTTGCTTTTGGTGCAATTCAATCAGGCAACAATTCTGACCTTTGTAATTACAAAACAAACAGGTTAAGTTTGGATTGCAAAAAAATGCCTTTGTAAAGATCGTAGATGAATTACGATTACTTGTATATTGAAGATTTTAACAGTGGAAAAACACAGGAGAATACTTATGAACGAACAAGAAATATTTAACAGAGTCCAAGCTGTAATTGCAGATGAACTGGCTAGCGAACAACAAAAAATAACGCTCAATGCTAATTTTATTCAAGATTTAGGGGCAGATTATTTAGACTTATTGACAGTGTTGCAAGCGTTAGAAGATGTTTTTGCAATCAAAATTCCTAAAAAGGATGTAGAGCAATTTTTAACAGTGCAGCAAATCGTTAATTACATGGGTCAAAAAGTTGTTGCTTGAGTTTTACTTATGATCGATAAAGACGCTAAATTGCCATTTGTTCAATTGACGGGTGTAGGTAAAGCGGTACCCGATCAAGTTTTAACTAACAATCATCTAGCAAGCTTGGTAGCTACTTCCGATGAATGGATTTCAAGCCGAACAGGAATTAAGCAGCGAAGAGTACTAGCACCTGAGCAATCCCTGACCGAATTAGCAGCGATCGCAGCTCATAATGCCTTGCAACAGGCCGGACGTTCAGCTTTAGATGTAGACCTTTTAATCTTGGCAACTTCCACTCCAGAAGACTTATTTGGTGGAGCAACGCGAGTACAACGGGAATTAGGAGCGGCTCGTGCAGTAGCTTTTGACTTGACAGCTGCTTGTTCCGGCTTTATTTTTGCCCTAGCTACTGCCAGCCAGTATATTCAAACAGGCAAATACCAAACTGTACTGGTTATCGGGGCGGATGCTTTATCTCGTTGGACTGATTGGACAGATCGGACAACCTGTGTCTTGTTTGGAGATGCTGCTGGGGCTGTAGTCATGGAAGCAGCCGCCACACCAGGACTAATTGGGTTTGAATTGCGCTCCGATGGTATGGGATCTGAAGATTTAGCGATCGCTTCTCAAACAGAGCCAATTCCATTGACAACAGGGATAGCTGCTAGCCGCGCCCATTTCTCAACACTGGCGATGAATGGATCGCAAGTATACCGTTTTGCTGTTGCGGCTGTTCCCGATCTCATCCAAAAAACCCTTCTTCAGCATGATATTGCACCAGAACAGGTAAAGGGTTATTTTCTTCATCAAGCCAACCAACGCATTCTTGACGCCGTTGCCCAACGATTGAATATTCCTAGCGAGCGAGTGGCAAGTAATGTTGCTCGTTATGGTAATACCTCAAGTGCTTCAGTACCATTGGTTTTAGAAGAATGGAGCAGTAGATCTCGCTTACAACCTGAAGACTTAATTGTTCTGGCAGGATTTGGTGCTGGCTTAAGTTGGGGAGCAATGGTTGTTCGCTGGGGTAGATTTTGACGTTCCAGCTATGTTAAAGAATTTTAATGTAGGGTGTGTTGTCTTGTCGCACAGGGCAACGCACCCTCAACAATCCAAGGTGCGTTAGCCTATGGCATAACACACCCTACTGGCACGGCCAGGCTAAAATAGTGCATAAAATTTAGCTCTTGTGGGGTGGGCATCCTGCCCGCCCGGACGGGTGAGGACACCCATCCCACAATAAAATTTATTGCAACATTTTAGTCTTGTCACATTACTACACCTCGCCTAATCTCTTCATATAAATGAAATTTTTCTCGCAGACTTCCTCATATTTATTGCATAAATGCCATAGAAGGAAGTGATAGATATTAAAGCTACAAGGAAAGAATAAAACTCTTGCACTCCTTGTATTAGGAACTGATAAAAATTGTAAATTTGGCTGTGAATGACAAAAGCCAAAAAAATGCAATCAATTTAGCTTGAAGTTTCAATGAACCATTAAATGTCTACATATTTAAATTATCCTGAACAAAAAATGCAGAATTTCACAACTTTAGTAGAACTTCTTCAATACAGAGCAAAGCATCAAGGCAACCAGAAAGCTTATATTTTTCTACAGGATGGAGAAGTAGAAACAGATTACTTGACTTACGAACAGCTGGATCGACAAGCGAGAGCAATTGCTACCAAACTACAGTCTTTAAATGCAGTCGGCGAACGAGCTTTACTACTGTATTCTCCAGGTTTAGAGTTTATTTCAGCTTTTTTTGGGTGTTTATATGCTGGAGCGATCGCAGTTCCGGCTTATCCACCCCGCCGCAATCAAAAAATGTCGCGGTTACAGTCAATTATCTCTGATTCCCAATCATCGATCGCACTCACATCAACTTCTTTATTAGCAGATATTCAGAGTCGTCTGAGTGAAGAAACAGAATCAGCGGCAATGCACTTGTTAGCCACAGATAGTATTACCAAAGATTTGGCAGCAGATTGGCAAAAACCAGTAATTGGCAGTGATACTTTAGCTTTTCTCCAATACACTTCTGGTTCAACCTCAACACCCAAAGGTGTAATGGTCAGCCACCGTAATTTACTGCACACATTGGCCGATCTCCATATTGGTTGGAACCACACCCCAGAAAGCGTGATGGTCAGTTGGCTACCTACTTTCCATGACTTAGGACTGATTTATGGAGTCCTAGAGCCATTACGCTTTGGGTTTCCCTGTTATTTAATGCCTCCTGCTTCCTTTCTCCAAAAACCTCTGCGTTGGCTAGAAGCAATCTCGCGTTACGGTGGTACTCATAGCGCTGCACCTAACTTTGCTTACGATCTATGCGTAGATAAAATTTCTGAAGAGCAAAAGGCAAAGTTAGACCTGAGTACCTGGAAAATGGGACTCAATGCTGCCGAACCCATTTCACCTCAAACACTTGAGCGATTTATCAAAGCATTTGCAGTTTCTGGTTTCAACGCAGATACTCTCTGCCCAGGATACGGTCTTGCCGAAACTACACTTAAAGTCTCTACAGTTCATTGTGGCAAGCCGACTGTTCTGTTTCATGTCTGTCCTACAGATTTTGAACAGCATCGTGTGGTTGCAGTTTCTCCTGATTCAGAAAATTGTCAAACCTGGGTTGGTTGTGGTGAAGTCGCTTTAGATACAAAAATTGTTATTGCTAACCCTGAGAGTCTAACTCGTTGCGCTTCTGATGAAGTCGGTGAAATTTGGGTTGCAGGTAGTTGTGTCGCTCAAGGTTACTGGAATCGCCCTCAAGTTACAGAAGAAACATTCCACGCTTATTTAGCTGACACAGGGGAAGGGCCTTTCTTACGGACTGGAGATTTGGGCTTTTTAATCGATGGGCAACTGTGCGTTACCGGACGACTCAAAGATTTGATTATTATCGGTGGTAAAAACCACTATCCCCAAGACATTGAACGCACAGTTGAAGCTTGCCACCCAGCATTAAAACCAAACTGCGGTGCAGCATTTTCTGTAAGCGTTGGCTCTGAAGAACGCCTGGTAATTGCTCAAGAAGTAGAACGCTCTCACTTACGAAAGCTCAATGTTACAGAAGTGATGAGCGCGATTCGCAAAGCAGTATCAGAGCAACACGAACTGCAAGTTTATGCAATTGTCTTGCTGAAAACTGCAAGCATCCCGAAAACTTCTAGCGGTAAGATTCAGCGCCGAGCCTGTCAAGCTGGTTTTTTGGCAAATAGTCTAGATGTGGTGGAATCTTGGCAGGAGAATGCAGCGCCACAATTACCAACAAATCAACAACCAGCAAACATTAGCCAGAGCAAGCCTGTTGTCGCCCAACCTAGAAATCAACAGAAGTTGCAAGCAGCAGAAGAGATTGAAAAGTGGCTAGTAGCCAGGATTGCCGAAAGACTGGGAATTAGCACCCAAGAAATTGACATTCAGCAACCCCTAGTTGAATATGGCTTGAGTTCCTTAGCGGCTGTGGGTATTTCTGGCGAATTACAAGAATTACTGGGACGCTCACTGTCTCCAACCCTGTTATATGATTATTCGACTATTGAAAGCCTTGCTTTATATTTAGGTGGTGTAGACACAAAAATTAATCAGCCAGAAACTAATCAATTACCTACAGATAAAGAAGCAATAGCTATTATTGGTGCAGGCTGTCGTTTTCCTGGCAGCAAAGATATACCTAGCTTTTTGGAACTATTGCGTAATGGTACTGATGCTGTCACCAAAGTATCATCCTCACGTTGGGACAACAGTACATTATCAAACCAAGTTCATACTACTTGGGGTGGTTTCATCGAACAAGTCGATCGCTTCGATCCACAATTTTTTGGGATTTCTCCTCGTGAAGCCGAGTTAATGGATCCCCAACAACGGTTACTGTTAGAGGTAAGTTGGGAAGCTTTAGAAAATGCTGGACGTGCCCGCGAACAAATTGCCGGGACTCAAACTGCGGTCTTCATTGGCATCAGCACTAATGATTATTCTCGATTGCTATCTAAATATTCCAATCCCACAGATGCTTACACTGGTACTGGTAATGCTTTTAGCATCGCGGCTAACCGCCTATCCTATCTGCTAGATTTACGAGGCCCCAGTTGGGCAGTAGATACAGCCTGTTCTTCCTCTCTGGTGGCGCTGCACCAAGCTTGCCAAAGTCTGCGTCAAGGGGAATGTAATTTGGCTTTAGCTGGTGGTGTGAATTTAGTCCTGACTCCTGATTTAAATATCACTTTCTCCAACGCCGGCATGTTATCGGCTGATGGACGATGCAAAACTTTTGATACCAGTGCTAACGGTTATGTACGGGGTGAAGGTTGTGGTGTTATCGTTCTTAAGCGCCTTTCAGACGCAGTTCGGGATGGAGACAATATTCTCGCTGTGGTTAGAGGTTCAGCAGTTAACCAAGATGGTCATAGCAATGGACTGACCGCACCCAATGGCTTGGCACAACAGGCTGTAATTCGTCAAGCGCTGCAAAATGCCAAAGTGCAACCTTCACAAATCAGCTATGTAGAAGCTCACGGTACTGGCACCTCTTTGGGAGATCCCATTGAGTTCAATTCTCTGGCCGCAGTCCTCATGGAAGACCGCACCCCACAACAGCCGTGCTTTATTGGCTCAGTCAAAACTAATATTGGTCACTTAGAAGCGGCTGCGGGGATTGCTGGTTTGATTAAGGTAACACTTTCGTTACAGCATAAAGAAATTTTCCCTCATTTACACCTGACAACAGTTAATCCTTTGATTGCCACAGAAGGAACACCATTAGCGATTCCGACGCAACTGCAACCTTGGAAACTTGACAAAGAGCGGCGTTTGGCTGGTATTAGTTCCTTTGGTTTTGGCGGTACAAATGCTCATATTATCTTGGAGGAATATCAAGTTCCTGCCCAGGTTGAATCGAAATTTAAACGTCCCCAACATATTTGGACTATCTCTGCAAAAAGTGAAACAGCTTTACGGGAACTGGCACAAAGACATGCTGCTTATCTCCAGCTACATCCTGAGACATCCTTGGCAGATAACTGTTACACGGTCAATACTGGAAGGTCGCAATTTGACTTGCGCCTCGCTACTGTTGCAGAATCTACTGAGCAATTACATACACAATTAGCTGCTTTTGCCACTGGTAATCAAACTGCTAATTTGTTAACTGGACAAGTCGATAAAAGCCAGCGGGCGAAAATAGCATTTCTCTTTACCGGCCAAGGCGCACAGTATATTGGTATGGGTCGCGAACTTTACAATACCCAACCCACATTTAAAAGGATTGTGGACGAATGCGATCGCATTTTGCATCCTCTCCTTGGCAAGTCCATCCTAGAAATTTTATATCCAGCAACAGAAAGTTCTCTATTAGATGAAACTGCCTACACCCAACCTGCTTTATTTGTGCTAGAATACGCCCTTGCCAAATTGTGGCAATCTTGGGGAATCGTTCCAAAAGCCTTGATGGGTCATAGTTTGGGTGAATATGTTGCAGCTTGTATAGCTGGAGTATTTAGTTTAGAGGATGCTTTAAAACTCATTGCCTCTAGAGCAAGTCTGATGCAGGCTCTACCGCAAGATGGAGAGATGGTTGCAGTGTTCGCCTCTGAGGCACAAGTCACAGCAGTTATTGAACCTTATGCACAAGAAATAGCGATCGCATCCGTTAATGGTACAACTAATATTGTCATCTCTGGGAAACGGCAAGCAATAAATCAAGCGATCGCTCTTTTCCAAGCACAAGGCATCAAGAGCAAGAACTTACGTGTTTCCCATGCTTTCCACTCACCTTTGATGGAGCCGATATTAGCTGAGTTTTACCAGATAGCCAGTCAAGTTAGTTATTCTCTGCCGCAAATTAACATTATTTCCAATGTTACTGGCGAAATTGCCACCACAGAAATTACCACTCCAGAATACTGGTGTCGCCATTTACGGCAAGCTGTCAGATTTGCTGACGGTATGAAGACTTTAGAACAACAAGGTTACAATGTCTTTGTAGAAATTGGGCCAAAACCAACTTTATTGGCAATGGGTCGCCACTGTCTACCCGAAGCATCTGCAACTTGGTTAGCAAGTCTGCGTCCAGGGCAATCAGATTGGCAAATTCTTCTCCAAAGCTTGGCAGAACTGTATGTGCGCGGTGTCGCTATCAACTGGCGCAGCTTTGATGCAGATTATTCTCGGCGACTACTACAACTACCAACTTATCCATTCCAAAGACAACGCTACTGGCTAGACTCGCTAGATGCACCACGCCCAACTCACCTAGAAACTGCTTTTAAAGATTGGCTCTACCAAGTGGAATGGCAACCCCAACCCCGCACAGTTGTAGAATTAACAGCAACTCCAGTAGAATCTCGCGGATATTGGTTAATATTTACTGACAAAAACACTGGCGTGAGTTCAGCACTCACAACTTTGTTAGAACAACGCCAAGAAACTTGTATTCAAGTTTTTGCTGGTGCAGCCTATGAAACTACCAAAGCCGGAAGCTGGACGATTAATCCCACCCAACTACCAGACTTTCAAAGGTTATTGCAGGAAGTACAGGAAAGTAATCATCTGCCATTGCGTGGTATTGTCCACTGTTGGAGTCTTGATAGTACACCCGTAGCAAAAACCACAATTGATTCCCTACAAGCCGACCAAATCCAAAATTGTGGCAGCATACTCTATTTAGTACAGGCATTAAGCGCAGCTAAAATTAGTTCATCGCCACGGTTGTGGTTAGTTACCCAAAATGCACAACCTGTAGAATTATCTAATAACACCTTAGCAGTGGCTCAAGCACCTGTATTAGGACTTGGTAAAGTAGTAGCCTTAGAACATCCAGAAATTTGGGGAGGAAGCATCGATTTACCTCCAACCAACTCAACTGAAGCCGCTAGCTACTGTTTAGAAGCACTGCTGCAACCAGAACCGGAAAATGCGATCGCTTTCCGTAATGGACAACGCTATCTCCCTCGCCTAGTGCAAAGTGAAAGTGCATTAGCTCAGACAAAATCTCTCAAAATCCACTCTGATGCTACTTATTTAATCACAGGTGGTTTTGGTGGTTTAGGACTCCAACTAGCACAATGGATTGTCAACCAAGGCGCAAAACACCTGGTATTGCTAGGACGTAAAGCCCCTTCATCAGCAGCAACGCAACAAATTAATGCATTACGTGAAGCTGGCGCCGAGATTATTGAAGCCCAAGCTGATATATCTCAAGTTAAAGATTTGCAAAAAATCTTAGTAGACATTGGCCAGAAATTACCACCACTCAAGGGGATAATTCACCTAGCAGGAATCTTGGATGATGGGACATTACTCAGACAAGATTGGCAACGTTTTGCTAAAGTAATGGCTCCCAAAGTTGCAGGTGCATGGAATTTACACTCTCAAACGCAAAATCTACCTTTAGACTTCTTCGTTCTGTACTCATCTATTGCTTCCTTACTCGGTTCTCCTGGTCAAGGAAATTATTCAGCAGCTAACACTTTCTTAGATACACTAGCCCATTATCGGCAGTCACAAGGTTTGCCAGCAATGAGTATTAACTGGAGTCCTTGGGCTGAGGCGGGAATGGCGGCGAATTTAGGTGGTAGTGGTGAAGAACGTTGGACGAATGTCGGAATTGACGTTATTTCAATGCAACAAGGATTACAAGTCTTTGAACAATTGCTGAATCAAAAAACTGCCCAGATTGGTGTATTGTCCATCAATTGGTCGAAGTTCTTTGAGCAATTCCCGACTAATGCCAAACCGCAATTTTTATCTCAAGTAATTTCAGGAAATACCAGCGCACAGAGTGAAGATAAATCTATAGTTGAAAAACCTCAAATTTTAGAACAATTGCAAGCAGCGCCTCCCAAACAACGCCACACTATCTTAGTGGAATACATCCAAAAAGAAGTCGCAACTGTTCTCAAATTCGGCTCGGATCGATTGCCAGAATTACATATAGGATTCTTTGAATTGGGCATGGATTCTCTGATGACTATCGAATTAAAAAATCGACTGCAAAACTTTACCGGACAATCATTTGGTTCCACATTAACCTATGAATATCCCACAATTAATAGTCTTGCTGAGTATCTTCTCAACCAAGTTTTATCCTTTGAAAATGCTGTAGTTCTTGAAAGCAACATCCAACAAGAAACACAAGAGCATCAAATATTGGCAGAAATAGAACAACTCTCCCTCGATGAATTAGAAGCCTTAGTAAATGCAGAATTAGCCGCATTGGTGAAGTGAAATAAAATGACTAACATTAATGATAAGTTAGACCAACTGTCTCCTCTACAACGTGCAGTTTACGCCCTCAAAGAAACCCGCTCTCAGCTCGATGCCCTGCAACGCCAACAATCAGAACCGATCGCCATCGTTGGTATGGGTTGCCGATTCCCAGGCAAAGCCGAAGACTTAGAAACTTTCTGGCAAATGCTTTATCATGGGGTCGATGCTATTCAAGAAGTACCAAAAGAACGCTGGGATATAGACGCTTACTATGACTCAAACCCAGATGCTCCCGGCAAAATGCATACTCGCCAAGGTGGATTTTTGAGCAATGGAGTAGACAAATTCGATGCTGGATTCTTTGGACTTGCCCCCCGCGAAGCCATTGATATGGACCCCCAACAACGGATATTACTAGAAGTCAGTTGGGAAGCTCTAGAACGCGCTGGACACGCATCTTCAAAGCTCAACGGTAGTTCAACTGGGGTATTTATTGGGGTAACGAATATCGATTATGCTCAACGAGCCGTGTTTGCAGATACTAACGGTATCGATATTTACACGGCAACTGGTAATACTCCGAATGTAATAGCTGGGCGTTTGTCATATCTGCTCGGCTTGCAAGGCCCAAGTATGGCGATTGACACCGCCTGTTCATCCTCTTTAGTTGCAGTGCATTTAGCTTGCCAAAGCTTACGTACAGGAGATTGCCGGATGGCTTTGGCAGGTGGAGTTAACTTAATACTTTCACCCGATGTCACCGTTGCGATCGCCAAATTACGCGCCTTAGCAGCTGACGGACGTTGCAAAACCTTTGATGCTGCTGCCGATGGTTACGGACGAGGGGAAGGATGTGGCATGATCGTCTTGAAGCGGCTCTCAGATGCCATTGCAGATAATGACAATATCCTAGCTTTGATTCGAGGCACAGCTGTTAACCAAGATGGTCGTAGTAGTGGGTTGACAGTTCCCAACGGATTAGCTCAACAGGCAGTTGTGCGTTCTGCTCTAGCTAATGCCAAAGTAGAACCATCTCAAATTAGTTATGTGGAAACCCACGGCACAGGAACGCCCTTGGGAGATCCCATAGAATTAAAGGCTTTAGCTGCTGCTTTAGGGGAGGGGCGTTCGCAACAGCAACCTTTAATGGTTGGTTCTGTCAAAACTAACATTGGGCACTTAGAAGCAGCCGCAGGCATAGCTGGTTTAATTAAAGTAGTGCTAGCAATGCAACATCAAATGTTGCCACCCCACCTACATTTGGCACAGTTAAATCCCCACATTGCAGCTGCCAAACTACCCATCAAAATTCCTACCACTCTTACTCCCTGGAATGGGCAAGAAAAACGGCTAGCAGGCGTCAGTTCCTTTGGATTTAGCGGTACCAATGCCCATTTAGTTTTAGAAGAAGCACCAATTAAGGAATTACCGCCTGTAGAAGTTGAACGTCCTGTTCATCTACTGACGCTTTCAGCAAAAACTGATACAGCGCTAGTTTCCTTAGCAGAACGCTTTCAAGAGTACCTAGAATCCCAGCCGACAAAATCTTTAGCCGATATTTGCTTTAGTGCCAACAGTGGGCGATCGCATTTTGAACACCGTCTTGCTTTAGTTGCAGACTCGACACAGCAGCTACGCCAACAAATCGCTACCATTATTGCCCAAAAGCAACACACTCAAGTCAGCAATGAAGTTTCTCTAAATACTAGTAAACCTAAAATAGCATTTTTATTTACCGGGCAAGGTTCTCAGTACGTAGATATGGGTCGTCAACTCTATGAAACCCAACCTACTTTTCGCAATGCTTTAAATCGTTGCGATGAATTGCTCCGTCCCTATTTAGAACATTCAATTTTGTCAGTGATTTACCCCGAACCTGGCAATGAATCTTCACTGCTTAATGAAACTATCTATACACAACCCGCCCTGTTTGCTATAGAATATGCTCTTGCCCAGTTATGGCGATCGTGGGGTATAGAACCAACTGTAGTTATGGGTCACAGCGTTGGCGAATACGTTGCGGCTTGCGTCGCCGGAGTTTTCAGCTTAGAAGATGGAATAAAATTGATTGCTCAACGGGCGAAGCTGATGCAAAGCTTACCATCAGGTGGCAAAATGGTAGCCATCTTTGCTAATGAAGATCGCGTAATTGCAGCAATCAAACCTTATAGTCAGCAGGTTTCCATTGCTGCCACCAACGGGCCGAAAAATATAGTGATTTCCGGTCAAGCCGACGCAGTTGAAGCTATAGTTCAAGAACTAGAATTAACAGGAATTGAGTGGCGATCGTTGAATGTTTCCCACGCCTTTCACTCACCCTTAATGAAGCCGATATTAGATACATTCGAGCGTTTAGCACAAGAGGTAAAATACTCAACTCCGCAATTGCCAATAATTTCTAACTTAACTGGCAAGCTAGTTACCGGACAAGAGATTACCTCAGCAGCATACTGGCGACATCATATCAACGAGACCGTCAGATTCTCTGAAAGCATCCAAACCCTTCACGAACAAGGCTATGAATTGTTTGTAGAAATCGGCCCTCATCCAGTTTTGAGTGGTATGGGAAGACGCTGCTTGCCCACAGCAGCAGGTACTTGGCTTCCTTCATTAAAAAGAGAACAAAATGATTGGCAACAAATCCTTCAAAGTGTATCCACACTTTATGAAAAAGGTGTAGAACTAGACTGGTGTGGATTTGACCGGGACTATCAACGACATCGCCTGTCTTTGCCCACTTATCCTTTTGAACGCCAAAGTTACTGGAAGGACACCATTGTAAATCATCAGCTAAAAGATGAAAAAGTTTTACAAGTTAAGCAAGTAATTCAGCAACCATCTCAGCCCCCTGCCCAAACAAGCAAACATAAAACTTCTTTCCAAGAAATTATCCAAACCGCTGTTAGCCCCTTATCTCAAGAACAAATTCTTGCTAGAGAACCTGAAGATCGCCAACTAATGTTGGAAGCATACCTACTAGATAGACTGGCAAAAGCCTTACAACTTCCAGTATCTAAACTAGGTAGCCAACAGTCCTTAGCTTCACTAGTTGACTCACTGATTATCATTGAACTCAAAAAACAAATCGAAACTGACTTACAGGTTATTGTCTCAACAGCAACATTCTTTGAGGCAACCAGTATCTCACATCTGGCAACTTTCATCTTAGAGCAGATCAGCCCAATATCCTTAACGTCATTCTCTAACCTTGAATACATAGATCAGGAGATACTAGTGCAGGTACTCAGTCAGCTAGAAACACTTTCAGACGACGAAGTACAAAACATACTGACTGATGCTATCAATGTCAACAATAACTAAAACGTGAGTTCGACAGACCTCACCCACCCAACCTCCCTCTCCTTCGAGGAGAGGGAGGGGTAACGAAAAATTAGACTTTTTGCTCCCCTCTCCTTCAAGGCTACCGTGTACACACAAGTCTTTTAGAGTTGTTGTGTAAGACACAGAAAATTAATTTTTGCTCTTCGATGCAACAAAGGTGCAAGGCAATGCAACAAAGGTGCAAGGCGATGCAACAAAGGTGCAAGGCGATGCAACAAAGGTGCAAGGCAATGCAACAAAGGTGCAAGGCGATGCAACAAAGGTGCAAGGCAATGCAACAAAGGTGCAAGGCGATGCAACAAAGGTGCAAGGCGATGCAACAAAGGTGCAAGGCGATGCAACAAAGGTGCAAGGCGATGCAACAAAGGTGCAGGTCAAGAGACTTGTGTGTACACCGTAGCCTTCGAGGAGAGGGAGGAGTAACGAAAAATTAGACTTTTTGCTCCCCTCTCCTTGAAGGAGAGGGGCTGGGGGTGAGGTCAAAATCCTCTACATCGAATTCACGTTAACTAAAACGTGAGTTCAACAGAACCCATTCTACCCAATACAGCTCGGTTAAGAATATTTATAGGTTGGGTAACGCAAAAGCTCAACCCAACCCATACATTTCTCTTAAGTAAGTCGGGGAGAAAAATTCAACATATATGAAGAAATATAAATTAGCTGTAGGGTGTGTTATGCCGTAGGCTAACGCACCTTGGATTGCTGACGGTGGGTTGCTACATTAAAATTTCTTAACATCATCGGGAATATCAGCACCGACTGACTTAATTGAAATTGTCACCACCTTTGTATTTAAACTTTCTAACTAAAAAATTCAAGCTTTTGCATAAAAGCAAAATAACAGGGTGATAAGTATTAGAGCTACAAACAAAGTAATTAAGTTGAGGCATAACAGCCTAATTAACCAAACTAATAAATATCTTATAAGGTATTTCTAATGACTGATATCTCTACACGTATTGCTAACCTCTCTCCAGCCAAACAAGCTCTTCTGAAGTTGCAAATGCAACAGCAGAAAGGATTAATCAGTTTCGTATCTAGCTTTCATAAAGGTACTTCTTTCACGTCAGATAATAACAGTAATAAATTATCTGCATTAGAACTATCGAGTGCTTACTTACAATTTCAAAAATGGAGTAAAAAGTCAGATAATAATCATCTCCTCCGAATCGAAAAACATTTAGTTCATAAAGACTATGAGCAAAATGTACTGATTGCTCGCATTGAAAAGCTCTATGATGATGTCATTGTCGGTGAAGTGACTCAAGATATCTCTCATCCTTTCTTCTACGAACACCCCAAAGACCACGTTCCAGGACTATACATTCTGGAAGTAACTCGGCAATTTGTAACTGCTTTATCACACCTTCACTATAAAGTTCCTCTCAGTACATCTTTTATCCTCAATGAGATGCATACTAAATTTCATCAATTTGCAGAAACATCTCAACCTTTATTTGTAGCGACAAAAATCAGTGGAAAGGTTTATACAGATGATAGAATCATGAAAATGAATGGCGATGTATTACTTATTCAAAATGGTGAAGTGATTGCCGAAGTCAAAGGCAATTTCCAGATTTTTGAAGCTAATAGCTATCAGAAGATTAGAAGCAATCATTTCTCATAAATATAATAATCTTTGTGGTGCTGACGATGACAGCTTTAAGTTTCACATTGCCGAAAAAAAGCCATCAATTATGCCCTAATTAACTTTATTTTTGGATTTCATCAAAGACACGCAAACATCATTAGTTAACTTTTTAAATGAAACCATGACACAACAAACAGACTGCTGTATTGTAGGTGGTGGGCCAGCAGGAGCTACTTTAGCACTTCTTTTAGCTCGTAAAGGAATCTCTGTTACACTCCTCGAAGGACAGAAAAATTTTGAGCGAGACTTCCGTGGAGATTCATTGCACTCAGTTGTTATGGAACTTATGGATGAACTGGGTTTATCCGAGCGTTTACTTCAGTTAAAGCACACCAAACTTGATTCCATTACTATTCAAGATAGCAACGGTTTCAATACAGTCACTAACTTTAAGTATCTGAACACCCAGTATCCCTACATCACTCTTATCCCTAATCAGCAATTCATTGAGTTTATTATTGATGAGGCAAAACGTTATCCAAACTTTCACCTAGTGATGGGTGCAAAAGTACAAAAGCTGATTGAAGAGGATGGTATAATCCGTGGTGTTGCTTACTATGAAGAAGACAGTTGGCAAGAGGTACGAGCAAAGCTAACTGTGGGTGCAGATGGTCGTTCTTCCCGTGTCCGTAGTTTAGCTAACTTTGAACCAATCAAGATATCAACACCGGTAGATGTAGTTTGGTTTCGCCTTCCCCGCCGAGTAGATGAACCCGAAGGTGTACTTCTCCGCACAGGTGAAGGTGGCATTATTGGAATGGCTGACCGCTCGGAATATTGGCAGATTAGTTATATTATCCCCAAGGGTAGTTATTCTAAGTTACGATCTCTAGGTTTAAAAGCAATCCAAGATTCTGTTACCAAGCTTGTACCTGAGTTAGCAGATCGCATCGAACTTTTACAAAATTGGAATCAATTTGCCCTACTCTCTGTTGAGGCAAGTCGCCTTGAGCGTTGGTTCCGTCCTGGCTTGCTTTTAATTGGTGATGCCGCTCATGTTATGTCACCTTTTGGTGGTGTAGGGATTAGCTATGCAATTCAAGACGCTATTGCAGCTGCAAATGTACTGATTAAACCGCTCCAGGTTGGTGAAGTTAATGTTCAACAATTAGCTGCCGTACAGCGCCAGCGCGATTTGCCGACGCGGCTGATTCAGAAGTATCAAGCTTTAGTTCAAAATCAACTGCTGACAGCAACAAACGTTAGCAAACCTTCACAATTACCCCGGTTAATCTCCCGCTTGCCAATCCTCCGGGATCTTCCTGCCAAACTGATTGCTTTTGGTTTGTGGCCTGCACGTTTGCAAAACTAAATCTGCTAACTAAATAATTGCAGATTTAGATTCTAAGTAGAAGGCAGGAGGCAGGAGGGAAAAGCCAGTTTTTATCGGGATTTTAAACTTTTGTCTTTTACATTTAATTCTGTCTACCTACTTATCATCAATCAAAATCTACTGAAATGTCTTGCTTGAGTGGACAAGTCAATCGAGTCTAAGAAATATTAATGAGGGAGTCAATCAAATGACGAAGCAACAAGTAGTATTAGTTACCGGAAGTAGCAATGGATTTGGTTCTTTGATTAGTGAGACTTTGGCTCGACAAGGACATCAAGTTTTTGCTTCAATGCGAGATATTAGCGATCGCAATCAAGCTAAACGCGATGAAATACAAGACAAAGCAAAGCGAGAAAACTTACCGCTACAGGTAATTGAACTCGATGTCACAGATGATGCTTCTGTAGAACAGGGTGTAAAAACTGTAGTTGAGCAGGCAGGGCGAATTGACGTACTTGTAAACAATGCAGGAATTATGTACTTGGGTATTACTGAGGCATTTACTCCTGAACAGGCGTATCGACAAATGGAGACTAATTTCTTTGGAGTAGTTCGCACAAATCGCGCTGTTCTGCCATATATGCGTCAACAAGGTAGTGGATTACTTGTCCACATTAGCTCTCTAGGCGGCGGTTTAGTTTTCCCATTTAACGCTCTCTATTGCGCTAGTAAGGCTGCACTTGAGACGTTAGCCGAAGCATATAGCTACGAACTGTCTGGTTTAGGTATTGACTCAGTGATTATCGAACCAGGCCCATTTCAAACTGGATTAGTCAAAAGTCAAGAAGATCCACAAGATGGTGAAGTATCGTCTCAATATGGGCCTCTTGCACAGGTGGCTACACAAATTATCCAGGGTTTTGAGCAATCTGTAGCCCGTCAAGAGTTACAAGATCCTCAAATCGTTGGTGATATTGTGGCGAAATTAGTGGCAATGCCTAGTGGTTCTCGTCCACTACGCACTATTGCCGGAGCGATTGATTTTGGTCTAGCTCCACTGAACGAAGCTAAAAAACAAGCTCAATACTCGTTACTGCAAGCTTGGGGATTGACCCAACTAGCACAAGCATCTACGCCCTCAGTTGTGCATTCTTAAAAATGTCCTGGCACAGAATCAATGAACTTTTTCATGAAACACAAGTTCTATGCAACTATGGTGCAGGCTGATATCCGTTCATAAATTCCTAAGAGATTGGAATTTGGGAAAGCAAAGAAAATATTAAGCTTTCATTTCTATCTGGTGAAGTTTTCGGTAGTCTCTTGTTTTGCCCATTTAACACAGCAAAAGTTCAAATTTTCGCAACTATTAGTACATTAAGGAGTAATATATGCAAGCTGTTGTAATTCCCCAATTTGGTGGCCCTGAAGTTCTGGAAGTTCGTGAATTACCAAATCCTCAACCAGGCCCAGGTCAAGTATCCATTGATGTTGTTTATGCTGGCGTCAACTACGCTGAAATCATCTTTCGTCGTGGGGTTCCAGGACTACCATTGCCGTTTGTTCCTGGGATTGAAGTAGCTGGATATGTGCGTGAATTAGGCCCAGATGTACAAAATCTGCGTGTCGGTCAACCTGTTGCTGCACTTACAATTATTGCCGGTGGTGGTTATGCTGAGATCGCGATCGCCCAAGCACCCCTTGTTTTTCCCCTAGATGATTTGGACGGAAATATTGACTTGGCTACCGCCGCCGCCTTGCCATCAAATGTTACCACAGCATTTTTACTACTTTCTTCTGTTGCTAAACTCCATCCTGGGGAGTCCGTTCTGGTACATGCAGCAGCAGGTGGAGTTGGTAGTGTTTTAGGCCAAGTGGCTCGCTACTTAGGTGCAGGTAAAGTTGTTGGTACAGTTGGTAGCCCAGACAAAATTGATTATGCTAAGTCACTAGGTTATGACCAAGTTTTGCTTCGCGATGAAATCACAGATGCACGAGCGATAACTGGTCTACCTGGTTTCGATATCATTCTAGATCAAGTTGGTGGCGTTACTCGCACCCAAAGTTTAGAGTTGCTCAATCAACTTGGTCGGCTGGTTGCTATGGGTAACGCTAGCAATGCCGAGGATGTACAAATATCTGCCAATCTTTTGTGGTTCACAGGTAAAGCGGTTCTCGGCTTCAATTTGCGTGCAATGAGTATAGAGTTTCCAGAACGTGTGAATATAGCTGCACGGCAAGCTTTACAACTAGTTGCAAGTGGCAAAGTGCGCGTAGATGTTACTGATGTACTATCACTTAATCAAGCAGTTGAGGCACATCAGCGAATTGAGCAGAGACTCACAACAGGCAAGCTTGTGCTGCGAGTTCAAGGCTAGAGATTAAATTCTAGGCAACATCCATAAAACTGGGGCAATCTGCTAATTGATTGCCCCAATATCTAGATATGTTTAGGAGTTAAATGTGCGCTTAACAGGTATTTTTCTCGATTTTGATGGTGTAATATCACCTAATTCCGTCGGTCTGATGCATAAATGGGTATATGAATATATTAACAAATTTACTTCTGTACCTATAAGAGAAAGAACAATCAAAGAAATTGCTAAATTGACCACTACTTTTCCTCCAAAAGCTGTTTTAGAACTTGTTTTTCAATCTTTCGGAATTCCTCTTGATGTCAAACAAGTACAACAGTTAATGCATAAAGAAATTAGTGATTCTGTTGCGATCGATCCAGGATTTAGCCGACTGCTCAATTTTTGTTCCCAGAACGATATACAGGTAAAAATTATCTCCCAAAGAAGTTCAACATCTGGGGCATTTAATCAACTTGAGCACGTTCCTGGTTTAGATGCTTCAATGGTATGTTCAACTCAGGGAATGTCAAAAGCCGATCCTGCTTGTTACATCCAAATCGGTAGTAACCTCCAACTTGATTTAAAAGACTGGATAATAGTCGATGACTCTCCCTATGCTTTAAGAGCAGCAAAGATAGCAAATTTGAAAACAGGTTTAATGGTTACTCCAACTTTCAATATAGATGACTATCTAGAGTATGAAGACCTGATTGATATTAAGCTCTCTTCTTTGGATAATCTGAGTAATATTGTAAAATCTAAAAATTTATGTAGTCTCGATGCTTGAGCAACAATATTTTGTGAGACGAACAGTAATTTTTTAAAGGATAAATATCATGGAAGCAACAACTGTTAAATTGAATTTGAACATGGATACAATAAGTAGCGATAGAAAAGCTGATACAGAGGAGCTACAAAAGTTAGTTGGAGGATTTTTGAATGCATTTCTCACAAATGATGTTGCACTAGTTGAGCAAGAACTACCTGATGATTTTCTCGGCATAGTACCAGATGGTCGGGTTATTAATAAAGCATTAGAAATCGAAAACGTGAAAAGCGTAGCTCTGGAATCTTTAAATACCGATCAAGTTAAAATATATTGGTATGGAGATACAGTAGCTATCATTAACTTCTGCCTATCAATCAAATTGAAGGGACAAGATGCAGTGGAAGTGCGAGATTCCCATGTATACATGAAAAGGGATGGGCGCTGGCAAATGATTATGGGTCATGCAACTCCCATATTGCAACCGTGGGTACTGTCATCATAAAGTGTGGTAATTAAGTAGGTGGACACAATTATTTAGAAGGCGCATTTCGACTTCTCCCAAGGGGAGATGCTACGCGAACGCTCAATGCTCGGTAAGCTTATTCCAAGAGGGTTGAGCGCAGTCGAAACCCGGCGAGATCGAGTTAGGTTTAATTTAGTCCTTGTACTTATCAAATGCCTTTTTTGTCTGAGAAAGTTGTAGATTTACGAGTACCAGAAAGTTTCCACCCAGTTGATTTATATTCAACTGAACGGCAATTTTTCTTGAACTTGGGAAAACCCTTTTTACCCTTAATCCTGACTTCTTTTACTACCGAAAGGATTGCAGGATGATATTTAGACTAGATTCTGCAAAAAAACCAGCGAAGAAACAAACCCCAATCCTATTTCTCTAGCCATCACACGTAGTATGCCAACTAAAGGCATTGTGTCCCCCACATTGCCTTAGCTTTGGCTTTGGGCTGCTTTTTGGGCGAATTCTCTAAAATTCATACGTAAGTAAATATTAGAAAATCTTTACAAACACTCAGTAAAGCGTACATTCAAGGAATAATAAATAAAAAGAATACTAAGCCAAGTTCATTTAGTCACACTTATGTCTAGCCGAAATTTTTATAAAACTAGCCTTAGTTTAGCAGCTATTACCGTTGGTGGAATCACTATGGGCGGATTAACTGCCCTACCAGCACAAGCAGGCCTGTTAGTCAGCAACATTACTGGTAATAACGTCTTAGAATATGATGAAATCACAGGTGATTTTATTAGAACTTTTATCCCTACAGGAAGTGGAGGGTTAACTAACCCCAATGGCTTGCTCTTGGCGCCAAATGGTAATGTGCTGGTTAGCAGTTGGGGTAATGGTAGCGTCCAAGAGTATGACGGGAAAACAGGAGCATTTGTCAGAACTGTTGTCTCCCCTGGCAGTGGTGGACTAGCTAATCCTATTGGCCTATTCTTCGGTCGCAATGGCAATTTATTTGTTAACAGTTTTGGTACTAACAGTATCCTGGAATATAACAGCACAACAGGTGGATTCTTGGGTACATTCATTGGCCCTGATAGCGGTGGGTTAAGTCGTCCCGTCACTTCAATCTTTGGCCCAAATGGCAACCTGTTTGTTAGTAGCTTTGGAAATGGCAGTGTTTTAGAGTATGACGGACTTACAGGCGCATTCCTTGGAGATTTTGTCCCCTCTGGTAGTGGTGGGTTAAATCTGGCTGAAGCTATCACCTTTGGCCCAAATGGAAACCTGTTTGTGAACAGTTCGGGTTCTAGTGCATTTAGCGATCGCGTGGGACTCAGTGCTGTCTTAGAATATGATGGTAATACAGGGGCATTTCTCAGAACTGTTGTCCCCCCTGGTAGCGGAGGGCTAAGTAGTCCCACTGGTTTGCTGTTTAATCCTGATGGCAAACTTTTGGTTAGCAGCTTTACTACTGCTAATGTCTTAGAATATGACGGCACAACGGGAGAATTTGTCAAAACCTTCATTTCTCCTGGTAGTGGTGGCTTAGTTAATCCCACACAAATTTTGTTAATACCAACTTCAGTTCCTGAACCTAATTCTGCCTTTGGTATAGTAGTGTTGGGTATTATAGGTTCTGTTTGGGTATTAAAGCGTAATCAAAAAATCATGAAAATCCCTGTAAGTGGTAGTATTCACAATCAGTAGACCGAAAACTTTTGCGATGCCTGCGGCGGGCGTAGCCATCGCTAAAAAATACTAGTGTGTGATACCGTTTTTGGAGAAATGTGCAAAAGCTAATTACTTAAAATAAACGATAAGTTTAGCTTATTAACAAGCCCCAAAGATCAACCAAAATCAGCCGGATGGTAAACAAACTTCGCAGGCTATGTCATAGTTGCGGTCTACTGCTTGACGTAAAAACTCAAGCATTTGTTTGAGTGTAAACAGATGAGAAAAAACTTGCCTAGAACTTCTTTTTAAACGGCTAAGATAATGCCACACTAAATAAATCCAAATATTAATAATTAAAAAAGCTAAACTAACAAATAGAAGCCGAATGACAGGATTTTTAATAGTAGTTTTAATTCGGCATTGATGAACTATTCTACAATAGTATTTTAAAGGACAGAATTTGAGCAAAATTGCACTGAAACGGGTATTCATTACACAGCGATCGCACTCATTTTTCGGTCTACTGAAATTGGTAACTTCTAATACATTTTTTCCATTCTTGTTAGGAGAGCCAGTTTTTCTCTTTGCTCCTTCTTTCTAACTACAACCCAGAATCAGTAAACTCGCTTCAAAAAAGCTATAAATTCCAGGTTTGGTAATCGGGATACAGACAAACATCATCTATTCGGATAATTGCCACATCCCGATTTTCTGGAGACGTAGCTACTGGACAAAGGTAAATCTGCCAAAAGACGGACCATATACCTGTTGAGAACCAATTCTATCCAGTTCTGTGATAGCTAGTTCTGCACTGCCCCTTCCTCCACAAAAATAGTGCATGACAGATTGAGGATCGTATTCAGTTAATGGAGTATCACCTCCTAACGGTTCACCTTGACAAGCGGGAGGCGCGCCACTGCGGATATGCTCATGTCGGAATCCCAATACATGACCTAACTCATGGCGTAAAACACCAACTCGATTAAATCTTAGAGAGGGGTCAAAATAGGAACCATCAACGAGAACTCGCCGCCGCGAAGGGGGATCGTTTGGGAAGAAAGCCGAGGCAATAAACGCTCCTCTCGCGTCAATTTCTCTCACCGTGAAAATGACACCAGCCCTATTTAAACCTGGGCTGTCATCAAGTGCCTCTAAATATTCAAATTGCACCCCACATGTTACTGACCAATCTTGAGTTGCCAGTTTCATGTTCTCTTTGACTGTGTTGTATCGCTGGTCGCTGGTGAATGTCTGTTTTAGTACACAATAAGTAAGCTTGAGTCCTTCTGCCCAGCGAACAATTTTCCCACTTCCATCTGTGACACCGATTAAACCGCGTAAATCAGTTATTCCTAAAAAGCCCATTCCGGCACTAGCCAAAAGATTTTGCGATTCCCGCTCTCGGTTCTGAGTGGCTCGCTGATTGGCATATAGCAGTAACTCATCTTCATCGAGTAGTAAATCACCCTCTGCTATCAAGTAGGTAGTCCCATCAATGGTGACTCTTTTGAGTCCATTTTCTTCGTCTGTAAATCTTTGAAATACATCTGAGTGCGACAGTTCGCTTCGCAGTTGAGTGCGACTTTCTAGAAATATTGTAGAAGCACTTTTTTTGATGTTTTCACTCATGATCGTTTCTCCTATTTAATGTTTTTTGTTGAATAAACTCTCTTTTTCAATAAAATTAAAAAATCAAGAAGAGTTTATTTCGTTGTCTTTACTCTCATTTTCTGTTGTAGAATCAGAACAGTTCACAGATTTTTTTTGCCGCAAAAAATATGAATAAAATTCATTGTCATCCAAAAGAATATCTCCCTCAAAAACGTAATATTTAATGCCATCGACAACAACTGATTTAAACTGCTGCTGAAAGTTGAGATATTCCTGAGAATTTTCTTCTAGGGGATCTTCTGTCATTTCGATTACTCCTGCGATCTTTAATGTCTTCAGTGGAATATTCCCCAGCTATGCACTGCTTGATCGGGATTCTGTAGGTATCGACACCGATAGTTGGCTCTTGACGCAGTTCCGATCACTCCTCGGCAATGTAACGCCAAAACAGCGATGAAGGGGATTATGACAAGATGGGTTGTTACAAATATGCTTTTTGAGTTCCTTAGTATTGGGATTGATTTATAAGTTGGCTGTTAACCAAGCTGCTGCACCAACTACACGGGCAATATCAGCCGCATAGTCAAAATCGACAAAAGTATCCCTGTCTTTGTGGTAATTGGGATTAGGTTCAACACTCAAAGAGGTAGGCAAGGGTCCTGCAAAGAAATCTTCAGAGGTAACACAAGCCGCATAGCCTCGTTGATGAAAACTTGCATGATCGCTCCTTCCCTCGGCAGGGTCGGGTTGGGTATAGATTTGAGGATGTTCTAGTGTGGGAGAAAGAGCAGAAACTAGCCGTTCAAGACGTTGGGCAAGAACAAGCGATCGCCTCTGCACGTCAGCGCATTTTGCATAACCAACGTGAACTTCAAAGGAACGAGGGGGTTCGATGTTGTAACCAATCATGTCCATCTGGTACACACCAATAATAGGGGCGGCAATCGCCGCTTGCGTTCTCGCGTAAGCTTGGCTACCAACTAAGCCATGCTCCTCGGCATTAAAGAGGACAAAGCGAATTGTTCTCTTAGATGGGTTAAGGGAATTAAGCTCTTTGATCGCCTCGGCAAGCCCTAAGACAGCAGCAACTCCACTTGCGTCATCATCAGCACCAGGGGCAGGATCATTTTTGGGATCATAAGATATATCACTAGCAGCAGTAGAATCTAAATGGGCAGTAACTAGAACTATCTCCTGTGATTGACTGCCTTGAATTTCTGCCTCTACGTTGTATAACTCCCGTCCTTCGTGGACAAACTGATTCATTCTGACACTAAAAATATCTCCCCCAATGCTTTTGAGGTCTTGTGCTAATGCTTCTGTAACCAACGGCATATCTGGACTGTGAATATGTCGGCTTTTGATAATTCTTTGCTGCTCATCGAGAGGTTTTATTCCTGCATACCTTTCCACATAGCTGCGAATTTTGTCAGGTGTAATGGCTTTAAATTTGTCTAATTCAGCCTGATTTAAGGATGGCTCCGTGGTAGGAGAGGTTAAAAAGCCAGCAGTTCTCGCATTGTTACCTTCTCCAAATGGTTCGAGCAAACTAAGATCGGGCAGCAGTTTCAGATTATGTCCGTGTTGGGCGTTCTCAAAATGATAGTCTTCTACTGAGCGATCTGATGGTAAGGCAACGAAAAGACCTTCAGTTGAAGAAGCCAAAACCATTTTAGAGGATTCATCATTAGCAAAAAATTCCGTCGATCTTCCTTGTGGGTTGAGAAAGCCAGTGCTTTTTTGAAGATCGTCCCGTAGTAAATAAACTTCTGTAGTCAGGGGATCGTCTTCACTACCCAAGCGATCTACTGCAAATCCCAAATCATCAAGTCTCATCGCTGCTTGGCTTGTGGCGATCGCGTAAACCTGATTTCCTTTGTCACCAGTCACATACAAAGGTACAACAGGTAGAGATTTAATGACTTGCTGCCATCCCTGTTCACTGCGATCGCTTGGGACAGTCACGCGAATATACCTTAAATGGCTACCATTGAGCACGTCCCAAACTAGACAAGGATGTGGAACTACACGCCAACCAGCTTGTATTGCATAACTTCGCTCATGACTATCCTCACCAACAAATAGACACTGGTTTGGAGTATCAGAATGGCCTGCTTGACGTGCTGTCAACTGAAAGATTTCTGAAGAGTTTTTTGCACCATAAATGATTAGATCAGAATCGAAAAGATCATAAATTTGACACTCTTCCAGCACTCCCTTTACGTTTTCGGGTTTATCATCGCCGATATTCGATATGATTCCGATGCGACTGTTGCACTCACGCAACTGCCGCAGTACATCAGGCACATAAGGATAAACATCTAAACCTTCAAGGCGATAGGGAAAGGGTGAAATTCTTGGATCTCCAAGAGTACCGCCTATGTCAAAAAAAATAACATTATGGGTGTTTTCACTCATAATTTAACTTTCCAAAATTATTTATAATGCTCTTTATTAAACAAGGCTTTCTGGTAGCAATTGTACAGAAACTTAAGCTAAAAAAACTTTGTTCATCGCAGAACCTGCTTTTTTAAAAGTATTATTAAGTATCGGTTCTGTAGTAGTTTGTGATTAGCTTAATTTAAGAAATGTAATATCTGTAGAGATATTTAAGTCCTAATTTTAATAAATAAAATTAGGAGTAGAACCAAAACTATTGTTAAGCCCGTAATTGAATTTTCGCAGTTAGACAGAAAAACTTTAAGACTGAAAGTTAATCCCATTCCTTGAGCAACATTCTGAATCTCCAATAGTTATTAAGTAGACATCCCGAACAATTGATTCTGCGTTACCCAAAATCCTCAGTAGGGACGAACAACTGTTCGCCCTCATATCATCTCTGGAAATGTCTAGTCTTAAAAAATTGGGTATTTGATATCTAAATCATGTTTCGATACATAATTTCATTATGATAAGCTCAAAGGCTTAATCCTCTAACTAAAGTTAGAGGATAAGTAAGCCAAAAGTATAGTATTGCTGAACATGATACTAATTAAGAAAAACCTCGTCTCTTGATTGGGTAAATTTAGGTGATTTCAATTAGCAAGTTGTCAATACAACAAAATACGGCAATGATAAACTCTTCAATAGAAAACATCTTTCCTTCATTTTAGCCACTGATGACGATTTTCTTTCTCCAGATGAGTATTGTGAGGTTTTTCTTTTCAATCATTCTTACACCAGCATTTTGTAACGAAGCAATACTCGCACATCGCATTTTGTAAAGAAATTTATACTATTACATTCACTTTTATAGCATTCATATAACCTTAGAAAATACTAGTAACTATGTATTGAGCTTGTTCTTTTGTCGAATAACAAATTATTTATCGTTGTTAACACATTAGTGTCGCTTTACAATGTACCTTGCTAAGTTAGGCTATATCAAGCATTAGCCCATTATAGGCATACAGTATAAGTCTTTTTTTACCTGCCGTTGTTATAAGGAATCCAAAGTGTTACAACATAGCTGGGATAGGAATTAGATTAATTTAAAAGTTTAACGACATTAATTTCATAGCACTACAAATAAATTGTTATCCGACAGAAAATCGTCGAGGCATTGCCAGGAAAAATATTCCCGTAGGTTATCTTCTATTTGACGGCGAACAGCACGGCTTTCAGCAGACAGAAAACATCAAGCACGCTCTAGAAGCGGAACTGTATTTCTTCGACCTATAGCTGACAAAATCAGGTTTGCGTTTTTGATTTATTACCGTTTTGGCATAATCCGCATAATAAAGTATGACAAATAAGACTATACAACACCCAGAACGCTGGACTCGCGACTACATCTTTGACATTCTGCGTGAGATAGGCATTCACTACATTTTTGGTGTACCAGGTACAAACGAAATTCCAATTATTGATGGCACATCATATCCAGAAAATGAAGTCCAATACATTGAATGTCTCCATGAAAACATCGCTATCGGTGCAGCGATGGGTTCGGCACGGATGAGTGGCAAACCAGGTGTAGTTGTTGTCCACGTTACACCGGGTATCGCTCATAGCATCGGTAATCTTTTCAACGCCTGGCGATCGCACATACCCTTAGTAATACTTTGTTGCCAGCAGCAAAATGAGTTAGTAACACAAGAGCCGCTTTTGGCCTCAAACCTCGTTGATCTGGCACGGCAGTACACAAAATGGGCACATGAGGTTCGGACACCCGAGGAAATTGGGCTGGTTTTACAGCGTGCGTTCAAGGAGGCGATCGCGCCGCCTAACGGTCCAGTGCTCGTTGCCATCCCGTGGGAATTTACAATGCGCCACATTGATGCCGAAGATCGTATTCCAGGAATCACGCAGATATCGCCCCATTTCACTGGTGACTTATCAACAATCGAGCAAGCGGCTTTGCTGCTGGCAGAAGCAAGGAACCCGATTATCATTGCCGGTGATGCGGTTGGCTATGCTAATGCTTGGCCAGAGTTACAGGAGCTGACAGAACTCCTTGGCGCGCCAGTACTACTCCAGACCTTCAGTAGCGTGGCGAATTTCCCCAACGATGACTTCCATTGGCAGGGAGAACTGCCTGGTACCCAATTAGGAATGCAGCAAGTATTTCAGGATCATGATGTTGCCTTTTTCTGCGGCTTCGGTCTCCAAGCTCAGATTACAGTCTTCAAGTATTCCGACGGTCCTCTGATTCCCCCCAGTGTTCAGCAGATTTATTTGACGAATAACACCTGGGACATCGGCAAGAACTCTTATAGCAAGGTGGGAATTCTCGGCGATATCAAAACAACACTCCCACTGATCAACAACCTTGTTCGTCAGAACCCCCCAGCAGAGGGGGTAAAGCGCAACGAGAATCTGCGACAACTCAATGTCCAGCGACATCAACAGTGGCAACAATATTTGGAACTAGCGCTAACAAAAGATGAGATTTGGGCTGTTGTCATTGCTGACGCGCTCCGCAAGGCGATTCAGGAGCGCGGTCTGGAGAAACAGTTTGTGTACGTCCATGAGGCAGTCTCCGATCCAGCACCGTTCCAGTATTTTCTTCCACTTGGTAATGATGGAGCCGTACCCATTAGCTACTATTGCGTAGCTGGCGGCTCCCTCGGCTGGTCAATGCCTGCTTCTCTGGGAATTAAACTCGAAACCTTTGGTTGGCAAGGCATCGAGACACGCCTGGTCGTTAACGCCGTCGGTGACGGCTCATCGCTGTTTTATCCGCAAACTTGGTGGACTGCGGCACACCGCGAACTCGGCATACTCTATATCATTACGAACAATCAGGAATACCAAACACTGCAAAGCGGACTGCAACAGGTAGTCGCTGCATATAGCTCTGCACCTGGCTATGGCTGGAAACCGAAGACTAACGACCCTGAGTATCTGCGAATTGAGAGGCCAAAACTCGACTTTGTAGCTCTGGCGAAGGCCTTCGGTGGTCAAGATGGTGAGATTGTGGAGACTTCCCAGGACGTTAGTTCTGCTGTACGGCGCGGCATCGATTATGTATTGGAGACCCGACGCTCGTATATCCTCGATGTACGAACTGCCAAAGACACGCTTTCAACGCCATTGACCCAGCAGATGTCTGCACGTTATACCGCACAACCGCCGCTCAACTTTTTTCATCGTCAGGTGGAAAAATCATTTTTGCGGACGCAGGCTCCTGGCGCAGCGGTGAATGTTCCGATTATTTTTTAAACCAAACACCAATAGAGGATGACAAATCATGGCAGAAATCGATATTGCGATCGTCGGTGGTGGTGTATCAGGCGTCTATAGTGCGTGGCGGCTCAAACAAGCCTACCCAGATCAAAATATCGTTGTCTTCGAGGGGAGCGATTACATTGGGGGGCGTTTGCTCTCAGTGCGGCCGCCCGATATTTCAAACATGGTTGCCGAACTTGGGGGAATGCGTATCCTCCCAGCAGTGCAACCACTGATCGCAAAGCTCATCGGAGAGCTTAATAAAGTCCTCCCACTAGAGCAGCAGATTGAGTTGTATGATTTTCCGGTCGATCAACCACAAAACATCGCCTATCTCCGTGGCGTCTATCTTCGGCTTTCCGATTTCACTATCAAACCGGATAAAGTGCCGTATCATCTCTCTTTTCTGGAACGTAGTGGTACAGCAGGCAGCATCATCATCAATGCGATTGAGCAGATTGTACCGGGAATCACAAATCCAAAGCTTACTGAATCTCAACGCCGAGAGATGGCGCATAACGCGAGCTTTGCTGGAACACCGCTATGGAAACAAGGCTTTTGGAACGTGCTCATACGCATCATCAGCGGTGAAGCTTACGAACTCGGCATTGATGCCGGCGGCTACAACTCAACACTCACTAACTGGAATGCCGCTGATGCAATTCCCTGGTATCTCTCCGATTTTGGCATTGACCCGCAATACAAGGGTTTTAAGAAAGGATTTCAGGAGGTACCCAAATCATTAGCGCAGCTTTTCTCCAAAGCTGGTGGCGAAATTCGGCTCAATAATAGGCTCGACGGTTTCGATTGGAAAAACGACACATTTGAACTGAGCATCCAGGGAGAAACGATCGCTACAAAATCATTGATCCTCGCTATGCCGCGCCGCTCGCTCGATCTGCTTGTGCCCACAAGTCCGCCTATGCTGGAGATTCAGCACCTCATCACCAGCGTCACACCGCGCCCACTCTTCAAGCTCTTCACAACCTATACTAACCCGTGGTGGCGTGCAGCAGGCTACACGGACGATGGTAAGTTCATTCCAGTTGAGTCTGGACGAACAGTCACAGACCTGCCGGTGCGTCAAACCTATTACTGGCCAAAGGACGACGGCAAACCAGCCACCGAAGGACCGTCGATGCTGATGGCAAGTTATGATGATGGCACAGACATCGGCTTCTGGGACGGTCTCCGCCCACGACGGCATCAGGCTTGGCAAGCGCGTCGGCAGGTTGCAGAATTAGTGAAAAATCCATACCTGGGGTCAAGCAAGCAACAGTCTAACAGCGAATGGGACAAATACGTGGCACCGGCACCGATGGTTGAGGAGGTAGCACGCCAGCTTGGGATCATCCACGGTCTCAACTATACACCGGATGTGCAAAACGCCGCATTTCGCGACTGGGGTGACGACCCATTTGGCGGTGGATGGAACAGTTGGAATATCGGTGTCAAAAGTTGGGAGGTGAAACAACAAATTATCCAACCGCTCGGCACTGATTGCTCTCTCTACATCTGTGGTGAAGCTTATTCAGACGCTCAGGGTTGGGTTGAAGGCGCACTGCAAACGTCCGACATGGTGCTGGAAAAGTTCGGTATTAGCCCCTTACTGTCTAGTACAGTACAGCGTAAAAAGCAGAGCATTAAATAGCCAAAACTTTGCCCTTGTATGTCCACTTAAAAGGTCACGAGAAACGCATCTTATTTACTAATAAAAACTAAATGGACATAGCCACAACAAGCAATACCCGCGTTCAGTTCTAAAAATACTAAGGAGTCACGATCATGAGTACTAAACCAGAACAACATGCATTAAGCTTTGTTGCCCCAATTAAGACACCAGTGCCAGAAAACTATAAAGCCCTAAAGGATATTTTAGAAACAGGGACTTTAAACCGAGTTATTGTTTAAATATTGGCTTTACTTTTGAAGGTTTAAAAGCTCTGCAATTTGTTGCAGATATTGGTAAATCCTTTTCCGGTTTCAACTACAAATCATTTAGACAAGGAAGGAGATTTTGCTGGTCTACCTACAGATGCTAAAGCTCCCCTGATTGGTGCTAATGACAATAAAAGTGGCCAATTCGATATTCCTGTCTCTCCAGACAACCCCGCCATCAAGTTGACGGGTTTTGATCGATTCATCACAACCAAAGGAGGAGCTTACTGTTTTATACCTAGTATTACCGCGTTGCAACACATAGCTAGTCATTCAACTAAGTAAGTCGCGGAGAAAATTTATAGTCTTCGTGGAAAGAGAAAAGAGTTTCACTGAGTAAACTTATTTACCAATCTTGAGATAATTCCTATGACATTTGCCGATCAGAATCTAGCTACACAGCGACCGAATAGTCTAAAAGACTTTTCTTTACCTCGACGGGAGAATTACTTTCCCTCCCCTGCGGATTGGAGAAATGAAGTGCTCTATTTTCTCTTACCCGATCGCTTTAGCGATGGTAAAGAGGATACACGTCCTTTACTGAATCGACAGCAACTGAATCTGGCCCGCCCTAATCTACCGAATGGGCAGTCTTGGCGATTTGATAAATGGGCAGAGTCCGGAGGCGATCGCTGGCAGGGTGGAACACTCAAAGGATTAGAGTCGAAACTGGATTATCTCAAGCAACTGGGCATGACGACGATCTGGGTAGGTCCAGTTTTTCAACAACGGGGTCACTTGGATAGCTATCACGGTTACGGCATTCAAGATTTTCTAGAGGTCGATCCTCGCTTTGGGACTCGCCAAGATTTGGTCAGTCTGGTCAATAAAGCCCACGGAAAGAGACTACGCATTATCCTAGATATCATTTTTAACCATTCAGGATCTAACTGGCTCTATGCTCCGAATACTCCTGGGGGAGAATTGAAACCACCTTATACATCTGGTTGGTATCAGTTTGGCTCGTGGCTAGGCGATCGTGGGCAACCCATTGCGGTAAAGCCTCAAACGAGCGCAGAAGGAGTGTGGCCGAGGGAACTTCAGGAAGCAGATTGCTACACTCGTGCTGGCGAGGGAAATTTGGGGCAGGGAGACTTGGATGATCCCAATGCGGAATTCCGGCGTTCGGATTTCATCACACTACGAGATTTCCAGTTGGAGTATCCTCATCTGTTAGATAACTTAGCCCGATGTTATAAATACTGGATTGCGCTGACAGACTGTGATGGCTTTCGGATTGATACACTCAAGCATGTGACCTATGAACAAGCCCGAAATTTTTGTGGAACGATTAAGGAGTTTGCAGCCAATCTAGGTAAGAGTGACTTCTTTCTAGTAGGGGAAGTAGCAGGTGGTGACTATAACCAAGACCGCTATCTGGATGTGGTGGGGCAAAATCTAAATGCTGCTCTGGATATCGGCGAGATGCGGGGAAATCTTAACCTGGTTGCCAAAGGGCTGATAGATCCAAGAGCCTACTTTAACGGGTTTGATCCAGGGAAAGCTGTAATGGGGTCTCACCGGAATATCGGACGGCGACATGTTTCAATTTTGGACGATCACGATCATGTATTTGGTGAAAAAATCCGCTTTTCCAGTGAAGCTGCATCGGATCATCAGGTGATTGCCGGAGTAGCATTGCAACTGTTTACATTGGGAGTGCCCTGCATTTACGCTGGAACTGAGCAGGCATTGGCGGGGCCAGAACCGTCTGAACGGAGGTGGTTGCCCGACTGGAAGAAATCCGATCGCTATTTACGGGAGGCGATGTTTGGTCCAGAGCATCCCCGACAATCTGGTGTGACGGGACTGCAAGCCCTCGATCAAAACTTACCTGGTTTCGGGCCGTTTGGGACAGCAGGTGCTCATTGTTTCGAGCCAAATCACCCTGCCTATGTCCGGATTGCGGCAATGGCAGCAATCCGTAAGCAGTTCCCAGTGCTGCGATTGGGACGGCAGTATTTGCGACCAATCGCAATCCCTGTGTTGAACTTGCCCTTTGGCGACCACGGACGGAGTGGAGAAATTATCGGTTGGTCAAGGATTCTAGATGATGAAGAGGCGGTTTGTGTGCTAAACAGTCATGGAACTGATAATCGGGGAGCAAAAGTTTTGGTGGATGCCAATCTGAACGCGATTGGAAGTTCAATGACGGTGATTCTGAATACGGCTGAAGTGGCAAATTTGCCGGGTTACACAGGTCCTCACAAAACGGGATCTAAAGTGTTAGTGCAGCAACAAGATGGGACTCCCTATATTGAAATCCAACCGATTTCAGCATCCGGATTTTTGATTCTGACGAATTATCCCTGATCCCTGAGGTCAAGCCGAGGTTGTGCGACGCAGATGTCAAACAACTGACTGATTTGCCACCAAGAGACTAGAAGGAAATTATGAAAACAGAAAAAACAGTTATTCTCCCTCAAACCGATTTAAATATCTAGCAAAATCATTAGGCGTGTTCATCCTGACTCTCTGTTTTGCGATGTACATTAACTAATTATTTGTCCAATTAACAAAATCTTGTCACAAAATAGGTAAATAGCTAAAAGCCTGGCATAACCTTTGTTAAGACAGGTTTTTGATTAGCTCAATTCTCACAACCTTATTTTGGCTAGATTAACAAATTAGATGTCCCATTCCTGAAATTTAACAATTTAACTGTCACTTCACAAAAACAGGAAAAATTCTTGGATTTTAGAAAGGCAAAGTTAAAAATGGAGGTGATTCAAAGTCTACTTGAAGCAAGCGATCGCACAACATATACTCAAAGACTCCAACAAGCAGCAGTAAAACTGGGTAAATCTGTGCGAACGGTACGACGGCTGATTGATAAATGGGAACAAGAAGGGTTAGCAGGGCTGACTCAAACTCAACGTGCAGACAAAGGAAAGCACCGAGTTAACGAAAATTGGCAAGAATTTATCTTAAAAACCTACAAGGAAGGCGTAATGAAAGCCGAAGATATCCAACCCTGGCTGTTTCGAGTCGAACCCTATGAGGGTGAAAGTTTGAGTCATTTTTTAGGACGGTTTCGACAAGGGAATGAATTAAAGCCTACTGGGTTAGGTAAAGCGGCGTGACTTGGGGGTGCTGTTGCACGATGGGAAAAGTTTCGGTTTACTCCGCCTCCCTCACGTCAGCAGTTGGAAGCGTTGGCTATTGTGGTGGAAGTATTGACTGACAAGCTGTGAGATTCAGTAGCACTTTCTCTATGCCAACAGTAATCATCCACTCTTGCTAACCTTTTTATCTAAAAAAGGCAAATAAGGTTTAATATGTTGCAACAAAGCACAGAATTAGTAGTTCGTTAGCAAAAATATATACTTATTTAATTTGATGCGTATGGGAGAAAATGAAGCATCCTGTGATAAATTTTCAATAAATAGCTATGTGTAATAACTTCTTTTCCGTAATACTTATTGTTTCACTGAAAAGGTTACTTGAAAATGTAAGTTCACTTGTAAATTCTCTAAAAGCCGTATTATAAAAACTGCGAAGAATAAAGGATATGAAAGTACTTGGTGTAATGGGTGAACAAACAGGTATTCTACAATTTTTAAACTGTCCTAAAGTAAGATGACATTTGGGATGATCTATCTCTTTATAATTGTCTGGATCGTAATCAAATCTAATTGGTACTGGTAATATATTTTTTGCTATTATATCCGCATATATTTCATCATCTTCATAAAGTTCTGGCTCGTTTTGAAAAACTTCTAATGATGGTGATGGTATTAATGTTGCTATTAGTACCTTCAACAATGTTAAAAATAATAACACCATTTTCTCTAGATACCAAAAGTGCATCTATTTGATAACCCCCTTGAGAAGTTTCTATGATCGGATAACCAAGATATAAACTCCCATCAATATCTGTTCTACTCTAAAAGTACTCAGCTAGTCTTCTGGACGAAACAGGTTTATCTACATCACCTCGTATTACATTAACCATAAGATGTTATTTTTACTCAAGTTTATACGTCTATTATCTTATAATTCGTAAGAATTGTGCTGTGTATAACTTAAAATAGGCAAGCTTACATGAATCAATTTTTTAATCTATAGCTAGAATCACACCTTTAAATTTCAATTCTACAATTTATACTTACAGCAATTATTTACTTTATTAAGCATAAACAATTATTTTCAATACTTAATTTTTCAATTTTAAGGCTATCTGCTGATAAATCTGATCTAACCACACGGAAATCACTGGTTGACCTTCAACTACAGAAGCGATCGCTTTGTCTCGGTCAAACTCCACAAGGGAAAGCATCAACTCTGTCCCTCCCTTGGTAGCTTTTTCTCCTACTGCTCCCAACAGCATAAAACGCTTTCCCTGACCAGATTTAAATAACTCAGGTTCCTTGTCTTTCAGGGTTTTGACCGTTTCACCAGCCAAATCAAAACTCATTAGCTAGAGTTCTCTCAAAGTTCTTGACGAGAATTTTGCATCTCTCCATCCAAGCATTTGACCGCTCAATCACCCACCTGGCTGCAACCGGAACTTTCCCCAGATTTACCTTGGTCTTTCTTTTGTTGTTTCGATGGTTTTGCCGAAAGTTCAAACCTGATTTTCGTCATGATTTGGGGATAAACTTTTTCTAACTCCTCCCTCAGATGTTCTTTCTTGATAACCGTGGTCTAGCAGGATGGTGATCTTGGGAATATTAACAGGTTTTGACTTGAAATAATCGATGTTTTCAATCAACATCTCAATCAAACCCGTATCATCAGATACATTCACTTTAGTGCAGTGAGTAAAAAAGGGAAACCCCAGGGTATCAACGGCTAGATGCCTTTTAATGCCATTTGTCGATTTGTAGAAACAATATCCTTTCGATGCTGTGCTGGCATTACAGGTATTTTTTACCGCTTGAGAGTCGATGATCACCAACGTTGTCCACTTGGCTTTTTTTTGACCTGCTCACGCACTTGAGCGTGTAAGATGCTCATTAGTTTGTCGATCGCTCCAGATGCCCGCCACTGCTTGTATTATTATGTACAGGTTTAAGGGTTATTTCTGCCTCAAAAATCTTTAAGTCCTGGTAGCAACGCTCACATCTCCTTTAAACAAAATGCGATTTTCGTTGATTCGGACTGCGATATAAGGCAGAATTTCTCCTTGGCACAATTGTTTTGTAAGTGATCGCCTGTCTTTGAATCCAACAAAATTTATAACTCTGGAACTTGTAGGTTACGTTTATTACCCGCGTAATGCTTGTAAATAATTTCTGGAGAGTTGCCAACCCACCTTCCTACATCCTTCGCATCTATCTCAGCTTCCAGGCAAAGAGTAATAAAAGTGTGTCTGCATTGGTAAGGTTTGCGATATTCGTTGACTACACCTTGTTTTACAAGTTGAGTTACGATTCCATCTATATGTGTTCCACGCTGATTTTTGTAACCTTTCCAAGCATGATTGAGAAAATCTCCAAAGTCTACTATGCCGCCTTTCTTGCTTCTAAAGATAAAATCATCCGGGTTACAGTTCTCAGGCTTGATCGAGTCTAAAATTTCACGTAGCTGATGATTAATCGGAAAACGTCTTTGCTTTTGCGTCTTTAATCCATCTTTGAGGGCTAGTCCTTTACTACTGATTGTAATAGCCTGCTCAAAAGTAATATATTTATCACTGATATGCTTCCATTGTAGGGCGATTGCTTCTGATGGTCTGCACCCAGTAAAAAATAAGAATTTTACTAACGGAGCATAGTAACTATAGAGTTTGCTGTCCTCGAACGCTTTAATTATGCTATCCCGTTCTTCCTTAGTAAAAGGATTAATTTCATATTCTGCCGATTCTGACTTTGGTATCTGAATATCTTTTGCCATACTTTGGAAGGGATTTGATTCAATTAGCTGACTCTTGAGTGCCCAATCACAGCAAGCATTTATATTTGTCAAAGTACGTTTAGCTGCATTAGCACTAAGATTTGCAAGTAAATAATCTCGAATTGCGATCGCATCATTTAAAGTTTTAGTTGGTAATTTAGCAATGTGATTGCGATACTTGCGGTAGTCAACCGCATAAGTAGAAGGACTAACCTGTGGTTTTTTAAACTCAGCGTATTTTTCCCATAATTCTCGCAAGTCATATTCGGTGCTAGCTGAAGGAGTACTTGGGGTAATTGGGCTAACGGTGCTTAATGAAGCTGCTGGTTTGTATTTAGCTAAACTAGCATCAAACTCTCCATAGTCAATATCCCTCTGGATTTTTGCCGCTAAAGTCGATGCTAGATGCCTTCCTAAAGGCGTATCATTGTGCCTTGTCGAAAGGTAGAAACGCTTGGTTTTTAACTCTTCCGTCGGCGTAATAATCGGATGAGAAAAAACTAGTTGGAGACTGCCGTTAGAGTTCTTGATTTGCACTGAACCCCGAGGGGCAAGATTTTGAGATATATGAGATTCCATAAGGTAATTAACTGGGGTAAAGACCTTTATCTTTCCACTTTACCCCAGTTTTACCCCAGAAATGCCTATTGGGGTAAATACCTCTACCTTACATTTTTACCCCAGTTTTTTACCCAAACTACCCAAAATAACCCCAAAAATCTCTGAGGCCTTATTTTCTAAGCCTTTGAATGTCCAATAAAAAAGGGCTTTCAAGCCCTGAAATACTTGATTTTCTTAAAGGCGGCACCCGGATTTGAACCGGGGAGTGGAGGTTTTGCAGACCTCTGCCTTACCACTTGGCTATGCCGCCAGACCCACGATTTATTATATTATCAACATTTTGTCTAAATTACCATCCTCTGAGTAAATAAATTTTTGAGCTTATGACCACACCAGAAATTGTATGCTAGCGATGGGTAACAAATACATCATGAATTTTTCAATGCAGTATTTAAAAACCTTAGTTATATCAAGTTCAGATAATCACTTACTATTCAAAACTCTCTGCATCAGAGCGTCAATCTTAATCATAAGTCTTCAACCGAACCTGATATTAATGGTTGTCACAGAATTATGATTGTGCGATCGCCTATGTCGGACGTGTACGCCATTGCAAGTACCATAGGATATTAAGCGAGTTATGAGTTTTAATTCCTCACTCCTCACTCCTAACTTGTTACACCTTCACTTCATCAGCAAAATTATTCCAACGCAGAAAATGAAATGGCCCAGCTACAGAACCCCACAGACGTTCATCGGTGTCTAAGTCTCTTCCCCGGTCAAGACTGAAAAATTCTTTATCGTCAATCTCAAATTCGTTATCAAGATAAGTATTTTTCCCATCACGAACTACAATACAGCCTTTACCAGGTTCGACTTTACCTTTGAAGCTGTGACCTGTCCACTCTACAATCATGTTGCAACCCGGCATTTTTTCTAGCTGGTCAAGGGATAAGTCTTTTAGGCGTTCGGGGTCACGGGAGGCGCCGTAAAATTTTTGTTCTTCCTTAACTGTGTAGTGTTCGATAACAATGTGATTTTCTGCTTCAATCAAATTCATCACTCGCATTCGGTAGGGTTGATTGAGCATAAAATCATAAGCTTGTTCCAGAAATAAACTTACCCCTGAGAATAATTCCCAAGGTAAGGGACGAATACAAACGCGAATGTGGGCATAAAAAGGTGGGTTTTCAAAAGCTTGTTCTTGATTGCTAAAGTCAGCTGCCATTAAGCGGGCTAAGGTAACGATATCGGTAGAATGAGTCATTACAGACGATAAACCTGTTGTTAAAAAATTATCTCCAAGTATTGTAGACCTTGATAATGGTAATAGGGAATGGGGCATAGGGCATAGGGCATGGCGAACGTAGAAAGGGGAAAGGGAAAAAGGGGAAAAGATGAAAAAATTTTTCATCGGGACTGCTTTGTGCCTTCTGCCTCCTGCCTTCGATGGGGATAATTGTTAATGTTTTATGCGTCAAACAAGTTGGCAATAAGGTAGGGAATATCTAAAACTTATGGGAGATTAACATAAATACCAATGCCCAATGCCCCATGCCCCATGCCCTATGCCCAATACAATAAGGTAAAGTTCCTATGCTACAGCGGTTAATTGTTATTGTTATTGCCAGTATATTTTTTAGCAGTTCTTTGGCATCAGCACGGAGTCAAAAGCCCAAACCACCAGATAAATTTCCTCCCAATCCGCTAGAATACACTACACCCGATCCACTTTTACCACGATCGCTCAAGGATAAAAAGCCGTTAACTGTGGAAGAACGGTTAAAGTTAGAACCAGCATTAGATAAATTAAACCAAGAAGCGGCGGCGAAATTGCAAGCAGGTGATGAGGTGGCGGCGTTTGAAATTTGGAACAGAGAACTCCGCTTGCGGCGCTTTTTGGGTTCCCTAGCAGAAGTACAAGCATTATCTAGAGTCGGTGCGATCGCTTGGAATCAAAATGACCGCCAAGAAGTAATATATATTACTCAACGGTTGCAAGCAATTCAAAAGCAAACGCAATCCCAGAAAAAATCTACCGAAATTGATTTAGAACTATGGCGATCGCTAGGTGAAGCTTACCAAAATGTGCGATCACCTAAACAGGCTATACAAGCTTATGACCAAGTTTTGTTAGCAGTCCGGCAACAAAAAAATACAGCAGCATTAGTAGAAACTCTCAAGACAATTGGAGAACTGCATCTGAGTTGGTTTGATTATCGCCAAGCTGCGCCAATCTACGAGGAATTGTTGAGTTTAGCTACTTCCCAAGGAGAATCTGTAAAAGAGGTAGCATATCTGCAACAATTGGCTGAGATTTACGCACAGACAGAACAACCCCAGCAGTCAATAAATATACTTAACAAGTTAGCAGAAATTTACACTAACCAAAATAATCTTATTAAAATACCAGAATTAAAGTTAGCGATCGGCTCAGACTACGAATCTCTAGGGAAGACAGATCCTAAGTTACTGGTAGAGGCTTTTAATAATTATCAAGAAGCTTATACCACTGCTTGGCAATTGCAGGAGTTCGTTCGTGCTGGTGAAGCTTTGCAGAAGATAGTTGGCCTCTACCGTTCTCAAGGACAAATAGATGAGGCTTTAGAGGCTAGCCAAATTCTCGTAGATACGCAGACCCAAGCTGCCAACTTTTATGGGGTAATGCAAGCTTATGACCAAATTGGGCAATTGTATTTAGAACGCAAAGAATATCCTCAAGCACTAACAGCTTTCCAAAAAGGACTAGAACTCGCGCAACAACTCAAACATCAAGAAGCATACTTTACTGAGCAAATCAAAAAACTGCCAAAAACAAATTTTTAACCCAGAGGCTACTGATAAGGTAATACCCAGGTTAAAAACAGAACTAGATTGGGTTGAACAATAGCAAAATCCAACTGTGTAGACAGTCTAACCGTTTAGGAACCTGCCTTACGACAGTTTTGGTATTTTTAATCAATTTTATTTATCGGTTTAACAAAAAACAATATTTGCTCCTATCGGTTAACCAGCGTACATTAAAAGTCATCAGGATAAACACAGACTCAAACGACGCCAAGAGGTGCAACATGAATACATTAAAAACAGTATCGTCCAACAAAGTTGATGCGAAAGTAGCTCAAAAGCCTCAAATTGTAGATTTGCCATTTTGGATTTGTTAGATAAATAAAATTGCTTGCTCTAAAAAATTTTTAGTACTTTAAGTTTTGAAGTTTTTATCCAAAATCTAAAATCTCAAATTGGAGCTTTGATTAAGTCGCAGTTTTCCAAATCTTTGCAGATATCAACTAACGCTAACCCAGACACACCAACATGTGAGGAGAGATAGAAATGAACGAACTCATCACCGCATTTTCCACCGGAATTGCAGCTTTTACAGCTACAAACCTTGACGATTTAGTCATCCTGACGCTGTTATTCTCTCAGGTAAATGCAACTTTCCGCCATCGACACATCGTGATTGGTCAGTATCTGGGTTTTTGTACTCTGGTAATTGCTAGCTTGGTTGGTTTTCTGGGGGGTTTAGTTTTGCCATCCCATTGGATTGGTTTTTTAGGTTTAGTACCTATCACCATTGGGCTAAATCGCCTATTGAATCCAGAAAGTGATTCTCAGTCCGAGGCGCAGCTGGAATTATCTAGTTCTTCTTCCTTGATTAGTTTTCTATCTCCCCAAGCTTATAGTGTGGCGGCTATTACCATCGCGAACGGCAGTGATAATGTAAGCATTTATATGCCCTTGTTTGCTAATAGTACCCCTTCTAGTTTGCTAGCGATCGTTGCAGTCTTCTTGCTATTAGTCGGCGTTTGGTGCTATGTGACCTACAAGCTGACGTGCCAGCCTGCAATTTCTAATCTGCTAACTCGCTATGGCAACGGTTTTGTTCCCTTCGTTTTAATAGGCTTAGGTGTGTTTATTATCCTATACAATGCCTCACTAACTCCAATTGCTTTAACAGTGAGTTGCTTGTGTTTAACGGGACTTGTCAAACTGTATGCAATGAATGGGCAGGTAGCAACATCCTCAAGTGTTGAAATTCGTGGGTAATCATGGCTGAATATTTGTGAGACTGTTTGCTTGCTAGCAAAGCTAAAAAACCCATTCAAGTAAGCAGTCTCATCTATTTTATGATTGTAAGTTTAGCAGAAGTTAAATTTTAAATAGCAGAAATAGCACAAACCTGTAATCCGACAGGTGTATGAATAACCACTGATTCTACGCCGAAAACTTGCGCGATCGCATTTGGTGTCATAACTTGTTCAGGCGTACCGACTTGCCAAATATGACCTTGTTTTAATAATGCAATGCGAGAGCTATAGCGTGCTGCTAAATTCAGTTCATGTAATACTGTCACAATAGTTAATTCTTGTTGCTGATTTAGTTCTTTAAGTAATTCTAAGAGTTGTAATTGATAGTTGATATCGAGAAAAGTTGTAGGTTCATCTAATAATAAAACTCTTGGTTCTTGCGCTAGTGCTAAAGCTAAAAAAGCCCGTTGTCTTTCACCACCTGAGAGTTGTTCCACTAAGCGATCACTGAATTTTTGTAGTTGCGTCTTTTTAATTGCAGCTTCGACTTTTAACCAATCTTCAGCATTTAATTCCCATTGCCACCAAGGTTGATGTGGCGTGCGTCCTAAACTTACTAATTGTCGCACTGTTAAACCAACGGGAACTATTTGTTGTTGCGGTAAGAATGCTAGTTTCTGTGCAACTATATTTGGGGCTTGAGAATGAATTGCTTTGCCATCAAGTAGCACTGTTCCCCGTTGTGGAGAAAGAATCCGACTCAGTAATTTAAGTAAGGTAGACTTACCTGAGCCATTAGCACCAACTAAACTCAACCATTCTCCTGTTTGCAGACTGAGGTTAATGTCTTGGACAATTGGTACTGTCGTGTAACCGCCTGTGAGATTTTGCAGTTCAAGTGGCATTTGCTGAAATTCAACAATAATAAGGTTTATTAAAGACCATTTTTACAGAGGCGATCGTTCTTTATAGAAAAACTTTTTACTTTATATATGATATACCAGAAGATTTTACTAGTCCGTATCATCCCATCCATAGTTATCTCTTCCAATGTGCTTTTCTATCAAATCGACTAATTTTATGAGATAAGTGTGGTTATAACCATACTCACTGATAATTTTTTCGGCGTCTGTATCTGCAATACCCTTGAGATAACACTGTCTTTCGTTTATCTCTAAAAACAGTTCACCCTGAATTGCGTTGGTATTTCTTTGTTTATTAATTCTTTGTCTTTGTGCTAATTGCCAAGCATTATCAAACTTCTTAACCTGAACTAGGCTGATAATTTGCTGTGCTTCTTCTATGTATCCTTTATCATTTAATTCGCTTGCGATAATAAGCGCATTAGCACCATGTTCTAATGTTTGTCCGTTATATCCTAATGGACGAGCAGCAGCATCACAAAATTCCTCTGCTGATGAGTTCGTTTGAAATTTACCGTTCTCATATTTCTTGTTTGTATACGTCACTTGGCCTTTAACAGCTTTAGCTGTCTCAATTCGCTTGCGGTGTTCAAACTCTCGTAACAATTGAACTCCATCCTTGATCCTGTGTAAATTCTCATCAAGAACACGAGATTCGATTTCAATTTGAGAAAGTTGAGATCCAACACGTACAATAGGAACTTGATCTAAACCAGCTTCAATAGCAGCTCTGCAACGACGATGCCCAGAAATAATTTGCAGACCTCGGCCTTGTTGAGTGACCAAAATAGGATTGTTTTGGAAGAATCCTTTTTCTCGAATTGATTCAATTAAATCAGATATATTATCTTCCGTCCCATATATTTCAGTATTCAGTGGATGAGACTTTAGTTTCCTTGGATCAGCTTTTTCACTGTGGAGAAATACTACTGTTGATGTAGTGTCAGATAAGTCTGTAGTAGCAATTTTAAAGCTAGCCACTAGTAACTCTTTTCCTCCTTTAGATTTGCGTCCGTCCGCATTTGTCATGCTGTATAGTTTTTCCCAAGGATAAATATTAGCCCAAGAATATAAATCAAGAATTCGAGGAGAATTATCAATAGTCATTAACCAATTATGAGAACAATTCCTTAGTTCTGCTGCTAATAATCCGTGATTAAAGCCTGTGTGTAAATCTCCTGACTTACCGTATAGTTTTGATGCTTCCGCTGACAAATATGGAGGATCAAGAAAAATAAATACGTTTTTTCCTGGCTTGCGAATAAGTTCTTGGTAATCCTGGCAAGTAAAGCTAACCTTTTTTAAGCGTCCATTTAGTGCACGTAACCTCTCAATGCTCGAAATCGTAAAACGGTCACAGTACGCTAATGGGGTTAGTCCACCAGATTCAGTTGTTCCGCTAGAGGTGCTTCGATTCAGTATAAAAAATTTTGCAGCACGGTGTAGACGATTATCTGGTAATGTCTCAAGCATTTTGAGATAATCACTACGGAATCGCGTCCATTCTGGACTCTTATGCTTTGGTCCATTGTAAGCTCTGCGGAGATGAGTAACCACTTTACAAAGAGATTCAACATCCTCTTGAGTTTGACACCAGAAATCCATTAATAAAGAATGAGCATCATTTCCCCAATACAACTCAGCAGATAAGTTTCCAACTGCATATAGTAAAACACTACCACCACCGAGAAACGGTTCACGGAATTCTTTAATACTACGTGTTTTATTAACTCGATCAATGACTTCAGACAAAAACGGTATATCCTTCTGCTTTCCCCCTGGATATCGAAGAGGAGACTTTAGTTCTTTAATCATACGAATCTTCTGGATCATCAATTAACTCAATTGAGGCAAGCCAGACAACTTCCTCCCAATTGTCATCTAACGGTGCTGGTAGTTTGCCGAATTTTTCTTGAGCACTGTTAGCAAACGAGACAAGAACTTCAAAAGGTAGTTCGCTAAAACCTCCATCAAATTCAATCAAGTCCTTGATAAACTTGTCGATGCAATCTGATTTGCAATTTTCAAAACTTCCATCCATCGCTTATCCTCTTGATTATAAATAAGACATCCAAAATGCTGCTTAACTTTATGGGTCACACGTTCTAACTTTTCACTATCCACTCCAAAAAAACCACTATTCAGGAGGGAAAGTCTAAATTCTCTTAAATATTCCCAACTTTTAACAGGTGAATTAATAGCAATACTGCAAGTAAAACATGTTTGTCTCTTATCTGGAGGAGGAGCGTTTTTTGCCCAATTTTTGGGTCCATTACCGGAAACTCCATCAAACACCCAAGGATGGCACTTCGGTTCATTTAGAATTCTGTAAGCACGGTCACTCTCAGTTTTGTCCTCCTGTCCAGGCCAATGTCGGATAAACACCTAATCGTAGCAAATAATTGGTGTTCTTTACTTGCCACGGATGTGCCTGTGAATGCCGGCTTTACACGTTTAGTGTTCTTACATAATGATTTTTACTTACCTTCTTCCCACTCTTGACCACCAGGTAAATCCCTCAACATCTCATCAATAGCACCAGGCAAAGACTTTTGAGAATTTGTATAAGTTAAATTTAAAAAATCTTTTGCTATAGAAAGAATCAGTGATTTATCTACCATTGCTGATAATTGCTTAGATGTATACAAACCATTCAAAATCTCAACAGATGCTGGCTTAATTGCTGCATCAAAAGCCGCATCCAACAAATCCTCCCATTCACCTGGCTTCACATAATAAGAAGTTTTATTATCCTGTAAATTTAAATCTTGAATTTCTAAAATCGAACCTTCAATCGAAGCGACCCAAGAATTAGTTAATCTCTGTTCTACCTGATTTTTAATCAGATGAATAATCAGCCGGATGAGAAAACTTCTAATATCTCGGATATAACTCTTTCGACTCATCAACTCTAATTCATCAACAATTAGCAAAGCGTCTTGATAACGCCCCTCAAGAATAGACTTCCTTAAATCCCAAAGTTCTTGAGTCATAGCTATTCATCCAAATACTAAATACAGGATAAAGTAAAACCCTCTTGCTATTGATGAGAGCAAGAGGGTTTTAGTAGAAAAATAAACCTGGCATCGAGCTATTTTAGCGTAGGGCAACCCCTAAACTATCGTTGCCGCAGCAGCGTTTCACCTCTGAGTTCGGGAAGGGTTCAGTGTGGTTCCACCGCGCAATAGACACCAGGAAAGCTTTTGAATTGTTACAAAACCCTGAAGGCTGCAAGGAATGCGAAGATTGCTTTTTTGTTTGTTGTAGAGGTCAAGCCCTCGGTCTGTTAGCACGG
>LWTK01000049.1 GCA_003326205.1 Nostoc sp. ATCC 43529
TCAATGGTGACCGCAAACCGTTTCTGGTCACAGATTTTCGGTATTGCCTTCTCCAACAAGCGCTGGCTGCACTTCTTTATGTTGTTTGTGCCAGTCACAGGCTTGTGGATGGCAGCGGTTGGTATTGTTGGTTTGGCACTCAACCTGCGGGCTTATGATTTCGTCTCCCAAGAATTGCGGGCGGCGGAAGACCCAGAGTTTGAAACTTTCTATACCAAAAATATTTTGCTTAACGAGGGTATCCGTGCTTGGATGGCTCCTCAAGATCAGATCCACGAACAATTTGTATTCCCTGAGGAAGTTCTACCTCGCGGTAACGCTCTCTAATTACAAAAACCAACCATAACAATAATCACAGTTGTGGTTGGCAAAATATTGACACCACTCAGATTGAATAGTCTCCTTGCTTAATGCCGAGTAGGCGTCAATATTCCCCAGTCTCCTGCCTTTTGGTGGGAGATTTTTTTATATTTATGGTTAATACTCTAAATTTATGTGTTATCTTAGGTGAAGGTTATAAACCCAGAGCAAAATGCTCTGTCCCTTTGAGACTAAGACCGCTTAGGCAACAAGGAGGTGATGCCCATGATAGAAAGTAGTAAAAGCATGGGTCATCAGGTTGCAGTTAGCCGGCTGTGTGCCGGGGCTGTTCTTTAAAAGTTAGCCTTAGTCATCTTGAGAGACTAAGTTAGCTCAAGTAGCTAGGCTAAGCTAGAAGTTCCTTCCGGCAGTCTGGTTGCAACCTGAAGACCCGCTAGACCGCTCTGACTAAGATCGCCCGATCTCAATCAGAGCGGATAGTTTTTTTAGGTAGTTTTTGTTTTATTAGTGGTTGGTTTTGAAAACTCAGAAGGCAAAAGCAACGCGTTAAAATTTTTCAAAAGTTAAATTAATAAAGTATCAACCTCTTATATTTCTGTGTGCAGAATCAAAAAAGTCTGGTTTCATGATATCCAAGATGTAACCAACATATAGCTAGGAATTTTTCAACATGGCACAACTACTAACTGAAGCAGAAATTCAAGAACGGGCAAAGGTTCTTTCAGGTTGGGCCGTTGAAGGGGCAAAGTTGCAGACGACTCGTAAATTTCAGGATTTTATCCAAGCAATTGAGTTTGTCAACAAGCTTGTTGAACCTGCTGAATCAGCAGGACATCATCCAGACATAGAGATTTCTTATAATAAAGTCAAGATTACACTTACAACACATGATGCAGGTGGATTGACCCAGAATGACTTCGATCTTGCTGGAGTGATTTCCCAAATTCAGTAACTGATTTTTTTGACATAAAGTTCAGCTTATCCCATTAGGCATTTGTCATTTCCTCCTTGGAAATAGCAAATGACCAATGCCCCATAACCTATGTCTGTTTCAAATCCTTGATTTTCATCTACTTATGTATGGGTGCAATTGATATTTGATCTTGTGTTTGTTCCAAAAATATTAGACAAACTTATTTTACATAAATGAATGATTGCGTAGCTGATGGTGTGTAGTTTCTGATTGTCAAGGCTTGATGCAAGATCCGATCTTTGCCCAGAAGCTGCTCAGTGTCTAAAGCTTTCAAAAATATAGCTAAGTTGCGATTAGACACAGCCTCAAACCCTACTCCCTACTTGGATACATAAATGGCTGATGTGTGACACTTATTAAGGCGATCGCTTCTATATTGCGATCTGAATTTAATGTTTTATAATATTTTGATATAAGGATATGTTTTTGCATAAGTTAATCACATCAATTTTTAACTCTAAGTTAATCGTTTATTAGCTTTGCGAAAACTAAAATCGTAAGTAGAGGCATTCATGCCTCATCCACAGGTTTCAAAATGAGATGCCGCATTTTTAAGAATTAGGTGCAAGAAACCGAATTATCTATACAAGGTGTGAGGAGTAAAGAAAAGATGTCTAATCTCGTGTGGAAATCCTTATTGGTTAGCCCAGCAGTTTTGGGAGCAACATTACTAGTCTCAACAACAGCAATTGCGGCTCCAAATACAACCGCTGAAGTATCACCAGCCGAACAATCATCTGTCACTGAAGTTGCCCCACAGCCAGAAATATTGGCTCAAACAACCTTAGACCAGATTAACCGCTACAGTAACGAAGGCAACAAAAATAACTCTCAGTCCCAAGTAACATCAGTTTCGCAATTTTCTGATGTACAACCCACTGATTGGGCATTCCAAGCATTGCAGTCTTTGGTTGAGCGCTATGGTTGTATAGCAGGTTATCCAAATGCCACTTATCGCGGTAACCGTGCTTTGACCCGTTATGAATTTGCCGCTGGTTTGAATGCTTGTTTGGATAGAGTCAACGAATTAATTGCCACAGCAACAGCTGACCTAGTAACCAAACAAGACTTAGCAACCTTACAGCGGTTACAAGAAGAATTTTCTGCAGAACTGGCAACCTTACGCGGTCGTGTAGATGCCTTAGAAGCACGCACCGCTGAATTAGAAGCCAATCAGTTCTCGACTACCACCAAACTAGTTGGTGAAGCTGTTTTTGCAGTTAGTGATATTTTTGGCGGTAACACTGGTGATGCCAACAACACGGTCTTCCAAAACAGAGTTCGTTTAGACTTGCAAACCAGCTTCACTGGTAGAGATGTGCTGCACACACGTCTTGCTGCTGGTAATAGCACAGCCTTTTCACAAATTGATGAAGCTGGTGCCCCTATTAACACTGCTGAAGGCACACAAACATATCAAGTTGGTATTGGCGATGGTAACAACAGCGTCAGAATAGACCGACTGACCTATGAAGCTCCCATCGGCCCAGCCCAAGTTTACCTCGCAGCTAGTGGCGGACGACACAGCCATTATGCCTCGGTCAACAACCCTTACTTTTTCGATCAAACCGACGGTGGTAACGGTGCGCTGTCCACCTTTGCTTCTGAAAGTCCCATCTATCGAATTGGTGGTGGTTCAGGTATAGCGCTGAATATACCTTTGGGTAAAGGCGGCGGTATTCTGGGAAATAGTTCAATCACTGCGGGTTACTTGGCATCAGAAGCTAACGATCCTGGTATCAGTGCAGGTCTTACCAACGGCGACTATGCTGCTTTAGGACAGTTGAACTTTAGTGTAGGCGATCGCGTGGCTTTAGCTGCAACCTACGTCCACAGTTACAATGCCGCAGGTGGTTTCTTGTTTAACTCTGGTAACAGTACAGAGGGAGATATTGTTGCAGTAGGTACTGGACAAGCTAACACTCTTAGTACTTTAAACGGATCTTCAACTAATTCCTACGGTGTGTCTGCTGCGTTTAGACCCAGCGACAAACTATCAATTAGTGGCTTCGTTTCTTACCATGATGTTACAGGCTTCGGTGCAGGTGATGATTTTGAAGCTTGGAGCTACGGTGTTGGTGTAGCTTTACCTGATTTCGGTAAAAAAGGCAACGTATTAGGTATTTTTGCTGGTGCAGAACCCTATGCCCGTAACCGAGCAGGCTTTACTGGTAATGATGTACCTTACCACTTTGAAGGCTTCTACAAATATCAAGTGTCAGATAATATCTCAATCACCCCTGGGGTGATCTGGTTGACCTCTCCTGGTCAAAACAGCGCTAACGACGATGCAATTATCGGTACGCTGAGAACAACCTTCACCTTCTAGAACTTTGACAATCTGACAATAATCTAACTTAATTAGTCCCCGCCATGAGGTGGGGCTTTTTGTTGTTGGTAGAAGCAACAAATAAACCCCAGTCGTTAACCGTAGTATACTAGAGAAGTTAGGAGTTGTGAAGTTGAGAATTACAGCAAAATTCTCCAAACCAGAATTGGAAAGTAAAATACGCTTTACCCCAGGCTACCAGACTGAGGTTGTGTACTTCACCAACTTAAAATCCGCCGTAAAAACTTCTAATCTTTGGCAATTTTAGATTTTGGGTGGTACTAAAGTTATGCTTTCTGCGTAACTTGGATTTTGGATTGATGAAAAAATCCGTCTTGAAAAGCTTTGAGCCGACTTTTCCTTTGCTCAAACTTTCCGCAAAATCTGAAATCCAAAATCCACAATTGAACGGCTCCTAACTCCCAACTTCTAACTGATTATTGCTTGTGGAACTATCGTGTAAATGTGAATACGCAATTCAAGCTTTATTAAAGATAGCCGCCCATTATGAAAGCGGCGAACCATTGCAAATTCGAGAAATTGCAACACAGCAAAACATACCCGATCGCTATTTGGAACAACTACTAGCAACCTTGAGGCGTGGAGGTATAGTCAAGAGTCAGCGTGGGTCAAAAGGTGGTTATCTATTAACCAGAGATCCTCGAAAAATTATCCTTTTTGAAATTTTAGAATGTTTGGAAGGGTTGGAGGTAACGGCGTGTGAAGAAGGCCTTAATCCCAAAAAGGTAGACAGTTCAGTTATTGAAGAAATTTGGCAAGAAGCAAGTCGCGCCGCAAATTCAGTGTTACAAAAATATACACTCCAGGATCTTTGTGAAAAAATAGATTCCCGGCGGCAATTAGACATCATGTACTACATTTAGTCATTAGTCATTAGTGAATAACCAATGCCCAATGCCCCATACCCAATAACAAATAACTAAGGAATAAATTATGCGAATTGCTCGTAACATTACAGAATTAGTTGGCCGTACACCTCTAGTGCAGTTAAACCGTATTCCCCAAAGCGAAGGATGTGTTGCTGAAATTGTAGTGAAACTAGAAAGTATGAACCCATCAGCATCAGTCAAAGATCGAATTGGGGTAAGTATGATTAATGCCGCCGAGGAGGAGGGGCTGATTACTCCTGGAAAGACAGTTTTGGTAGAACCTACCTCTGGAAATACTGGAATTGCTTTGGCAATGGCAGCAGCAGCTAAGGGTTATCGCTTAATTTTAACCATGCCAGAGACTATGAGCGGAGAGCGGCGGGCAATGTTGCGGGCTTTCGGAGCAGAACTGGAACTAACGCCAGGAATGGAAGGCATGAGTGGAGCAATTAGCCGAGCGCAGCAGATAGTTAATAGTATGCCAAATACTTATATGTTGCAGCAGTTCCGCAATCCAGCCAATGCAAAAGTGCATCGGGAAACTACAGCCAAGGAAATCTGGGAAGATACTGATGGACAAGTAGATATAATTGTGGCAGGAGTCGGTACAGGTGGTACGATCACTGGTGTGGCAGAAGTGATTAAAGCACATAAGCCTAGTGCTAAGGCGATCGCTGTTGAACCGGCCAATAGCCCAGTTTTATCTGGAGGACGACCAGGACCGCACAAAATCCAGGGAATTGGTGCTGGGTTTATTCCCCAGGTGCTAAAGATGAAATTAGTTGATGAAGTGATTACGGTCACGGATGAAGAAGCGATCGCTTACAGTCGGCGTTTGGCAAAAGAAGAAGGGCTACTATCTGGAATTTCCAGTGGGGCGGCTTTATGTGCGGCAATTCGCGTTGCTCAACGCAAAGAAAATCAAGGACGTTTAATTGTAATGATTCAACCGAGTTTTGGAGAAAGGTATTTAAGTACACCGCTGTTCCAAGACTTGGAGACTAAGTTAGCCGCTAGCGTCAGCTAAAGATACATTGAATTAATGGTCAATTCTAAACACGTTTCTAACCATTACGAAACTCTCAAAGTTAGTTCAAATGCTAGCCAAGCGGAGATAAAGCAGGCTTATCGTCGCTTGGTTAAGTTATTTCATCCTGATAGTAATCAGGAAACAGCCGATCGCGAGGAGATTATCCGCATCAATGCAGCTTATGAGGTCTTAGGCGATAACCAAAATCGCCGCAATTATGACCAACAACTGCAAGATAAATCTCGAAAATTAGATGGCGATCGCCAACAGCGTACAGCATCAGCGCAAAAACGTTACCAAGCAACACGCAAAACCGGACGTGATGCTGATGAGGAAGTCGAAGAATGGCTGCGTAAGGTTTATCAACCAGTAAATCGCTTACTTTGTACCATTCTTTATTCCCTAGAAGAACAAATGGAACAATTAGCTGCCGATCCTTTTGATGATGAGTTGTTAGATGAATTTCAGGAATACTTAAAAACTTGTCGTGAGGACTTGAAGCAGGCACAAACTACTTTTCGTTCCCTCCCCAATCCCCCTAGTTTGGCAAGAACAGCGGCTCACCTCTACTACAGCCTGGATCAATTAGCAGATGGAATTGAAGAGTTAGGTTATTTTCCTTTGAACTACGATGAGCGCTATTTGCACACAGGTCTAGAACTATTCCGCATAGCTTCGAGATTACACTGTGAGGCACAAGCATCAGTTAGTTAATGGACATGGGGCATGGGGCATAGGGCATAGGGCATGGGGTATTTACTAATGACTAATGACCAATGACTAATGACTAATGACTAATGACCAATAACTAATGACTGATGACTAATGAGACAAGAATTAGTCTATGCTGGAAAAGTGAAAGGTTAAGAAATTTGAAGTTTTATTGCCACTATACTTATGAAATGCATTATTAATCGCCGCGCTCAGTTTTCGGCAAGTCATCGTTATTGGTTACCAGAACTGAGTGAAGCCGAGAATATTGAGAAATTTGGTGTTAGAGCGAAATTTCCCGGACAAGGGCATAACTATGTCTTATCGATCTCCCTTGGCGGAGAAGTAGACGAATATGGCATGGTGTTGAATCTGTCGGATGTGAAACATGTCATCAAGCGAGAAGTTACAAACCAATTGGACTTTTCTTATCTCAATGATGTGTGGGCAGATTTCCAAGAAACTCTACCTACCACTGAGAATATTGCACGGGTAATCTGGCAACGGCTAGCACCTCACCTTCCTATAGTTGGCGTCCAGTTGCTTGAAAATTCTCAACTTTGGGCAGATTACACGGGAGAGGGAATGGAAGCCTATCTCACCATTAGTACTCACTTTAGCGCTGCCCATCGGCTAGCTCCTAATATCAGTCCTGAGAAATACGGTAAATGCACCCGTACTCACGGACACAATTACCATCTGGAAGTCACTGTGAAAGGGAAAATCGACCCACGCACTGGTGCGATCGTAGATGTAGATGCTCTAAAGCGAGTGGTGGAAGATTATGCAGTGGAACCACTGGATCACTCGTGTTTAAATAAAGACATTCCTTACTTTGCCGAGATTGTTCCTACTACTGAAAATATTTCACTTTACATCAATCATTTACTGACTTCACCTATCCAGGAATTGGGAGTCGAACTGCACAAAGTTAGGCTGTTTGAAAGTCATGAACTTTGGGCCGATTATGCCAAAAACGGAACGGAAACTTATTTCACCGTCAGTACTTACTTTAGCGCTGCCCATCGGCTGGCTGACCCCAATCTCAGTCAAGAAAAGAACACTGAGATTTACGGTAAGTGTGCGCGTCCTAACGGTCATGGACACAACTATTACTTAGAAGTTACTGTCAAAGGAAATATTGACCCGACTACTGGAATGATTGTTGATTTGGGTGGTTTGAATCAGATTATCAAAAATGATGTGGTAGAACAATTCGATCACACTTTTATCAACGAAGACGTTCCTTACTTTGCCGAAGTTGTACCTACTAGTGAGAATATCGCACTTTACATTAGTAATTTACTGCGATCGCCCATTCAAGAATTAGGAGCTGAGCTTTACAAAGTGAAGCTGTTTGAAAGCCCGAATAACTCCTGCGAAATCTACTGTACCGAATCTGATGCAAATTCAATCAGTGCAGTTGTGAGTCAGCCAGTGTTAGCAGAGGTTTAGTAATTGGGCATTGGGCATGGGGCATGGGGCATTGGGCATTGAGCATTGGAAGTAAACACTGAGGATTTATTCTCCTTGTCCCTTTATCCTCTTCCTATGCCCAATTAGAAAAGTTTACTTACTAAGCAGTTAAAACCAGGTAGCAAAGGACTTATCAGCCCCCTTTTTCTAAATCATATTTTAATAAAAATACCGACGGCGGGCGGTACGTCGCAAATAGCGATAAATGCCCCAGGCTAAAAATCCGAAAAAGAGATTTAGCAAAAAGCGAGTAAGTATAAACCACAATATATCATGGTCAAAAAAGTTTGATGGATCTAACGGACTAACAACCCTGACTAACAGAAATAGCCCAAAAATAGCATTTCCACCTAGTAAAAGAGCAAACAGTACTAAACTTCTCTGCCAGTAACGCTGTTGGGGTGTATAGCCTGATATTAGAATAATGGGGGGTTTGCGTTGGACTTTTCGCAGTAATTGTTCCAATCGCCAAAACATCCACAAGAGGAAGGGGAAGAAACCATAACTCAAAAAACGTAGGGGCAGTGAGTAAGCCCAAGCACTAGATAAGACATTAACTACGGCATGACAAATTACAGAATTTACCCAAGCCCTAAAAATAAACTTTCTGTTTTGATTTAAATCAGTTTTGGAGGAAATATAGATTCCTAACGCATATCCCCAAGGTGCAGAGAACATGGCGTGGACTGGCGTACCGATAGTACGTTCAAAAATTGATGCTGTGCCGTGGAAAAAGTAAATCCAGTTTTCTTCGGCAGTGAATCCAAGGGCAACAGCTATAGTCAAGATGAAAACGCTAGAGAGAATTAATCTATATCGCCGTTGCAGATAGATTGGAATAACAACGGCGGCTAACTTGCAGCCTTCTTCAATTGGGCCTATTTCTACGAGTTGCCGTAGGGCTATACCAGGAAGCGATCGCTTAATCTGATGCCAGTTTACAACCGAGTTGGCTACACTTTCAAAAATCCATTCCAGGCTCAGGGCTAAAATACCGGATATTGCCCCGAAGATAAAGAACATCAGCAACCTGGGCAGAGGCGGGGCAAATGGTATCCGACAATAATAGTAAGCTAGCAGCAGCAAAGGTGGTATTGCTGCCCACAACACTAGAGATAAATCAACCACTCACCTGAGCAATAATTGTACGGTGACGATGGGTATTCTTAGCGATCGTGGGACTTTGAAAACCCGCCTCAATAATAGCTTGCTCAATGTCTAAAGCAAAATATTCATCTAAATATGGCTCAGTACTTTTGAGCAAAGTCAAAATGTAAGGTGGCATTTTTTTGTACACTTCAGAATTAGGATTCATGTCCATAATTGCTAAGTAACCGCCCGGACGCAGCACCCGCCTAGCTTCAGCAAAAATTTGTCGGCTTGCTGACTGGGGTAATTCATGAAACATCAGGAAAACCGAAACTAAATCAAATGAGGCATCAGGTAGTCCGGTAGATTCAGCTTGGGCATGAAGCCAATTAATTTTAGCTTGGCGTTGCCCAGCGTTGTAATGGGCAACAGCTAGGAAGTAGGGAGATAAGTCCAAGCCTGTAATTTGGGCTTGGGGATAAAGTTCTTGCAGAGCAAAAGTACTCAAACCCACACCGCAGGCTAAATCTAGAATGTTTTGGGGTTGATTGGGGAGTTGGGCTTTGAGGATATCGTGGTAACTTTGGCGTAGTTTATCATCTCCTTGCGCTCCAGCATCCCGCCAAATTCCAGCATGGACAGTACGAGCTGCAACTTTTAGCTCCCAAGCCGCTTTCCAACTGAGGTTTCCACCTTCGTAGGCATGGAATGGGCGCAAGTAATATTCTGGGTAGGAAATGTGGGGATTTTCTACTTGAGCTAGATCTGCCTTCCAATCACGCGCCTGTAGTGTTTCGACTTCTTGTCTCCAAGGCACACCAATTCTTTCGGCACGTTTAATCATCATTTGTCTAGCTTGATGCTTGGCTAGGTTAGCTAAAGGCTGGATTGCCAGTATGCCATTTACCAAGCGCGAAGCGAAGCCAATATTAGTGTTTACAGCAGCGGTCATAAATCAGTTTGCATTTAACAGCCTCTTTTACTTATGACATAATTGCTCGACACGAGTCTAGAAATGAAATGATTTGAAAATAGGGACTGGGGACTGGGGCATTGGGCAAGCAGGGAGTGTTGATTGTTGACTGTTGACTGTTGACTGAGGAATTATTCTCCTTGTCTCCCTCATCTCCCTCATCTTCCTCATCTCTCCATCCCCAACACCCTGCCCAGACGGATGGCAATTAATAAAATCTATCTCAACAGAGAGGGCAAAAAGCCAAGTGGCATATAAAAAAAGACTACAACTAACTTATTGAGTCTCAAGTATGGCAACAAGAAGAAGAGCAAGTGGCTTTTTCAGAGATTTTCAAGAATTTGCCCTCAAAGGTAGTGTAGTTGACTTAGCGATCGCCGTAATCATTGGCACTGCCTTTACTAAGGTGATTACCTCCTTGGTTGAAGATGTGATTATGCCATTGATTAACCCCTTAATTAGTGTGACTGGTAAAGATTGGAGAACAATTACCGTAAGCCCAGGAATTGCGATCGGTCAGTTTCTGGGTGCAATCCTGGACTTTTTAATCATCGCTTTCATCTTATTTATCGGAATTCGCGCCTTACAAAAATTGAAGAGGCAGGAGGATATTGCCATTGAATCTCCACTCTCAGATCCTAAGCTTGCATCTCAGGAAAGACTGACTGGTGCATTGGATAGGCTCAATCAGACATTGGAAGCTCGGAATAATCAAGTTTTATAAGTCGGAGTGTGAAAAGAAGACACGGGGACGCGGAGACAGGGAGACACGGAGAGTTATTTTTGCGCGTCTTCTTATTCCCCGTGTCCCCCTACCCTTCGGGAACGCTTTCAGCGAACGGGTTCGGAAGTTTGGACTCGACGGGAACCGCCTTCTCTACGAGAGGCTTCGCCAACGCGCAGCGTCTCGTAGAGAAGACTCCAACTTCCTCACCGCGTCACCCCCTCCCCGCGTCCTCTTCCAATGCCCTATTTTGCAGCCTTGAGAGCTAATAGCATCTCTAATTCACTGGTGGATTTGTCAGGGCTGGTGGCGGTGATACCAAAGCCACGAATGGAACTCAGGATGGTATTGGCTTCAGCAGAGATGAGACTATTGACTACGGGCAAAGTTTTAGTTTTGTCCATATCTAAATAGAAATAGCCACTGTTGGGTTTTTGCAAAGAACTAGTAATGGCTTTGAAAGCTTCGCTCTTGTCGAGAGATTCACTCTTGCGATCGGCGATCGCGTTAGCAATGGGGCCACCAACAGCCACAAACACAGTGTCTGAATCCAGCCAACCATGTGCTAATAAAGCTCCTTGTTGGGGGATTTGCCATTCAGTTACGTCTTTACCGCCGATATTTTTCTTGGCGATGTTGATTTGTTGGGTTTTGGCGAGGGTATCCAATTTTGTAAATGTGGCTTCGGCTGTTTTGCGATCGCTGGTGTCAAATACTAAAGCACCTCCAAAACCAACACTCGCTAACACCCCTTGATTTGATGGTATGGCACCTAAGGCGAATTCTCCGTTCATCCAGCCAAAAATATCCTTATCCAAGTCAATATTGACAAATTTCAATTGTCCGCGCACTTGTTCTAGGGCTTGCTTCAATTCTGGAGAATCTTTTGATTGTTCGACTACTGTTTCCCAGCCACGACTGATGCCATTTCCGCTTACCAAAGCAAAGGTATCAGTGGGAAATTGCCCGACTATATTCCCAGGAGTTGATTGATACTGATATTTGATCAGTTGCGGATCTAAATTGGCGATCGCTTTTACTCGCACTCCTGCATCATCAACACCAACACCCGCCACCACAGATTTCACCTGCTTTAGTTGTGCCAAGGTTTGTGGAGGTAACTGGGTTGCCTGGGGATTTGCGGCTGCTAATTGTTGTACCATACCTGCATAGTCTGGTACATAAATTTGAGCAAGGCTGTTTTTGACATCCACTCCTTTGAGAACACTGCTTGCACCTTCTTTACTAGCAAAGGAAGATTGCCCTTTAAATGTGTCAATTGCTTTTTCTACAGCTTGCTTTTCAGGAGCTAATACTAAGTGATTATTATCTAAAACAACGCTATAAGTAGCTTTGCCGTTTTCTGTAGTTTCAATAATTTTTTGACCTTGGTAGTCAGATTCTTTAAATTTAACGCCTTTTTCGGATTTCAATTTATTAGCAAAATTCAAGGCACTGATTTTGTCCTTAATTCCCACTACTACCAAGATATTTGGCTCTGGCTGTACATTTGGTGGTGGGGTAGGTGCGCCAGGAGGCAAATTTAGCTGTACTGGTTTGGTAGGATTTGGTGGTAAAAGAGCAATCATCACGCCTCCAGCCCAAGGCTTGATATCTTTTTCGTAAGAAATGTTACTGTCACTAAACATTTCCTTATTCAAATCTTCCAGACCTTTGGCTACTAACTTTTGTGCTTCTGGGGTGCCAAACTGCCGTAGCTTTTCCCAAGCTTGAGAGTCAGTGGTAATATAGGTAGCCATCATCGCTGTTGAAGGTACTACTTTTGCACTGCCTAGAGCATCTGAACTACTTCCTGATGGCCCGCCTTTTAAAAATGTATAAGCCGCTATACTTCCTACTATCACTACAGCAGCACCAACAGCAGGAATGAGAAATTTTGATTTACTTTCAGGCATTATTGTTATCTATCCTATTTTACTGAGATTGTTACCGAGATTTATACAAGTGTCATTGTAGAGTTTTCGGATTTATTGATAATTTCACTCATCCATTGCTACTGGAGTTTAGACTAACGCATGACAAAAGGATTCAGCAGCACCTTCGTTGATAAGCTGCACGGGGTGAAAATCTCAAAACTAAAAGTTGAAGCTGACTTTGCTGGTTGTTTATTACCTTTACAATTCAGAAGGCAGTCCAGATGAAGCAAGTTTCACAGCCAAACATGAAAATGCGATGTGGAACCAAACTATATAGATATTCATCGAAGGAGCATTTTCAAGTCAGAAGTACGTTCGGGTAGCGTCTCCGAAGGAGAAGACAGAGGACAGAAGGAACCCACGTTTTTAAACGTGGGATTCAAGCAAGGACACTTTGTATCTCGCGCTACATCTCTCGTAGCAGTATCTTTTTTTAAACTGGGCTTTATACTCAGAACTAAAGTTTTTATTAGTACTTTTTTCCTTCTGCCTTCTGCTCTCTGCCTTTCTTTATAATATTTTTTTAATTTATATACGAAATTATACGTAATACTGGTTTATCAGTAGTCCACTCAGTAAGCTTTCTAGGGGGTTTGCTGCAAGAGCAGATATAAAAAGATTTAAATTTATTTATAAATATTTGTCTAATTTTGTGTTCTTTAATAGATAAACTGGTATTTACAGAATTACAAGCTGATTAAGTTATTTTAATGTCATATTTTTAATAAAAATTATGAATGTCTTCAAGAGATAGACCATTTAAATTTACAATATAAAATTTTCTATAATGCTCCAACTATATTGCTAGACAAGAGTTGGTTAAAATATCAGGGGCTAACGAAAAGTGCCAAGTCATTAATAGTAATTAAGTAGGTCGTAGTGAATATTTATCGTCAGGATAAGGCAGGAGGCAGGATAGAGCAGCGATTCGCCGTGTCCGCGAGCGTCGGCAGGAGCAAGAAGGAAAGAGGGTTATAGCTGAATTAATGTTTTTTAACATAGTTTTTTTCACACAAACTTGACTTAATTTAATACATTATTTTTTTCTCAATAAATAAAAAATAGCTACAAAATGTTATTAAAAATTGCTTAACTGTCTTAAATGTCCTTGCATTTTTATTGAAGTTCTGAAAATATATAGAAGACAATTTCGGTTGAAAGAAGACAAATATTATGATTTTTAGAGACCGGGAAGGAAATTTTTACAGTATTTCAGAAGAAGTTCTGAGCAAACACATAATCAACGAAGAACTTCCAGAGAATATAGAATTGGCAGGTAGCCAAGCCGATTGGACAAGTTCTCCAAAAACAGCAGCATCTTATAACTACACTGCGCCAGAAGCAGCATCTTATAACTACACTGCRCCAGAAGCAGCATCTTATAACTACACTGCACCAGAATCGGCAGCATCTTATAACTACACTGCACCAGAATCGGCAGCATCTTATAACTACACTGCACCAGAATCGGCAGCATCTTATAACTACACTGCACCAGAATCGGCAGCATCTTATAACTACACTGCACCAGCAATAGTAAGTTAAACCTGCACCGTTATGGTATTGTAAGTCAGAATAATCTGCTATTGGAAAGTTTTGACCTACAACTAACTAATTTGGTTTACCTATTTTATCTAGAAAGGCAAAGGGCAAAAGAGATTTTTCCTTCTTTGATTGTCCTAACTATCTATTGGACTAAAGGCTTAAAACACCCACCAAGTTTTCAAATTACTGGTTCTCGTTGAGATGAGGTTTGAATCCCCATATCAACGAGAACCTGATAATTTTACCTAATCTTATAACTATTGCCGTCTTGGTGAGAATTAAATAGATTCAGGACTTACGCAAAATCATGAAAAAACGTAGACGCGTAGCGGCTTGCCGCAGGCTACCACAGAGGACGCAGAGGGCACGGAGAAATAAGAGCAAGAGAGAGTTCTTGCGTAAGTCCTAAGATTGTTAAACCAGGCAGAGTTAATAATTAAATCGAGAAGAAAAATAAAAAAAGCTAAAGCTGCTGTTGTAAGGGAAGTGTAGAACAGCCTAAGTAATTAGTATAGACCTAAATGAATTATAGTTTTTAGAGTAATAAAAATACTAAATGAGTGATGAATTGCTCTTGATCGAACAGGATTTTATTTTATGTTGAATTATAGCTACCTACTTATCAATATAATGGAGCGGTTGAACTCAACAATTTGCATAACTACTAACTGAAGTTGAATTTATGTGTTTAGATAACAGACAAAGCGTTTTAGAGGAGGCAGACAATCTAGAAAAAAAGATTACTGCTATGAAAACGGGATTTGAGTTGATTCCACCAGGAACAATAAAAGATAAAAAGGACTATGTAACGTTTTACTTAAATTTGAGTCGGACTAATGAAGAAATAGTGCCTTACTTGGTAGATGGGAGAACAGCTTTTCTGATAAATCGACCAGAACACGCTGAATATGTACTGGCCAAAAATCAAAATAACTACAAAAATCCATATCACCAATACGCGGAGTTGCTGGGACAATATAGACCAACAGGTGCATTTTTGCTGAATTTAAATAGAACCTCTGGAAATCAAGCGGAAATATTTGAAGGCATAGTCAGCGAACTAGCGAAAGCAGCGACAGTAACTGTTTGGCAATGGCAAGAATGTTCGAAAGTAGCACCTGTTGAGATTGATACTGAAACAAAAAAAATGATGTTTGCTGTCTATGTCAAAATTCTGTTTAACATAGACGCTGAAGATTGGAGCGAAGCATTTGTCAGTGCAACGAATTTTATAGAAGAATACTGCGCCAATCAATCATACTTGGTGCAAAATCTTTCAGTCACGGAACTAATGCCTCTAAAACAAAGCTATCAAGAAGCTATTGAAGTGCAGAATGCAATAGCAGCAAAAATTGGGCGGTGTGCTGGGTTAGTAGGGCTTGATAGCGAGGTATCGAAGCAGTTAAAAACAACCATCGTCCGAACATTGTTGAATAGTTACAATGGCATGGCAACTGCACTGTGCTGGATAATTTATCAATTAGTGCAGTGTCCAGAAGTGCTAGAACGAGTATACAGTGAAGTCGATCGCGTTATTGGCGATCGCCAACCCACAGTTAAAGATATTCCCAAATTATCTTATATGCGATTGGTGGTCATGGAAGTGTTGCGTTTATACCCACCTGCATGGATGTTAGGCAGGCAAGCAATTAATTCAGACCGAATAGGAGAAACACCAATTCCGCCCGGAGCAATTATTTCTATATCACCGTACACAATGCATCGAAAGACCCAACTATGGGAACGACCAAAAGAGTTTATTCCAGAACGCTTTGCATCAGAGAACTCACAAGCACGGCAAGCGTTCGCTTACTTTCCGTTTGGAGGGGGAACACGTAAATGCCCTGCTGGGCAATTAGTCTTTAGCCAGCTACAAATTATTTTAGCGGCGATGCTGCGCTTGTGTAGTTTGGAATCAGCCTCAAACGAGATTTTAAAACCACGCGGTCTGGTATCACTGCGTCCTCATCCAGGAGTATCGATGAGGATAACTATTAGGAAATAGGGAGTGCTGACGAGTGTTTGCCGACAACTGACGCTGGTGAATTTTTGCTTTATTGGTAGAGTATTCTGAATTCTGAATTCTGAATTCTGAATTCTGTATTTAAATTTTGTCAGAATTTCCAGAAGAATAAGGGCGCAAGGTAACGTCTAGGTTGATTGATATACGTTCGCCCGCAGTTTCTACTTGATTAACTCTATGGGGTAAGAAACTTGGAAATAAAAGAAACTTACCGGGTTTTGGGGAAATAGAATAGTGGGCAGTTTCCCAATTAGAACGAGAAGTAACTCGTCCACTACGGGGATCGACAAGAGTTAAGTTACCAGATGTTTTGGTAGAGGGGGCTGTGGGAACTTCTACATAGTAAATACCAACAAGGTCAGTTTTAGTATGAATATGTTCGTGTTGAAAACCACCCTGTCTCAAAATCACTGCCCAACTTATATAGTTGTATTGAAAAGCTGAAGGAGTAGAGGAGCTAAAACTGACTTTTCCCCACTCTTTCAAAAAAATTTCGATTTGATCGTTGATAAAATGTTTAAGGGTTTTAATAGCAGGAAAGTCAGAATTTAAGAAATTTAAGCTGGATTGCCAGCCATTATTAACTGAAGTTAATTGTGAGTAATTACGCCCGTTTTGCTCTTGATTGCGAACATAAGCTGCTAAATCACGATTGAGGGCTTCACAGTCGGGAAACTCTGCTTCTCCTACTAAGGTAGGAAACAAAACATTTATTTTTAATCCTTGATATTTCATGATTTAAATCTTAGTGTTTGCTGAGATATAATATCAGAAAATTGTTAATTTTATACCAATTTAATGAAACAAATAAGCTTAACAGAATTTAAGTCAGAGCTTTTATCAGAAGCGAAAGTTAGCCTGGGATTGGCAATTCCTTTAGCAATTGCTCAACTAGCTGAAGCTGGTATCCCTGTTGTGAATTCAGTGATGATGGGCTTACTTGGCACTCAAAATTTAGCTGCGGGTGCTTTAGGCACAATCACTTTTGTGACATTATTAGTTGTTTGTGTTGGTACTCTCACCGCCGGAGGAGCGTTGGCTGCCGAGGCTTTTGGAGCTAAAGATATAGATCGTGTCAGCCGGATTAATTCTGGAGGGCTGTGGTTGGCGATCGCTATCTCTTTACCTGCAATACTTATAATCTGGAACTGTGGCGCTATCTTACCGTTATTAGGTCAAGAAGAAAGTACCGTAGCATTGACAAAAAGCTATTTACATGCTCTTGTTTGGGGATTACCTGCTGCCCTCTGCTTTTTACATTTAAAACGCATGGCTGCTGCGATTAACTTTCCCCAATTTGGCATAGTAATTATAGTTACTTCTTTACTCTTGAATGTGCCTGCCAATTACGTGTTGATGTTTGGCTACCTGGGTTTTCCTGCCCTTGGTTTAGCTGGTATCGGTTGGGGAAGTACCCTTGTTTATTGGGTTAGTTTCTTAGCATCAGCAATGGTATTTTATTTCCATCCCAAAAGTAGAGATTACAAGCTTTTTCGCCATCTAAATAAGTTTGAACTAGAGCTATTTATCAAAATTTTCCAGACTGGATGGCCGATGGGAATCCAATTAGGAATGCAACTAGGTTTGTTCATGGTTACGGCTTGGTTGATGGGAAGCTTGGGAACGGAAACTTTAGCAGGTCATGAAATTGCTATTCAGACATCAGACCTTTTTTTGACAATTCCAGTGGGAGTTTCTTCTGCGGCTACAACGAGGGTAGGGCAGATGATGGGAGAGAAAAATCCTTTGGGATCGACCAGGGCAGTATTTGTCAATATCGCATTCTACGTAATGTTTGCCAGCGTTGTGGCCTTCGGTTTTGAGTTGTTTTCCCAGCGAATTGCCGGCATTTATTTGGACATTAATAATCCCGATAATGCTGTGGCCATTAGTCAAGCTATTTCTTTTCTGAAATTAGCAGCAATTTACCAACTTTCTTGCGGTATTCAAATAATCGGAGTCGGCGCTTTGCTTGGATTACAAGATACTCGCGTACCTATGCTAATTAACATATTGATATTTTGGGGTATTGGGTTAGGTGGAGGATATTTAATGACAATGATTTTGGGTTGGGGAGGGATTGGTTATTGGTATGGTTTAATTCTGGCTACGGCAATTTCGGGGATAATTTTAATAGTGCGGTTTTATCTCGTGAATTTTAACAAGATTAGTAACAGTGAAGTTTCATCTTATATGTAGCGGTTATTTAATATAAAGCTAAATTTTTATCTGCTGAAAATTTTTGCTTTTGACATATATGATTTCATAGGATATAAACTATCAAAAATTTTAGCTAAATGTAATGTCTCAACCAATAACGGCTCAAATTGCAAGTGATTTTTCCCCAGAAATAGTTTTACTACAAATGAGATATGGCAGTTGGATCTTCCAGTCAATTTATGCAGCCGCCAAGCTAGGGATAGCCGATTTGTTAAAGGATGGTTCTAGGAGTTGTGAGGATTTGGCAAGTGTAACTTCAACTCACGAAGGTTCCCTCTATCGCCTTTTACGGGGACTTGCGAGTATGGGAGTTTTTGCGGAAACAGAACCCAGTTTTTTTACGCTCACACCACTGGGAAATTATTTACGGGGTGATGTCCCTGGCTCCCTAAAGGCGAGAGTAATTATGAATGGTGAGGAACAGTATCGAGCTTGGGGTGAAATAATTTACAGCATACAGACTGGGAAGAGTGCTTTTGAGCATTTGTATGGGATGAATCTTTTGGATTACTATGCTCAAAATCCAGAAGCCGGAAAAAACTTTAACCAGGCTATGACTAGTAGTTCAACCCTTCAAAACCCAGGGATAGTTTTAGATTATGACTTTTCTGATGTCCAAACTTTGGTAGATGTTGGTGGCGGACATGGGAAGTTATTAACCGACATCCTCAAAGCCTATCCCAAAATGAAGGGAATTTTATTTGACCAACCGGAGGCGATTAAAGGAGCAAAATCACTCATTGAACAAGCCGGAATTTTAGACCGCTGTCAACTAATAGCAGGTAACTTTTTTGAATCTGTGCCAGCAGGAGGGGATGCTTACATACTTAAGTATGTTATTCATGATTGGGATGATGAAAGAGCGATCGCTATCCTCAAGTGTTGTTACGAGGCAATGCCAAAGCATGGGAAACTCTTACTTGTAGAGCAAGTCATTCCATCCGGGAATCAAGGCTCTTTTAGCAAGATGCTCGATCTACAGATGTTAGTGCTTTGTCCGGGCGGGCGCGAACGCACAGAAGCAGAGTATCGCATCCTGATGGAGAAATCAAAATTCCAGCTGATTAATATTGTTCCTACCCAGTCCTCTCTAAGGGTGATAGAGGGAGTAAAGGTTTAATTTAACTTAGAAGATGCTTGAATCTTTAAAACTGAATATCAAGCTATGCATTAGTGACATCTTGCTGAATCAAAGAGTGGAGGGCTGTGAAGTAGACATAGCAGAGTTTTGAGGAATCCAAGGTGACAATGCAAGAATTAGCGATCGCTCAAGCTAGATTAGATTTAAGTAACAAAAAGCTTTGTTGTCAGGAATCTTGCAATTAAGCCTCTCATATTTTTTTGAGCCGCAATTCCAGTTGCGTTATATCAAGCGATTCTGTCATTTAGTCTTAACTCCGGTCGGTATTTACTGATAAAATTAATAATCCTTAAAATTAGCGGTCTAAAATTAGTCTCAAAAATACTTAAACCAGATGAGGAGCGAATTCGCAAATGATATCCTGTTCATCTCAAACAAAATAGCCCAATTAACACCGACAAGCTATCCTAAGTTATAAGAATAATTAGGAGTATTTGTACTTAATGAAAATTTATCAAGGTGCAAGAGACTCTTGACTTGATTGCAAAAAAGTGCAAAACATCAAGAAAAGTGAATGCGGAGGGATATGGACAAAAGTCCAAGGATCGATAGGCTAATTTGGAAATTCCGGGGAGATTAATTTCAATCCCGCAATCCCGAAAATTAGTCGTCACTCCGATATTGCCCTATTGATTTGGGGAAAACATTTACTACACCGCTATTTTGCTTAACAACATCCAGCCAAGCCAGACTTTTCAGGATTACAAGGTCAGTAAGCATCAATGTCGCAGTCTTATTTTGATACAGATAATAATGGACACAAACCTTTTGAGTTACCAGGAGCAAAACCCCACTACAGCCCCGACCGTCCTGGGCAAGTAGAGCATATTTTTCTCGATCTGAGCTTAGATATTCCTGGGCAAAGCTGTCAGGGCAGTTGTAGCATTCGCCTATTGCCAATTCGTAATGGCATTGACCGTTTGACTTTGGATGCTGTCAACCTAAATATCGAGTCTGTGCAGGTAGACGAGGTGTCACAAAATTTTGATTACGATGGCGAACAGCTTTCGATTCAACTTTCTCAAGGCACTCAAATTGGTAAACGCTTGCTGATTGCGATCGCCTACTCGGTGACCAAACCACAACGCGGTATTTACTTTATTCAACCAGACAAACATTACCCAAACAAGCCCACCCAAGTCTGGACTCAGGGAGAAGACGAAGACTCTCGTTTTTGGTTCCCCTGCTTTGACTATCCAGGACAACTCTCGACCTCGGAAATTCGCGTTCGTGTCCCCAACCCTCTAGTGGCAATTTCCAACGGCGAACTGATTAACACCACAGAAGATGGCGATTACAAAATCTACCACTGGTCACAACAACAAGTTCATCCCAATTATTTGATGACTTTGGCAGTAGGTGATTTTGCGGAAATCCGCGATGACTGGAAGGAAAAACCAGTCACTTACTACGTAGAAAAGGGACGGGAGGAAGATGCTAAACGCAGCATGGGCAAAACTCCCCGGATGATTGAATTTTTGAGCCAAAAGTATGGTTATGCATACCCTTTTCCTAAATACGCCCAAGTTTGCGTCGATGACTTTATCTTTGGTGGAATGGAAAACACTTCCACAACTCTGTTAACAGATAAATGCTTGCTCGATGAACGCGCAGCTTTAGATAATCGCAATACTGAGGGTTTAGTCGTCCACGAACTCGCGCACCAGTGGTTTGGCGATTTGGTAGTGATTAAGCATTGGTCTCATGCTTGGATTAAGGAAGGTATGGCTTCCTACTCTGAGGTAATGTGGACAGAACATGAATATAGTCTCCAAGAAGCAGCTTACTATCGTTTATTGGAGGCTCGTCGCTACCTCAGTGAAGACAGCAGCCGCTATCGTCGGCCGATGGTCACAAATGTTTACCGAGAACCAATTGAACTTTTCGATCGCCACATCTACGAAAAAGGATCTTGTGTCTATCACATGATTCGCGCCCAATTGGGAGATGATTTGTTTTGGCAAGCAATTCAAACATTTGTCCAAGATAATGCTCACAAAACTGTAGAAACAATAGACTTACTCAGAGCAATTGAAAAAGCAACGGGACGCAATCTTTTGTTCCTCTTCGACCAGTACGTTTATCGTGGCGGTCATCCCGAATTTAACATAGCTTACTCTTGGGATGGAGATGCTAATTTAGCAAAAATTACAGTCACTCAAACCCAAGCAGGTGAAGGTAAAAATGGCACTAAAGATTTGTTTGATTTAAAAATTCCTATTGGTTTTGGCTATAGCCAACAAGAAAAAGTTAGGAGTGAGGAGTTAGGAGTTAAAAATAATTCCAAACTCCAAACTCCTAATTCACAACTCAAAACTTTTACAGTGCGTGTGAATGAACGCGAGCAAAGTTTCTATTTTCCACTCGAAAATAAGCCGCAATATATTAGTTTTGATGTTGGGAATAATTATCTAAAAACAGTATCTTTAGAGTATGCACTACCAGAATTAAAAGCACAGCTAGAATTCGATCCCGACCCAATTTCCCGTATCTATGCAGCAGAAGCCTTAGCAAAAAAAGGTGGGTTAGAAGCAACCAAAGCACTGTCTAAGGCATTAAAAAATGACCCATTCTGGGGTGTGCGGGTACAAGTGGCGAAACAACTAACGCAAATTAATTTAGACCAAGCATTTGATGGCTTAGTTGTGGGGTTGAAAGATCCAGACGCTTACGTGCGACGTGCTGTAGTGGAAGCACTTGCTCAAATCAAAACCAACGAAAGCTATAAGGCTGTCAAAGATCTGCTACAGAAAGGCGATCCCAGCTATTATGTCGAAGCCGCAGCTTGTCGCGCGGTGGGAGCGATCGCTTCTGCGAACTTGCAAGAAAAACCCAAGGAAGACAAGGTATTAAAGCTGCTGAAATCAGTTTTAGAAGAAAAGGCGGGTTGGAATGAAGTCGTCAGGAGTGGTGCAATTGTTGGTTTAGCTGAATTCAAAACCTCAGAAGCAGCTTTAAATCTGCTAATGGAATACACGAAACTAGGCGTACCACAAGCTTTGCGTTTAGCTGCTATTCGCGCTTTAGGACAGATTTCTGTTGGTCAAAGTCCGGTTAATTTAGAACGAATTTTAGAAAGATTGACAGAACTAGCCAAAGAAACCTTCTTTTTAACGCAAGTGTCAGTAGCCACAGCATTAGGGCAAATGGAAACATCCAAAGCAATTGGAATTTTGCGATCGCTAGCTGACCAAACATCTGATGGTCGTGTCCGCCGCTACGCTGAAGAAGAAATTTCCAAGGTGCAAAATAATATTGGTTCAGAAAAAACACTGCGCCAATTGCGTGAAGAATTCGACCAACTCAAACAACAAAATCAGGAATTGAGAAGCCGCTTAGAAAATTTGGAGGCCAAATCTAAGTAACATCACATGTTAACAAAAAAGGTATAATTCGCAGTAGCTATTTGGTAATTCGTAATGTTTTTAGAAAAATTATTAATTACCGAATAGCGAATAATATTTTAGATTTTAGGTTTAACCGCCATCGCGCAGCGTCTCGTTAGAGAAGGACGCCAAGAACAGAAGGAAAGAGAATACTTAACTCAATTGTATTGAATTATATAGGAATGCGATTTGATTTCTGAAAAAATCTAAGTACGGCACCAAAGCCTTTGGACGGTGCGTTAGCCTACGGCATAACGCACCCTACGTATTTTTCAAAAATCAAATAAGAGTCCTATACCAAGAAATGTTCTTTTCCCAGTCCCTATTTTCAAAATAGACGGTCATGTAATAAATCGCACTAAGATGCATGACAATATTTTTTTTACACTCAACAGTCAACATTTCTCTTTGCAAGTTATCATCTATACAATTTTATTTTCCAGTCACAGTATCTATCTTTAGGAATACAACAAATTGAAGAGGTAATAAAGTTCTGATGTAGATACAACAAAGATTACCTCTGTCTTTGTTGAATGTGAGTTTGATGAATCAAAGCTCAAAGGTTTATTTAGAAATAATTCGTAAATTCAAAATGCACATGTAGTGTCAATTGAGATATTGTATTGAGAATTTTCTCAAGAAATTAGCTTTTTTGGCTGTAAAACGTGCGATACCTGACCACAAATCTTTTTCGACAACCCTAACAGGGAACATAGTCGATTGGGTTAAGCGAAACCTCTTGAAAATTTGATGTTTTACGAGCTTCAAACATCTGTGGGGATAAGCTAAGAAGGTTATTGTACAAAGGTTTGACAGCTATTTTGCTGCTCTAATTCACATTGTTGAATATGGAAATATATCTGGGTGTTTCCATGCAAGTTGTGTTGGGTTGACTTCATGCGTAAACCAATTCTAACAATTTTTTATCAATTTAATCCTTGGAACAGTAGTATCGGAGGAATTCAGACGCTAATCAAAATCTTTATTAAATACGCACCCAGGGAATTTGAGGTGCGGCTTGTAGGAACAGGAGATGATAAATTTCAGCCTAGTCAAAAGTGGCAAACAGCAGAAATCGCAGGTAGAGAAATTAGTTTTTTACCTTTATTTTCCTTGAAAAATGATAATGTTAGAAGCCTGATTCCCACCACACTCAAATATACGGCAGCCCTTTTAGGACGTTCCTTGTCCTCAGATTTTATGCACTTTCATCGTCTAGAACCAAGCTTGGCAACTTGGAATTGGCAGGGAGAAAAAACTTTGTTTATCCATAATGATATTCACACGCAGATGCAAGCTGTGGGTGAAAAAAAAGCGATTTTGTGGCGAAGATTTCCCGCAGCATATTTCACTTTAGAAAGTTTATTACTTCGCCAATTTAGCCAAATTCTTTCATGCAATACTGATACAATTCAATTTTATCAACAGCGTTATCCTGACTGGCAAAATCGCGTTGCATACATCAAAAATTCCTTTGATGGCGAAATTTTCTATCCCTTAAGTTATTTACAACGACAAGCTTATCGGCGGGAATTAGCTATCAAATTGGGTTTAGATGAAGAAACACGTTTTATTCTATTTGCAGGTCGTTTGCATCCTCAAAAAGATCCGCTATTGTTAGTCCGTGCATTCGCTGTTTTAAATCAACCGCAGACTCATTTATTAATAGCAGGTGATGGAGAGTTAGCAGCAGAAATACGTGGGGAAATTGCTCGGTTGAGATTATCTGACCGGGTGACAATGTTGGGGGCAATTGGTATGGAAGAACTGGCAAAGTTACATCGGATATGCAATGTTTTTGTTCTATGCAGCGCTTACGAAGGTTTACCCTTGGTAGTTTTGGAAGCGCTGGCTAGCGGAACACCAGTAGTTACCACTATATGTGGTGAAACCCCAAAATTATTAGCTGCTGATAATGGTGTTGTTTGTAAACAGCGTACACCAGAGTGTGTGGCAGATGCCTTACGGCAAGTAATACTACATCCGGAAAACTATCCAACTGCATCCTGTGTGGCGACTGCACAACCTTATAGCGCTCACACTGTTATTGAGGATGTCTATAGCAAAATGCTAAGTCGTTGGAAGTTAGCAGGCCATTCAGTTGGTTGATGATGTGATTTTGGATTTTGGATTGGGGATCGCCTTGGTGTATTTGGGTTTTAGCAATCCAGATGTTGCAACACATTGCAATTAGTTTTCAAATTGTTATGACTTGAACAAACATTTTTCAGAAAATAACTATTGCCATGAAAATAGCCGTCATTGGTGTGAAAGGTTTACCTCCCAAACAAGGAGGAATTGAGCATTATTGTGCAGAAGTGTATCCTCGCATAATCGAACAAGGACATTGTGTTGATTTATTCGCTCGATCTTCTAATATCAATTATCCTTGGTTTAACCATTATGATTTTTGGGGTGTTCGAGTCATTTCCTTACCCAGTTGGGGTTTGCGTGGGGTTGATGCTTTTATTACCTCGGCACTAGGAGCGATCGCTGCATGTGGTCAGCAATATGATATTGTTCATTTTCAAGCTCTAGGCCCATCTCTATTTAGTTGTTTACCCAGAATTGCTAACTCTACAAAGGTTGTAGTTACCTGTCACGGCTTAGACTGGCAACGCGCCAAGTGGGGTAATTTATCCAGTAACCTAATTCTTTTAGGCGAAAAAGCAGCTGTGCGTTTTGCCCAAGGTCTAGTTGTGGTGTCAAAAGACCTCAAATCCTACTTCCTGGAAACCTATAATCGAGAGACAGTCTACATCCCCAGCGCTCCCGCTAGCTACGGTACCTCAGACCCCAAATTTCCCTACGCTACCTCTTTGGGTTTGACACCAGGACGCTACATTCTCTTTTTAGGCAGACTCGTACCAGAAAAGCGTCCTGACTTGCTCATCGATGCTTTTTGTGCATTGAAACCAAATGGATGGAAACTGGTTTTGGCTGGAGGTGTCAGCGATACCAGATCCTTCAGTGCCAAGCTATTAGAAAAGGTTGCTAATCATCGAGATATTATTTTTGCAGGCGAACTCCAAAGAACTCGTCTTTGGGAAATTGTACGCGGGGCGGGGTTATTCGTCCTTCCTTCTGATGTCGAGGGACTGCCTTTAGCAATGTTAGAAGCAATGCGCGAAGGTATACCAGTCCTGGCAAGTAACATTCCACCCCACCAGCAATTGATTAATGATAATCGCGGCATACTTTTTAGAGCTGGAAACCTAGACTCTTGTGTACATTCCCTCAACTGGGCAATTAATCATCTGGCTGAAATGGCGGTAATGGCTAAAAATGCACAAAGACATGTGCAGCTTAACTATGGTTGGGATTGCATTACTTCTGAAACCTTAAAACTATACACAACAATTCTGAATTCGCCCGATCCAGTAGGGGTATCGGAGCCTAGTAATCTGTCAAGCCGGGTGATAACTGATACTTTGACGCGGGGACGGGGAGACAAATGAATTCAAAATTCAAAATTCAAAATTCAAAATTAAAGAACTTCTGCCTTCTCTTTTCCCATGCCCAATGCCCAATTAGACAAAGGTATATGTAATGGAGAAAAGTATTTCATCTTTAGTAGTGGTCTTGAAGCGGCGAAGTTGGCCGGCTTTGGCGACGTTTGCTGCTGTAATTGGGGGAGCAGTAGCTTACTTAGTTTTTGCTCCAAGTTTATATCGAGCATCAGCACAATTGATATTGGATGACAGACGGGTGAGTGTTTCTGAGTTGGGGCGCGACCTTACACAATTACCTGCTGGTGTACCTGGCGGCCCTAGCCCGTTGGCTGAGCAGGCAGAATTAGTCAAATCAGTGCCTATCTTGGAGCGATCGCTGGCTAAGGTTTTTCCTGTTCCTCAAAACAAGTTGACAACTAAAAAATTCAGTAAAGGTTTGCGAGTCAAAATTGTTCCAGCGACGAATATCTTGGTTATTAGCTATCAAACCCAAGACCCAATTCTGGCTGCTAAACTCGTCAATGCTGTTTCTCAAACAATGGTTGAGGAAAGTGCCGAACAAATCCGCAAAGAAGCTGCAAATGTCAGGAAATTTTTGGAAAAGGAGGTTCCTTTGGCTCGTCAGAGGCTGCAACAAGCGGAGGTTGTGGAAAACAAATATAAACAAGCTACTGGTTTAATATCTTTTGCTGACCAAAGTAAAAGTTTAGTGGATAGTTTAGCCACCCTAGAAGACCAAGAGGGGGCTTTATTTGCTCAACTCCAAGAAACGCGATCGCGTGATGCATCCCTACGGGAAATTACTACTACTAAAAGCCTCGGCAATGCTTATGCATCCATACGGGGCGGTCAAGATGAACAACTCCAGAAGTTACGCACCAAGTTGGCAGATTTACAAACCCAGATAGCTACTACACGTCTGCGCTTCACAGAGAACCATCCAAGTTTGATATTGCTCCTACAACAACAGCAAGCTCTCAATGCTTTGTACAATCGGGAATTAGCTAGTCTTGCGCCTGGAGATCGAGCTATTTCTCCCAATCATGTCGCATCCGATCCTCTGAGTCAGGATCTAACTTCTCAACTGATTGGCAATCACATTGAAAGCTTGGCATTGGAAAATAAGCTCAAAGTTGTTCAGTCTTTAAAAGCTAATCTCCAGGCTCGTTTAGCACAACTACCAATTCAACAACAACCTCTGACTGTACTTACTCGCCAACAAGAAGAAGCAGCAGCATCTTTAAAGTTGTTGCAAAGCAAACTCGAAGAAGCGCGGATTGCGGAAGCCCAATTAGTTGGCAATATCCGAATTATTGAAGAGGCTAAACCACCAACTTCTCCCAGTTTCCCCAAACCTGCTTTGGTATTGGCACTAGCTATTGTGGTGGGAAGTGTCTGTGCTGTTGGTGTGGTATTGCTTTTAGAAGCCACGGATAACACCATACACGATACTTCCGAAGCCGAAGAAATACTGACAAAAATTCCCATGTTAGGAACATTACCATCTCTGCCTACCACAGCACTCAGCCTGGAAGCAGCAGAAGGATTTTTAGACGATATTGCTTTGGTTGAACCTTATCGGATGTTGCTCAAGACGTTAGAGTTTCGCAGTTCTAAAAAGTTGCGGAGCATTGTGATTAGTAGTACTAAATCTGGGGAAGGGAAATCAGTAGTTGTATCCCATCTAGCGGCTGTTTGTGCGATGTTATCTCGGCGAACCTTAATTATAGATGCCGACTTACATCGTCCGATGCAGCACAAGCTGTTTAACTTACCTGCCAAACCCGGACTTAGCGATGCGATCGCCAAACAGCGATCGCTATTAAATGCCGTGCAAATTGAAGATATTGAAAACCTTTCGCTGCTGACTTCTGGCGAATCACACCCAAGACCCTCACAGCTACTAGAGTCTGAGGCGATGAAGTCGTTGATCGCAGATGCTACAGAAAATTATGATTTCGTAATCATAGATACTCCACCTCTAAGTGTCAGCGCTGACGCAGCTACCTTGGGTCGCTATACTAATGGCGTTGTGCTAATTACACGTCCCAGTTTTACTATCAAAGATTTTCTGAAAAAAGCAGTATCAGAACTTACACAAAATCGAATACCAATTCTTGGAGTAGTAGTCAATGGGATGGCAGTTCAAACTGACAAGTCTTACCGCTATTTATCGCGTCCTGTGAAACATTCAACTCCTGCAAGAGATACCGTCAATTCTGGAAACGGTTCGAGGAACAGGCAATAGGCAATAGGCAAAAGGTAATAGGCAAAAGGCAAAAGGCAAAAGGCAAAAAGCAAAAGGTAATAGGCAATAGGCAATAGGCAAAGAAAGTCTGTTTGTATCTGAATTTTACGAGCGGTTTATGTCCCAAGTACCTAGCAACTGTTATGAATCGGCTGTAAGAGCATAAGCTGTACGCCTATACCTTTATCTATATATGGATATGGGATATAGAAATCCTATTTGATTTTTGAACGGAATTCCGTACAGTTGATTCTTCCATAACCCCATTGCCTATTGCCTTTTGCCTTTTGCCTATTGCCTTTTGCCTCTTGCCTCTCGCCTACTTACACAGGCCAATTCATGAATCAAATGATAGTCCTATTGAAATGTTATGAAGATGTTGACGAGTCAACGCTCCTTGATACCGAAGATTGGGTTGGCAGGTGTGGGAATTGGATTACTCACAGCATTTATGCCTGTTTATCTGGGGTTGATGGTGGGCGCGATCGCAGTAGTTTTTTTGTTCTTTGCCAGCTTCGAGCAAACCGTACTCGGATTATTAATCTTGCGTAGTGCGCTCGATCCTTTTTCTGCTCGACAAATCCCTTCTCTATTCGCAATTGGTGTGGATGTCCTAACTTTACTTTATGTGGTAGTCACATTACTAACTGGTCGGACAGTACGTACTGATAAGTTTTGGTGGTTTTTTGCAGGCTGGGTAGCTCTCCAAGCCTTGGGAGTCATACTCATACCTTTGGGAGAACAGGATTTAGATGCTGGCGCTTTCGTAGATAGTATCCGTGAGTGGGTGCGCCTTTTTTCTTCCCTAATGGTCTACTTGCTAGTAATGCAACTGCAAGACCGACTCCATCCACAAAAGATTATTTCTGCATTATTTTTCGCTCTCATCTTACCTTTGACGGCAGCAACAATGCAGATGGTTGTTCCTGTTTCGATACTACCAGGCATACTCCAAGCTACCAAAGACCCAATCTCTGGAGAGATTTCCCGAATTAATGGCACACTTGGTCTGGCTAATACCTTTGCAACTTTTTTGTTGCTGTTCATTGGTTTGACTTACTGGAAACTTAATCAGTCCCAGCGCCGTTGGCCTTGGCTAATACTGCTTGTTGTACTCGGCTTTTTCTATGTGAGTACTAAAACTTTGTTTAGCTTGATAATGCTGGGTATTTTCATTCTGGTTTTGATTGCGCCAAGATTGAGTCTGATTAATTTGATTGGCGGAGCATTTTTATTTGCAGTAGTTATAGGCTTATTTGGCAGCACTGAATTTGGACAACAACGCCTCGCCTCTTTAACTCAAACACCGTTGTTAAATCCAGATTTAGATATATCGCGGGCAATTTTGTTGTCGCACGGAGACGGTAATAGTTTTAACTGGCGGCTTGCTCAGTGGTCTTTACTCATACAGGCTTGGGGGCAGTCGCCTATTTTGGGTTATGGTCTAGCAACTAGCCGCTATTTAACTATTTACAATAACTACGCCCACAATGATTATATCCGAGCCTTAGTAGAAGGTGGAATCTTTGGGCTTTTAGCTTTTCTATTGTTTCTTAGTATCCAAGCTACACATTTAATTGAGTTAGTTCGGCGCACTTCTTCTACTAAACCTCAGCGAGATTTGTGTCGGGTATTGTTAGCTATTCTTGCAGCTGTGGCTGTCGGTATGATTACTGAGAATATTTGGAGCCACACAACCTTCTTTTTCTATTGGTGGACTCTGTTTGCAGTTGCTACTTGGAATTGGGATCGGCCAAATCTGAATTTCAGGAGTGGGGAGCAGATATAACTGTGTATTTAAATAAATTTCTTATGATTCAGCGCTCGATTGATACTGATAATCACGCTCAGATGACAGCACGACATCAACGATCCTATCGAGTGGTTTTAGTGCATCCGAGTGCGGGAGTTAACTGGAGTGGTGGCTCGGAGATTTTTGCTATAGAACTTGCCTCACGCCTGGGCAGGTACTTTGATGTGGAATTATTGGCAGGCGATCGCTGTAGTCAGTTTTACTATCCAGCTGGTGGTATCGATCGCACAAAGGCGCGTGAGATTCTGAATAATTTAGCGATCGCTTCTCTATTGAAACGTTTTTTTACCCATTCTGATATTGCGATCGAACACTTGACAAGCTTTTTACCTTGTGCGTTTCGGCTACTCACACACCCTGCCGACCTAATTTTTCCCTGCAATGATTACGGAGGCTTAGCGATGGCAGCTTTTGTCCGTAGCCTGATTGGTACACCGATGATTTATACCGAACATACTGGATTGTTGGCCCAAGGGCGAGTACTTGCACGTAATTTGCAATTTCGTCCCGATCATCTCGTAGTTTTTTCGGAAGCTATGGCTAATTTTGTACGAACTTTACGACCTTCTCAACCTACTACCATTATTCCTAACGGTGTCGATAATAACCGCTTTACACCACAAGGAGAACATCTAGACTTGGGTTTAAACAAACCTCTAGTTTTGTGTGTAGCTTCTCTCAATCGTCACAGTCACAAACGAGTTGAACTTGCAATCAAAGCTGTGGCATCGTTACCAAAAGTTAGTCTTCTCATTTGTGGAGATGGCATAGATCGAGCATACTTTCAATCTTTAGGCGATCGGTTGTTGGGAAGCGATCGCTTTGCTATCAAAATCTTTCCTAGTCATCAAATGCCCAAAGTTTATCGAAGTGTCGATGCATTCACTTTACCTTCGATTAATGAACCATGTGCGCTTTCTTATTTAGAAGCAATGGCTAGCGGTTTACCAATAGTTACCACAGACGATGAAATGCGTCGCTATATGGTTGGAGATGCTGGAATTCTGTGCGATGTCACAGATATAGAAAATTATGCTGCTGCTATTGCCAAAGTCTTGAGTGGAGATTGGCTGCAAAAAGCAGTTATAAATGCTTCGCGTTTTAGCTGGGATACTATTGCATTATCTTACCGTAATGTCATTTTACAAACAATTATTCAATCAGGTAAAACTCACTATAAAAATATTTAAAATTATGAATTCTAAATTCATAATTCATAACTCATAACTCATAATTCATAATTATTATGTCAATTTCTCGGCGAATTGCTTTTGCAGTGAGTGTTTCTTGGCTAAGTCGGGTGTCGATAATTTGCTCAGGCTTAATTTTGACTCCGACTCTTTTTCGATTTATGGGAAAAGAGGAATTAGGGCTATGGTATTTATTAGGTAATAGCCAATCTTTTTTATGGTTGTTGTCTTTAGGAATTACGCCAACTTTGACGCGGCATATAGCTTTGGCGAAAGGAAAAAGTGGCTTCGATCCAGAAGTAGAATTAACAGATGAGACTCAGCAACATATTGGAGATTTAGTAGTTACAGGTCGGTTAATTTTACAATGGTTGGCAGTAGCTGTTTTTTTGATAGCGTGGGTTTTGGGTTATGGTTTAATCAGTCAAATTGAGTTACATGAAATTTCTCAAGAACAAGTACTTTGGGCTTGGACTTTGATGTGTGCTGGTTACGCGATCGCAGTTTGGTTATCTTACTTTGACTGCTTATTGGCAGGTATGGGATATGTTGGTTGGGATGGTTTGATTGCGGTTTTAAGCTATTTTTTAATTATATTTAGCAACATGGTTGCAGTCACGTTAGGGGGTGGATTATTAGCATTGGCGACAATTTCTGTAGTTGCTGGTTTAATGCAGCGGCTAATATTTATCACAATTATTCGCTGGCGTTTTCCGAATTTATTACTTTTTCAGGGCAATTGGAATATTCAATATGCTAAGGCACTATTTAAGCCTTCTTTATATTGGTGGTTAACTGATTTAGGAGCATTTTTAATTTTACGCACCGATACTTATTTTATTGCTCTATTTAAGGGTTCTCAATATATTCCCAGTTATCAAGCTACCTATAATTTGATAGCCAATATTTCTCAAGCTGCTACTGCTTTTGCAGGTTCTTCGGCAGTTTTTATTAGTCAAGCATGGCAAGCCGGAAATTTAGCAGATATTCACCGAATGACTTTACGGAATGCACGCATAGGATTGTCCATTGTGGCAACGGGAGTTGCATTTTTGATTGTAGCAGGTGGAGATTTTATCAAATTGTGGTTAGGTCAGGGTAACTTTGTTGGTCTTGATGTCTTGTTGATTTTTTGTATTATCGTAACTCTAGAAACGCAACATGTAATTTTGATCGCAAGTTCGCGAGCCACAGAGGATGAAAAGTATGCTCCTTGGTCTTTAACTTCCGGTGTTCTTAACTTAATATTTACATGGATTTTGATTAAACCTCTGGGGTTACTTGGGGTAGCAATAGCAACAATGTTCGCACAGATACTAACAAACAATTGGTATGGAGTCTACAGACCAATGGTGCGTTTGCATCTCAACTTTGGCATTTATTTACGCCAGGTAGTTGGTTTATGGGCTAGCGTCCTGGTATCCTGTTTGGGCCTGTCTTGGTTAGGGAAGAAAAGTCTGTTGCTGTTAGGAATAACTTCAGAATGGAGTGTAATTCTAACTACCGCAGTAATTTGTGGCGCTGTTTTATCAATTTCATTGTGGATGAGTGTTTTAGAAAACCATCATCGTAAAAGTATTCAGCGAAAGCTAAAAGCTTGGCTGAAGCTGCCTGAGTTTTAAAACCATGAAATCCTAGACTGTAATAGTACTGTGGTCATCTGTAACTGATAGTAAATATAGTTACTAAGTCTTGGGATCGCTATCGAATTTGTATATATAGATAGATATTTATATTTTTATAAACAATAGTTAAGAAAAGATAAAATCATCTGAGAGATGGATAAGTAGTTGTAGTTTTATAAAGTATAATTAAGAAAATGATAAACAAATCTAAGCAGCAATAGTAGGCTAAATTTGCCTCGAACAGTATCCGAAAAGGATGAAGTTCCGATTGTTTTAGATAAAAGACTATCCCTATCCTGTACGTGCAGTTAATTTGCAGGTCAGGAGGAAAAGCAGCCAAAGTGTAAATTTCAACAGTTGAAGAGGCAAATAAAGCCGTGGGTCAGTATCAACCTGCTCAGCTAAAAGGCTACAATCCAGAAGCGATCGCTCGCTACTACCGTTACCGTCCCTGGGAAGCTTGGGGGCGATTGCTGAAAATTCTCTGGTCTTTTGCAGGATTTATACTTAGTATAAAGTTGGACGAATGGGGAGATAAAGTTGAGCAGAACAAGCTAAAACGAGCTATCCAGCTGCGGAAACTGCTCACAGGTCTGGGGCCGACATTTATTAAAGTTGGTCAAGCCCTTTCCACTAGACCAGACCTGATACGCAAAGATTTTTTAGAAGAACTGGTGAAGTTGCAAGACCAGCTACCACCATTCGATAATGCGATCGCTTACCAAATTATCGAAACCGAACTAGACCGCCCGATTCACGAAAGTTTTAGCGAACTGTCAGCGACGCCGGTAGCTGCGGCTAGCTTGGGTCAAGTATATCGCGGTCGTTTGATTACTGGGGAAGAAGTCGCAGTCAAAGTGCAACGCCCCAACTTACGCCCGGTTCTCACACGCGATTTATATTTGATGCGCTGGGCGGCGGGTTGGCTAGCCCCTTGGTTACCTCTAAATCTCGGTCACGACCTGACTTTAATTGTGGACGAGTTTGGCACCAAGTTATTTGAAGAAATTGACTATATTAATGAAGGTCGCAACGCCGAAAAATTTGCCAGCAACTTCCACAACGACCCCCAAGTGAAAGTTCCCAGCATTTTCTGGCGTTACACCAATACCCACGTTTTAACCCTGGAATGGATTAACGGCTTCAAGCTAACAGATACCCAACGCATCCGGGAAGCAGGTTTAGATCCAGAAGCCATTATTCAAATCGGCGTTACCTCAGGTTTGCAACAATTGTTAGAACACGGCTTCTTCCATGCAGACCCCCATCCAGGTAACTTGTTTGCTATGCCCGATGGTCGCATGGCTTACATAGACTTTGGGATGATGGATCAGTTAGAAGAAACCACCAAAGAAACGCTAGTAGATGCACTAGTGGATTTGGTGAATAAAGACTACACTGATTTAGCCGAAGACTTTGTAAAATTGGGGTTTTTGACTCCAGACACAAATATTTGCCCAATTGTACCTGCATTAGAAGCGGTATTGGGAAACGCCATCGGTAAAAACGTCAGCGATTTTAACTTCAAAACCATCACCGATGAATTTTCGGAACTGATGTATGAATATCCTTTCCGAGTTCCGGCGAAGTTTGCTTTGATTATTCGTTCCCTGGTGACTCAAGAAGGTATTGCCTTGAGCCTCAACCCGAATTTTAAAATTGTTGAGGTGGGTTATCCATACATAGCACGGCGATTGTTGACAGGAGAATCGCCAGCATTACGGCGACGACTATTGAACGTGCTATTTAAAGATGGTAAATTCCAGTGGCAGCGGTTAGAAAATTTAATTGCGATCGCTCGTACTGATGGTAATTTTGATGTCGTACCCACAGCCCAAATGGGATTTCAATATTTGGTGTCCGAAGAAGGCAAATTTCTGCGGCGACAATTGGTGCTTGCTCTGACAGAAGATGACCGCTTGCACACCGAAGAAGTCCAACGCCTGTGGAACCTGGTTAAAGACGACTTAAAACCGAATCGTATATTCAATGTAGCGATCGGCATTTTAACAGAATTATCCAGAGAAGGTGCAGCTGCGATTTTACCAAAAGCTACATTTCTTGGGTCTTTTGTTGGAAACCAGCCGGTTCAGAATTCAAGAGTCAGAATTCACAATTCAGAATGATTTCTGTATTATTACTCGCTGATGTAGTTTACTTCTTCATCAGAGAATAACTGAGTTTGAGTCCCCCATTAATTGATTCTGATTCTTGAATTCAGAATTCTTCTTTTTATAACCAGGAGTTTCCATGTACTATTTCCCCTTGCAACCACCTTATTTTCTGTTACTTGTAGGCTTTCTCACAGCCTTAACATCTGGTATCGCATTATCTGGAACTTTGAAAGTAATTGTGCAGAAATGGGCAAGCGATCGCACAGAAAATACTAAGCCAAGTTCCTCATTAAAACAATTATTTGTGCCATTTCTCGGAATAACTGCTGGTGTTTGTTTATTTATGTCTTCAGGCTTAGAAATATTTGGTTTTCCCTCCTTGTTAGCTTTAGGAGTTGGTTTACCAATTAGTCTGCTGACTTGTTTATTAGTATGGTTGCAGTTGGGAAGTATGCTCACCTTTGCCCAAACTAAAGGAATGCAATCTCTAGATTTAGATACTTAGGGATGATTTAGAAGACTGAAATACAAATTCATTTGTATTACCATGTCAGTAATTAGCCATCATTCTAGAAAATTATGACATTTACTGACACAAGTGCCCAAGTGTCAACAATTCCGCCTTTAGAAAATGGTGACAAGCTGACTCGTCGTGAATTTGAGCGACGCTATGAAGCAATGCCTAACGTCAAAAAGGCGGAATTGATTGAAAGAATTGTTTATATAGCATCTCCTGTACGAGCGAATAAACACGGCAAACCCCACAGCCACATTATGACTTGGTTAGGCAGTTACGAAGCCGCTACACCAGGGGTAGAAACACTCGATAACACAACTGTGCGGCTCGATGCTGATAATGAACCGCAGCCAGATGCAATATTGAGAATACAACAAGGAGGGCGATCGACGATTAGTAAAGATGATTATGTCGAAGGAGCGCCAGAATTAATAGTAGAAATTGCTGCTTCTAGTGCTTCCTATGATTTACATCAAAAACTAAAAGTTTATCGTCGCAATGGAGTCCAAGAATATTTGGTATGGCGAGTTTATGACCGTCAATTTGATTGGTTTAAGTTACAAGAAGGTGAGTATATTCAACTTGAACCAAATACAGATGAGATATTTTGCTCCCAAGTTTTTCCAGGTTTATGGTTAGCTAAATCAGCATTATTAGCACGAGATTTAGCTAAAGTTTTAGCCGTTTTGCAGCAGGGATTATCTACACCAGAGCATAAAAGTTTTGTGGAAAAATTATCTATTTAGCAAATATTTTTCATAAACTATGACTCAAGAAGATAAAGATTTCTGTTTTTGTACCTTAGCCTTGGGTGAGAGATATCGCTCTCATGCTTTCCTATTAGCTGAAGATATTGAAAAGCATTCACCTGGAACAAAGTTTGTAATTCTAACAGATAAGCCACACAAATTTAATAAATATTCTCATGTTTTAGCTTTTCCCCATCAACAACAAAGCATTGGTTGTTATCACGATAAAAGATTTGTAATTGCCAAAGCATTATCGCTATTTCATACCTGCATTTTTGTTGATGTAGATCTCCGAATATTGGATAAAGTAACACCAAATCTCAAATTTCTTCCTGGAATCACAGCAAGAAGTTGTGCCAGTATTGCCAAACATAATAAAATTTACGTTGATTCAGTCAATGACTTGCACAAGCCAAAAAGAATTAGAGACTTAGAAATTATTCACAAACTGGCACAAAAACTGGATTTGAATTTAGAAGATAATAATACCCAGTTTGTGATGGAAGTTTTATTTGCAGTCACACTACAAAATGGACGTGAAATCGAATTTCTCAAGCACTGGGAAACCATTGCATATTATTGTGAGTTAAATGGTTTTACTTGTGCTGTAGGTTATGCAATAGGATTGGCTGCTGCTAAAACAGGATTAGCAGTTAGATGGGATGCTATGGAGGATATTGTTTATTTTAAAGATTGGGTAGAAAAACAAAAAATTAGAAAAGGGCAAGCAAATCCAGAAGCAAGTTTGATATATTTTCAAGAGCATGAAGCAATTGAATTTCCCAAGCGTTCATTCGTCAAAAAGGTTGCAATGAAACTAGATAGAACTATCGGCTATTACTATCGTTCTTTGCGCCTCAGACTTGCTACTTTGAGCAATTTTGATTTTTATTACAGATAAAAGTGAGGATAGGGGAGTGTGGGAAGATTATAAAAAAAGCGGCGTTGCTGAATCTGAATATGAAATTCAAAAATCAACTCTTCTCAACTCTTACTCTCTGCGACTCTGCGGCTCTGCGTGAGGTAAATTCATATTTTAAATCAGCAACGCCAAAAAAGCTTTCCACTCCTCCCACACTCACATTACCCAATCCCTAATCCCCAGTCACTCCTACTTAGTAATTCTATCTTTGAAATTCCGATAATTTAACTTAAAATTGTTGATTTTTTGCTGAATAAAACTGGTGGTAGATTTTTGTAGAAGTGTGAATTGGCTGGGGCGAGTAAAGGTTTGAGGGCGTTTTTCAGGGGATTTTAAATAGCGATAGTGTAAGAAAACATCGCGGTAGGGAATATCAACATCTTCACCTGCACAAAGCCGGGTAAAATCTGATGAAGATACACTCATATAGTGGAGATATGTTATGGGTGTTTCTTGGGCGTAAAGAATATTATCTACAACATTAAATTTAGAAGCCCAATGACAACCCGTAGCGCCTTCATAATTGGCGTAGTTGTAGTAAGAAATTCCACTTTTTAAAACTAAATAATTAAGAACTGTTTGGTCGGAATCTGCCCATGCTAAGGCATCAGCTTCACCGGCTTCTAAACTTTCTAAAAGATTTGCTAAAGTAGCGTCATCAAAAATATTCTTTTTAGAAGCAAACCAACCAGAACAAAAAATGCGATCGCTAATATTTTCTTGGGGAAAAATTTGTTGGAGTTTATCTTCTGTCCAATCAAAAATATACTTCAACTCTGATTTATATTGAAAATCATTCGTAATCCAATCATATCGATCTAACTTTTCATAAACATCATCTAATGGTTTCATCAACAAGGTATCTCCATCAAAGAAGATAAACTTGTCAAATGGCCCATCTAGACAACAAAGTTTTCTATGTCTTTCTATACGAAAATTCTCAGCTAAGCCATATTCTCTCCAGAGTTTTAATGCTCTGGGATGAGCTTTCCAGATACGAGTACCAAATTCTTCCCAGCGAGTTATTGAAGCATAATCTTCAAACAAGGTGACATTATCTCTAGTTGCTATTTCTGCCTTTACTTTGTCTAGTCGCTCATTATATGGAATTACACAAACAGGAATTTTTTTACCTGCATTCGCTTCGATACTGTTGAGCAAAGCAACTAGTTGGTCGTATACTACATCGTTTGCTAATGTATAAATACCATCAATCATTGGGGTACTCCTAATATTAAGTGCGAGTAGCGACAAAGGGAAATAAACGGCGAGTTAATTTTGGAATAAAGGCAAATTTACCTTCGTGAAGATAGCGATAGTGTTCCCACAATTCCCAATAAGGACTACCAGCTTTAATCCGTGTCCCAGCCCAATGCAGATATTTTAGTCGTTGTCCCCGGTCATATAGCGCGTAATCTTGCTGTTGGAAATTTCGCGAACCCGCCCAACTACCAGGGCCACCTCCAGGAATTTTGACGAGATTACCACGTTTGTCAATCAGCTTAAGAACTAAAAAATTTAAAATTGGTTGGTCTGTAACTCCTTCGGAAAAATCAAAATATTCCCGATGCGCTGCACATTCGCGCAAAGTTTCATCCATTTGTTCTTCGGTGATTGTTCCTTTTTTAGAAGCCCAAAAACCGCTGTTGAAAACATCTTCAAGTTGAGCATCTGAAAAGATTTGCTGTTCTTTCACCAATGGCGAAAAAATATTTCGCAGCTTGTCATTGGCATAATGGTAATCACAACAGAAGAAATCGACTTCTGCAAGTTTGTCTAAATTGTCAGCAATTTTTTCAAAAACGACAATATCGGTATCAATATAAATAAACTCATCCAAAGGGCCAAACCAGGCTACGAGTTTACGCATTTTGTTGGGTAAGGCGAGAAAATCTCGATCGAAAATTTCGCCGATGCGTTGAGTAAATTTATCAATTAAATCTAAATCTGGGAAAATTTGCACGTTGTGTAAAGTAGCAAGTTGTTCTGCTACCTTGTGATAATTTTCATTAAAAGGTATGAGATAAACTGTTACTTCTGGGTCATAGTAACGAATACTATTGAGTAGGGCGATCGCATTATCGATTACCCGGTCGTTAGCAACAATATAAATTCCCCTGCTCATAAATTATCCTTGCTTGATTAACTTAAGTTTTCGCAAAGCTCTTGTGAATAAATTTGGTGTCGGAGCGTCATTATAATTCTTCGGAGGAGTTGTAAATACTGGACGCTTTTCCGGTTGGTGTAAATAACGATAATGCAGAAATAAATCTCGATAGGCAAAGTCAATATTTTCTCCAGCACAGACCGCTTGGGTGAGATTCGGAGGAATACCAATATAATGAATGTAAGTTAGCCGATTGCCTTTGTCATATAAAATATTTTCTCGTTCTTCAAAGTGTTTTGAGGTTGCAGAACATCCGGTTTTGAGATTATCTGGTAATTCGCGAGCAAAGTTATAACTAGAAAGTTTAGACCTCATCACCATGTAATTTAGCAGTGGTTGTTCGCCAGCACCTTCATATAAAATCTCTGCTTCCCCGTTTTTTAAATTGGATATCAGCCAATTCCTTTGCTCTGCATCAAATATTCCCCGTTTTGAACCATAAAATCCCGAACAAAATATTTCTGAATCAATACGTTGTTGTTCAAAAACTTCTAGCAATTTGGGAGACTTAACATTGTAGATTTTACTAACGTCTTTGAATTGGAAATCATAGACCACAAAATCATGAGTATCTAGCTTTTCAAACACCGAATCAAGTGAATCCATCACCAAGGTGTCTGCATCTAAATAAATAAATTTATCGAAAGGCCCATCAAAGGCGCAAAAACGACGATGAGCGCCATAAAGGCGGAATTTACTGCGATTTAATCGTTCTGGTGCTGCTGAGAGCATAAATTGATCCCAGCGATCGATTGATTCTTGGTTATCGTAAATAGATACATTGGGGCGATTAGCTATTTCCTCAGCAATTCGCTGTGTGCGATCGTCAAAAGGATATATACAAACTGGAGTTTCTTTACCCAAAATTACATCAATACTGTTGAGTAAAGCCACCAGTTGATCGAAAACATAATCATTGGCTAGGGTACAAATACCATTCATAATTTATGAGTGTTTAACAACAAAGTCTGACAACCAGTTAAGCAGATTTAGTTTGTGTAAGATGATTTGACGTGCTTCAGCGATCGCATCTTTAGCCTGATACCAAAAATCAGGTGTTGCTGTCACTTCTTGAATGTAAGCAATGCCTTTTTCATCTAAACTAGGCAATCTTAAAAAACTACCAGGTGGCAACAATTTATCAGCAGCCGGGCCGCCATAATAAATTGGCAAACACCAAGCAAGTAAACTATCCCAAAGTTTCTCACTCACATACCAATTATTATCAGCATAGTTTTCAATTGCTAAATTGTAATAGTATGGAGCCATGCCATACCACTTATTACCCAATTCTCCCGACTTTTTCGACCATTCTGGTAAATTGCGCCCATACAAATCAAACTTAATTCCACTAGATTGTAGGGATTGCAAAAAATCTAAACGTTGGCGATGGTTGGCTGTGCGGTTAATTCCTGAAGTAATCCAACTACATGGCGCAACTTTTTGGGGAGGTGGCATTTCATTCAAATCTTGAAATGTATTTGAGTGGTACCAAATAGCGGGCATATAATCGGGAGTAGGAGCAAAATCATCAGGGCCAGAAATGTAACCGCAATATTTTTCGGCTTCTTGATAATTCCGTTTAGTTATTTCTACAACTTCATCTAAAGGTGGTTCTCTTAGTAGATAAATAATCCGTTCTTTGGGAACACCACGCAGTAGAGAATCTACATTGACAACTGATTTTTGCTGGCGTTTGCGTAAACTATCTAACCAAGATTGTTGCGGGGCTGGTTGGGGAAAATCAAATTGATACATTAGCAGAAAATCAGGTTTTGCTGCTATTGGTTGCATTTGCATATTGCCCCAAGTTCCAAATTGATGGGGGGTTTGTTGCCAAAGCCAATCGGCTCTAGTTTCTAACCCTCGATAGCTGCTAATCATTCCTACTGTTTTCATGGTTATTTGTTATTTTGAAATAAGAATTTTTTCACGCAGAGGCGCAGAGGCGCGGAGAGGAATGAGGAGTTTATGTGGTTTTTTCTAGCGGGGGAAGTAGGGATTTATCGACGTAAGTTAGGATTTTTGCGGCTCGATTTTCCCAAGAAAATTGTTTGACAAATTCGATGCTATCTGGATATCCTTCTATTTTTCGGGGATGAGTTTCTAAGACTCGCTTCAAACTTTCAGCGAATTTGTTGGGGTTATCTGGTTCGCACCAAGCAGCTATGGCTTGGGTATTTTGAAACTCAGTTAATGATGGAATTTCTGTGGCAACGATGGGAGTTCCAGAGGCGAAATAGTCAAACAATTTTAAGGGAGATGTGAAAGTTGCGGCTTTTCCTGAACAATGGGGATGAGCTAAAACATCGGCGGCTTGTAACAAAGATGCTAATTCATTGTGCAAGATATAGCCCAAAAATTTAATGTTGTGAACCTGCTTTTCTTGAATTAATTGCTGATAATGTTCTACTTCTGTTGGCTTACCACCTGCACAGACAAATTGCACATTTGGCATTTCTTGAGCTACATCAATTAGCACATCAATACCTTTAAATTGCTGTATAGCTCCTGCATAAACTACCAATTTTTGGCTTTCATTTTGCAAAAGTTTTTGACGCCATTCTGCTGCTTTTTCTGGTTGTCTTTCCATAAACAAGCGATTAAAACCGTTATGCAGCCTAATCACTTTTTCTGGCGGCATACCATTTTTAATCATGGTTTCGCGGATGGTTTCTACAACTGTGACGGCAATTTGTAACAGCGGATTGTTTACTATTTCTGGATCAAATGGTTTTTCTTCGTGATGGTGATGTTCGTAAATGGCGGGAATGCCATTTTTAATGGCAGCTTTGACAAAATTCCAGTTGCGGCTGTGGACAAGTTTGGTAGTCGGAAGTATATGAAACGGTAAATAATATTTGCAGGCAATGGTGTTAGAATCTGTGAATTTGCTGGGGAAATGGTCAATTGGCCAAGGCATCGGCAAGGGGGCAACTTTTAATTTGTCATGGAGGTTGTAATACTTAATAAGTTCTGTTGGTGTTTTTTTAGGTTGAAAAGGACGCGCCAGATTAACTAGATTTTTGGGATTTGTTTTTTTGTCGAAGTATACCAAAACTGTAGAGTAACCCAAGTTAGCAGCAGCATTAGCAGCGTTTGTAGATTGCACTAAATGAGCCTCTGGCTGGGGCAATTCATCACCAATGAAGTAAATATAATGTTTTTTGTTATTAGTGTTTTTCATAATTTTAGGCGTTAATGCTATCCTCAAATTTTTCTAAGTTGTTAATTAGATATATGGCAGATTCATAACTTTCAGAAAGGAATTGAATTTGTTCTTCGAGGCTGTAAATCAAATTATCAGATAGAGAGCGGAGAGAGCTAAGAATAAGATTTAGAGAAGTCCTAAATTCAGCCGAAATTTGATTAAAATTTTGATAATGGCTACTGATAACATTCTGGTTTTGATCGGAAATTGAAAGAATTTGCCCACTAATTTGCGAGTTAATAACATCATCAAAAATATCAATAGTATTGAGAATTCTCCAAGCTGATTTGTAAGAGTCTTCAATTAATTCTTGCCGTTCTTGGGCATCATCTACTAAATCATCAAGTAATAAACGCAAAAATCCAATCATCGAGTTTAATTGTGTCCGAATTTCGTGAGAGATGCGGAGCAAGCTTTGATTTTGTTTGGTAACAGTTTCAGGACGTTCGGCAAATTGCATTGAATAGAGGCGTGAGTAATAACCACCTTTTTGTAAAAGTTGTTCGTGGGTTCCCACTTCTACTACTCGTCCTTGATCTAATACGGCAATTTGATCGGCTTTTTGGACTGTGGAAAGGCGGTGAGCAATTACTAATGTGGTACGATCGCGGCTGAGTTCATCGAGTGCAGCTTGAACTAAACGTTCGGAAACCGTGTCTAAAGCGCTGGTGGCTTCATCTAGAATCAAAATTTCGGGATTTTGGACTAATGCACGGGCGATGGCTAATCTTTGCCTTTGTCCGCCAGATAACATCACACCGCGATCGCCAATTAAGGTGTCAAATCCCTGGGGCAATTTGCTAATAAACTCATAAGCATTCGCCCGCTTGGTGGCTGTAATAATTTCATCATCGGTAGCCTCAAGGCACCCATAGGCGATATTATTCTTTACCGAATCATTAAAAAGAAACGTATCTTGACTGACAATTCCCATCCGCCTACGCAGGGATACCACATCAAATTGCCGTAAATCGATGCCGTCAATAGTAATAGCACCAGCGATGGGATCGTAAAATCTTGGCAAAAGATCTGCTACCGTCGATTTTCCAGCACCAGAACCGCCTACCAATGCTAAAGTCGTGCCACGCGGTAAATATAAATTTACATCTTTGAGAACTAACTTTTCATGACCGGGGTAAGCAAAGCACAAAGAATTAAAAGATACTCCCTCTTGTAATTTTGTGTAGGCAAGCTTACCGTTGCCCATGAATGGCTTATCATCCAAACTTAAAAATTCATTTGCCACATCCACGCTAGCGGCGGTGCTAGCAAAGTTACTGCGAATTGTATTAAGTTGAGAAAGTAATGGCAAAACTCGCAGCAACACTAATAAATATGTCAAAAGTACGGTAGAAAGCGAAGAAACTTGATTCGCAAAAAAAGTTTTACTCAAAATTACAATCATCAGCAAAGCTGTAATCCCCATCACCTCGCCTATGGGTGTGATTGCTTCGGAATTAACCTGAGATTGGAAATCTGCTTTTTCGCGATCGCGGATTAATTTTTTAATCCGTTGAAATTCTTTCTCTTCATTTCCTGTGGCTTTAACTAACCGAATGCCGTTCAATGTCTCCAGCACAGAAATTGAATATGCTTTCGACATCTCACTGAGCATTTTGCCGAAAATTTTAGAACGGGAAATAGTATACTGATTAACTAACGTCACTAATGACAACAAAAGTGTAGCGGCAATAGTCAATTGCCAAGAAATAGACAGCAATAAACCAACAAAAACTAAAATAGTAATTCCCAAAATCACTATTTTGACTGTACTACCTACAGCACTGGCAGCACGTCCAATTTCTCCACCCAGGCGGTTAATTAAATCACCAACCTTAGTTTTGGCATAATAATCTATATCAATTTCTAGTAATAGTTTTAATCCTGCTTCTCGCATATCGGCTGTCAGCTTGCGAGTTAGAGAACTCGACGCCAACGCACTAGCATAAGTAGCTAAATTTTTTAAAATAATTGTGAATATAATTGCCCCAGCCATTATCCCTATCCGATAATTTTCTGGAGCATTATCAAAGGGAGATATCATTTTGCTGAGGATGGGAGGCGCAGTAGTTAAATCTACTTCTTGTCCGACAATTTTTAAAACCACCGGCACAATTAAAGCTGTGCTAATACCATTAAATAAAGCTCCAGAAAATCCTAACAATATTGTCAGCAGAATCAAACCTGGATAGGGTTTTGCGAATCTTAGTAGTAGTTTTCTGGTAGACATGGGATATTTTAATTAATATGATTCACAACTGGGCAATTACTGATTTAAGTGTAGAAGCCATAGCCTCTATGCTATAGTGTTCGACACATCTTTGTCTTGCCTTAATACCTTGCTGGTTTGCTGATTTTAAATTGTGAAAAATAAATTGAATTTTTTCAGCAAGTTGTTCGGGACAAGCAGGCTCAACTAAATAACCAGTATCAGCTACAATTTCAGGAATATCTCCAACACGGGTTGATAATACAGGTTTAGCCATTGCCATTCCATCTGTCAACTTCAAAGGAAATTGAGCGCGAGTTTCTGGGGTATCTCGTTGGGGAACAACTACAATGTGAGCAGCTGCTACTAAATCAGGCATAACATCAGCTGGATACTTTGGTAATTTGATAATCCAACGTCCCCATTGTTGTTGAAGTTGGCGATCGTAATCATCATAAGGACTACCACCCACAATTACCAATCTCAAGTCTGGCTGATTAATTTTATCAAGGGCTGTGAGAATATCTTCTAACCCTTTATAAGGTCTTGGCGCACCAGGAAACATTAAAATTCGATATTCAGATAAACCATAACGGCTTCTACTTGATTCAGCATCATATTGAGCCGGATCGAATAAAGAAGTATCTTTGCCATTGGGAACAAATGCACCGCCAAATCGCTGCTGCAAAAATTTAGTATGCACTGTCACAGCATCAGCCTGATTTATCAAACCTTCCATCCATTTCACATACAAAGGATGATGAGGATTTCTGAGTGCGCCATCTGGTTTTAACAAGTCTCTCAGTAATTGTTTGGGTTCAGGATGATAACGCCAATTATCGCCACCGTGCCAACTCATTTCCCAATCATCTATATCTAGAATTAAGGGTTTTTTGCTGAATATTTTCTTGAGTATGGCAACTCCAAAACTGGCTACTTGCGGTTTGATAGCATAAATTATATCTCCATTAATTTTGGGTAAAAATTCGTGAATTTGTCCAAAAAAATCTGGAAAGTTTTTACCTGGAAAATTGTAAACTTTTAAATCTGTCGGCAAATTTCGATATAAATTATTTCCAAATAAAAACCCCATAATTTCAACTTCATATCCTAAAGTTATTAGGGCTGTTGCTATCAAGTATGCACGTAAAATAGCTGCACTTGATAAGTCTGAAACCAACAGGGATATCTTTGAAAATTTTTTCACTATTTTTCTAATAACTTTTATAAAGAAGAATTCAGAACTCAGGAGTCAGAATTCTGTATTCTGACTCCTTTTTATTTAGTGCGCCAAGGATTTGTAACTTGATTCGGTAAAAATACTTTAGCCAATCTATCAAAAATCCTTGTGTATAACGAACGGGTAATATTTTTGGCATACTGGGGTCGATAAGGATAGGTACAATGAAGGACTTTAATTTCATCCTCAACATTATAAGCATCCTGCCATTTACTGAGATAATTATAGGTAGGCGGTAGTATTTTCATATGAGGGCGGACAGATGCGATCGCGGAAGCAAAAGCCCCTTGATCTTTTAAAAGCAATTTATCTTGATTATTTTTGACAATTTCAAAATAATATTGAAATTTATCAAAAAATACCTTGTTGATTTCTGCTTTCCGAAAAGCTATAAAACCGCCATTATATTGCACGCTATCTGCTTGTAAGGGTAAGCCTACAGATTGCAGAATTGGCAAGACATGGGGCAAAAGTTCTTCTTGTTTTCCACGCAATAAATTTGTTGCTTTAGCAATCGAAGGTTGCACATCTTCAGTTAACAAAAAATCATATTCATCCATATACTCAAATACGTCGTTGATATCCGAAAGCAAACAAATATCTGAGTCTAGATAAATAGTTCTATCAAATTCGGAAGCAGCATAGAGAGCCAGTTTTGCTTGTCTTGATGCTAAAACAGTATTTTCATTCGTAGGAACAGGCTTTAAAATTACATTTTTGAAAGCCTTAAGCAACGGATACAAAACTGGTGGAACTCGGTCAATTAAAATAATTATTGGTTCCTGATGAAACTTTCTAACCGCAGCTAAGAAATGAATACAATCTTGAAAAGGATAAAGTCCAGTTAAAATTGTAATAAATCCTCTAGTTTCTGTTGGCATAATTTCAATAAATAAGATTATTACTTGTTGTTCATTTTCTAGATAAAGTGTCAGGAAAATTTACTCTAAATTTCGTTATAAGTAAATACGACAGGATACAGATTGGTAAAATATAAACTGGAAAATTTATTAATCTTAACAACCAAAAATAATCAATTAAATCTAGCTTTGTATTTGTAGATTTTCCCAGAGAAATTTTACTGATTAATTCATCGTAAGTTGACTTTATTTAAGTATAATTACCGTAAAAGTACGGTTGTATATTATCATAGTTAAAATTGCATTAGAGCCATAGTGAATCAAGTATAAATACTTGATATGGCTCCTACAGGTAGCATTATTACTTACTTAAATGTAGGATTGCTACTCAATACTAAACATTTATGTTGTAAGGGAGACAGAGGTAATGCAAGTAATCCGTCTGGAAGCACTCTCAGACAACTATATATTTTTGTTACACGACCCCAAACAAAACATCGCTGCTGTTGTCGATCCAGCGGAGGCTCAACCAGTATTAAAGAAACTGGCAGAGTTGAAAGCGGAGTTAGTAGCAATTTTCAATACACACCACCATAACGATCACGTCGGTGGTAACAAGCGGTTAATGGAACAATTCCCGCAATTGATAGTTTATGGGGGAGCCGAAGATCGTGGTAGAATTCCCGGACAGCAAGTGTTTTTGCAAGAAGGCGATCGCGTGCAGTTTGCAGACCGCATAGCTGAAGTAATCTTCGTTCCCGGACATACCCGCGCTCACATCGTTTACTACTTTCCCCCCGAAAAACCTGGTGAGACGGGCGAATTATTTTGTGGCGATACCTTATTTTCTGGAGGTTGCGGTAAGTTATTTGAAGGAACGCCAACACAAATGGTAGATTCTTTAAGCAAAATTCGCTCGTTGCCTGATAATACACGCGTCTGGTGCGCCCACGAATACACCTTAAAAAATCTGAAATTTGCTTTAAATCTCGATGGCGACAACACAGACTTACAAAAGTACTTCGAGCAAGTCCAAGCTTATCGGAATCGAGGAGAAGCCACCATACCCTCACTCCTGGGAGTTGAGAAGCGCACCAATCCCTTTTTACGTTGGGATAACCCATCATTACAATCAGCTGTTAACAGGAACGATGCAGTCCAAACCTTTGCACGTATCCGGGAAATGAGAAATAACTTTTAGTTATTGGGGACTGGGGACTCGGTATTGGGTATTAGTTACTCAGACAATATTCCTAAATATTTATTTTCCTAGCCCCCAGTCCCCAGTCCCTAATCCCCAATCCCTTCAACTTTCTCGCGCGAATAGTTGCGATCGCCCCCTGCGTTTCGCTAGGATCTGTAAGCTTTAGGGTATTGGCAAAGCCGCTCTTAATACAGCACGGCGAAAGCCAAATTAATCATATCTTACAGGAAAAACAAAAAACGATGGCGAAACGCGTGCAGTTAGTTTTAAATCAGGATATTAGCAAGCTGGGAAAATCTGGCGACTTAGTGGAAGTAGCTCCTGGCTACGCTCGTAATTATCTGATTCCTCAGAAATTGGCTACCCATGCCACTCCTGGTATTCTCAAGCAAGTAGAACGCCGTCGCGAACAAGAACGTCAACGGCAATTAGAACTCAAGCAACAAGCTGATGAACAAAAAGCAGCTATAGAAAAAGTTACCAACTTAACAATTGCCAAGCAAGTTGGTGAAAACGAAGCTATTTTCGGTACAGTTACCGCCCAAGATGTTGCAGATGCAATTAAAGCAGCCACCGGTCAAGAAGTAGATCGTCGCGGCATTACCATTCCCGATATTAACCACCTTGGTAATTATCAAGCTGAAATCAAGCTGTTCTCAGAAGTAACAGCGCAAATTGATATTCAAGTCGTGGCTAGCTAAATTAGGCGGGGGGATGAGGAGATGGGGAGAATAACTCCCAACACCTAAATCTTGTACAGACGCGATTAATCGCGTCTCTACTCCTAAATCTCAACTAGCAAAATTTCAACACTAAAATCGTTTTATGGCTGAAGAACTGAGTTTTCAAGGGATAGGTAGCGAGCGCTTACCACCCCAAAATATTGAGGCGGAAGAAGCGATTTTGGGTGGTATTTTGCTAGATCCAGAAGCGATTAGTCGAGTTAGCGATCGCCTTGTTGCTGAAGCATTTTATATTAGCGCTCACAAAGATATTTATCAAGCAGCAGTTAGGCTCCACGCACAAGGCAAACCCACAGACTTACTGTCAGTTACAAGTTGGCTAACTGACCACGATCTACTAACTCGCATTGGTGGTAGAAATAAATTAGCAACTTTGGTAGACCGCACAGTTTCAGCTGTGAACATTGACGCCTTAGCAGGGTTGGTGATGGAGAAATACCTGCGGCGACAATTAATTAAAGCTGGCAATGAAATTGTGCATCTCGGTTACGAAACAGAAACAGAATTACCAATTGTTTTAGACCAAGCAGAACAGAAAGTTTTTAGTATTACTCAAGAACGTCCGCAATCAGGTTTAGTTCATATTGCTGATACTTTAATTAATAATTTCCAGGATATTGAAGAGAGAAATCAAGGCGTTGCTTTACCTGGAATTCCTTGCGGATTTTACGATTTAGACGCCTTAACCAGCGGCTTTCAGCGTTCTGATTTGATTATTGTTGCTGCTAGGCCTGCAATGGGAAAGACAAGCTTTTCGATGAATATTGCACAATATATTGCCAATTACGAAATTAGTATCAAAGGTGATAATAATATTGACCAGCGAAAAAAACTACCAGTTGCTGTTTTTAGTTTGGAAATGTCTAAGGAACAGCTAACACAACGTCTATTAGCTAGCGAAGCACAAATTGAAAGTGCTTATCTACGGACTGGACGCCTTAGCCAAACACAATGGGAACCTTTAAGCCGTGCTATTGGTACCCTTTCTGAGATGGCAATTTATATTGACGATACGCCGAATATTACTGTTACACAAATGCGTAGTCAAGCAAGGCGGCTGCAAGCAGAACAAGGAATATTGGGTTTAATTGTAATAGATTACTTGCAATTAATGGAAGGTGCAGGTGATAATCGCGTACAAGAATTATCAAAAATTACGCGTCAACTTAAAGGTTTAGCGCGTGAATTATCTGTACCAGTTATTGCTTTATCTCAGTTAAGTCGAGGTGTGGAATCTCGTACTAATAAACGTCCAATGTTGTCAGATTTACGCGAAAGTGGAAGTATTGAACAAGACGCAGATTTAGTAATAATGCTTTATAGGGATGAATACTACTCTCCAGATACTCCCGATCGCGGCATTGCAGAAGTGATAATAGCTAAACACCGCAACGGGCCTACAGGTACCGTAAAACTTTTATTCAACCCACAATTTACCAAGTTTCAAAATTTAAAAATTTGAATTGGGCATTGGGCATTGGGCATTGGACAGGGAAAAGGTTAAAGGGAAAAGGGAAAAGGAATAAATTTAATCTTTCCCCTTTTCCCCGGTTGGTGAGCTTGTCGAACCATACCCCTTTCCCTTTCCCCCTTGTCCTCTTCCATGCCCCATACCCAATTCCTACTTAACTCCTAGCAATTCCACATCAAACAGCAGGGTGGCGTTGGGTGGAATTACGCCACCTGCACCACGAGAACCATAACCTAACTCTGGCGGGATGATTAAGTTACGACGACCGCCTACTTTCATTGTGCTAAGTCCTTCGTCCCAACCTTTGATTACTTGTCCGACGCCGATTTTAAATTTGAAAGGTTGACCGCGATCGCGCGAACTATCAAACTTAGTACCATCTTCTAAAGTGCCGGTATAGTGAACCTCTACTGTTTGTCCGCGTTCAGGAGTCGCCCCAGTTCCCTCTTTTATCTCAACGTACTTCAATCCAGAGGGGGTAGTGACGGCATTAGCATCAGACATAGTATCACTCGCAATTAAGATATTGTTTTCAGTTAAAATTGTGGACGCTGGCGGCGTTGAGGTTAATTGGTCAGCAATGGCAGTATTCTGTTTACTGCCTACTTGCCCCACAGCCAAAAGCACAACAAACACAGCTATGAACGCCACACTCAGGAAAATTGCTTTCAAAATTCAGTTCTCCCTACTTAGGTAGCCTGGTCAAAACATTACCAACAGAACACATTTAGTTTAAATCAGAAAGGGCAACCTAGCGCCAAAGCTTATTTTCTAAATCGCGCACTTGACGCTCTAAACGGTCAATTCTACCCCGAAGTTCGTCCACTTCCGACTGCCGAGCCACCCCCAAATCCTGCATCATATTTCGCATTTGCCGTTGCATCTGGGCGTCCCAGTTTCCCTGTTCTGACTTTAACTGCTGGGCAATATCATCTATAACCGCCTTGGCTTGTTCGGGATTGAGCTTACCATCTTTGACCAAATCATCACTGACTTCCCGCAGTTTTTCTGCAACTAAAGACGTTGTGCCAATACCCATCATCATTAGTTGTTGCAACCAGTTGTTGCTGTCCATACTCCGTATCCTCTTCAATTTATTTCAAACAGCCGACCTTAGCTCCTGAGTGTACGCGATCGAGCTATGCTAAAAGCGTAGTTACTCTAGCCTACAACTCTATTCTGGCAAATTAGCGAATACAGGCATCAAAGGACGTGGTGATAGAACTCCTCAAGTTTAAAGTTGCTCCTGATTTAAAGGAAAATTTCATCCAGAAAGATGCGGAAATTTGGACAACAGCACTAGCTGAGTATCCTGGATTTCTGGGTAAAGAGGTTTGGCTCAACCCCGACGACCCCTCAGAAGTTACCTTTATCATTCGTTGGGAAAGTTTTGAACACTTGGATGCTATACCCGAACAAGAATTAGAAGCTATTGAAGCAAAGTTCGTCCAAGCATTGGGAAAATTCTATCCAATTGTGGAGTCTGCAAACTATCAAGTTTTAAAAGGATTGGCTGACTAGAAGTCGCTACTACACAAAGCTTAGTCCACAACAAATATTTAGCTAGATGCTGGTTGTAATACATTCTTTAACAACCTGTAGTCATTCGCACTAATTATAGCTACGATAAAAACTGTGTAAATTTTTTATCTTCAAGCTACAGTATTGCTGATTATACAGGTAAAACTACTGGCATGGAAACTAACGAGTTAAAGTTTGTCTTAAAGTTATTGGGATTTAATGATTATCGAGCAGGGCTTAATGCCTTTGATAGTTTTAAAACCGAGAAAAATAAAATTTGTAAAGCATTAGGCGATCGCGAGCTGGTAGACTATACCCGCGAGATTACCGCAGTTAAAATTTTACCGCCTGGTCAAGCGGTACTCAAAAATCCCGGCGAAGTGCCCATTGCAGACAAAGAACTCAAGGTACTAGAGCAAATCGCTAAAGCTTCCGGTAAAATCGCTCCCAGCAAAATCACTTCAGCAAAAAAAGCTGCGGAACGAGATGAGATATTAAAGGTGTTGAGCGATCGTGGTTTGATTGAAGCTGAAAAAGGAATTAAAAAAAATAAACCTGAAGTTTGGCTGACTGAAAGAGCAATTGAGTATTTACGGGATGACTATAACCCTAACAAAGGTGTTCAACCTGCCATTAGCTTAGAACTTCTGGGTAATTATCTACGCTTTTTACGAAAAACTCTGCGCGTGAAGCCAGAGGAAGTTTCTACTGCGCTACCTACCGTTAATACCGCTGATAAACAAATCAGCGATGAAGAAATTTTACAAATTATTGAGAAATTAGACCGAGAATTGGGTACTGACAATTATTTACCCATTTTTCATCTGCGGGATAAATTACAACCGCCATTTTCGCGAGATGAATTAGATAAGGCTTTGTATCGTTTGCAAGGGAGCGATCGAATTGATTTGAGTTCCCTATTAGATCCGACACCCTACACTCCAGAACAAATTGATGCTGGAATTTTACAAAAGGTGGGTGGTTCGCTGTTCTTTATCACTGTGAACTAAAAATACAGAAACTTTTTTCGTCAACATTAAGTTTGCTCAATTATCCGAATTAATTATGGCATCTATCAACGACATCATTAAACGCGAGGTTAACCCGTTTGACCTAGTAAATTTGAAGACAGGTAATTTTTGGGGTCAAAATCAAGAATTAGAGTCTGTGGTCGAGTCAATTCATCAAGAGGCAATAACAGAAATTGAAGGATTTTTGGATTTAGTAGCTAAAGATAATTGTAGTCGTACTGTTTTACTTGTAGGTGATACTGGTTCTGGCAAAAGCTATCTTTTAGGTAGACTAAAACGTACCTTTAACTCAAAGGCTTTTTTTGCTTACATAGGCCCTTGGGTTGATAACGATTATATGTGGCGTCATCTGCTAAGGAATACAGTTGATAGTTTAATTCAAGTACCAGAAGGACAAGAAGAATCTCAGTTAATACTGTGGCTAAAAAATTTATCTGTTTTCACAAAAACAAATCTGAAAAAGCAGCTTTTTAATGATAGTTTTTGGCAATTATTATTAGGCGATCGCCAAAAATTTGTTAACCATCTTAAAAAGACTTATTTAAAAGCAGGTATCTACAATCCTGATGTTTTTTTTGGAGTGTTACACGATCTTACAGATCCAGAACTGTACCCTTTAGCCTGTGAATGGTTAAGAGGAGATAATTTAAGCGAAGAGTCAATGCAAGCTTTGAGACTTAGACACTGCATTGATGCAGAAGACGCAGCAAAGAATATTTTAGCTAATTTTGGTAAAATTTCTACTGCAACTCAACCCATTGTTTTATGCTTTGACCAAGTTGAAACCTTGCCAAATTTGACTTCTAATCCTCAACCTTTATTTAATATAAATACTACTATACATAGCGAAAATTTGAAAAATTTTCTCATTATTATCACTATAGTCACCAATATTTATAGGCAAATTTATCGTTACATTCAACAGTCAGACAAAGCCAGAATTGATCGATTAGTATCACTAAAACCCATTAATTTTAATCAAGCAGAAGCACTTTGGACTTACCGATTACAAAGTATACATCAAGAAGCTGAGCCTAAGCCTGATTCACCTATTTTTCCTTTGAATAGACAATTGTTAGAGGAAAATTTTCCTGGTGGTAAAACTATGCCAAGAACTGCGTTTATTATTGGCAGGTTAGAGTATCAACAATATAAACTTTCTCTATTGAAAGAAATTATAGTAATTAATATTCCACCAAAAACGCCAAAACAGTCAGAAGGTCAACAAGGACTAATAGATATTAAAATAGTAAAAAATGACCTTACCTCAAATATTAGCGATGGACAAAAAGAACAAGCTGAATTTGAATTAATCTGGCAGCAAGAATATAAAAAAGTTCAGGATAAGCTAGCTAAAATATCTCTTTTAGCAGCACCTGACCTCATACGGATGATGCAAGAAGCTTTAGAGGCATCACAAGTAGAGGCAATTAAGCCTAAACTCATCAGTGGCACTTATGCCAGCTATTCCTTAAGTTATCAATCGCCATCTAAGCGAGAAAATATAGGAATAGTCTGGACAGAAGATGCTAATATGAATAGTTTTTATAACGTGATGAATGCTTGTCAAAAAGCTATTCAACAAAATGTTTGTCAAAGGCTTTATTTTATTAGACTTGGAAGTGTAGGAAATGCGAAACTTGCTGGATATAAAATCTATAGTCAGATTTTCACGGGTACTAAGCATATTCACATCAAACCAAATCTTGCTTCAGTTCACTATTTAGCGACATACCATAGCTTAGTTAATTCTGCACAGGCTCAGGAATTAGTTGTTGGTGGTAAAGTAATAACTTTATCAGCATTACAATCTTTAATTCGTGAGTCTAAAATTTTGGAACAATGTACTTTATTGCAAGAATTAGGAATTGTTGCTAAGCAAAAACCCGATCCAGATAAGAGAACTAAAGATTTGCGACCAGTCAAAGATTTCTTGTTGAATTTAGTAAAAACCCAAGGTTATATGGGAGTGCCTACTTTAATTTCACAAGGAGTTAGTCAATTTTCTTACGTGGAAGAAACTGAAACTCAACATTTAATTGACTTATTATGCCAGGAAAAGAAAGTAAAAATTATTAACCCTAAATCTAAGTTGGAAGACCAGTTAATCCGTTTACTCACTAACTAAATAGATTAACTTTGATACAATTTTAGCCAATGCACTACCTGACACAAGCTTCTGAAATCCAGACACAAATTGCAAAATTCGCCTTGGCTAAAGTGCTATGGCTGGATACAGAAGTAGCTAATTGGAATACTCCATATCCCAAGTTATCATTAATTCAGATATTAGCAGAACCCACAGACTCTACAGGAAAGTTTGCTTATATTCTTGATGTATTGAATAAACCTGATTTGATTGCACTGTTTATTCAGCAAATCATGGTTAATTCTCAAATTGAGAAGGTATTTCATAATGCAAGTTTTGATTTAAAGTACTTGGGTGAAAAATCAGCACAAAATATTACCTGTACCCTGAAGTTAGCAAGAAAGATTACCCTGAAAAAGTTACAAACATCGAATTTAAAGCTGAAAACTTTAGCGGCGGAACTTTGTCAATTTTCTCATGTCGATTCAGAAGAAGGTAGAAGCGACTGGGGAAAGCGTCCTTTGAGTGACAAGCAGCTACATTATGCGGCTATGGATACAGTCTATTTGGCTGCTGTTCATCGCCGCTTATTAGAAATTGATAGCCCTAATTTTGTAACTAATATTTTTAATGTTATGTCTGATGATTCCAAAAATATATCTTTAACAGCGACTAAAGTCAGAGTTGCGTTTGAATGTCCTCGGCTATTTTATTTACATCAAAAATTTGGCGTAAATACTTTATTTATACCACAAAATAATCAAATTGGTATTGGTAATAGTTTTCATAACTTGGCTGATAGTTTTATTAAGTTAGCTGTTAGCGAATCAAGATTTACAGAAATATTCAAAACTAGTACATCTCAATTAAACATAGACGAAATTGCCTCTCTTATGCAACAGCTTTTTTATGAAATTAAATTTTCTAATTATCTAGAAAAAGCTGTTGAACAAGATGCAAGTGCAGCACAACCACTGTACAAAGTTTGGCAAGGATTACAAGGATTAATCAGACGCTTTGCAGAATTACTTGTTGTTAATCGACGTTATTGTGGTGCAGAAGCAGTTATTCGCAACACTTTTGTTTCTCAAGAACGGAAGCTTGAGCATTATTTTCAATTACCTAATGGCACACAACAAAGGGTAGGAGGAGAATTTGATTGTTTGGTCTATAATTTTGAAGTCAAGCGGTTATGCGTACTTGAATTTAAAACTTATCAACCAGTAGATCCATCAGCACAATTGGCTCAAGTTGCTCTTTATAGTTATATGCTTTGGCATCAGAAAAAGGTAGCGGTTGATTCGGCAGTTTATTGTGTTTTGCCAGAGTTTAAAGAGTATCAATATTCTTGGGAACAGCTAGAAAATAACGTGCATCAATTGATTCCCTATAAATTACACCAGATGCAACAATGGTTAAGTTGGGAACCACCTCATCCTAATTCGCCACCGCCAACAACTCAGCCTCATCTATGTGAAATTTGTCCGCAGCAGCAAAAGTGTCAGACTTTTTTTGTTTCGCCTAGTTTACCATCTAAAGATAAGAATAATGGCGGGCAAGATGCCCACACCACAAGAGGAAATTCTGTTGATGCTGATGCTATTGGTGGAGAGTTGGTTACGACTTTGGAATCATTTGGTATTAGTGTAGATTATCACGGTGCTGCTGTTGGGCCGGCTTTTATTCGAGTGAAACTTAAGCCTCATTTGGGTGTGAAAGTTAATGCACTTTTGAAATTGTCAGCGGATTTACAAGTGCAGATGGGGTTAGCAAATCCGCCGTTAATTGCGCCGCAAGCTGGTTATGTTAGCGTTGATTTACCTCGTCCAGATCGGCAAATTGCGAGTTTTGAAGAGTATATTCAGCCGCAATTTTTACCTCCAACAGTACCTATAAAAATTGCGATCGGGTTGAATATTGAAGGAGAATTGGTAGAGGCTGATTTATCTGATGCGAATACTTGTCATTTCTTAGTTGGTGGTACAACTGGTAGCGGTAAGAGTGAATTTCTGCGATCGCTCCTCCTCAGTCTCCTCAATCGTCACTCCCCAGAATATCTGAAAATCGCCCTAGTTGACCCGAAAAGAGTCACATTTCCAGAGTTTGAGAAAATGCCTTGGTTATATTCGCCAGTTGTTAAAGATGGCGATCGCGCGATCAAACTGATGGATGGATTAGTTGCAGAGATGGAATTGCGTTATCACCACTTTGAAAAAGCTGGCTGTGCCGATTTAAGTACTTACAACCAACGCTCTACAAAGATTTTACCTCGAATTGTCTGCATTTTTGATGAATATGCCGACTTTATGGCAGAAAAAGAAATCCGCACATCACTAGAACAAAGTATAAAACGACTCGGAGCAATGGCACGCGCCGCTGGAATTCATCTAATTATCGCCACCCAACGCCCAGAAGCCAAAGTTGTCACACCCATAATTCGCTCAAACTTACCAGGACGAGTTGCTTTACGTACCGCCAGTGAAGCAGACTCAGCTATTGTCTTGGGAGGAAAACAAACAGCAGCAGCTTATCTGCTGGGTAAAGGCGATTTACTCTACCAAATAGGCGCTCAAATGCACCGTTTACAAAGCTTATTTGTTAAAAATATTCAGTTGCCATCAGCATAAAACAAATTTCAAAAGTTATATTGAATACTCGAATCCTGTTTTTAGAGGATACAGAGGGGAAGTTGCAGTAATTCTTCCGCCACTGCTTGTGATTGGAACTTTGTAAAAAACTAGTACCAAATCAGGCTAAAATTCAGTACAAGGTGATGCACTATTTTTTGTCAAGATTGTCATATCAAGTTCGGATAATTACTTATTATTAAAATCTCTCCGCGTCCCCGTGTCCCCGTCTCCCCGCGTCAGTCTTAATGATAAGTCTTCAACCGAACATGATATCATTGGTCATTTGCAAAGGACAAAAGACAAGCTAAAAATATTAAATTTTGAATTATGAGCTTATTTCGTGTCAAACCTCCGCAATTATCACGCCGGAAATTTTTACAAATATCTGGAGTTTCTGGGGTAAGTTTTCTTCTTGGTGGCTGTGGAACACCAATATTTGAAGATGTCGTGGGTAAACTTTCCGAACCTCTCAATCAAAAGGTAGAAAAGTTAATCTTTCAACCACAAAAGCTTGTACCAGAATTTTCTTTTAATGAAATTGAGCCAGAAGCATTAATAGTTAATAGCTTTAGATATAATCCCATTATTGATTTAGAAAAATATCGTTTAATTGTTGATGGTGAGGTTAACAATCCTCTTAATCTCAGCATGACAGAAATTCAAAATTTGCCGCTGACTTCAATGATTATTCGCCATGTTTGTGTGGAAGGTTGGGCTGCGATCGTTCAATGGGGTGGTGTACGTTTGCAAGAAATTATTGCCCTTGCTCAACCTAAGCCGAATATCCAATATGCTTACTTTAAATCTGCTGATGGATATTATGAAAGTTGGGATATTGCTTCAGTGTTACATCCCCAAACTTTGTTAGCTTATCAAAAAAATGGTGATACTTTGCCAGTAGAAAATGGTGCGCCTTTGCGTTTAGCTTCACCAATTAAACTCGGTTACAAGCAAAGTAAATGGGTGACTCAAATTACATTGACTAGTTATTTATCTCCTTTTAAAGGTTACTGGGAGGATCAGGGTTATGAATGGTTTGCAGGAATTTAGATAGTTCTAAAGTTGATTCTCTTTATTTCTATTACTTTATGCATAAAAAATATTATTTCTAAAATTTCAATATTAATCCTTCTTACACTTCTAAAAATATGAATTTTTTTGATAAATTGAATCAAAATATTTTGCAAAATCAAAGCTTACTATTTGTAGGACTCGATCCTAATCCAGAAATGATGCCTGCTCGTTATCAATCTGAAGATATCATTGCTGGTTTGTGGGAGTGGTTACAATTCATTATTTCTGAAACCTCTGATTTTGTTTGTGCTTATAAACCAACACTCGGCTTTTATGAAGCGCTAGGTATTCCAGGTTTAGAACTACTGCACAAAACTTTAGCAGCTATTCCATCTCACATACCAGTTATTTTAGATGCTAAACACAGTGATTTAAATACGAGTAACATTTTTGCTCGTACTGTGTTTAGAGAATGGCAAGTAGATGCAATCACTCTCAGTCCCTATACAGGACAAGATCATGTAGTACCTTTTTTGGTCTATCCTGATAAAGCAGTGTTTATTTTATGCTGTACTTCTAATCCAGGAGCAGAAGCTTTACAACACTATCCAACAAAGGAATCACCTCTTTATTTGCAGATAGTAAAAGAATCAAAAAACTGGGGAACTCCAGAACAATTGGGTTTGGAAGTGGGAACTACAAAATCTGAAGTTTTGGCTGGTATTCGAGCAGTTGCTCCTGAAAGAATTATCATGGCGCGTAGTATTTGGGCGGGAGGAGCAAACCTCAGGCAAATTTTAGAAGCAGGCTTGAATACTAACGGTGATGGTTTGCTGATTCCTGTTCCTCAAGATATGCTGGGAAGCCCACAATTATCTGAAGAAATTCAATCTTTACGTGCAGAAATTAATCAAATCAAAACTGAAATTATTCACGAAAATTCTACTTGTTCTGTGTGGTTCTCTGATGTTTGTTTGCTAAATCAGCATCCCCAACAGGATTTGATTTTACAACTGTATGACATTGGCTGCATTATGTTTGGCAATTTTGTGCAAGCATCAGGAGCCGTATTTCCTTATTACATCGATTTACGCAAAATTATTTCCAATCCCCAAGTTTTCAATCAAGTTCTCACCGCTTATGAGGAGATTTTAAAGAATCTCAATTTTGATAGGTTAGCAGGTATTCCCTATGGTTCTTTGCCAACTGCAACTGGTTTGGCTTTACGCCTGAATTGTCCGATGATTTTTCCTCGCAAAGAGGTAAAAGCCCACGGAACTCGAAAAGTAATTGAAGGTAATTTTCATCCTGGTGAAACAGTTGTGGTAGTTGATGATATTCTCATCAGTGGCAAAAGTGTGATGGAAGGAGCAGAAAAGTTAGAATCAGCAGGATTAAATGTTAATGACATTGTAGTATTTATCGACCACGAACAAGGCGTGAAAGATAGGTTACAGCAAAATGGTTATTACAGTTATGCAGTTTTAACTATTTCTGAAATTACTAACACTCTATATCAAGCAGGAAGAATAAATGATGAGCAGTTTTTAGCTTTTACTGAAAATTAAGGTTGGAGTAACGGCTGGGTTGAGGAGATTAGGGGAAGATTTTGTCGTTTTACCAAATTGATTAAATATGAATTTTTCGCTCAATCAACTACTTAGATGGTTAATTTTGACGCTACTATTTCCTTTAGTTTTTCTCAATTGTTGGTTAGCATCTCGGCTTTTTCAAAGTTTGCAACCTGTGGTGACAATTCTTTTATTGGCTACTTTGCTGGCATTTATTTTAAACTTCCCTGTTTCAATTCTTCAACGACGAGGTGTCAAACGCGGCTATGCGGTAGCTTTAGTTTTTATCACAGCATCAATATTTTTCATAGCGTTGGGTATTATTTTATTACCTATTGTGTTAGAGCAATTTAATGAGATGGCTAAAGTCCTTCCCCAATGGATTGATTCTAGCGAAGAAAAACTAGAGATTTTAAATCAGTGGTTTTCTAGTCATAAATTAAATGTAAATCTCAGACAATTATTAACACAATTTACTGAGCAATTGCCCCATGAATTAGAGTTTATTTCAGACAAACTTTTAAGTATTATTATTGATACAATTGATAATATATCTGAGGCATTAATTATTATAGTACTGGCTTTTTATCTGTTGTTAGATGGGCCGAGAATCTGGGAAGGATTATTTAAGAAATTACCTGGAAATTTTGCTCCCAAAGTCAGCCAGTCGATTCAGCAAAATTTCCAAAATTACTTGATTGGTCAAGGAACCTTGGCTTTGCTGATGGGAGTTTCAGAAACATTAATATTTTTAATTTTTCAAGTTCAGTTTGCTTTGCTATTTGGTTTGGGGGTTGGGCTTTTGAGCTTAATTCCTTTTGGTGATGTTGTCAGTCTTGTTGTAATAACTTTAATCATCGCTTCACATAACTTCTGGCTAGCAGTGAAAGTTTTTGTGCTAGCTGTGGTAGTTGACCAGTTGATCGATCAGGCGATCGCACCTCGTCTTTTAGGTAAATTTACTGGCATTAGACCAATATGGGTATTAATTGCTTTGCTTGTCGGTACTAATATTGGTGGAGTCTTAGGTTTAGTAATTGCGGTACCTGTAGCTGGCTTTATTAAAGATGCAGCAGAGGGTTTTTCTAAACCTGGTGATTCCGAAAATGTCGTGGAAGCTGAACCGCCATCAGAATTGTTAGCAGAAGAATCAATATCGCAATAAGTCGAATCTTTATTTTGGCGAAATTACCAAAAAACCTCTTTCTGTGTGTGTTCTCTGCGTCCTCTGCGGTTTGAAAACAGACAGAATTTTTCAGCGAACCGCAGAGGCACAGACAACTCACAGTCAAAGAATAGATAGGTAATCTGATAACGGGAAGTAAAAATGCCCAATAAATAACGTCAAACACCTTCTTTCCCGATTCCCCACTCCCTATCTTTCTTAAGAAAACTGAAGAACAGGACTGTTATTCGGATGGATATTTGTACTCACGTCAGCCTCGGTAAAAGTAGTACCAAAGAGGCTGAATAACAGCTGACCAGTACCAAAATCTGCGTTGTTAGCGATACCATCTCCTAATCGGAACTGGCTGTTACCGTTAACTACACGCACATCAATTGCAGTAATACCGCTAAAAGAAAGGATATCTCCACCTACTCCTGTTACAAATCCGTTGATTCGGTCTTGACCATCACCCAAGCTATAGCGAATGGTGTCGCTGCCTAAACCTCCAGTGAGTGTGTCATTGCCACTGCCACCATTGAGATAATCATTACCTCCACCACCCGTGAGATGGTCAGCGCCAGCACCACCAAATAGAGTGTCATTTCCACCACCACCAAATAGAGAATCAGCGCCCAAACCGCCGTCTAGATAATCATTACCTGCATCACCAATCAAGGTGTCATTGCCAGCAAAACCGAAGAGGTTATCGTTGCTGCTGGTTCCAGTGAGGGTGTTGTTAAATTCATCTCCAAGGGATAGACCAATTGCGCCATCCGCACTTGCACCAGTAAGATCTGCTCCCACAAAAATGGCATCGGTGAAGTTTGCTTGAGACAGGTTAGCGTTCCTCAGGTTGGCATTGGTGAAATTTGCACCAATGGCAAGTCCATTGAAGAAAAGACCTTCTGCGTTAGCTTGGGTAAAGTTAGCTCCACTTAAATCAGTATCAGCAAAGTTAGTCCCACTCAAATTTGTTACGGTAACGTTGCCATTACCATCGATAAAGGGACTAAAATCAGCACCAGTTAAAATCAAATCTTCTGCGCTAACGTTGCTAAAATTCGCGCCACGAAACCTAACATTGCTAGGCTGTGTTGGATTTAGTAATTCTACATCACTGATTGAGAGATCGCTAAAATTAGCTAGGTCAAAAATAGAGTTTTGTAAGGTCAAATCCGTCAAGTTTGTCAGGCGAAAGTCAGCCCCCGTTGCATCGACGTTGACCAAAAGAGTACTATCCAATTCAGCCTCTAGCAGGCTAGCATTTACTAGTTTTGCACCTGTAAAATCAGCGGCTTTTAGCTTTGCTTTAAATAAATCTGCTCCAGTAAAATTAGCACCTCTAAGATTAGGACGCTCGGATTGTTCGCCACTAAGATTAGCTTCTCGCAGGTTAGCATTAGTCAGGTTAGCGTTTGATAAATTAATGAATTTTGTATTAATCAACGACAGATTAGCCTGTCTCAAATTTGCTCCACTAAGATTGACATTCTCTAATGTTGCCTTGAAAAAATTAGCTGGTTGAGTAAAGGTATTATTAGGGGCGAAAATTGCACCAGAGGCATTCACATTGTATAGTTTTGCTTCTTCAAAGTTAGTACCTCTCAGCGCTGTATTCACAAATTGCACATTGGTGAGGGTGGCTTTAAAAAAATTGGAGCCATTGAGGTTGCGATTGCTGAAATTATTTCCTACTAGGTTTTGTTCGCTATAGTTAAAAGCTGTCATAATTATGCTCCTGAAAATTTAAGCGATTTCTGAGTTAAAGACTCAAGCTGGTTTTTGTAATTCAATTTCTTGTTGCAGTTGCTCTTGTAACCAGGAAGAGAAAAGTTCGTTGAGCAACTGTTGTTCCATAGCTTCGTTCTGAATGTGTGAGTGCTTTTGTAATGCGATCGCAAATTTCCTGGGGCGAAAAAAAGTCAACCAACAGACCATTAACAATTTCTTGAGCGTGAGTCAGGTCTAGATGGATGCGCGGGAGAATTAGTTTTGCTCCTCGCTTAGGGGAAAAAAATTCCGTATCAATGCCATCATGAAGCACTTTGATTTTATTGTGATATTCCGACGGAAATTGCTGGTGCTGCCAAGAAGTGGGAGAAAGACCGCCATCGCAACTATATAAATCCTGTAAAATCGGAGCATTTTTCATGCGAATCCGGGCTTCATCGTCAGCAGTTAAGGGTTCATGGCGATCGAAGTCGGCATCCGAGCCATTTAGTCTCCTGCCGTCTTGAACTAGTATTTGGCCAAGTTCTCTTGGCTCTTTAAAGGGTAAGGGGAAAAAGGGAAAGGGATTAAAAACCTTTCCCCAGGCCTCACCAAGCATTTTTGGCTTGGCAAAGGACTAAAAAGACAACAGGAGAAATAAGATCGAGACAATCAACCCCAAGAGTGGCTCACTACGTTATGGTGACGTTGCTGCTGCTCCGTTGATTTTGTGGGTACTATCAGGTGTGTGCTACTTGGCTGTCTCCCAAATACACTGCCTGGTTGCCCATTTCTTACGATACAAAATCGAATTCTGCGATCAGTGCTGGACGGACGTTAATTACGGTTGCTAGCAGTTCGCCAGTTTCAGTAATGGAGATCTGACTACTAACTGAACCATTAACAACAACGCGGCTGATTGTCAGTTCCTCAAACGGCCGCTCAACCTCGAAGAAATCTACACCATCCTGAAAGTCAGTGATGATATCGCCTACAGGAGCAGGTACAGGTGGCTCACCGGGATCTGGTGCTTCAAACCCTACTTCTTGCAACACAAATATGTCAAAGCCAGCACCGCCAGTGAGCGTGTCGGCTGCGGTTTGGCCTTCCTCAGCGTCTTCTCCACCAAAGAGGGTGTCATTACCAGCCCCGCCTGCTAGGCTATCAACTCCTGTTCCACCATCAAGATTGTCATCACCACCTTGACCCAACAAGATATCATCGCCAGACCCGCCCACGAGGGTGTCAAAACCATTGCCACCAGCCACGGAGTCGTTGCCGTCAAGTTCTTCGGGCCCACCTTCTAAGAAGTCGGCTTCAGCACCTCCTTGGAGAGTGTCATTGCCAGTTCCCCCATAGAGAGTACTACTGCCAAGACCTCCATTAAGGCTGTCATTGCCATCCCCACCATCGAGGGTATCAAAACCATCTTCACCTAAGAGGATGTCATCACCAGCTAAGCCATCGAGGATGTCATCACCATTTCCGCCAAGCAACGAGTCGTTGCCACCACCGGTTAAGCTATCAGCATCTCCGTAAAGTGTGTCATTGCCTTCTCCACCCAAGATGGTATCTGCACCAGCTGAACTTAAGGTGTCATCACCATAAAGCAGATCGTCACCAGCTAAACCATCGAGAAAGTCATTACCACCTCCCCCATCAAGGGTGTCACCCTCAGCAAAGGTGTCGCTACCAATCAGCGAGTCAGCGCCTGTACCACCGTTGAGATTGCTTTTACCAAAAGGGTTATTAGCAGTTGTCAGAGTGTCATTGCCAGCTCCCCCGAACAGAGTATCCTCGAAGCCACCAAACAGCCAGTCGTTAGCAGCACCACCATCAAGGAAGTTTTTCTGATCGAGAATATCGTCCTCGTTCTGGCCACCATAAAGAGTGTCATTACCACCCTCACCAAAGAGGGAATCCTCACCGGCATCCCCAAATAGTCTGTCGGCACCGGCTCCACCAAACAGCGTATCCTTATCTTCCCCACCTCGGATGAGGTCATTACCACCTAATCCAAATAACACGTCATCGCCAGCAAAGCCCCGAATAGTGTCAGCTGTACTAGTACCTTGAAGGGTCTCGGAATCGGCTGTTCCATTTCTGATTGCCATAAATTAATCCTTGCTTTTGGGTTTCAAAACAGTATTTGGCTTGTTTACAACAAAGTTAGTTGTTGTTTCTCTCATCACACCCCCTCTCCCAAGTTTGAGAGAGGGGCGATTAAGAAGTGATGAGAAGATATTCAAAAAAATCGTCAAATCTAGACTGCATAATTACACGGTTAAGCATCGGCAAATCACATCCTTAAAAATTCAAAATTCATGCATTCCTTCTTGGAAAGTTATGATTGGAGGAAACCCACGCTCAGACTTTCCGCAAAATTAAAAATTAATAAAGTGAGACTTAGTATAGGTTTCAGGGTTTGCATTTGTATGCTTTTGAAGTATTTAATACAAGCGTTAATTAAATTCGCTCAATATTGTAAATGAAGGTAACAAGAGTTTATTTCGCAACTTGGGAAAATGCGGCAATGAAAAAATGGTCAATTGTAGCTCCTCAAAAGAATTAGAAGCAACAATCACAGATATATCAAAATGTGGCGTGATTGCACGTCGTTACTTAATATCAATAGAATGTTAATTTTTAATCATTCAGAATTTAGATTCCGGATGAAGCAAAAATTAAGATTCTGACTTTAGGTAAACAGGTCTTTTAACTTTTGATTCTTGTGAACTACAAAAGCTTCTTTAACCTTGCTTAGGTGATGTGGATTCAGTATAGGGCATATAGTAATTAATAATTTAGCCCCAATAGTAGAGAAGGAAGCTGTGATTTTACCGCCTGATTTTCCGAATACTCTGAATTTTCATAATTATGGTTTTGGAGATTAGATTTGAAATCGATACACCACTAAAAATTAGCCAATAGTCGAGATTAATAGACCACTGAAAATTAACCGAGAGCAGACATTAATGATGGGAAACGTAAGCTTTTAATTAGATGAATATCAGACAAAAATAGTATCTGCCAATATAATCATCTTTATATATTAGCACTTGTATAAAAACCGAAACATTTACATTTTGACATTAGCAAATGAAAAGTTATCAAGAAAGGCAGAGGGCAGGAGGCAGGAGGCTTTTATGGAATTCTGGTTCCTGTCCTGGAGCCCGTGACGCCTTGGGAACAAGGGTTTAAGACCCCCACTGAACTCTTGTTCAGTGGCTCCAAGTCAGGAGGGGTTTGAATCCCCTTCTGACTTGATCCTTCTGCCCTCTGCCATCTGCCATCTGCCTTCTTCAATCGATTTTTCAGCGCAAGATTTATCACTGTAGGCTGTCAAAAATCTATTAATAAATAAAAACTTTTCTTTGCATTCAATAGTTTTTAAGATGTTGTTGGCTTAATAAGCATAATTAGGTTTATATCTACATTACATATGTTTATATGAGAAAAGATATCTGTCAATAGAGGTATGAAAAATTATATCTAGAGATAGGGAACATAGCTAATTTGGTATCATTTGATATTAATTTATCGAAGAGATTATTCTTCAATTAAATAAAAAAATATGCACAAATTTAGCCGATAAACAGCGAATAAGTGCGTACATTTTTAAGATGTTGTTGGCTTAATAAGCATAATTAGGTTTATATCTACATTACATATGTTTATATGAGAAAGGATATGTTTCAATAGAGGTATGAAAAATTATATCTAAAGATAGGTGACAGAGTTAGTTTTGTATCATTTGATATTAATTTCTCGAAAAAATTATTCTTCAATTAAATAAAAAAATATGCACAAATTTAGCCGATAAACAGCAAATAACTGCGTACATAGCTACTAAGTAAAACTCAAATTCTTACCTAGGGTTGACAAGAGAGCAAAAAAGCAAAAAGCATTAAGATTTGCTCTGTGTGATCCCTAATAAATCAGTGAAGGTATTACTCAATAGATTGTGATTTTTATTTTTTGATATGAAAAAAAGCGAAATAGGCGGCTAGAAAGTGCATCTACAAAAAGAAAACCCATCGATTGCGCTTGTGCTGTAGTTGGCGCACCAGATGAATTTTAAAACGTTGATTTTGCGTTAGTCTGCGGAGTTAGACTTTGCTTGCCTAGCCGCGAATTCATGCTTTCTCAAGCATCCAAACTTCTCCTCAAGGAGACGCTGTTGCTAGCAATATCGCCTTCACCTCTGGCGTCCCGTAGGGAAGGGTACAGAGAACAAGGGGGGCAAGGAGCAGGGGGAAAGAATTAGAGACTAGTAATTTATATCAGGTATTCCGTGAAATGGTATCTGTCAACAGTTATCAGTTAACAGCCAACATCCACAAATGATATTTTTCTCAACTCAAATAAGATTGTGATATTTGCTTATTTTTCGGTTTTCAGTTGTTCTCGTTGCTTGCCATATTCGCGCAGCTGTTTCAAAAGATTTTCTTGGGATGAGTTAGAGATAGATGGACTAGGAATTATTTGAGTGTCGCTGGTACTGTCAAAAGCTGGAGGTTGATTAATTGCATAAACGTTAGGATTTTTCTGAGATTCGATGTCCGGTAAAGGCAACTTAAAAGATGGTTTTTTATCAGAAATTTCCTCTTGAATTTGGACTGGGGTACGAATTATATTATTCGGTTTGTTCACAACAGTTTTTACTGAATCTAAAGTAGTAGCAACCTGCACTTGCTGTTGCATCTGTTGTGTAGAAGATACTAAACTACTTAGACCATTTACGAGTTGCCGGAGGTTTTGCCGGAAAGTAGGATCGCCAGTCAATTCATCCAAATCAGATGTAATTTTTTGCGTGTTTTCAAAAGTTACCCGTGCTGAATCTAAAGTTTGTTGCAATACTACGATATTGTTTGGATCGTTTAAGGTTTTAGAAGCATCACGTAAATTAGCTGAAGCTTGTGCCGCATTGTTGGAGAGGGCTTCTAAATTGTTGAGTAATTCTCCTTGAGTGAAGCGATTGACAGCTGGTGATAGGCTACTAACTGTAACACGTAATTGATTGCTGGTTTCGGTAATATTGTTCAGCGCACCAACCAGTGAAGAACGGTTTGTTGTCAACAAATTATCTAGGTTGGTCAGCAATCGATTTGCTTGAATTGCAGTTGTACCGAATTGATCTACTGTTTCAGTCGCAGATACATTCAGTTCGTTAGTAGCGCGTTGGACTGAATTAGCAGTGGCTGAAAATGTATTTAATTGTTGTCGCAAACTTTTAGTTAAAGCTCTTAAATCTTGACTTAAATCTGTAAAACTAGTTGCTGCAACTGTAGTAGCTTCCAAAACTCCATTGACATTTTTATAAAATTTGGGGTCGTTGTATACATTAGTTAGTTCAGTTGAACTGCGAATTAGTTCATCAACACTAATGCCAACCTGACCTTTTAAGCGAGAGCCATTACAAACTATCAGGCTATCATCACAATTTTTGTCTAAAGGTTTAGCGATCGCAACCCCAGTGGGAAGGGTTGTTTTGGGTGTGATGTCAATAATACTTTCGCTAATTAATCCGCTTTGATTAGCTTCTATTACCACATTACGGGGAATAACCAGGTCTCTTTGGACAATTTGAATCTCGACATCTATGGCATTTGCTCCTGGTTTTATCTGGGAAATATTTCCTACTTTAACGCCACGATAGCGAACTGGCGTTCCCTTTTGCATTCCTCCAGCGTTAGCAAATTCGACAATAGCTTTGTATGTACCGCTAGTAGCATTTAATCTATTTATCCACAGAAAGAGTATTCCAAATACCCCAAGTCCTAGTAAGAGTAACAATCCCACAGAACCTTCCCTAAATGTTCGCCCAGACGCGAAGCGGCTTGTCATTAAACCTCGCATTTTTCCCTCCGTCCAATAATTAGTTATAAGTTAAAAGTTAAGAGTAGAGACGCTATTAATAGCGTCTGTAGTTAGGAGTTAGGAGTTAGGAGTTAGGAGTTGAATTTTACTTTTTATTTTTAACTCTTCACTCTTAACTCCTCACTCCTAAGTTTTTAACCCACGACTTGAATCGGCCCTTTGACACTTCCACTAATAAATTGTTTGATCAAAGGATGTTCTGTGCTGTATACTTCACTAACTGTACCCTGCCACTGTACTTTACCTTCATACAGAAATATAAGTCTATCAGTTGTACGGCGTATAGTGCTATCTTGGTGGGTAACAACAGCATAAGTGCTACAGACTCCATGCGTACATTGCAAAGAGCGGATTAAATCTTCTATTACTGTTGAAGCAATGGGATCGAGTCCGGCTGTTGGTTCATCGTAGAGTAAAACTTCTGCACCTTCTTTAGGATTATCGGGGTTAGCCATAATCGCACGGGCAAAACTGACTCGTTTTCGCATTCCCCCAGAAAGTTCTGCTGGGTAAAGGTCGCTGATTCCCGACAAGCCTACCATTTCTAATTTCTCTTTTACCAAATCTCGAATGCGCGATCGCGATAACTTGGAATTTTGATAAAGTAAAAATCCGACATTTTCCTCCACAGTCAGCGAATCAAATAAGGCCGCCTGTTGAAACACCATACCAATTCCAACTGACTCGCCGCCATCCTCAATCAAACCCTCTCGCCGCACTCCTTGAACATAAATTTCTCCTTCATCAGGAGCCAGTAACCCCGCTATTACCCGTAAAATTGTTGATTTACCAGTCCCCGATGGGCCAATAATTCCTAGCGCTTCTCCTCGGTAAATTGTCAAATCTACATTATCTAGAACTTTATGGCTACCAAAGGACTTAGAAACACTTTTGAGTTCAATTAATGGTTCAGTCATTGGTCATTTGTCATTAGTTATTGGTCATTAGTAGAGACGCGATTAACCCTTGTCTGTACAATAGTTATTAGTCATTGGTTATTGGTCATTATTTCGTTAGTCATTATTTATTGGTAATTGACAAATAATAACGGGCTACGAATAAATGATAAACGATAAATTACCAATGATCCCTTGATGGTGCAGAGCAAGCGGATTGAGCCGTAAGCCAATCCAGAATCTCAAATCTCAAATCGAAAATTATCTGACAAATTACAAAGGAAAAATATGCTCGATGGTGATGTCATAGTTATTGGCAGGGGATTGGGTAGTACGCTAACGGTATATGATTAGTATTTTAATTAGCAAACTTTATTTTTTTAGCACAATATTCAGTTAAAAGGTTTAACATCGCAAAATACCTCAACGTCAGGTTGACCGAGATACCTTAGTACTTGAATGCCCCAAAGTAATTGGATTGGAAGTCTGAGTGATGATAAACTCAGACTCTAGTTTTTTCTGGACATTAGCAAACCAATGATTTAGCCAAAGCATGAAGCACAGGCTAAATGCCCCACTACTGCTAACAGCACCCTTGTTTAATCAAAATCTTGAGTTGGCAGGTGGCAAAAATATTCATTAACATTGGAAAAAATACTGAGAAAAATCAACTTAGAGATGATGACTATCGCCTCAGAACAGTTTGCAAGTGATAATTCCTCTGGTATATGTCCAGAAGCCCTAGAATATATGATTCGGGCAAATCAGGGTAGCGTTCCCGCCTATGGAAATGATGAATGGACTCAAAAAGCCGCAGATTATTTTCGGGAACTGTTTGAAATTGACTGTGAAGTATTTTTTGCCTTTAACGGTACAGCAGCAAATTCTTTATCTTTAGCCGCACTTTGCCAGTCATATCACAGTGTTATTTGTCATGAAACAGCACACATTGAAACAGATGAATGTGGCGCCCCGGAATTTGCCTCTAACGGTTCTAAATTACTACTTGCTCAAGGAAAAAATGGGAAGTTAACATCACAAGCTATAGAGGCAGTTGTTACTCGGCGCAATGATATTCATTATCCCAAACCTAAAGTTATTAGTATCACCCAATCAACTGAATTAGGAACTTTATATTCTATTGAAGAACTTCTGCAAATTAAAGAAGTTGCCAAAAAGTATAATTTAAAGGTTCACATGGATGGCGCTCGTTTTGCCAATGCAGTTGCGGCGATGAATAAAAGCCCTGCTGAGATTACTTGGAAATCTGGCATAGATGTGTTGTGTTTCTGTGGTACTAAGAATGGAATGGCATTAGGTGAAGCGATTATTTTCTTCAATAAAGCATTAGCAGAAGATTTTGATTATCGTTGTAAGCAAGCAGGTCAACTAGCCTCAAAAATGCGGTTTATCTCGGCTCCTTGGTTGGGTTTATTGGAAACTGGTGCTTGGCTAAAAAATGCTAGACATGCCAACCAATGTGCTGAATATTTAGAAAATCAGCTATTAAATATAGAAGGCGTTGACTTGATGTTTCCCAGAGAAGCCAATGCAGTGTTTGTCAAATTACCCGAACAAGTTATTCATAGTTTAAAAGTCAAAAATTGGCAATTTTATACATTTATTGGTGTGGGAGGAGCGCGTTTTGTATGTTCTTGGAATACAACTAAATCCAGAATTGATGAATTGATTGATGATATTAAGAATACAATTGTTTTGTAGGCCTGTTGCCTGCTATCAACAAGCTTTGCACCAAGCATTAAACTGGACGACAACCAGACAAAATTTCGTGCATCTTCACAACTTGTCCAATTACTGCGATCGCCGGCGCACCAAATCCTCTTTCCTCGACTTGCTGGACAATCGTCTCCAATGTCCCAATTAATTCTTCTTGTTCTGGGCGCGTACCCCAGCGCACCAAAGCGATGGGCGTTTCTAAATTCATGCCAGCCTTAGTTAATTCTTCCACAATGTAAGGCAAATTGTGAATTCCCATATAAATCACAACAGTTTCGGAACCGTGGGCGATCGCACTCCAATTAACTAAGGGCTTATACTTACCCGCTGCTTCATGTCCAGTTACAAATGTTACCGATGAACTATATAATCTATGCGTCAATGGTATACCTGCGTATGCAGCAGCAGCAATTCCCGAAGTGATACCAGGCACAACCTCAACTGGAATTCCAGCATTGACTAATTCTGCCATTTCTTCGCCACCACGACCAAAAATAAAGGGGTCGCCACCCTTTAGCCGCACTACAATTGCATAATCCTGGGCTTTATCAATCAGTAGTTGAGTAGTTTCTTCTTGGAACAGTGAATGTTTTCCTCTGCGCTTACCAGCGTTAATTTGCTCGGCTTGAGGATTAATCATTGCTAGAATTGCTGGACTCACCAAAGCATCATAAATGACTACATCTGCACATTCTAATAAACCTTTCGCCTTGAGAGTTATTAGTCCTGGATCTCCTGGCCCCGCACCTACTAAATAAACTTTTCCCAAATATTTGTTCCTCTGTGTGACTGTGGGGTTCATTTGTCTGTTAAATCCCAAATTAAATCGGCTAATTCTGCACTTGCTCCTAGAGGTTCTGCCAAGTGGAAAGTTACTGCCGAAAATTGTAATTTTAGCGCTTCTACTGAAGCGGCGATCGCATCGGTTATTCCACCTGGGAATAAAAAATATGGCAAAATTGCAATTTCCCGATAACCAGCAGCAACGAACTCTTTCACCCGTAATTCTAAACTATCAGGTACAGACCAATAAGCAATCACCGCTCCCAAACTCGCCGCCATCGCTTTCACTGGTTTTTGAGAATCAGGGCGACGGCTACCATGAGATAAGAGAATCCATGCTTGTGCTTCTATTTTAGCAACTTGCTTGGAGAGCAATTTTTTCAAATCTGGGTGAGAACCCAAGTATGGTTGCAATTCAATGGCGATCTCTTCACCAGTCGCCTGTTGTGCCAAAGCTACTTCGGCGGGAATATCTGTCATTACATGCACTCCCGGCAGCAGAAATAGCGGTAGAATCTTCAGATGATTTCGATTTTCAGACACTTTGCGAACGCCAAAAGCAGTCTTGGCAAATTCCTTAATCTGCTCGTGTAGAGGCTTTTGGCTCATTTCTAAAGTAGCTATACCTACCAGATGTTCGCTATTTGTTTGGTTGTGATTTTTTTCCAATTTCTTACATACCAGCCTTGCAAGTTCCTGCATAGCAATTTCTGGGCGCGGATCGCGACTTCCATGAGATACCAATAGATATGCAGATGACATAGGCAAGCTTAAACTTTCAGTGACCAGTTTTCATATTTTACGCGAGGGACTGGGCATTCGGAGTGTTGAGTTATTCTCCCAGTCCCCAGATTCTACCTCACAAGGAACTAGCGATCGCTACAACTACATATCAATAACTACAAACCTTACAACATAAATGTTCTTTACTATTGCCTATTGCCTATTGCCTATTGCCTTATTGCTGTTCCGCAGTGAAAGTATAAAATTGATCGAAAGCTCCTACCGTTTCAAATTTGTAAGAAGGTACCCAAGAACTTAGTTTTAAATCTGTACGGTAGACACTAAAAAAAATATAATTTTGCCGTTCTGTAGTTCTATTAATAATTTCCTGCATTTGCGGGTTAGCTTGATCGACTAACTTCTCACAATTAAAACGAATCAAATTTTCGATGAAATTCGTAGTTTTCTTACATACATCGGTTTTTAAGTAGCTTGCTAGCCGTTGCACTGCATATTCCTCATAGGCAACTTCACCGGGATTAGTCTTCGCCATTGTCACACCTAAGGCGGCGAGTCCTGCTGCTGCTCCAGTATACGCGATGATGGTTAACTGTTTCATGTTTGCCAAGTGAAAGTCATTATAAATGTTAGATTCCAGAGACTCTAAATGCAATTCTTCCGTTCCTAAAAGAAAAACTCTTGCTCGGTTTCCAAAAAATTGCTATAATTCAAATTGTCGAATGGCGAGCGTAGCCAAGTGGTTAAGGCAGTGGTTTGTGGTACCACCATCCGTGGGTTCGAGTCCCATCGTTCGCCCTACTAATGTTTATAGACTTAAAACCCCAGCAAAACTAAATCAGGATATCCATTAATTTACCTTATAAGTAATTATGTGTATATAAGCAAATTTACTTGCTTAAGTACATCAGCTACTTCTAAAGTTTTTGGAAGATTCCTGTGTCTATCAACGGTCTGACTCAACACATTCAATTCATTATCTAAATCGGACGAATGAAATTAATACTACGCCAAACTTTACTATAGGAACCCGATTTAATTTTTGAAAAATCTAAGTATATGTAGGGTGGAATGGCACTTACTTAAAGCTTTGTTGCTGCCCAGATCCCTTGAAGAAGTCGGGGATCTATAGCGGTTTTCAATTGAATGGAATACACCTATGAAAATCAAATCATTGTAGGGGCGCACAGGTGTGCGCCCCTACTGTAGCCTATTCAACTGCAAATTGCTATAAATCTGGGTTAAGTAAGTGCCATTAATACAACGTGAATTCGATGTATGGGATTTTGACCTCACCCCCAGCCCCTCTCCTTCAAGGATATGGGAGCAAAAAGCCTAATTTTTGGTTACTCCTCCCTCTCCTAGTAGGAGAGGGAGGCTGGGTGGGTGAGGTCTATCGAATTCACGTTAATACAGCACATTGCAAAGGAGTGAGGTACAGATCATTGTAGGGGCGCACAGCTAGCTGTGCGCCCCTACCCATGTACCCATGTACTTCATTTACCTGAAAAACGCTGTATGTAGTAGTGTGGCAAGACTAAAATCTAGTAAATTTTAAATGACGAAGAATGAAAGACGGTTTGTGTGCGATGTAAATAAGAAAAGGACACCTTTTCTTTACAACAGAACTCAGAATTTAGAATTCTCATATAAATATGAGATTCCCAATTTCTTTTGAGAAATCGGGAATTTAAACTGCGAGAATTGGGTTTTGTAAAGGACTTTCAACTGTTAGAAGATGCCTAAAAGAATGATCAAAGTCAACCCACAGAAGGCAAGCAGAGAAATAATCATAATGTTGCCTATACTGTGGTCAGAAGGTGTTAAGTTATGTGTATTGTCAGCCATATCAATCGACCTGATTTAAAAATCTTGATAGTGAAATTATAGCTAGGCTGAATTAAGATGAGTTGAACTTAAGTCAAAAGTTGATTTTAATTCATTTAAGTTTAAATCAAGATTAAGGTTTAAGGGAAAAAAATAACTTTTGTTTCAGCAGTTTGAATAATATCGTTATAAGAATCCCACAATTCACAAATTAGAGACAATTTATTACAAATTGCAAATATAATATGAGTTGCTTTTTTAATGATTGTATCAGTTATTTAACAACCTCTATCAAAAGAAAGAACGATTGTATTCCTTTAGTGAGAGCCAAAAATACTGAGTAATAGATACTTTAAGTAAAGTAGAACATAATTTCAGTACTGCTGAAAAGTAGATACTCGTAGATACACAGATAAACCATATTTATCTGTGTCGTTTTGTTTTTCTGTGCGGTTAAACAAAAGGTACTGAAAGTTAACAATGCAAACATCGTCATTTACTGGAGTTGCCATGTCTGAATTGCTGCAAGCAGTCTTAGATAGTGAAGAAAAAAATGATTTGCGTTCCTTCATTAGTGAATTACGCCAACGAGAAAAGAAGTACTTGCTGCGAAATGACATACTCAATGTATACGCTGAATATTGCTCCAAGTACCAGAAACCTGAGGAATTTTACACTACATCTGACTTAGGTAAACTCATTTACTACACTCAGGAAATTATTCAAGAGGACTCAAACTTCTGTTTCATCATCCGTTCTAAAATTGCCAGTCAAGAAGTCTATTGGTTAACGTCAGACTTGAGCATTGAGCCGATGACGGTGCAGGATTTACTCGATTTGCGCGATCGCCTGGTGAACAAATATCATCCTCACGAGGGCGACCTGCTAGAATTGGACTTCGGCCCGTTTTATGACTACACCCCAGTCATCCGCGACCCGAAAAATATCGGTAAGGGGGTACAATTCCTCAACCGCTATCTATCCAGCAAAATATTTCAAGACTCCAAACAATTGCTGGAAAGCTTGTTGAATTTCTTGCGCTTGCACCAATACAACGGCGTGCAATTGTTGGTAAACGATCGCATTCAATCCCAACAGCAACTTTCCGATCAAGTGAAGAAAGCGATCGGTTTTGTTAGCGATCGCCCCGATGATGAACCCTATGAAAAATTCCGCTTCCAGTTGCAAACAATGGGTTTTGAACCGGGTTGGGGTAACACCGCAGCACGCGTGCGAGACACCTTAAATATTCTCGATGAATTGATTGATTCTCCAGATCCTCAGACTTTAGAAGCCTTCATTTCTCGCGTTCCGATGATTTTTAGAATCGTCCTCGTGTCAGCCCACGGATGGTTCGGCCAAGAAGGCGTTTTGGGGCGTCCCGACACTGGCGGTCAGGTGGTTTACGTCCTCGACCAAGCAAAAAGTCTAGAAAAACAGCTGCAAGAAGATGCTTTGCTAGCTGGCTTGGAAGGATTGAACGTCCAGCCAAAGGTGATTATTCTCAGCCGCTTGATTCCTAATAGCGATGGTACCCTTTGTAATCAGCGACTAGAAAAAGTTCATGGCACAGAAAACGCCTGGATTTTGCGAGTACCTCTGCGGGACTTTAATCCAAACATGACTCAAAACTGGATTTCCCGATTTGAGTTTTGGCCTTATCTGGAAACTTTCGCCGTTGACTCAGAAAGAGAATTGCGGGCAGAATTTCAAGGTAGACCCGACTTAATAGTTGGTAACTATACTGATGGAAATTTAGTGGCATTTTTGTTGGCGCGGCGGATGAAAGTCACGCAATGTAATATTGCCCATGCTTTGGAAAAATCTAAATACTTGTTTAGTAACCTTTACTGGCAAGATTTAGAGGAAAAATATCATTTTTCCTTGCAATTTACAGCTGACTTAATTGCGATGAATGCTGCCAATTTCATTATTAGCAGCACCTATCAAGAAATTGTGGGAACACCCGATAGTGTGGGACAGTACGAATCCTATAAATGTTTCACCATGCCGGAGTTATATCACGTAACCAACGGTATTGAATTATTCAGTCCCAAATTTAATGTTGTCCCGCCTGGAGTCAACGAAAATTACTACTTTCCCTACACGCGGACTCAAGATAGAGTAGAAAGCGATCGCCAGCGCCTTGCAGAAATGCTCTTTACCTTAGATGACCCCAGTCAAATCTTTGGTAAACTTGACGATCCTAACAAGCGCCCTCTGTTTTCAATGGCGCGTCTTGACCGCATCAAAAACCTCACAGGTTTAGCCGAATGCTTTGGTCAAAGTAAAGAATTACAAGAGCATTGCAACTTAATTTTAGTAGCTGGTAAGTTGCGTGTAGAAGAATCCGACGATAACGAAGAACGCGATGAAATTGTCAAACTTTACCACACAATTGACGAATATAATCTCCACGGAAAAATTCGCTGGTTGGGTGTGCGTTTGTCTAAAACTGATTCTGGTGAAATTTACCGAGTAATTGCCGATCGCCAAGGAATTTTTGTGCAACCAGCTTTATTTGAAGCTTTCGGTTTAACAATTTTAGAGGCGATGGTTTCAGGGTTACCCACTTTTGCCACACAGTTTGGCGGGCCGTTAGAAATTATTCAGAACAAAGTTAATGGCTTTTACATTAACCCGACAAATTTAGAAGAGACAGCAACAAGAATTGTGGATTTTGTCACTAAATGCGACCAAAATTCTCAGTATTGGGATGAAATTTCTCAGCGAGCCATTGACCGAGTTTACAGTACCTATACTTGGAAAATTCACACCAGCAAGCTGTTATCATTAGCACGAATTTATGGCTTTTGGAACTTTACTTCCAAGGAAAATCGAGAAGATTTGTTGCGCTATATAGAGGCTTTATTCTATTTAATTTACAAGCCAAGAGCGCAACAGTTATTGGAGCAGCATAAGTACCGTTAGTCAATAGTTATTGGTCATTAGTCATTAGTCATTAGTCATTATTTATAGCATTCTCTCTTGTTTGGCTCATTTCTTGTTAGTTAAGAACAAATGACCAAGGACTAATGGCTCATGACTAATAAAAACAAATAACAAATGACCAAGGACAAATGACAAATGACCAATGACAAATGACCAAGGACAAATGACTAAATTGTTAACGCCCGCCAGGTTCGTTGACCAACAACTCCATCCACTGCTAAGTTCCGCTGGTTTTGAAATGCTTTGACAGCAGTTTCTGTCAGCGCCCCAAAGATTCCATCGACTCTAACGGTATATCCGTTAGATACCAAAAGCCGTTGTAAAGCTCTGACAGCAACACCAGAACTACCAAAATAGAGAGTTGGTAGAGGCTGGGTACCATATTTGTCAAATTTTCCTCCAGACTTTGCACGGTTTTTCCCTACGGACTGAGAATACTTTTGAGGCTGTGCTAAACCAGCAGAAGGTGGGAACTGATTCTTTTTGTTAATTTTTTGAACTGTATGTTCTTTTTCTAGGGCGATCGCTCCGACAGAAGCGTGCAAATTTGCATCTGTTTGCATGAATTCAGGTGGCGTGACTTGAGCAGTTATTTCTAACTGACTCTGCTTTGACTGGTTGATATCATGTTCCATCTGAAATAATTGCTGTTCTGGCAAATTAGGCCCAGATGCTTGTCTTGCTGTTAAAACGCCCGTCATCATCAGGCCAATTTCAGTCATTGTCGTTCATTTTAGTTAAACCAATATTTCTTTTAACAAACAACAGTACTGCTGTCCGGGATACTGCATTCTGTTCCAATAAAAAAATCATCTAGTAATTTTTTCACACACAGCAGATTTCAAGTAAAGTCAATTACACAACGATTTGTCTGGTAGCCAACTAGAAAGCCTCTTTTACTTTCCAATTTTGACTTTGAATTCTAAATTCTGCTATATGTAATATTTTTGTACCTCCCATTCCGCATAATTAGACTAATATTATTAGCCTTTGTGCTTTTTTTATCTTTTATCAAGCTATTAACTTGTAAGATATCTTATCTAAATCAACGGTTTAGACAATAACATACTATACGATCGCATGGGAATGCTATCAAACAAATTTCTCTAGTCATCTTTGGCTCACGCTTGGTATGCTGATGCTATCTTTATCATGTTTATCCTGCAAGCCAAAGTATTACTGGATTTTGGGAGTTAATTTTTTGGGGGTTCATTAGTGTAGTATTTGGCAACAATGATAAACTCATGGTTCCCAATAATTTGTCCCCCCTTGGAGGGGGTTATAAACTTTTTATCAATCAATATAATATTGATTGATACATCCTACTTATCCCAGTATTATTTGGTTTTAAAACTTTACTTGTGATTACAGCTTTGCGTAAATTCGTCATTAATTGAGGGTTAAAAATTCAACGCAAAGCTATGCAAAGCCTTATCCAAAGATAATTTACTAGAAATTAACGAAACACTGTAATTAGGATACTCTGATGTGGACGTGGCAAAACTTTTTACCTTTTTTCATCTCGCCACAAAGCAATACCGCCTAACAAACCAGTGATATTAGGGATAAGTTTCACATTTAACGGTAATTGAAGATTCACTCTTACGGCTTCACCACCACCAATATATAGATAATCATAATTGAACAGATGTTGCAAAGATGCGATCGCCTTTTGTAAACGCTTATTCCATCGTTTGTCGCCAATTTTTTCTAACTCTGCACGTCCTAGCTGTTGTTCAAAAGTCTCTCCTTTGCGAAATGGATGATGTCCCATTTCCATATTCGGCACCAGCTTTCCGTCCACAAATAAAGCCGAACCAAACCCCGTACCCAGAGTAATCACCAATTCTACACCTTTACCTGCGATCGCCCCAAGCCCTTGCATATCTGCATCATTAATCACCCGTACAGGCTTGTTTAAGCGTTTGAATAATGCTGTTTCCAAATCAAAGCCAATCCAATCTGGATGCAAATTTACCGCTGTTTCCGTGACTCCACAGCGCACCACACCAGGAAAACCCACCGAAACCCGATGAAACTCACCTTGCGCCGCCGCTAACACAGCAATTGCATTAATTACAACCTCAGGTGTAGCAGGTTGGGGCGTATCTAAACGCACTCTTTCAGTTATTGGATTTCCCGTAATATCCAAAACTATTGCCTTAACGCCACTACCACCAATATCAACCGACAATGTACGAATCGATCCATTTTCTTCAACCATTGAGTTACATCCCTGTCACAGCTTGTTATTTCGTTATTATGCTCTGCTACATCTGGTAATATCCCGATGTTTGGAGAGTCTTCATTATTGGTGGGGCATGGGGTATGCCCTAAAATATAAATATTTCACTAATATGCACAGTTTCATTCCCCCACAACGGTTTTTCCCCTACCTGAGTTGGACTGACATCCAGGCAATGCCAAATAAGGAAAATGTAGTTATCATCCAACCAGTAGGGGCAATTGAACAACACGGCCCCCATCTGCCGTTAATTGTAGATGCTGCTATTGGTGTGGGGGTACTGGGTAAAGCGTTGGAAAAGCTTGATGCTAGTATTCCGGCTTATGCATTACCAACGCTTTATTACGGCAAATCTAACGAACATTGGCACTTTCCCGGTACGATTACCCTCAGCACAGCAACTTTGACGGCAATCATTATGGAAGTGGGAGAAAGCATCTACCGTGCTGGGTTTAGAAAATTGGTGTTAATGAACTCCCACGGCGGACAACCCCAAGTCATGCAAATGGCGGCGCGAGATTTGCACGTTCAGTATGATGATTTTTTGGTATTTCCGCTGTTTACTTGGCGTGTACCTCATATTACTAAAGAATTATTAACACCCAAAGAAGCAGCATTAGGAATGCACGCCGGAGATGCCGAAACTAGTATTATGTTATCGCTGTTGCCAGAACAAGTGCAGCTAGAAAAAGCTGTTGCAGAGTATCCGCCAGAACAGACAGAAAGTAGTTTACTGAGTTGGGAAGGTAAGTTACCTGTGGCTTGGGTGACGCGAGATATTAGCAAAAGTGGAGTCATTGGTGACGCTACAACCGCAACTAAAGAAAAAGGCGATCGCATTCTCGAATCTGTCGCTAACGGTTGGGTACAAGTTATTCAAGATATTTACGCTTTTCAACAACCAAAAGCTCAAATTCAAAGGCAATAGGCAATAGGCAATAGGCAAGAAGGCAACTTGTACTGAGCGTACCGCTGCGGGGAAGCAAGCTACGCGTAGCGTCTCGTAGAGAAGTCGAAGTCTAGGCAACAGGTAAATCTCCATAATTAAAATTAGGGGCGAAAAGTCCGATTATTCAGGCAGGTTCTTTTCGCTATTGCCTCTTGCCTCTTGCCTCTTGCCTCTTACCTCTTACCTCTTGCCTCTTGCCTATTGCCTATTGCCTCTTGCCGCGATAAATTTGTTAACCTAAGAATAATGGAAATACTACTAGCTAAGCTAGTTAAAATGTGTAGTAAAGTAAGTTCCTATTGAAAATTTTATCAGAAAAAGAATTATGACGGCCTTTGAACCTCAAAGCATCCGCTCTTATAGCCAAGAAGATGTACAACAAATTCTCAATCTAGCGATCGCTCGTCAAGCTGATGATAAAGACACAGAATTTTCCTACGAACAGATATTAGAAATAGCTGCTGAGTTAGAAATTTCACCTGAATCTTTAAAATCAGCAGAACGCGATTGGTTACTCCAACAAGGCCAAGCCCAACAACGAAAAGCTTTTGACACTTACCGCAAAAGAAGATTTCAAAAGCGTCTAGGCAATTATGCAATTTTCAATGGCTTTTTGATACTCGTCGATTTAATCGCTGGTGGTGGAATTTCTTGGTCGTTGTACATTTTACTATTCTGCGGATTGCCAGTAGGGCTTGATGTCTGGAATACCTTTCAAATGAAAGGTGAAGAATACGAAATGGCATTCCAGAAGTGGAATCGCAAGCATCAAATTAAGAAAACCATCAGTACAGTTTTGAATAAATGGTTTAGAGCGTTTCAGACTTATTAGATATCGAAAACTTGGTTAATGCAGGACTACTGCTGTGTTGGTTCAATCCTTGCACCAAGTTGAAGAACTCGTCCGAGGTCATCAGCATTTCGCCAAGTTTCAGTTATCTTCCCATCAACAATCCGATGAATGAAAGTCGCTGTAAACGTCTGCTGACGACCACGAGCAGGTATGCCGAAGAAACTTTCTTGGGTGCAGGTATTAGTTGCACGCACAACAACTTTATCAGCTTCAGCAATTACATCTTCAATTGTCCATTTTTGGTCAATATCTCCAAATGAAGCAAACAGTTGACGTACACCATCGGGGCCTGGGGAAAGTCCAGGTAAACCACCGTGCATTTTCCAATTTGGAGCAGTCATTTCACAAATATCTTCAATATTATGTTCGCTAATAAGTTCAATCCAGGGTCGAGCTATTATTTTGTTGTTCTCAATGTTAGACATCGCTACTCCCGTTGAATAGTATTGCTATTCGTCTAAGCATCAAGCAATTTTATACCAATATCTATAATTTAAAAAGCCCTGAAAAAATCCAGGGCTTTGTTTTATATGCGGTTTATTAAATGCCAGCTAAAAATCTTTGCCAGCGCTTTTCTATACAAATAATCATCGCTCAATCGCTCGTACAAAAATAGGGTGTAACTACCCAATTTCTACCCATCTTCTCTGGGTATCTCCTTAATACTTTCTTTAGATTTGAATTCGATGTACAGGATTTTGACCTCACCTTCAAGGAGAAGGGAGCAAAAAGCCTCATTTTTCCTTACTCCTCCCTCTCCTCGAAGGAGAGGGAGGCTGGGTGGGTGAGGTCTATCGAATTCACCATCTTTACTACTGGTCGGAAATCCCGTAGTGTTGTGCCTGCATATTCCACAGCGTGGTATATTCGCCTCCACGCTCCAAAAGTTCCTGATGGGTGCCATCCTCAATTAAACGTCCAGCTTTGAGGACTAGAATTCGGTGAGCCATTCGCACTGAAGCCAATCTGTGGGTAATTAAAATAGTAGTTTTGCCCTCAGCTAGCTCAATAAACCGAAGATATAAATCGTACTCGCTACGGGGGTCGAGTGCAGCAGTCGGCTCATCTAAAAGTAGTAATTGGGCTTCTTTGCGAACAAAAGCACGAGCTAGAGCTAACTTTTGCCATTGACCTCCAGAAAGTTCAGTCCCACCAAACTGCTTGCCAAGTGGTGTATCCTCCCTTGTGGGGAAATGCTCGACTAGTTTGACGATATCGGCTTTTTCAACCGCGTACTTCAGAATATCTGGACACTCCAAAGCAGCTAGGTTTCCTAAAGCGATATTTTCTCCCAGCGTTAGCGCATAGTGTCCAAAGTCCTGAAAAACTCCAGCAATTTGCTGCCGCCACTGTTCCAAATTGAAATTTCTCAGGTCGATACCATCCACTAGAATGCTTCCTGTGGTTGGATCGTATAGTCTGGTCAACAGCTTAACTAGAGTAGTTTTACCCGCTCCATTTTCGCCTACGATCGCTACCGTTTGCCCAGAGTAAAGGGTAAAAGAAATATCCTTAAGAGCCAGCCTACCATCTGGGTAGCAAAAGTCAACTTTCTCAAAAGTAATACCTGAGCGAATGGGAGTTGGTATTTTCTCTCCAGGTATGCTCAATGGCATTGGAATTGGGCTATCGAGAAAATTGAAAAACTTCTGCATATAGAGAACATTCTCAAACAAATCCAGCCAATTACCAACAAATCCTTCTAAATTATTCTGAAAATAAGTCAATGATTGCACGAACAGAAGTACGCTTCCTGGGGTGAAATCTCCTCTAAAAGCCTTCTGTACCACCCAATAAAAAGAAAAACCATTTCCTAAAGTACTCAAAATAGCTAAGCTAGATGACCAAAATGCTTGCTTGCCCCTCAAATAACGCATAGATTGATGTAAAGACTCGAATGCTTGCAGGTAACGCTCCATAAAAAACGAACCTAGCTTAAACAACCTGATTTCTTTGGCATAGGTGTCAGTGAGCATCACCGAAGTGTAATATTGCATCCTCCGGGCGTGAGGACTATTTTCAAATAAAGTTAGCCAAATAGCTTTGCCATACTGAGAAGAAACCACTATCTGAGGTATAGTTGCGATCGCAATTACTAATGGAATCCAAAAAGCTAGGGGTGCTAGTAGTCCAATAATAACTATCAACGTCACCAAAGATCGGCCTAATTCAACCAAATTCTCCAGCAAATTTAACGGCTTATAGCTAACTTGTTCTTGCAGAAGTTGTAGCTCATCATAGAACTGAGAATCTTCAAAACGGCTCAGGTCTGGGAAAGTATCAGCTTTACGCATTAACAATAAGCTGATATGAGCCGTTAACTTATCATTGAGATTTCCCTGAAGTGCGAATAGCCAAGGATACAAAAGCGTTTGTAATAATAGAGCTAACACCCATCCTGCTACTAAAGGTAACAAGATTGCATTACCTAATTCTTTGCCAGATGTTAATGCTGTAGCAACAGTATCTACCACTAGTTTAGTAATCCAAACACTGATAGCAGGAAGAATCCCCTGTAACAAAGTGACAGCAATCAAAAAAAGCATTTCCTTTGGTGCTGCCGTCCATAACAAAGGCAGAGAACGAAATAAAGCTCTAGTGTAGTCTGTAAACCCAAATCTGAAATCGCCCATGAATTAAACCTGATTTTTATTTAGATACTTCTCTAATAGTTAAAGTTTATGCCCTAAAGAATTTACATGTGTATGAAAATAGCCTACAACCTATATCAACTTTGGAATTCAACCTTGAGGAGATATTTAGCGTGAGTTGCTGTTGTTTGAAAATCTCCTGTTTATAATCGTAGTATGGCTATTTTTCATGAGGCGATCGCACAAATATAAACTCTATAATCAAAGTCTGATAAGACATTTAACCCAAACTATGCTTGTGAGATAATCTTCTGCGTATAATCGTAGTATTACTACTTGACTAAAGTCGTATTCATAAATGAATAGAGCCACATTTTTCAATAGCCTAATCGTTACTATTGAAAAATTAGCTTTAACTCTCAAATTACGTTATATTCAAGATTTTTTTTAAAAAAGTAAAGCAAAATGATAGCTTTTGTTATTGTTATCAACAGTTATTTGAATCTTCCTTAGTAAAGAATAAAATTGTTATGCGTAGTACAATATACCTCTTGAGAAAGAATAAAAAGCTCTAGAAGAAGATATTGTTATAAGAATTAAAGGCTCAAAAAAAGACACTATCAGTGACATTGATTGCAGCAAAATTTTTCTTAATATTAAGTTGTGTTCAAACAGAATATTCTCACTTCCTACTCCCAACCCAAGCTACTATCTGTGATTGCAACTTAGTATAAACACAAGATTTTGAGGCACATACCCATGTGTAAGTCCGCGTCACTGAATAAGCAACTTATTTTGACTTTTTGTAGATTAGTGAGACTCTTATCTAGAGTCTGAGTTTTTGTTAGCTAAACCTGACAAGGAATGATAGTTGAAAATTAAGCTTTGTCTCATATTCTGGTCATTCCTTCCTACTCACTTGTTTAAATACGTATTCTTCCGTGAAGATTTGGTTGACTCAAAAACGTCATCAAAGTTTTTCGGGAAATCGAATGCAGATTCACAGACAGATTAATGAATTGAAGTTAAAAGGAGTAAGGAACCATGCTTGCCCAAAAAACACTGACTCAACAAACAGTAGAAATGCGTCTGATAGACAAAGCAGACAAACTAGAACAGCTTCTGTTGTCTGATGAGGAAATAGCAACTTTAGAAAAATTAGCAACGCCAGGAGTATTTGAGTCTACCATTCAACAAAGATGGTTTGCTAATTGTGGCGGATGTGGCGGATGTGGGGGATGTCGCGGATGTGGCGGATGTCGCGGATGTGGCGGATGTCGCGGATGTATACCATGTCGTGGATGCATACCATGTCGCGGATGTGGCGGATGTGGCGGATGTGGCGGATGTAGATTTAGTAATGACAAAACAGTATCTGGTGTCATAGAAAACACTGATGAGGTCGGATTTGGATACTAATTAAGCTCATCCCGCCTCTCAAAGGTGATGGGATTTCGTGTTGACTGTTGACTGTTAACTGTCAATAGTCATCAGTCAACAGTTAACAGCCTTTTGAAAAAGCCTATGAAATTAAACGACGATCGCCGCCTGCGTCTACTAGAACATGTCATTGTTCACGTTATGCCGCCAGATTGTCATGACGAAGAAACTATGATATTCAAAACGACGCGGCGAACACTAGCAGCAAAAGGTCAAGCATTGCACGATGTGGAAAAGATTGTTTTACCTTTATTAGACGGCTCCCGAACAATAGGAGAAATACGTACTGCCATTGGCAAAAAGTTGACAGATTCTTCATTAAATCAATGTTTAGAGTTTTTGATGGACAATCGCTTAGTAGAAGACGTTTTAGAAGATACAGTCGATTTAGATAGTCATGCTTATTTACTCCCTCAGATTAGTCTTTATCATGAGCTAGGCTTTGAGCAAAAGGATGCCCAGAAGTACTTAACCAACGCTAGAATTGCTGTTTTCGGACTCGCAGGTTCAGGGCTGGTAACAGCAATGAATCTAGCTAGTGCTGGTATTGGTTTTCTCCGTCTGTGTGATGATACCTGCACAGTGGTGTCCGATTCATTGATGATGTCAGGCTCGGTATTTAATCAAAACGGTGCTTTTCGAGGGGTGGAAGCAGCTCGACAAATCGAGGCGATAACTTCGTTAAGCTCCGCTAACGCAGGAGCAACCCGAACTGAGGTTGTAACAGATCCTCTAACTAACGACGAAACAGTAAATCCTTTACTTGATGACGTTGACCTCGTTGTTGTCGCCACCGATGCAGTGTCAGTCAATTTAGCCTATCGCCTGAATAGACTATGCCTGAAAATGCAGCGTCCATTGCTCCCAGGCGGTACTGCTGGTGTTGAAGGAACTATCGGCCCGTTGGTCTTTTCTCAGGATGGCCCTTGCTATTTGTGTTATCGGATGCGGGCTATGGCTTGTGCGAAACTTCCGGAAGCAGAGTTAGCAATTGAGCAGTTTCTCAACCGCGAACGCCGTTCTCAACCACGACTACGAGAAAACTTGCCCATAGGCCAGATGTTGGTTGGTAGTTACCTGGCTCTTGAAGCAATCAAGATATTGCTTGGTTTGCCCATCGCCACTGACGGAAAATTATTGCATCTCGATTTGATCGGTACAAAACTGACTCACAACGTTGTACTAAAAAAACCTGGTTGTCCTCATTGTTCGGGGCAGGAGAGAACACAGTGAAAGCGATCGCTAGTCCACGCTGGCGCGATTTAGTCAGCCCCCATACTGGAATTATCCGAGCCATAGATAGGTTTGCCAAGCCTTATACAGAGTTTGAGTTTCCGGTTTTGTGGCAAGCCGAATTAACAAATTTTCAACTTCACAAACAGCCAGATGATTTACGCTACGGCGTAGGCAGGGGTATGACCGATGAACAAGCGATTTTTGGTGCTGTTGGCGAAGCTATAGAACGCTACTGCGGCAGCATTGTCGATCGCCGCCAAATCGTTGTCAGTAGCTACGAAGAATTAGGGGATGTTGCCGTTCCTCCTCCAGCTTTTTTCTCGTTTTCTGACAAACAATATTCTGACCCAACCTTTCCCTTTGCAGCTTTCGATCCAGCAATGCAGACTTCTTGGATTGCTGCCCTTTCTCTGGCAACTAACCAACAGGTTTTAGTCCCAGCCTTCCTAGTTTATTTTGACTGGCATAGCGATCTACCAGGGGATTATATTTTACCCGTCAGTTCTAATGGCATGGCTAGCGGCCCGACTCTTGAGTTTGCTGCCTACAGTGGCTTGTGCGAATTGATCGAGCGCGATGCTTTTATCATTACATGGCTAAACCGCTTACCTGCTCCACGCATTTATTTCCACCACCGACCAGGAATTGAGACGGAAATTGCACGCCACTACGCCAGATTTGGAATTGAGTTAGTTACCTTCGATTTGACCACCGATATTAAAGTCCCAGTTGTAATGGCCATGTTAATCGATCGCTCCGGCAAAACTCCTGCCGTTGCAACTGGTCTGGGATGCCATCTCGATGGACCAACAGCACTTCGCAAAGCGATTTTTGAAGTTTGCCAATCCCGCTTTGGTGACATAGAACGTATGGCTGGGGGCGCTGGGGCTAATCTCAACCAGTATAGTGATATAAAATCTTTGGACGATCACAGTGCTTTTTTCTATACAACGGCTCGACTGGGTGAGTTGGACTTCTTATTTCACCATGACCAATATATCAATGTTGAAAATTTACCAACTTACACATCTCAAATAGAGGCAGAGAAATTGCGATCGCTGATTGTCAGCTTGCATTCAGCTGATGTTGAACCTTATTTAGTTGAGATGACAACCTCTGATATCAGGCCTCTCGGTTTTCGAGTGGTGCGGACTTTGGCCAGTGGGCTAGTCCCAATATATTTCGGCTATGGACAAGAACCACTAGGTACTCGACGTTTGTTCGAGGTGCCAGAAAAGCTAGGTTATGAGGGAAAACGTACAGAAGATGCTCTCAATCCTTGTCCGCATCCTATGGCTTAAGGGAAAATCCTAGACGCAAAGCCGCTTCCCGTTCGCGGAGCGGATACCACAGAGAAATAAGAGTTTTAGAAAGTTATTGTGTAAGTTTTAATAGTGTAAACACTTAATTTAAAGTGACAAATTAAAGCAATGTATACAGACAAAGAACCTTTGGAGCTAGCCCTTCTGTATCATTTGAACTCTCCAGTACCTAAAAGTTATGTCAAGCGTGTTCCGGCTACTGAACTGCGGTATATGCCGGAGGCTCCTTTTCTTGAACTTCCAAAAGCACCGCGCAATAACCCGCTAATTGAGCTTTTGGAAAGACGTTCTTCTGTGCGATCGTTTGAGAATAAGGTTATGCCAACGATCTCATTGGCTCAACTGCTCGACGCAGGATGCGGAATCAACGGTCTGCGCCGAGTGGAGGGTCAATTCTTTGAAGGTCGCAACTCTCCCTCTGCGGGAGGACTTTATCCCATTGAAGTTTTCGTATCCACGCAAGCGGTAGAAGGTCTAGCTGCTGGATTATATCACTATGAACCACGCAGTCACGGCCTACATCGGGTTAGTAATGCAGTACCAACAGATTTTGTAGAATCCTTATTGCAACAGGATTACATTGTGAATGCCAATGCTTTGTTCGTGTTCACCTCTGTTTTCATGCGATCTATGTGCAAATACGGTGCCCGCGGCTACCGCTTTGCTCTTTTGGAAGCTGGTCATCAAGCTGAAAATATATGTCTCATGGCTGTGCAATTAGGCCTTGGCAGTCTTTGTATCGGGGGATTCCATGATATGAGTGTGAACACCATTTTGGGCATTGACGGCAAGCATCATGCCGCACTTTACTGCGTTGCAGTCGGTAGTTATAGCAGCCAAGAATTATAAATTCTAGCTAGTGATTTTCATTTAAATTAGGTGTACGGTAGGGTAGCACAGCTAGCTGTGCTACCCTACAAATTGTTGGTATTTCTGACCCAGGATTATGTTACCCTAGTTTATCCTGCCATTATTGCTGCCAATAACGGAATTAAGCCAAAAAGTGACCAAGAATTCAGAATTCTATTGGTCGCGAAGACAAAATCATTAACAGGGGTTGCTACTGTATTCCCTGGCGGTTCCAGCTTTTTCTCAGTTGAATGGCTGGTATCAGTTTTGTTATGGCGTTTGTTTTCAAGTTTGATGGTTATAGATGAACATAGGAATAATCCAGCCTTACGGTAACGGGTTTTTGGACGTTGTGCCAGAGGGTGAAGGCAGCGACTATTGGCAGATTGCAGCTATACACATCAATGGCCAAGCTTACTGCCCTACTCCTCGGCTTTATCGTTCAGAAAAAGTGGCATTAACAAAAGCTGCACAAATTTACGATTGGATAGTTGACCACGAACACCAAATCAGTAATGGAGCTTATAACTGCTCTGAATTGAAACTCATTCTATGGCAGCAACCAAAAGTATCTTAGTTAAGCAACGAGATTGCTTTCAACTGCTCTTAGAACCCTGACACCAACGAAGAGACTTTTAAGCCTATTGCCTATTGCCTGTTCCCTACTATGTGTTTTCTAGTAAATTACTAGCCAGTTGTAACGAAGCGATGACCGACCGCTGTAAGTTGGCTGCTGAGTTCTTCTACAGCGTTGGGTCAACAACTGGCGATTTGTGGAGCTACTGAGGTATGGAGTAAACCATCCCTCGTATAACCTTTTGGCTGTTGCGTTCTGTTGATATCTTATTTAAACTGCAAAACACACAGAAGTTCTGCCAAATTGCCATAAAGGAACTCCAAAAAATAAATTAATGTGAATTCCACAGACCTCAGCCACCCAGCCTCCCTCTCCTTCAAGGAGCTACGGTGTACACACAAGTCGAAAGAAAGCTTATCCACAACAAATTTGAGTTTGGTAGTAGTCTGTCCCAAAAGTTTTGAGAGGTTCGTAGTAAGCACTTTAGTGCTTAAAAATCAAGGACTAAAGTCCTTACTACAAACGTATTTATCCCTCAAAATTAATGCCATACATCACTAATGGTTCGTCGCATTAGTTATGAGGGGTGAACTTCTTCTTAATTTTTCTTTCTTTGCGCTCTTTGCGTCCTTTGCGGTTCGTTTATTAACCTAGCAAAATTAAGCTCATCTCATATTTTTCGTGACAAGTAATCTCAAAATACACGCCTAACACAACGCCAGTTGCTACCCTACCCTGCGGGAACCCTCTTCTCCTTCGGAGACGCTAACGCGAACGAGGGAACGGGAACGCTAAGAGCGAACAAGTCTCTTAACCCGCAAGGGCGCACTGGCTCTCCTACAATAATTTTATTTTTACTTTATAAATAAGCAAATATTTACTGACTTCAAGTCCCCCTTAAAAAGGGGGATAATGGTGGTTCTTAAAGTGTTTGATATATCAATCAGAACTTTTAAAACATCCTCTCAATTATGTTTTACTTTATTTCCTTAAAAGACACTTTAGCCATTGGTGCATTTAAATCTTTACTAGCAAAGGCGCAATATGCTTCTGGATTGATGTGCCCGTAATTTTTGAGAAAATTAATGCAATTGGGGCGGTCTTTATAGGTTGCTACATAAACTATGAAGGAATTTTTTTTGTCTGATAAATTCGGGTAATCTGGTGTCCAGAACACTCCTGATTGACTAATTCCTTGGGATTGTAAAATTTTTACTTGCTTGATGGCAGCTTGGAAATTTGGCAAAGTAGAATTTGCTACGAAATAAAAAGAATTAGGTAGATTAGCGGCGTTTGTAATTGGCGATTCACGAATTGTCCCTATTTGATGATTTGCGGCTCCAGGTGGAAGAGACAAGGAAGAATTTTCATTATTTTCTGTTTTTGGAATTAGGGAAGATCTAGCTTCTTGATATGTCCCGGATTGGGGAGAGTTTGCTAACAAAAGACCAATAATCACCGACGCACCGATTAATCCACCGCCGATTAAAGTGCTGCCAATAAAAACAGCGTTTTGTTTACTGCTTTGAGCAGCTGGCAAGCGAATCACAGAATTAGTCAAAGCAGAGACTTGACTATACATGGGTACTTTTGGCGCAACTGAATTGGCAATGTTTTGCAAGGCATCCAGCATTTCTTTGGCAGTTGAGTAGCGCTCTCTAACATCAAATTGAGTTGCTTTTTTTAAAACTTCCATCAAATTGGGGCTGATGGCATCCCTATCCCAAACATGCTCTCCAGTATAGGAATCTGTCATCAATTCGTGAGGCAATTTTCCCATCAATAAGAAAATAGCTGTTAGCGCCAAGCTATACAAGTCACTGGCAAAAACTGGGCGTCCTGCTGTTTGTTCGCTAGGCATAAAACCTGGTGTGCCAATGATAATCGAATTACTAACAGTGCCTTCTGGATACATAACTGTCGCCATTGTTTCTCGCACTGCACCAAAATCAATTAATATTGGTTTGCCATCAGATGAACGCAGAATAATATTGTCTGGTTTAATATCGCGGTGAATGATGCCTTTGCTATGTACAAAGTCCAGCACTTTCAACAGACTGATTAAAATCGGAATTACTTCACTTTCGCTCAAACAACCGTTTTGTTTTACAAATTGATTTAAGGTTTGTCCAGAAATCCATTCTTGTACGAGGTAAAATTGCCCATCTGCTTGAAAGTAGGCGTAAAGAGTGGGAATTTGCTCGCTTGCTCCTCCCAGATCTTCTAAAATAGCGGCTTCTCTTTGAAATCGCCTTTGTACCAACTGGTAAACTTCTGGTTTGTCGGTTACTGGCTTGAGTTGCTTAATTACACAACGTCGCCCCGAAGGCATTTGGGTATCTTCGGCTAAGAATGTTTCGCAAAATCCACCAGTTCCAAGTACGCTAATAATACGATAGCGATCGCTCAAAAGTGTTGATATCATCACGTTTTCTTGACTTAGGTTTGTTTGGAAGCACTCTTTAATAAATAACAATCTACAACTGCCTGTTTTGACAACTTTGGCAGTGCATACTTTTTGATATAAATTATTAATTTATCCTAAACAAATAAAGTATGTATTAGCTGCATACTTATTTTTAGTATCTAAGTATGAGAATATCACGAATTGCCTTTTTGATTAAGATACTGAAATAGATTATAGAGAGTGGTGGAGCTTAATTCTTATTAGGAATTGGGCATTGGGCATGGGAAGAGGGCAAGGGGGACAAGGTAGCAATCTTTCTCCCTCATCTCTCTCATCTCCCTACCTCCCCACCTCCCCCATCTCGCCCACCTCCCCCATCTTCCTGATATGAGTAGCATCCACGACCTACGCCTGATAACACTTTCAATTGCGATCGCCATCTTCGCTTCATATACTGCTCTTGATTTGGCTGCAAGGGTAACAGCAGCCAAAGCATCGGCGAAAGTCGCTTGGTTAATTGGCGGCGCAATGGTTATGGGAATCGGTATTTGGTCGATGCACTTTGTGGCCATGCTAGCTTTGAGCATGGCTACACCGATCGCCTATGATATGTTGATTGTGCTGGTTTCTATACTACCTGCGGTTATTGCTTCGGGGGGCGCACTTTTCCTGGCCAGTCGCCCAGTGTTAAGTATTTGGCAATTGCTGGTTGGCGGGACGTTAATGGGTATTGGTATCGCCTCTATGCACTACATCGGAATGCTGGCGATGCGAATGCAAGCAACTGCCACATACAACCCAGGGCTGTTTATACTTTCTATAGCGATCGCAATTGGTGCGTCGATTCTAGCACTCAATATTGCCTTTCATTTACGCACAGCAACAAGTACAACTGACTGGTTGGCAAAGATTGGCAGTGCTATTGTTATGGGAGGAGCGATCGCTGGAATGCATTATACGGGGATGGCGGCTGTTAAATTCATGCCGACTAACCCAGCAGCAATTTCTGGAATAGCAACAACGAACGATTCTCTGACTTTGCTGGGTATTTCTATTGGTATTGCTACATTTGTGATTCTCGGTTTTGCGCTGCTGACTTCGTTTATAGATCGGCGTTTGTCTGCCCAAACAAAGCTTTTAGGACAGCAAGAAGCTGAGGCCAAACTTTCACAGTTATTTACAGAAATTACCTTAAGAATTCGGCGATCGCTCAAATTAGATGATGTCATCAACACAACTGTTCATGAGCTTCGTCAAGCATTGAAAACAGACCGTGTGATTATGTATCGTTTCAATACTGACTGGAGTGGTACCATCATTGCCGAGTCCGTTGCCCAAGGTTGGACGAAAACCTTAGGAAAAACGGTCAATGACCCATTCCGAGAAGACTATATTGAAATGTACAAAAATGGTCGAGTCCGAGCTACCAATGATATTTATGCAGCTGGTTTTACACAATGTCACCGGGAAATTCTCGAAGGTTTTGAAATCAAGGCAAATTTGATTGCACCCATTATTCATAACAATCAACTTGTCGGTTTATTGTGTGCCCATGAATGTTCTACAACTCGGTATTGGTACAGGTATGAAATTAATTTATTTAAACAATTAGCAATTCAAGTTGGCATCGCTTTAGAACAAGCGAGTTTAGTAGCTGAACTTGAGCAAACGCAGAAAGTTTTGCGGCTTCGGGATCGGGCGATCGCTTCAGCAAGTAACGGTATATTCATTACCGATCCACGTCAGCCAACAAATCCAATTATATTTTGCAATCCTGCCTTGGAAAAAATTACAGGCTATTCATCTGATGAGTTACTCAGATATAACTACAAATTTCTCCAGGGATCTGACACAGATCCAAATACCATTGCAGAATTAGACGAGGCAATGGAGACTTCGAGAGAATGCCAAGTTGTGCTCAAAAGTTATCGCAAAAATGGAAGTTACTTTTGGTGTGAATTAACTGTTTCTCCCGTTCCAGATGTATTTGGACAAACAATCAACTTTGTTGGCGTGCTAGTTGAAGTTACTTCGCGCAAGGAAACAGAAGAAGAATTAAGGTGTAGTCAAAAAGCTCTCCAAAGGCAGTTGCGAGAACTTATTTCTGATATTAACGAGGTCTTGCAAGGAGATTTAACTGTTCGTTCTCAAGTGGCAACAAGCGAAGTGGGAACCTTAGCTAATTTGATTAATACCATAATTTATACCCTGTGGCAAATTGTTACTCAAGTCCAACAAATTGCCTACCAAATAAATGTTTATCTTGGCGAAAACTCTGGTGTCATCCAGCAAATGGGAGATGAAATACCCAAACAAATCGAACAGATTAACTATGCCCTTCAAGAAGTAGATAATCTGAATTTCTGGATTCAAAAAGTGGCAGATAACGTTCAACAATTACAGGAAGTAGTTATCACTACTACTAACACAGCACAAACAGCCAAGGCAACAATGGATTTGACTGCCGAAAGCATCTTGAATTTGCAACAAACAAATTCACAAATAGCTAACAAAGTCAATAGTTTAGACGAATTTTCTCAAAAAATTTCTCATGTTGTATCAACCATTGGGCAAATCGTCACCCAAACTAACTTGTTAGCCGGCGACGCTAGCATTGAAGCCACATGGATGGGCGATCGCGGTCGAAGCTTTGCAAAAGTAGCAGAAGAAATTAGTCAATTAGCCGTCCAATCTGCCGAAGCAACGCAAGAAATTCAAGGCGTTTTAACTAATATGCAATTGGAAACTAGTGTATTAGTTCAAGCCATAGAATCGGGAACGAATCAGATAGGAGAAAAAGCAAATCTTGTACAAAATACCAAGTTAAGTTTGGAAGATATTTTAGAAGTATCTCAACAGATAAATCATTTAGTACAATCCATTTTTACGGCAACAGGATCTCAAACAGAAACTTCCCAAGCGATCGCATCTTCGATCCAACCCATCGCCGAAACCTTAAAATACACCGCAGATTTATCTGATACCGTCTCTAATTCCCTCCAACAAACAACAGAACTGACACAGCAATTGCAAGCGTATCTGAGCGGATTTAAGACGGGGGAGTAGGGAGTGGGGAGATGGGGAGATGGGGAGCAGGGGAGAGTTTTTGTACAAGTTCTTTCTCCTCTGCCTCTTCTGCCCAATGCCCAATGCCCAATGCCCAATGCCCAATGCCCCATACCTTTTTCAATTTAAAAATCGAAGGTTGTGCGAAGTACTCCGACATATTGAGTATCATTTTCGCTATTGTTTTCTGGGTTGAGAATTACCCAAAAACCAGGAGTTACGGAGATGTTGTCGTTTAACCGTAAGCGATAGAATGCTTCGATGTGGTAAGCGTTGTCTGGTTCTTCACGGACATCGCTGTTAGAAATGCGCGGCGGCAAACCAAAGAGAATTCCTGGCAGGTTGCCCTTACCTCCCACATCTGGAAAGGACAAGCCAACGGCTCCAAACCAGGCATTAGCATTATCGCCATTATTCACAAATAAAGAATCTGTTCGGCCCCTACCATTGGAAATATCACTCAAACCAGAGCTTTTGGCAGTTGCCCAAATATATCCACCCCAACCGTGGATTTGAAAATTTGGCGAAAAGCGATAATAACCTTGGACGCCGACAATGCTGTTGGAAGTAGCAATGTTGTTGCCAAAGGGAGCGCTTGAGAGGGTGCTACCTCTTCCACCTGTAACATCAACGATGCCAGCAGGATTATAGCCATGCGAGTAGGCAACACCAATAGCTCCTTGTTTGGCGTAATACACTAGATGGGCAAGAGCATTATAGCCACCATTAAATAACCCATTGTTCTGTGTTGGGATATTGGGACTATTTGCTAAGTAGCCCACAGTCAGAACCAAGTCCTTTCTAATACTCCAGTTGACGGCTGCACCTCCGCCACCCCGCTCAAAAAGGAAACTGTTCTTACCGAATAGTGAAGGAATCCCGTTGCCATCATCGCCAATAGTGGCAGGGGTTACGTTGTCTGTGATGTCGTTGTAACCAATGCCTGTAGGACCGACAACGAAGGATAGAGAATCACTCACCGGGAAGTAGTAACGAATGTGGGGAATGATAAGTCTATTGTCGATGTCATTGTCGAAGTTTAGGCGCGTCATTCCTGTACCACTGGCTGCCGCAATTTGGCTTGAACCATTGGAATTGGCAAAGTTACCAAACTCCAATCGAACTCGCAACAAATCTTTACCACTGAAACTACTCTCCAAATTCAAACGACCGCGAGTCGCAAAGATAGCATTGGATTCATCAGTATCGCCTCCCACGCGATCGCCAAAAGTGTCGGTAATCGCAGTAATAATTTGAGCGTTCAGCCTGGTAGTAGTGGAAAACTGCTGAGCCTCTAGTGTGGCTGCACGTGCTTCTAAGTTATCCACCCGCCCGCGTAAAGTTGCCAGTTCTGCTGCAAAATCTTCTTGTAATTTTTGCAGCACTGCCAAATCTTCCTTACTGACTAAATCGCCAGTAGCTGTAGCAATTAACTCATTAACCCGATCCAAACAAGCATTCAAACCGGCGGCAAATTCATAACGACTTAAAGCACGATTACCGCGATAGGTGGAATTGGGATAACCTGCAATGCAACCGTAGCGTTCCACCAACGATTGCAGTGCTTGAAATGCCCAATCAGTCGGTTGGACATCAGAAAACTGAGAGACTGAGGTAACTTGTCCTTGTAAGATACTAAAGTTAGCATCTGGAGTATTTGAATTATCATTCAAAGGATTTGCCCAAACTGCTGGGCATGATAATAAAAGCAGTGGAAAACTGTATAAAAGATTTTTCAGCATTGGATGTTATGGTCTGGAATCAGATATGTGTAAAAATCTCGGTTCAAAATTCACGAATTAGAATTATGAATTATGAATTATGAATTATGAATTGGTGAATTTTTGTTCAAACCCCTATTACTTTTTGGCGATCGCTACTTTTAATAGCCGCTTATATTCATAAAAACAGTATTTTAAAGTCTTAAATATGGCTAATTTTTATATTTGCTTTTTGCGTGATTATTGCTCTGCTAAATGAATGAGTGCAGGCTAAGACGCAGATTTTATTAGGTAAATTCGGTAAATGCTGTATTTTTAATTTATTGATTTTTCCGACTGCAAATAACAAAAATAGGACTTACGCAAACTCTACGAACTCTTCTCTACGAGACGCTGCGCGAAGGCGTCTTGGCGGTAGCCTTCGGCAAGCCGCAAAGCGTCTACGATAAATTAAGCTTTTTGACTATTTTTGCGTAAGTCCTGAAAAAAATAAAAGTTAAAAAATAAGCAAAAGTGTGTGAAGCGCCTAAGTTTATTTATTGGATTTTACTTTTTATGTAAGAATTCAGAACCTATAATTAATAACGTTTAGATACCAAGCTTGATAATTTTCAGAAAATCAAGCAGATATATAACCATTGATTTTTCAACTATTCTGATTCCTGAATTCTTACTTTTATCTTTCTAGCGTCTGGAACGTCTGCGGAGTCGGTCAATCATTACGGCAACGATAATTACTAGTCCTTTGACGACTAGTTGCCAGAAGAAAGACATGTTCAACAGAGTTAAACCGTTGTTGAGGACAGCAATGATTAATGCACCAAGAAGAGTACCGCCAATTGTGCCAATCCCGCCTGTAAAACTAGTTCCACCTAAAATTACAGCAGCGATCGCATCTAATTCATAACCTTGACCCAATAAGCCACTAGCACTATAAAGACGGCTGGCACTCATAACTCCTGCCAAACCTGACAGCAATCCACTCACGCCATAAACAAACAGCAATACCCGATTAACTTTAATCCCAGTTAATCTTGCTGCCCGTTCGTTACCACCCACAGCGTAGATTTGCACTCCTAAAACAGTCTGCCGCAGTACAAACCAACTAGCTGCTACCGTCAGTAAGGCAATGATTACCAACCAGGGAAGAGGCCCGATATAGCTATTACCAATCCAAGCAAAATTGATATCGCGGTTAATAACTGTGGTTCCCTTGGCAATCAAATAGGCAACACCCCGCAAAGCTGTCAGCGAACCCAATGTGACAATAAAAGGCGGCACATCCAAAAAGGTAATCAAAGCGCCGTTGACTAAGCCCAAAAGCAATCCCGCCAACAAGCCAGCAGGCAAAGCCGCCCAACCTATAGCCGGAAGTAGCGACACCAACAAGGCAACGACGGCAGAAACAGCCAACATTGACCCCACAGACAAGTCAATGCCTCCGGTGAGAATCACGAAGGTCATGCCTGTGGCTAGGACAATGTTAATCGATGCCTGCCGTAAGATATTAACAAGGTTACCGCCTGTGAGAAAGTTGGGTGAAAGGAAGGTAAATAAGATACAAATAAGTACGAGTATTGGTAAAATACCTGCAACTTCCAAAAAGGTGGCGATGGATTTCCCTTGGCGGGCCTTGGGATTGTTGCTGACTTTCCTATTGGTAGGTCTTACTGTTTGGCTCATGATTCTACTACTCCCGATGCTCCTGTTGCATAGTGCATAATCTTTTCTTGGGTAATTTCTTTACCGGGGCTGTCGTCGAGTTCGCCCACTAACTGTCCTTCTCGCATTACCAAAACGCGATCGCTCATACCAACGACTTCTGGTAATTCGCTGGAAACCATTAAAATAGCGACACCTTGGGCTGCTAACTCGCTGATAATTCGGTAAATCTCGCTCTTAGCACCGATATCTACGCCGCGTGTCGGCTCATCCAGCATGATGACTCTGGGTTTAATGGCTAGCCAACGCGCTAACAGTAGCTTCTGCTGATTCCCACCAGAAAGATCCACGGCTCTAATTTCCAAGTTAGCCAGTCGGATGTTGAAGTTTTCTACTGCTTCCGTCGCCAACCGATTCACTGAACCCCAGTTGACAACCCCTGCCTTGGCATCCTGTTTGAGTGTGTTCAAGGCAATATTCTTGCGGGAACTCATTTCTAGAAATAAACCTTGGTCTTTGCGGTCTTCCGGAACGTAGCCAATACCGGCAGCAATGGCATCACTGGGGCTATTAATATTCAGTTTGACGCCATTCAGGAACACTTCACCACTGGCTTTGCGATCGGCACCAAAAATCAGCCGGGATACCTCTGTGCGTCCAGCACCCACCAGCCCCGCTAAACCAAGAACCTCACCAGCGCGAATTTGAAAACTAACTGGTTCAATCTTGCGTCCGTCGCTGATATTTCTGACTTCCAACACCACCGGACCGGGATTGGTTTGGCGTTGATGTTCGTAAAAGTCTTGCATCGAACGACCGACCATCATCTGCACTAACCGCTGGGCAGAAATTTCATCCCGTGTGAGGCTGCCGATGTATTGACCGTCGCGCAGCACGCTAATCCGGTCAGCCAATGCATATATTTCTTCCATGCGGTGACTGATGTAGATAATGGCAATGCCGTCGTCTCGCAGTCTGCGAATGACTTGAAACAAACGCTCAGTCTCGCGATCGGATAAAGCCGCTGTCGGCTCATCCATCACTAAAACCCGACTGTTATCTTTCAGCGCCCTGGCAATTTCTACCTGCTGTTGTTCGGCTATGGATAAGGTGCCAACTATGGTGTTGGGTGTAAAACTTGCCCCCAGGCTTTGGAGTACTAATTTTGCTTCGTCTTCCATCGCTTTGCGGTCTAAGAACTGACCCCGTTGTAACTCGCTACCCATGAAAATATTTTCAGTAACGGTTAAGTTGGGTGCGACATTCAGCTCTTGATAAATCAGGTTAATCCCTGCTTTGCGGGCTGAAGCCGGATCGGTTATTTTCACCGGTGTACCATTGATGCGAATCTCGCCTTCATCGGCAATGTAAGCCCCAGCGAGGATTTTCATCAATGTGCTTTTGCCTGCTCCGTTTTCCCCCATGAGAGCGTGAACTTCTCCGGGATAAATTGTCAGATTCACATTTTGCAAAGCAGGTACACCATGAAATCGTTTGGCAATCCCTTGCATTTCTAATACTGGGGCTGCCGTTGGTGCTTCAGAAAAGGAGGTTTCAATACTTGTGGTCACGAGTAACTCCTGTAAAAATAATGGGGATTGGGGATTGGGGATTGGGGATTGGGAGTGATGAGTTAGGAGTTAGGAGTTAGGAGTTATTTTCCCCTCTGCCCCCCATGCCCCATGCCCCATTCCCCATTTACCAACCTTTTTCTGTGCTGACGTTATCTTTGGTGATCAGCTTGACTGGAATCAAAATTGTGGGGTTAACAGGTTTTTTACCGTTCAAAATGTCGTTGCCAACTTCGACTGCTTTTGCTGCCATACCTCGCGGATTTTGAGTCGCTGTTGCTGCATATATGCTATCTTTGTCAGCGATCGCTTTAACCGCTTCTGGCGCACCATCGACGCCAACAATAAAGAAGTCTTTGCGTTGTGCTTGGTTGGCTGCTAGTTCTGCTCCCACTCCACTGGGGTCGTTGATTGCAAAAACAGCATCAATTTTGGGAAAGGTTGTGAGCAAATCTGTCATGACTCTCAGTCCGCCATCCCTGCTGCCTTCTCCATTTTGGTCTTTGGAGAGGAGTTTGAGATCGGGATATTTGGACAATACTTTCTCGCAACCACTGACTCGCTGAATCACGGAGTCTACCTGAGGCCCGTTGAGAATTACTACATTACCTTTACCTTTGAGGCGATCGGCAATATATTGACAACCAACTTCTCCCGCTTGCACATTATTGGTCGTAACGGTAGCATCTACACCGCCTTCAGCACCTGTATCTACCGCAATCACAATTCTGCCTGCTTCTTTGGCTTTTTCCACTGCTGGCTTGATGCCACTTTTATCAGCAGCATTCAGAATAATAATGTCAGTATTCGAGGCTGTGAAGTTTTCAATTTGGTTAGCTTGTTGGTTGAGGTCATAAGCACTGGAAACTACCGTTGTCCTGACATTATTACCGCCAATTTTTTTGGCTGTGGTTTCAATTTCTTGCCCCATTAAGACGAAGAAGGGGTTACTTAAATCCCCTGCTGTGAAAGCTACCGATCGCAATTTCCCATTCCCACTAGCTGCGTTACTCTGGGCGCTAGTATTAGTAGCAGTGTTACCAGGAGCGTTGGTATCGGGATTACTACCAGTATTGCCATTTTCAGAACCATTGGAGCAACCAATTACGGTACCACCAACCAGACCTATTAAACTAGCTGCGATCGCAATTTTTTTTAAATTCATATATCTCCTCTTAAAAAAATCTGAATTGGGCATTGGGCATTGGTTATTTCTCCCCGCGTCCCCGCGTCCTCCACTACCACCCTTTGTAACTACCAAGGTTCTCGCGGGTAACCAACTTGACTGGAACCAAAATCTCGGAATTACTCAGTTTTTTGCCTTGAATGACATCGTTGCCAACTTCAACGGCTTTTTGCGCCATTCCTGCGGGATCTTGGGCGGCCGTTGCAACAAATACACCGTCTTGGTCTTCCATTGCTTTGGTTGCATCTGGCGAACCGTCAACGCCAACAATAAAAAATTCTTTACGTCTTGCTTGTCTGGCTGCTAAGTCTGCGCCGATACCGCTTTGGTCGTTGGTGGCAAAAACGGCATTGATTTTGGGGAAGGTTGTTAGCACGTCAGTCATGACTCTCAGTCCGCCATCCCTTGTCCCTTCTGCGTTCTGGTCTGAGATGATTTTGATATCTGGATATTTGGCTAATGAACTCTTACAGCCACTGACTCGCTGATTGATTGAGTCCATCGGCGTACCGTTGAGAATTACTACATTACCTTTGCCGTTGAGGCGATCGCCAATATACTTGCAAGCAATCTCTCCTGCTTGGACGTTGTTAGAGCTAATCATCGCATCTACGTCTGCGTCAACGGCTGAATCTACCGCAATCACAATCCTACCTGCGTTTCTCGCTTGGTCGATCGCTGGTTTTACTCCTTTTTTATCAACTGCGCTGAGGATAATTAGATCGGTATTCGCCGCTGTGAAATTTTCGATTTGGTTGGCTTGTTGGTTGAGATCGAAGGCACTGGAAACTGTATTAACTCTAATACCATCCCCAATTTTTTTTGCTTGTTCTTCTGCTCCCTTTTGCAGGGCTACATAAAAGGGATTACCTAAATCACCCAAGGTAACGCCGATTGTTTGCAATCCTTTATTTTCCAAACTCGTGTTAATAGCAGTATTAGTACTATCATTGCTACTGGTGTTTGCTTTTGGCGTGTCATTACAACCAGCGATCGCAGTCCCAACAACACCTAATATGCTAGCTAATAAACAAAGTTTTTTCATATTCATCTATCATCCAACAATGCTTGTGAGTTTGAGGAAAATTAGCAGAATATAAATCCGCAATATTCTAGAATTTTGACAATATACATTTAGTGCTACTTCTAGCTTTGGCAAGTTAAACTTCAACATCTAGTAATCTGATGCTTTTTGACTTTTTTGCTATTAGTTACACTAAATTCAGTTTTGCTTAATTCAGCAAAATACTGAACATTGCAAGAATTTCCAGAATCCGGTTTTTTGTTTTTTTGGCGAACTTATATTTGAAATTGGTTAGTATGTAAACATTTGTTTCCTGAAATTACAGGAATTTTAGACTATCGATCTTCAAACTTTTTATGTTATTTAGCTTTTTATTCTACCGTGGTTTTTCTACCCAAATTAGTTTCCTTTATCGAAGTTTACAAAATTAAGAAGTGGTCTTTAGTTGGATGTAATATCATGTCAGATGGCTTACTTTTGACGATTTTTGATACTAAGATGAAGTGCGATCGCCAAAAGTCGGCAATAGTTTGGCGGCTGTTTCAACTGACTAGATAATCCTATAAAATCGATCAATGGGCTGTAAGCTAAAGATATTTGTCATTTGTTTCTAGTCCTACAGACACAAATTTTGCGATTCTGGCTTGAAACTATTCCTTTAGATTGAGGCTTGGAGAAAACTTTTTGCTGAGAATAATGAATAAAAAATTATTGCAAATTCCACAGACTCAATAGCAAATAAAGCATTTGTTTTTGGAACACCAGAAATTTAGAATTTTAAGGTTGGGGGTAAATATTTAGCCACTAAGTCTTCGTAGTATGGCTTGAGTTTCTGCCAATCAGGAGGATTGGGATTTTTGGAATATAAATCGTAGGGATTGAATAACTTCACCCATTTAAACATTTCTTCATCGTGTTTATCCATCAAATGCTCGTAGGCGTTCTCACGATGTTGCGGATAAAATGAGTGATAACGAAGAATGTACAATGCAGGTTCGGGTAAGTAAGGTTTCATCATGCTATAGAAATACTCATCGTGTCCCCATGACATGTGTACGTTACTCAATCCACAATTCTGCTCGTAGACACCATATTTAGTGTTATATTTTGGGTTATTGTAATCGGGATTCTCTTGGAAAAACTCCGAGAAAACAATTTTATCTGAAAATGTACAACCTACAGGATAAGTATCGCCAACAGTCGCCCATTGGGGTTCACCAAATAAGCAAAGTACTTTTCCCATATCATGAAAGAAACCAGTCAGTACCATCCAATCAGGATGACCATCAGCGCGAATAGCTTCTGATGTTTGCAATAAATGTTGTAATTGATCTAAATCTGTATCAGGATCTGAATCATCAACTAATTGATTCAAAAATTCCACCGCATCCCAAACGGTCATTTCTTTTTTATCAAACTTTAAATACTCTGCTTTTTTCTGTAATACAAAATCGTATGTTTGATTAATATGATTTAATCGGTAGAATTCTTTGACTGTATCTCTAACAGGTGTTTCGTAATTCCTGTATGCTTCAACAGTTTTACCTTCTCTAACTATGCTATTGGGATCGGGATAGCGATTGAGTAAGTCTTCTTCCCATTCTTCTAGTGAATGTAACGGATTGTTTTGAGTAGGATGATTTAGAATTTGAGACATATTTTCAGAATATGTTTGCACACCTGTGCATGAACTTCAATTTGCTTATTTTTATTTTTGCACACGTGTGCAAAAACTAGTGTTAAGTTTTTTATCTATTTGCACAAGCCTACATTCCCCCTTCAGCAAACATTCTTTACTTTAGGAAGTGAATTTTTTGCTGTGGATACTTGACGATATTAGCCAACTCTTCCAATTGATTGATTGCTTCTGCGCCTTCCAACTTCATTAATTCGCGGTCATCCCAAATTTCCATCCAAGTAATACCGTAGTCAGATACTAAAAAGCGAATCATGTGCTTTTCTCCCAGGCTGACCATAAATGAAGCACTCTTGATTTGGTCGCCGCATGTATAGCAAGATGTAGTATAACCACACCGCTCAAGTGCAATTGACAAAGCTTGCAGATTAATTACCAAGTCTTGGACGACTTGCTGATGTTGTTGCGCTAATCTGAGAAACATTTGTTTCCTCCTAAATAATATAGTGATGCGATCGCTCAATATCGGACGCTTATTTGATTTCTGCTTTTGCTACAACTCGAAAAGCTTCCATATTAGCTAAAATTCCTATTTAATTTGACGTAGGTACGGCAAAACGTCCACAGATGCTAAATTCCTAAAGCTGTTCTGATGTTTTGGACAATTACCTGGGGTGTTTCGATAACATCTATATATAGAGTGTCTAACGGTTCTTCCAGAGTATTAAACTGGCTATCGAGCAGGTTTTCGCTCATATAGTGGTTATGACGCTCTTGCAAGCGTTTTTGGATTAACTCATAAGATCCTTTGAGGTAAACTAGTCTGATACGTTCGTTATCTACAGCAAGAAATTGGCGATAGCTTTCTTTGAGAGCCGAACACGCCAGCACCATACTTTTATTTTCTTGCAGCCAGTTTTTAATAGTTATTTGTAAATCTTGTAACCAAGGTATTCTGTCGGCTTCTGTTAGGGGAATACCGCACCGCATTTTCTCAACATTCTCTAACGAGTGAAAAGCGTCTGCGTCGCTAAATTCCCAACCTAAAGAATCTGCTAGCAGTTTTCCTATGGTGGTTTTGCCAGCTCCAGAAACACCCATAATGATGATAATCATTGATTTGTCGTTCATAGTTTTGGAAAAAAAGTATATGTTGCCTTTTCCCTGCTATAACTTTAGTTTTTGTTACATTTTTACTTTAACCTCAATTTTGTGTTGAGTTAGGGGGATGAATACATTGACAGATTACTCAACTTTGCTAATAATTAAAATTATAATGCACACGTTTGCATTAATTATGGTAAGATTATGAAGAAACGAAAAGTTTCAATAGAAGATATTGCTCGTAGAGCAGGCGTTTCTCATTCTACAGTTTCGCGTGCTTTGCGAGATAACTCTCTAATTAGCCCGAAGGTGCGAGAGGAAATTAAGAAGATAGCGCGGGAGATGAACTATGTACCAAATGCCATCGCTCAAAGCTTGCTTTCTTCACGCACCAATACAGTTGGGGTAGTGGTGACTTCCATCGCCGATCCTTTTTATGCTGAGGTAGTAGAGGGAATTGAGCAGGTAGCGAGAACAGCTGGTTTGAGTGTTTTCTTAACTGCTTCACATCGAGATTTCGACCAGGAAATAGCAGCTATTGATAATTTTCGTCGCCGGAGAGTTGATGGCATATTAGTCACTGATTCCCGGATTAATAAAAATAATACAAATAGAGTAGGAGAAATTGCTGTACCAACAGTTTTAATTAATAGTCAGACTGAAGATGAACCTGAAACATTTCACACAGTGACAGTGGACGATTTTTTAGGTGGTAGATTGGCGGTAGAGCATCTGATCGATTTGGGACACACGGCTATTGGTTATTTGGGTGTAGGCGATCGCAGTAAGTCAAACCAGTTGCGTTTAGAAGGATATCGCACAGCTTTGAGGCAAGCTAGCTTACCACAAAACAGCGATTGGGTGGCAATTAGTGATGAAGAAAATACCAGAATCAACGATGTTGATACTGGAAAAAAGATGCTACCTAAACTATTGACAACTGGCGTCACAGGCATCTTTTGTTACAACGACATGGTAGCAGTTGGCGCTATCTTAGCCTGCCGCGCACTAAATATTTCGATACCCCAAGATTTAAGTTTGGTTGGATTTGACGATATTGCTCTTTGCCGTTACGTAACACCGTCACTGACAACAGTTTGCCAACCGATGCTGGAAATTGGTCGCTCGGCTATGCAAATGTTACTCGACTTATTAGAGGAGAAAAGTGTGGAAAACGTAGTTTTATCTCCTATTTTAGTCAAGCGGAGTAGTACTGCTGCATTTGGGAGATAAGGGGATGGGGAGATGGGGGGATGGGGAGATGGGGAGATGGGGAGATTAATGACTAATGACCAATGACCAATGACTAATGACTAATGACCAATGACTAATGACTAATGACTAATGACCAATGACTAATGACTAATGACCAATGACCAATGACTAATGACTAATAACAAAAATATGTTAACTAAAAAATGGAGTTTATCTGGCGATCGCTGTTTTGCTCCAGAACCAGAACAAAGACAGCTAGCGCGTCAATTTTTTAAGAGCATATCGAATCTACCGTTGGTGTGTCCCCACGGACACGTAGACCCAGCTTTGTTAGCTAATCCAGCAGCGCGTTTTGGTTCGCCAACTGAATTATTAATTATTCCCGACCACTACATTTTCCGTATGCTCTATAGTCGGGGCGTAGCTTTATCAGCTTTAGGCATACCTAGCCGCGATGGTTCGCCAGTAGAAACCGACCACCGCAAGATTTGGCAGCTTTTCGCCGACCATTTTTACTTATTCCAAGGTACTCCCTCTGGGTTGTGGCTGAAAGACGAACTCACTAACGTGTTTGGAGTGGACGAGCCTTTAAATTCTCGCAATGCTGGATATATCTACGACTACTTGCAAAAGCTGTTATTGTTACCTGAATTCTCACCTCGTGCTTTATTCAAAAAGTTTAATATTGAAGTACTTTGCACTACCGATGCGGCTAGCGATTCCCTTGAGCATCATCAATCACTACACCAAGAAGGTTTTACCCAGATAAGACCTACTTTTCGACCGGATGCAGTAGTCAATCTCGATACTCCTGGTTGGCGGGAAAATCTAACCAAACTAGAAAGCACTGTTGGGCGAGAAATTAACACTTACAGTGCTTTCGTGCAAACTCTAGAAGAACGTCGAGCTTTTTTTAAAAAAATGGGTGCCACAGCTACCGACCATAGTGCAGCGACACCTTATACAAACCGACTTTCGCACCAGGAAGCAGAAGCTATCTTTACTAGAGCATTAGCTAACAAGCTAAATCCGGGCGATGCAGAGCGTTTTACTGGTCATACATTTATGGAAATGGCTCGGATGAGTGTAGAAGATGGTCTAGTTATGCAAATGCATTGCGGTATTATGCGTAACCATAATTCGGCTATCTTTGAGCGGTTTGGGTCTGATAAAGGTGCTGATATTCCCTTAAAAATAGATTGGACTGAAAATTTGCACCCGTTGTTGACAGCCTACGGTAATCATAAAGACTTTCACTTAATTCTGTTTGGATTGGATGAAAGCACTTATAGCCGCGAACTAGCTCCTCTAGCCGGTCATTATCCCGCAGTACTGTTGGGGCCGCCTTGGTGGTTTCACGACAGTATGAATGGTATGGAACGGTACTTCAATCAAGTGATGGAAACAGCCGGACTTTATAACACTGCTGGCTTTAACGATGATACGCGGGCTTTTGTTTCCATTCCTGCACGTCATACAGTTTGGCGGCGCGTAGCTTGTAACTGGTTAGCGGGATTAGCAACACGCGGGTTAATTGAGGAAGAGGAAGGCTATGAAATGGCTCATGCGTTAGCTTATGACCTCGCTAAAGTTGCTTACAAATTGCACTCAGGGACTGACAAATAAAAAAACATTCAACTTTTCTTGTGGGGTGGGCGTCTCGCCCGCCTCTCAGGAAGGGCGGACAAGATGTCCACCCCACAAGATTTGGATAATTTATTTTTTGGTATTCCCTTGATGCATTGACCTGCACCTTTAATGTATTGACCTGCATCTTTGATGTATCGCTTATGAAATGATGTGGTTCAAATAGATGAAAACTGCTGTAACGAGGTAATTAAATAGAGGAATCATCAATGCCAGATATTATATTGAATAAACCAGATTTGATTTTGGATAAACTTTTTAGCCTCAAAGACCAAGTAGCGATAGTTACAGGTGGTTCTGGTGTGCTTGGTGGGGCGATGGCGCGGGGTTTGGCGCTTGCGGGAGCGCGAGTAGTGGTTGTCGGTCGCAATGAAACAAGAGCAAAGGCGGTTGTAGCAGATATTACTGCTAATGGTGGGGAAAGCATGGCGGTGTTGGCAGATGTTGGCGATCGCTCCCAATTAGAAATAGCCAAACACGTGATTTTAAAGCATTGGGGTCAGATAGATATCCTAGTAAATGCTGCTGGTGGTAATATTCCGGCTGCCACAATTACTGGTGATGCTAGTTTTTTTGATATGCCACACGTAGCATTTGAGCAAGTTATGAGTCTCAACTTGATGGGGACTTTGCTACCCAGCCAAGTTTTTGGACAAGCGATGGTGGAAAGAAATCAACCCCAAGGTTGTATTGTGAATATTTCTTCCATGTCTGCTATCCGTGCCATTAGTCGGGTGGTTGGTTACTCGGCGGCGAAGGCGGCGATAGATAATTTTACTCGTTGGTTAGCTGTGGAACTCGCTCAAAAATATGGATCTGGGTTGCGAGTCAATGCGATCGCGCCGGGTTTTTTTATTGGCGAACAAAATCGAGATTTACTTTTAAATCCTGATGGAAGTTTAAGCGATCGGGGACAAAAAATTATTAACCATACCCCAGCTGGACGTTTTGGAGAACCGCACGAATTACTTAGTACTTTGATTTGGTTATGCAGTTCTGGTTCTAGTTTCGTCAACGGCGTAGTTGTGCCGGTGGACGGTGGGTTTAGCATCTACAGTGGAGTTTAGAAATGTATTCTTTAGCCGTAACTAATAATGGGATACTTGCAGATGAGGAAGTTTCCCAACTAGTTCATCAAGCTTTAGCAAACCCTGAATTTGATGGACAGCGCATTTTAGTATTAATTCCTGATAGCACGCGCACCGCACCCATTCCGCAAATGTTTCGATTGCTTTATCAGGAGTTAAATCACAGGGTTGCTGCATTAGATTATTTAATTGCTCTGGGTACACATAATCCCATGAGTGAAGAACAAATCAATCGTTTAGTTGGGGTGACACAAGAGGAAAGAGAAACAATTTTTAAAGGGATTAACATCTTTAATCACCTTTGGAATCTACCAGAAACTTTTATTTCTTGTGGGATAATTTCGGCTGGAGAAATAGCAGAAATTAGTAATGGAATGCTACATGAGGAAGTTGAAGTACGTGTTAATAAATTAGTTACAGAATATGATTTGATAATTATTTGTGGGCCAGTTTTCCCCCACGAAGTTGTCGGTTTTTCTGGCGGTAATAAATATTTTTTCCCTGGCATTAGCGGTCAGGAAGTAATAAATTTATCACACTGGTTAGGAGCTTTAATCACTTGTTATGAAATTATTGGTACGCCAGGAATCACGCCAGTTCGACGCTTGATAAACCGAGCCGCTAGCATGATTTCTACGCCGAAGCTTTGCTTGGCAATGGTGGTTGCACCGAAAACAAATCAGTTAGCTGGACTTTATATAGATAAACCAGAGTTAGCCTGGAAAGCTGCGGCCAAATTATCAGCAAAACTGCATATTAAATATGTAGATAAGCCTTTTAAACAAGTGCTTTCAGTGATGCCCGAAATGTACGATGATATTTGGACGGCTGCTAAAGGAATGTACAAACTAGAGCCAGTAGTGGCGGATGGTGGAGAAGTAATTATCTATGCACCTCATATTACTGAATTTAGCTACACACACGGCGAAGTTTTAGCAGAAATTGGTTATCATGTGCGGGATTATTTTGTGAAACAATGGGATAAATTTCAAGGATATCCTGCAGGAGTGCTAGCACATAGTACGCACTTAAAAGGTATGGGTACTTTTGATTTTATAGAAGGAGAAAAACCTCGAATTCGCGTGACTCTAGCTACTGGTATTTCTCCAGAACGTTGTGCTGCTCATAATTTGAGCTATCGCGATCCGGCTACGATTAAATTAACAGAATGGTCTCATCGAGACCATGAAGGTATTTTACTTGTACCCAAGGCTGGCGAGATACTTTACCGTCTCAGGATTTAGCTTTGGCGATCGCCCGCCAAATTATAGTATAAAAACACGGTGCTACTCTAGATATTAATTCTACACTAAATGAAGTAACCAAATTTAGCATTATCATACCGATTTGCCATCGGTTTGTTACTACTTTTCATCCTTCGTAACATACCAAGATATTTTAATCAAAAGATAAACTCTATTTAAAGAAGTAAATTTACTAATATATATATAGAAATTGATTTGATTATTGAAAAAATATAAGTATGTGTAGCGTTATCACGAAGTGTAACGCACCGTACTCTCGGCTTTGGTGCGGCGCTTGGCGACAACACACCCTACGTATTTGTTCAAAAATCAAATATGAATTCTATAGTAGAAGACAGTTTTTCACCATCTAGATAGATTATGCGCTTTTCTATCATTATCAGTGTCGGCTTATTACTACTTGCAGGCCTCAACCTACCAGTAATGTCTCAACCTCCCATAGAGGTAGCACAATTAGCAGCGAATAATAATTTGAATCAAAGACGGTTAAATTTTAACCGCCGTTTGTGGAATAACCAAAATATTGCCAACTATCGCTATACATTGAGTAACAGTTGCTTTTGTTTACCAGATGCTAGAGGCCCAGTAATCATTGAAGTGCGTAATGGTCAAACAACGTCAATCACTTCTGTAGAGACGGGTCAACCGGTTAATCCAGAATTCTTTGACAAATACGACACAATTACTAAGCTTTTTAATTTGATTCAGGATGCTATCAATCGTCGGGCCGAGAGGCTGGATGTAGACTATAATGCTAGACTCGGTTATCCAACCCAAATTAGTATAGATTACAGTTTTCAAATAGCTGATGAAGAAATATATCTGACAATTGAGAATTTTGAAGAACTTAAATAAATACTCTGCTGATTATTGTTCAGTATAGAATGAATAAAGTTTGATACTTTCCTAGAAAGGCGATCGCACCCTGTTCGCCTTTTTTATTGCATATATTACATTGACTCGAAAAATCCCCAGCTAATACACATACTGGGAAGTAACACTTTTACTCAAAAAGCACGGTAACTACAAAAATTTATTTGAGGTAAAATAGAAAACAATTTTCCAAACAACTTGAATCTGCGTTATGAACGCTTGAGTTTTGGTTTATTAAGTTAAAAAAATGGCTTCGTATTTTTTGATTATACCGTGTGCTTGTTTAATCACTAGCTATTTTATATTAAAGAAAATTAGCAGTGAAATTTCACATTTGGTGGCTGTATTTGCAGTTATCAGCTTAATTTTGGGTTTAATCTTTGCTCCTTGGCAGATGTTAGTTTTACTGTTAATTCCTGTAATTATTAGTACAAGCTATGAATACTACACAAGCAAATTGGTGAGTGAGAAAATAGAACCATCACAACAGCCAGTGTGCGAATCTGAAGCAGATTGCAATTTAATCTACCGTGGGGTTTCCTATCGTGGTGACTCCAACGGCAAATTAGATAAAGTCGCTACACCAAAAATCACATATAAATTGGGGAGCATCCCAATTTTGCAAGAAGAGAGTGAGAGTGAAAATATATTCGCGATGAATACTCGCGAATAAAGGGGGGCTATACTTCCACAGCCTAATTCGAGAGAATTAAGGATGGAAAGAAATCTTCAAGAAGCCGAAGCCAATGACACCAGAAGACAAAAAACTTTTAGATACTCACGTAAAAGAAATTGCTAAGATTTTGTATAAAAACACGCCATCGTCAAAAATTGAAACTTTTGAAGGTATAGAAACAGCTGTTCGTGACCAAATTCTGGAACACGTCAGTCCGAAAATCGC
>LWTK01000050.1 GCA_003326205.1 Nostoc sp. ATCC 43529
AAATTGGGTAGAAGTGCAAACCAATTGCGTTGGAGGAAGGTACTACTGCACCGGAGATGATGTTGTTTCCGTACAGTAAGGAACCTGCTACTGGCTCACGGATTCCATCGATGTCTACTGGTGGTGCTGCGATGAAGGCAATTACGAAGCAGGCGGTGGCGGCTAGCAGGGTGGGGATCATTAGTACTCCGAACCAGCCGATGTAGAGGCGGTTGTTGGTGCTGGTGATCCAGTTTGCAAACCGCTCCCATACGTTGGCGCTTTCGCGACGTTGAATGGTTGCTGTCATTGTTTTATAAGTGCGGTTGTTTGTTTATGTATGTATCAGGCGGTTTTGTTTTCGCCTGTGAGATTACTCTACACTGCTTTACAAAAATTAATCAAGTGTTGGGACTTTTGTAAAACTGGTATAAATCATTAGCTTTACTTATTTAAAGGTAAGCAACGAACCTTAAAATATGTCGCAGCTACCTAAATACATGGAAATTTCTAGTTCTATTTTGGTTCGATCGCCTACTTACCTGGGAATAATAACTTTGTAGATTACCGCTATTCCAAAAAAATTAACCCTCAGCTTACCACTGGGGGCTTTTTTGTTTGGCAAAATGGCAGATCTCCAAATTAGAGGCTTGCTATGGTATTGAAGTAGGATACATTCCATGCGAAAAGTACTGACTTGCATTACCCCTGGTTGACTACCAGGGGTTTTTATTGAAACTTGTTAATAATTCAACACTCAATAGTGAAAAGCCATAACTTAAAACCGATTCACTATGATTTAACTATGATTTATATATGGTGGTTAGCAAATGGCTAAGTTGCAAAAACGAATAATCAATCACAGTTGAAAACAGAATTACCAATTACGGTAGAGTTTTTCAGCGTAGAACATAATCTCTTCATTTGGCAAGCGAATTTTTGGTTTTTGCCGGGGATACAAACTTTCAACTGCACCTGTATCCTGTTCTATGACTGTGGCAGCTGCTTTTAAAACTGAATTCTTAAATAAGAATTTTATCAAGGGATTGTTTACTTTAGCATACATCAAAATAAAGGTCTTGGTTCTTTTTTCTGTTTCTGGGTGGAGAATGTGAATTTGAGCAATATCACCTATTGGTGTTTTTGCAAAAAAACCTGTAGTGGAAGGAAAAGCGTATTCGAGTGTGTTAGTTAGGGTTTGAGGGAAGATGCCCAAAACGGGATTTTTAATAATTTCTCCTAGTGTGTTTTTGGCTCTCTTCAAATCTTGTTTGACTGTTGCATAGTATCCTTTTTCTTCAAAAGAGCTTACATGACAATATGTAATTTTAAATAGCTCTTTATGAGTACCATTTTGGTGATTATAGTCGTAATTAACCATTAGATTACTCAAAAAATCACCGTGAATACTTTTTTCACCAGTTACTCCAAGGAACTCGTATTCATCTACAATCCTTTGATGCAAATCTGGGATAGGTAATCTTGGCTCAAATCCGCCATATGTCCAGATACAATCGTTACTAATAACTATCTCTAATGGCTTGACAATTGGCTGAGTGTCTTTTTTATCCCCTTGAGAAAGTCTGCCTTGTCCATCAAATTCTAGTGCATGAAAAGGGCAAGTAATAGTATCTCTTTCTTGACAAACCCATCCAGATGATAAAGGTGCTTGCATATGCGGACAGATATTATCAAGGGCAAACACTTCGCCTTTTTGATTTTGCCAAATGACATAATCCTGCCCATTTAAAGTGATTTTATGAGGTTTATTTACTCCTAATGTAGATTTGTGCGCTATTAACCAAGGCGCACCAGGTAAAATTGATTGCATTTTTCCTCCACAATATTGTCAAATTATTTATCAACAGAGAATTGAATAGTCATACCAATTGAAAATTCAAAATTCAAAAAGTGAGACTTAGCATAGGTTTCAGAGTTTGCATTCATATCATATTTTTCGTGAATTGGTATCAGGAGTTAATTTTGAAAGTTAAAAGTTGTACTATTGTCTTTCCAAACATTGCTCTTTTGAATGTCAATTGGGATAATTAAAGCTTGCTTGTTAACAGACGAAGTAGTACTGGGCACTGCTCGGCTCAATTCGATTAGTGCATGGCTAGATTATGTAAAAGATAAACTAACTAAAAAATTAGTTAACAACTATTAATTTAATAAAGTTCGTCTTCTGTGTCAACTACTAACTAATTTTTTAGTTAAAATGTTTTCGTTAAACTGATGGAGTACTGTGGGTCGTTCAACACAATCAAAACTTTCACATAAAAAACCTCGTCAGGTGCGGGATGCAGAGGCGACGAAAAAGCAGATTCTCGATGCGGCGGAAGCGGAGTTTGCGAGAAATGGACTGAGTGGGGCGCGGACAGAGGCGATCGCCAAAGGTGCAGGTGTTACCACAGCGATGATTTATTACTACTTCCAGAGCAAGGAAGGACTATATCAAGCTGTGCTGCAACGCCCAGCAGTGGAAATGCACGAAGGGTTTGAGCAGCTAAATCTCGATAAGTTGCCGCCAGAGGAGGCTTTGAAACTACTTGTCACAGAAGCGATCGCCTACGAAGCAGCCCACCCACACCGAGGGATGCTTTGGTTCCAAGAAGCAAACCAAAATCAGGGAAAGTATTTTAAACAGGGGAATTGGCAAGAAAATTTTGCCTATCTCATCAAGATTTTAGAACGCGGCATGACAGAGGGTTGTTTTCGTCAACTCGATCCATTTCTCACCACCCTGCATATTGTTGGCGTTTGTAATTTATACTTCAACGCTTACGAAAACATCAAGCATACTAGACCAGATTTGGAACTACTAAGTCCAGAAATGATTGAGCAGCATACCGAAGCAGCAGTGAATTTTATTTTGGCTGCTGTGCAATTAATCAAAGTTAAAAGTGAGGAATGAGGAGAGCAACGTCAAAAGCAACATTTGGCAAAAATTCAGGTACTCGGTCATTTACGAGTTCGATCCGCGTTACCCCACCCCGGTTTTGTCTAAAGCCAAAACCTCCCCTCCCCTTGACAAGGGGAGGGGTAAAACGATTGTGGGACAGGAGTTTGAGCTTAATTTGTACAGTGCGTAAGTCCTAATAATTTTGTTGGGAACAAATCATTCTAGTAAATCAGCACGATAATGATAATCGTGCAGAGATATTTATGCTCAAAGATGTATTGACAAAATTCACTTACTTTTTAACTTGTTCCCAATGAAGTAAAGCAGCTAATTTTTGATACTCAGGATACATTTAGCGAAAACAGCGATCGCTCCCCAAAAAACCACAGGCTTGGCCCATCTGTCTTAGACATCCCATTACGAATTCCGCGCAGTGCTACTAGCCTTCAACTTAGGATAAGCAATGCGTTTGTGATTAAATTGCTGCCAAACATCCACAAATATCTGGGCAATTTGTGACATTTCTTCCCGTGTTAATCCGGAATCTACGAGTTGATTGTCTTGCCATCTGGCACGCAAAATATTATTCAGCATTGTTAAAGCTTGTTCGATAGAGACATCTTTGGGCGATCGCTCTTTTTCTGCCTCACCAGACTTTACGCCTACCTTGCTTCCCTTTAGCGGTACAGGACGTTTGGCTGATGCTTCGAGCGATCGCAGCGCCGCTTCGCAAGCATCCGCTAGCATCACAATTCCTGTTTCCCGTGACTGGGGAATCGGCCCGTCATAGCGAAAATCTGCTTCATTTACCGTTAAACTTGGATCTTCTTGAGCCATTTGCTGGGCTTGATGATAAAAATAAGCAATCAGCATTGTTCCCTGATGTTCTGGAATAAAAGCTTGAATTGCTGTGGGTAAAAGGTGTTTACGCGCCATCACCAACCCTTCACTTACGTGCTTTTTGATAATTTCTGCACTCTTCCAAGGGTCTTTAATTTCTGTATCGTGTTTATTCGGCCCGCCCATTTGATTTTCAATAAATCCTAGAGGATCGTGCATTTTTCCAATATCATGGTATAATGCACCAGCCCTAACTAATTCAACATTGCATCCTAATTTTTTGGCAGCAGCTTCAGCAAGGGTAGCCACAAACAGCGTATGTTGAAAAGTTCCAGGAGTTTCAGTAGCGAGTCTTTTTAATAAGGGACGGTTCGGATTCGCCAACTCTGCTAGGCGGATGGGAGTGACTAAATCAAAAAATCTTTCTAAATAAGGACTCAAACCTAAAGCAATGACACTCCAAACAAAGCCCGATGAAGCAAATAACCCTGCTTCTCGGAGGACGATATACCAGGTTGAACCAAATGCTTGGCCAATTAAGACTTTTACAATCAGGTAAATACCGCCTTGAGTTAAAGCGATCGCCACACCCAATAGAGCCAATTCCTCACGCGATCGCAATCTTTGGGCGATGCAACTACCTAATATTCCTCCGCCTACACCAGCTAAAAGCGCAGCTTTGCTCATATCCAAGCTGATCGCTAATATCGGCGACAGTAGTCCCACAACTGTCAACCCCAAAGTGGCACCGTAGAAGCTTCCCAACAATAAACCAAGGGCGCTCCAGGTAGTGTAGGGCAATCCCATGATGATTACTCCTGGTACACTCAGAGCAAGCAGTAGCACCAATAGGCGATCGCGTTGTCGCAATTGGCAATTAATATGTCGTTCTACCCAGACAAAAATGCCAATGGCGACAGTAATAATACATCCTAACTTGACTAATTCCACCCACTTAATTTGGCGGCGAATCAGGTGATAATGCTGCAATACCTCAAAATCCCATGCATTGATCTGCTCTCCTTGTTTGACAATCACCTCACCACGCTGCACATTCACCATCACAGGTGACACCCCAGCAGCAGCTTTTTGAGCTTGTTCTCTGGTTTTTTCTTCATCTTTTTGCAGATTTGGCTGAAGTACAGCTAATAAAACTTTGCTTGCTAAAGGTTCGGCGTCTTTTGGTACAAAGGTCTGGATTTGTAAGCTTACCGCATCCTGTAAAATATTTTGTGGCAGTCCTTGGGGGATGCCTTGAGTGAGAATCCGCTCTGCACTCTGATGGATTCCCAATTGTGTATTTTCCCACTCCTGATCTGACAAATCTAAGAGCAGAGATTCCTCATATATTGTTTGTGGGCTAACACTCTCCAGTTGTAAAAGTTTGGCAGTAGCTTGAGTGTATTTTTGGCGTGCTTGGGAAATTTGAGCAATTAGTGATGAAAAGCTTTTTTCGGAGTTTGTCAGTTGGTAAGCTTGTAGTTCTTTTATTGCTTGAGTAAAGTCAGTGTTTTGAGAAAAATCAACAGGTTTTGTTTCATCTGATTCGACTTGAGTATTCTCAAAATTATATTTGGCTGGTACTTGATTAGGTGCAGCTATGGATAATGGACGGAATGAAACGGTGCTTCGTCCTGTTATTTTTTGGTGTTGGTTTCGATAATTTTCTTGAGCTACTACCACCGCTTGCCATTCTGGGTCAGAGCAAGAACGAAGGTAACGCTGGCTAGATCGAGACAAAACTGTAGTATCAAAAAAAGGAAACGCTCCTGCAATGGCACGAATTTCATTACCATCATCCAGAAGTTGTTGTAAATCTTCATCGATTTTTTGATTGATTTCTGCATCAATCATCAACACTGGTATAAAACCTTTACTGGCGGCTTTGCGTTCAGCGTCTGTTTTTTTCTTATCTTCAATGCTGTCTGTATAAGGCGCTCTAATTGTTTGTGGTGCGGGATTACCTATTTGTATTTGAGTTTGATTGTATAATCTATTACCAATTACGCCTGTGAGAGAGACTATAGCGATCGCTAAAATGACGAAGCAACGCTTTCTATGTACCCACTTACAACCAACTGTATAAATAGTACTCTGAGTTGTGGTTGATTTTGCCATTGACTTTAGCGCTCTTTCTTGTTTTTGGCGTTCGCCTTTGTCATTGCTTTTTGAGACAAACAAGATTACATTTCTGAAGATAGCTGTTATGAGTTCCCTTCTATAGCTTGTGCCTTTAAGTAGCTTTCCCTTGCGGCGTAGTAATCTGTACCATCGCCGCCAGTAAGACAATTGCTGGGTCAATAACTGTAAAAATGGCTCAGTCGTTTTCATTATCTCTGCCTGCAATTGCTGACTTTGATAAGTTAGCGCTAGTTAATTTTTCAGGATGGTTAAAATGTAGCCTTCTCTTCGAGACACTTCGCGTAGCTTCCTTGACCGTAGGGGTACGGAAACGCTGTGCGAACAAGGGGACTAGACGAACAGCATTTCACTCTAAAGTTTTTTGCAGCAATACAACCACGGTAGGGCATACCGGAAGTTAAAGCTAGAGTAAAGAACCACCTCTGGGTTGGGTAACGCCGTTGAACCAAGAATCTCCTGGCTGTTAGGCAAGAGAGTGTCAAGTCTCTGAACGTTAGAGGGTCAGCCCTAATGATAAGTTTTCAACCGAACATAAAGTAAGCGGCTTCAAACCTGGTTATATGGAACTTGAATGTTCATTAGCTTAGCTCAAAACAAAACAATCATCAGGAAATTCCAATGTGTGGCTACTATTGCAACTACGGTTGCGGAAGTTAGCTACATAATCAAGTCGAGGGTTTGCCGAAAAATATTAGTATAGGATACTTTCAATATTGCAAGTTTGGCATCCGCACTGTTGTTTGCTGAAAATAGCATTAACGCAACCGAATAACACGAGGAGCTGCGTAAACTGAAAGCAAAGCCGCCCTAGATACGGCACATCCCTCCTCTGTTAATTCCTTAGGATCTAGGCGAACGTTATTATACAATCCCGACCACACAGTTACAAGTGCATCGGCCAATTCTAACATTTCGTCAAAGCTTCTCAGTTCTAAGGCTGGAGAGTTCTTCTCTAGAAGCAAAACTCGCCAATTTAGAGGAATTCCTGCTGTAGTGTTATACGCCCCTGATAGAGCAGCTGTAATTGCACCTGTAGAGTGTGCTATTAAATTGGTAGCATCTTGGAGTTTGGAATCACTTTTGTGAGTTGCTCGCAAAACTGCAAGGCGAAAGTCTTCTAATGTACTCAGAAAACAGTAAAATGCGATCGCAAGACTGTTACTGAGCTTTTCTTTACCAGCAAACTCAGCTTGCACCCTTTCTAATCCAGCCCCTTGTTCTAAGAAATTCTGAATTCTTAATAATTTTTTCGGTATTGATGTCGGCGTTTCTTGAAGAAAGGAAATTATTTGGGGAATCAGGGTTAGGGGATCGAGTTTCTCAGTCAAGGCTAGAGCAATGGCATACCCTACTGCTAGCGTTCCATCCCTGACTACTGGGTCATCATCCCAGATTTTTAGGACATGCAGCAAGTTTTTTCGTAGCTTAATTGGATTTTCATGAAAAAAAAGTGCCACTGGTAATGTGGCAATAATCATATCTGTTGGAGCTAAATCAAGAGAAGCTTGTTGCTGACGTGATATCCAATCATCTAAATCTAATCTACCCAAGCTAATTAAACTTTGGATGCCAAGAATCGCCATTCTGCCAAAATCGGGGTAATTTTGAGGCTCTATTCCATCACTAGAGCTTAAACTTCCACCCAAAAATGCTCCGAATAAAGTACCTCTAAAGCGACTGATAAGAGAGTAACGCATGAATTATCTAGTTAAAAGTAAAGCGTGAGGAGTGAGGAGTTAAGGGAGTGACAAATAAAAAAATATCTAACTATTTCTTGGAAATCCTGATGGAAGATTGCTAATTTCTGACTTTACTATATAATTCCTAACTCCTAACTCCTAACTCCTAACCCCTAACTCTTAAATAACTTACTAGTGCCTGTAACCCCAACAAATAACTTTGAGAGCCAAAACCACTGATTTGCCCGATGGCTACTGGGGCGATGTACGAATGATGGCGGAAATCTTCTCGACGATAAATATTACTTAGATGTACTTCTACTGTAGGTAAATCAACGGCTGCGATCGCATCTCGCAATGCCACACTTGTATGAGTATATGCCCCTGGATTAATTAAAATTCCTTGGTGTTGCCCCAACGCTCCATGAATAGCATCTACTAAAATTCCTTCATGATTTGACTGCATGGGAAAAACTTTCGTCTGTAATTTTAGTCCTTCCTCTTCTAACAAACGGTTAATTTCTGCTAGTGTCAACGACCCATAAATTCCGGGTTCTCGCTGTCCTAGCAAATTTAAGTTTGGCCCGTGCAGTGCCAGAATACTTAAGGGTTTTAACGTCGAATTTACCACTTTTGGGGCTACTAGCGACGGCGTGAGCGATCGTTCACAGGAATCGGAATCAGTTCCGGTTCCGGCTCAGCCTCTGGGCCTAAAAGGCTCTCAATTAGCTTGCGTGCTAATTCCTTAAGCTTTTCTAGCACCTTTTCTATATAGTCCATGAACTGACCGCTCCTGAGATACTACCTCAATTTTGATTAACAAGTACGCATTGAATTGCGTATTTTTGCACCTCTAGCTTTTAACGTAGCTCATACACAATCCCGCTTTTGGGACATCAGCCACTTTTAAAATTTGGGGTTGTGTTTTCCCATACTTTTTAGAGTATCACACTTGCAACCTACAGAACTGCATCCTACCAAGGATGGGTATCTAGGGTCAAGAGTCAAGGGGATCTGGTAATTTATCAAGCTAAAATCTGGCGGGGAGACGCAAAAACGCAAGGACAGGGAGAATTTTCAACTTAGCAAGGTTGCCTTGGTAGATGATCCAAAATCTCAAATCCAAAATGGTTAGCCTTCTGCCGCCTTTTTCTTCGTCGCTGTTGTCGATGACTTCGCTGTTGATTTAGATGCAGTTGATTTAGATTTGGAAGTTGTTGATTTAGTGGTTTTGCGAGTGGATTTTCCTGTCGAAGCTTTAGCTGCCAACAATTCCAAGGCCGCAGCCAGCGTTATATCTTCTACCGATTGACCCTCTGGGATACTGGCATTAGTTTTGCCATGCTTGATGTAAGGGCCATAGGGGCCATCGTAGATATTAACTGGTTCGTCGTCCTCTGGATGTGTACCTAATTCGCGTAAAGCTGCCTTGGACTTGCTGTTGGTGGAACTGCGTCCCTTTTTTGGCTCTGACAACAATTCCAATGCACGTTCTAGAGTAATTGTCAATACATTATCAGCAGCTTTCAGAGAGCGGTAATCTTTGCCTTCCTTACCCTGGTCGTGAACGATGTAGGGGCCAAAACGCCCCAAACTTGCTTGGATTTTGCTGCCAGTGACTGGATGAGTTCCTAATGTCCGGGGTAGCGCCAACAGACCAACAGCCATTTCCAGGGTAACGTTTTCTGGGGTGACGCCCTTGGGTAGAGAAGCTTGTTTCGGTTTGGGGTTTTCCTCGGACTTGTCACCTAATTGGACATAAGGCCCATAAGCGCCAATTTTCACATAAATTGGTTCGCCAGTTTCGGGATGGCGTCCTACCTGGTCAGGGCCTGTGGTTTTTTGCCGCAACAACACTTCTACCTGTTTGGGGTCGAGGTCAGCTGGCGTTAAGTCTTTAGGAATTGAGGCGGTGACAACACCGTCACCATTTTCAACTTCAATGTAAGGGCCATATTTTCCAATACGGACTTTGGCTGCCAAATTTTCCAGTTCTACAGTTCTGGCTTTGGTGGCATCAATTTGGCTTTCCTGTTCCTTGACTAAAGTTTCCAGGCCTTTTTCTCCTAGATAGAATTGCCGGAGGTAGGGTAGCCATTTAGCTTCACCTGTGGCGATATCATCGAGGGTCTGCTCCATCTTTGAGGTAAAGCTGGGATCGACGATATCCGGGAAATGTTTTTCCAGCAAGTCGGTGACGGCGAAAGCAGTGAAAGTGGGTATGAGGGCGTTATTCACCAATTGGGTGTAACCCTTGTCGATGATGGTGCCAATGATGCTGGCGTAGGTACTGGGACGACCGATACCTTCGCTTTCTAGGGTTTTCACCAAAGTTGCTTCGGTGTACCTAGCTGGGGGTTGGGTTTCGTGACCAACGGCTTCCAGTTCGGTACAATTGGGGCGATCGCCTACTTTCAAACTAGGTAAAATTACTTCTTGGTCTTCCAGTGCTGCTTCTGGGTCATCTGAACCTTCAACGTAAGCGCGTAAATATCCTGGAAATTCAATGCGCTTGCCAGAAGAACGAAAACCAGCGTCTTCGACTTGCAGTTGTACGGAAATTTGAGTTTGCCGAGAGTCAGCCATTTGGCAAGCCACAGTACGTTTCCAAATCAAATCGTAGACAGCAAGTTCTCGACCCCCCAAACCTGTTTCTTGGGGGGTGCGGAAGGTGCTACCTGCTGGGCGAATTGCTTCGTGCGCTTCTTGTGCGCCTTTGGATTTGGTGGTGTATTGCCGAGGCTGGGGGCTGAGATATTGTTGACCGTAGAGTTTTTCTACACAACTTCTAGCAGCTGCGATCGCCTGATCTGACAAATGCACCGAATCTGTCCGCATATAGGTAATATACCCCTGTTCGTACAAATTCTGGGCAATTCGCATCGTATCGCGTGCAGAAAGGCGGAGTTTCCGGTTAGACTCTTGTTGCAGCGTCGAGGTAGTAAACGGTGGCGCAGGTTTGCGCGTCACTGGACGTTCTTCGATGTCGGCGACACTCCAAGTTTTTCCAGTCAGGCGTTCCTTCAAGGCTAAGGCTTGTTCTTCGTTGAGTAACAAGACATTGCGACCTGCGACAATTTGTCCGGTTGCAGCGTCAAAATCGCCGCCATTAGCTATTTTGGTTCCTCCCAGCGTCACCAACTGAGCAGCAAAGGGGGTTTTGTCTTTTTCTAAACTAGCTTTCAAATCCCAGTAAGTACCTTCACGGAAGGCACGGCGCTGGCGTTCCTTGTTGACCAAAAGTCGCACTGCTACAGACTGCACCCGCCCAGCAGATAATCCCCAGGCGATTTTTTTCCATAGCAGCGGAGACAGAGTATAACCTACCAATCGATCTAAAATCCGCCGCGTTTCTTGGGCGCGAACCAACTGCTCATCAATGTTGCGGCAGTTCTTCAGCGCTTTTTTGATAGCATCTTGGGTAATTTCGTGAAACACCATCCGCTTAGTTGGGACTTTCGGCTTCAGCAATTGGTATAAATGCCAACTAATGCTTTCACCTTCCCGGTCTTCGTCCGTTGCCAGAATCAGTTCATCTACATCCTTGAGGGCATCTTTAAGCTGGGTGACAATTTTCTTTTTGTCTTTCGGGACAACATATACCGGTTCAAAGTCGGCGTCCACATTTACCCCTAGCTGTGCCCATTTTTCTCCTTTGACGGCTGGGGGAATTTCAGTAGCCGACTGCGGTAAGTCACGCACATGACCCATAGACGCCTCTACTTTATAGCTTGATGGCAAGTAGTTGCGAATGGTACGAGCTTTGGTTGGAGATTCGACGATGACGAGAGTTGACATGGAAATTTCAAAAAAAAGAATAGCTGCTAAGCTAAACAGTCAAATTGAGGTAATTTTTGCAAATTGTCAAGATAAAACGTCACGCTTAGGGCGGTGATTTAATCCTCACACAAACTGCCTGCTTGGGAGAAAATCCGCCCTAAGTTAAGGCGTAGTCCTTCCCAGAGTATAAGAGAGGCGAAAGCTGGATGTGAATTTCCAGCTATTTCAATCTTTAACTTATCTAGCGCATAATTGGCGACTACAGTTTTCAAAATACTCCGCAGGTGGAATAAGGGAGAGGGGAATGGGAAGTGGGCATTGGGGAAGAAGGGGACAGGGAGAATGACTCATAACTCAACACTCATCAGTCATCAGTCACCACTCAGCACTCCCAATCGCCAGAGCTTGTGCCAAAATTAGATCAAATTTGAGAGCAAGATTTGTACCCATGCCAGGAAAGCAAAACTATGCGACCAATTCGTCAAGGTGATGTTATCTTACTGCCTGTGCAACAAGTTGAAGGAAAAAAAATACCTCACTTAACTTTGGCAGAAGGCGAAGCTACAGGTCATAAACATCGAATTATTGAAGGCAAAGCTGAATTATATGAAAAAGATAGCACGCTCTATTTACGTGTTTTTTCAGAGTCAGCATTATTAGCTCATGAGCAGCATAAAGCTATTCCTATCCCCGAAGGCCATTGGATGGTGAAAATTCAGCGAGAATACGAGCCTGAAGGTTGGTGGTATGTCGCTGATTGAAAAGTCACATCACTCTCAATACTTTATAACTACGAATATTTACAAAAATTTTTTGTCTAAAATTTAGAGTATTAATAATGATTGAGAATTTAACGCCTGAGCAAGAGGCTTTGATTCCAGTTTATCGAGAGAAGTGGCGGAAGATTGCGCTTTCAACTGAGCGAATTGATAAAGAAAAAGCGGCAGAAGCTGTAAAAGCTGCCTACGTTGCAATCGACTACGAACAGCCTGAAATATTTTTTCATGATAGTCCTTATGCAGCTTGCAATTGGATGCTAGAACGACTATCACCTGAATTTATAGAAAATTACCTTAATGAACCAAATAGTTTAGGAAGCTTATTTCCCGCTCATTTCTTTCAAGAACTTTCGAGTATACTCAATGAACAATTTGGAAGCCAATTGCATAGGCAATTACACAATTATTTTTATCTTGATAATGTGGCAGAGCATCCACTTAACCATGAAATATTCAATGATTTAATTGAAAAATTCAGCACTCAAGTAAACGAGCAGTCAGAAAATTTTTACTGTTGGATTGAAATTCAACTTTATGAGTGTTTTCAATCAGAGATTTACGTAAATTTGATGAGTGGTTTGGATTTCTGTATCTCTGTTTTGAACATTGTTCATCCTCAACAGGAATGGAAAGTATTTCAATCTTTAATTCAAGAATGTGGTTGGTTGTTTGCATATGATGACATTTGTATTATCTGCGATCGCCCCCTTCACTTGCGCTTCGACAATCAAAATCGTCTCCACGCTGAAGGCGAACCCGCAATAGAGTATGCTGATGGATTTAGCCTCTACTCTTACCACGGCGTAACCTTACCTGAAAAATACGGTAAAATACACCCGCAGCAATGGCAACCTCAATGGCTTTTATCAGAGGAAAACGCCGAACTACGCCGAGTCTTAATTCAAGGTATTGGTTACGCTCGAATTTGCCAAGAATTACAAGCTATTGAATTAGATACTTGGGCTGAATACACACTATTAAAAATTGATGCTGATGTTGATGAAGAACCAATTTATTTATTAAAAATGGTTTGCCCAAGTACAGGCTTTATTCACGCCTTGCGAGTTCCACCAAATATTAACTCAGCGCGTGAAGCGATTCGCTGGGTAAATTGGGGAGTAGATGCAGAGGAATTTGGCGTGCAAACATAAGTGCTTAAGGAGTCTCTCCACTGAGAAATTGTTCATCCAGGTTAAAAAATTTTCAAATAACTTGTAAAACGCGATCGCCATGAATTTGGCTGGGACTTTACACTAATTTAAAAAATCCCAATTAGCCTGAATATATCATTTGAATTAAATTCCAAAAATACACATTATTAAAAATAACTTGCCTAATTACAGAATTGATTTATCTTTTGTAAGTTCCAACTACGACAAAATCATTACATGAAGCAATTTGCTTGATATAATGAGCAATAGATCCAGAGAAATCAGGCGTGGAAAGCTGATTTTGGAATTGAATAGTAACCTAAAAAATATAAATAGTAAGTATAGGCAAAACCGATGCATTTTACCATACATGAGCACAAATGCATGAATTTAGGCTTGGCCAAATAGAAAGTTATGGTAGGATAATTTTGGAGAAGTTGAGTTCGGCGATACGAATCTTGTTGTTAGTAATAATTGCAAGCGGCTCTCCGGATAAACATCTCTGCATCAATGGATTCTGGAGAGTTTCATGTCAATCTACGTAGGGAACCTATCCTACAGCGTCACACAAGACGACCTTAGTAAGGTATTTTCCGAGTATGGCGCCGTTACACGCGTTCAATTACCCACAGACAGGGAAACAGGACGCGCTCGCGGCTTTGGTTTTGTGGAAATGGAATCATCAGCCGCAGAAGACGCTGCTATTCAGGCTTTGGATGGTGCCGAATGGATGGGTCGTGTAATGAAAGTTAATAAAGCAAGACCACGAGAGGAGAAAGGCGCTCGCTCTGGGGGTGGTGGCTGGCAAAAAAATAATAATAGTGGATACTCGCGAGGCTATTAAGTTTTGGGACGATTCACAAAGGCAAAAGCTTCATAAGCGATGTCTACGACGGGCTACGCCTACACCAAGCAAATACTATACCCATATTAGCAGTTTAGTAGATAGCTGAATCTGCAAAAATCGTATATAAGCAGTTCAGAAAATAGCTGAGCTGCTTATTTATTTGCGATATGAATGTCGATCGCAAACGAGCCAATCCTGCACTTCAACATAATTTAATCTGATAATACCCATAGTAGTCTGGTGTAACCAACCAGATGTTACTCTAATTTCTTGTTCTGATTTCTGAATTCTGAATTCTTCTTTTTAATGCAACTTTGGTAAAGAACAATAGATAGAATGAACAGAGTTAGCCTTAATGTCTAATCGCCAAAACCTATACATCTCATGGATTTTGCTAATCTTGCATCCCAGTTAAATGCTGGAACGATCTTACCAGAGGGAATTGTGATTCTCACCCTCTTGGGGGTTTTGATTGTTGATTTGATTTTGGGGCGTACATCCTCGCGCTGGGTTGGATATCTGGCGATCGCAGGTTTATTGGCTTCGATTGTCGCCCTGTATTTTCAATGGGATGCTTCCAATCCCATCTCTTTTAGCGGCGGCTTTAACAGTGACAACCTTAGTATCGTCTTTCGCGGTATCGTCGCGTTGTCTGCCGCTTTTACTATACTGATGTCAATTCGCTACATTGAGCAGAGTGGCACCGCTTTAGCAGAATTCATCGCTATTTTGCTGACCGCTACCCTTGGAGGAATGTTTTTATCCGGGGCTAGCGAGTTAGTCATGATTTTCATCTCCCTAGAAACCCTGAGTATCTCCTCTTACTTGCTAACAGGTTATACTAAGCGTGACCCCCGCTCTAACGAAGCGGCGCTGAAATACCTGTTAATAGGAGCTTCCAGTACAGCAGTATTTTTGTACGGAGTATCATTGCTGTATGGGTTATCAGGTGGACAAACTGAACTAAGTGCGATCGCCACTGGCATTGCCACAGCTAAAGCTGGTCAATCTTTAGGTTTAGTAATTGCCCTGGTTTTTGCGATCGCAGGTATTGGCTTTAAAATCTCCGCCGCACCCTTCCACCAGTGGACACCAGACGTTTACGAAGGCGCTCCCACCCCGGTAATCGCCTTTTTATCTGTGGGTTCCAAAGCAGCTGGGTTTGCTCTAGCTATCCGCTTGCTGACAACAGCCTTCCCCCTTGTAGCTGAGGAGTGGAAGTTTGTCTTCACTGCTTTGGCCGTTCTGAGTATGATTTTGGGTAACGTAGTTGCCCTAGCCCAAACCAGCATGAAACGGATGCTAGCTTATTCATCCATTGCCCAAGCTGGGTTTGTGATGATTGGCTTAATTGCTAGCACACAGGCAGGGTACGCCAGTATGATATTTTACCTCCTGGTCTACCTATTCATGAACCTGTGCGGCTTCACTTGCATCATTCTGTTCTCCTTGCGGACGGGAACCGACCAGATTGCCGAATACTCCGGACTATATCAAAAAGACCCACTCTTAACACTGGGCTTAAGTATCTCCCTGCTTTCCTTGGGCGGTATTCCACCATTAGCTGGGTTTTTTGGTAAGATTTACTTGTTTTGGGCTGGTTGGCAAGCAGGTCTTTATGGATTAGTCTTGCTGGGCTTAGTTACTAGCGTCGTCTCCATTTACTACTACATTCGCGTAGTCAAGATGATGGTAGTCAAAGAACCCCATGAAATGTCCGACGCAGTGAAGAATTATCCTCCAATACGTTGGAACTTGCCTGGATTTAGACCTTTGCAAGTTGGCTTAGTGGTTACTTTAATCGCCACTTCCATTGCAGGCATTTTGTCAAATCCACTATTTACATTGGCTAACCATTCCATCTCCCATACTGCAATTTTGCAAGCAACAGTCAATAGCACTGTACAAGCACAAAATCTACGAGTTGTGCGAAAGTTAGATTCGGTAAGTCAGTCTCAATCCTCAGTTGATTCGACTGCTAAAATTTAACTATTTGAAGCTCAATACAACATTGTGCTATTGAAGAAGCGCCTGTTTGCTAATTAGCAAGCAGGCGTTTTTCAAGTTGGATTTACTAAACCAAAATCTAGAATACGTGAATTCGACAAGACAAACCCACCCAGCCTCCCTCTCCTGCTAGGCTACCGTGTATACACAAGTCGAAAAAAACCACTAGCACAACAAAGAAAGAGTTTCGTAGTAGCGTGACAAGGCTAAAATGTTGCAATAGATTAGCGGTAAAAACATCGAATTTATAAAGTTCAAATCCCATTCGCTAATGCACTATTTTAGTCTTGTCACGCCAGTAGGGTGCGTTACCGCGCCAGCGTAACGCACCTAAAATCCCAGCGTAACGAACCGAAAATCATTGACGGTGCGTTAGGACTTGCGTCCATAACGCACCCTACGAAACTAATAGAAGAGTTGAAACCTATGCTGGCTATACTTGTGTATACACCGTAGCTCCTGCTAGGAGGGAGGAGTAAGGAAAAATTAGGCTTTTTGCTCCCCTTTCCTTGAAGGAGAGGGGCTGGGGGTGAGGTCAAAATCCTGTAAATCGAATTCACGTTAAATGAGTCGCCTGCCTCCACAAATAATTTCACAACTCAAATAGGATTACTATATGAGTTAACAGGTATCTTAATTAAAAATTCTGCACCTTTTCCCGGAGTAGAAAAACAGTTAAGTTGTCCGCCATGTTTTTCCACTATAATTTGATAGCTGATAGATAAACCTAGCCCAGTACCTTTACCCACGGGTTTAGTCGTAAAAAATGGATCGAATAGCTTTGAGCGAACTTTTTCATCAATTCCCAAACCATTATCAGCAATAGTAATCGCTATCCACTTTTCATCTATTAGTTCAGTTGTAATTTGAATTTGCGGATTGTCAGTTGTTTTTGAATTGACTGCTGACTTTTCCAAAGCATCGATCGCATTAAGCAGAATATTCATAAATACTTGATTTAGTTGACCAGGGTAACAAGTTACATTGGGTAGTTGACCGTATTTTTTAATTACTTTGATTTCTGGGCAATCATGCCTAGCTTGTAGCCGACGATCCAAAATCATTAAAGTACTTTCAATTCCTTCATGGATATTAACTTGCTTAAGTTCGGCTTCATCAAGTCTCGAAAAATTTCGCAATGATTTAACAATTTCTTGGATACGGAGTGTTCCCGCTGTCATTGAATCGAAGATTTTTGTTATATCTTCAATTAAAAAATTCAAGTCTATTTCTTCTATTTGCTTTTGAATTTCTAGAGGAGGATCTTGGCAAATTTGTTGATAAATTTCTATTAATTTCAGTAAATCTTGAGTGTATTTATGGGCATGATGAAGGTTACCATAAATAAAACTTACGGGGTTATTAATTTCATGGGCAATCCCAGCGACCATCTGACCTAAACTAGACATTTTCTCAGCTTGGATCAGCTGAGTTTGGGTAAGTTGAAGTTCATTTAATGTTTCTTGTAGAGCAGTTGTACGTTCTTCAACCCTAATTTCTAATTCTTCATTCGCTTTCTGGAGTTCTAACTCCGCCTGTTTACGTTTTTGAACTTCTTTTGCTAACTCATCAATTTTTTGGTTTAGAAGCACAAAATTATTGCTGGCTACAGTTCTATTTTCCAAACGCAAAAGAATTAAAGCTGAAGATTCAGGAGACCAAGGTTGAATAACTGCTCCTTGAGTGCGACATATTAATGTTTGCCCATTATTTATACGTAAAGTTAAGGAACCTAAAATCATTGCTCTGCTAGTGGAACAAGCTTGTAGGTACTTGATAATATCGCTGGCAGGCTCAGTTACCAAATCAAAAAGCGTTTTTCCTTGGAGTTCCTGACGGCGTAATTTCAGCATATCTGCTACTGGTTGATTGGTAGCTAAGACTTGACCATCATTAGTCACTAAAACTAAAGGTTCTGGTAAAACTATGGCAAGTTCAAGAAATTGTTCAGGAGTCATGAGGCTTGCAATTTAAACTTGGACTAAACTTTACCGATCTACGCCAGAGCTAGTATGCTGGGATTAATTTAGTGCCCAAAAGTTTAGACAGATTCTAACCCTCTAAAGTATTCTCTCCCTTCCGCATCTTCTGCCTCTGGAGTAAATTTTAAATAAACAATAACTCTGCATCCAGAAGCGCCCTCTGCTATGGTATCTTGCAATTGTACTTTCGCATACCCTAGATTATTCGCTGCGATCGTTCCAAAGACATTTGAAGTCATCATACACATAGCAGGGCGATGGACAACTTTGTCACCAAATGGGCAAACCCGGTTGCCGAAAACAATTTTTTCATCATCCTGTTCAATAACGTAAAAATCACCTTGAATTCGTTTTTTTAAATCAACTAAGACATCAGCTACTTGCTTTCGAGAAAGATGTGAGACTTCCAAAGCAGATTTGTAATCTTGGTTAATCTGCCTACCCATCCTTTCACCAACTACGCTAATAAATCCAGAAGCTTCTTCTAAGCCAACTACATCCTGCAATGCACCAGATAATTCTCTGATTAGTGTACGTAAAAATATATCCCGTTCTAAGGGGAGATTCAGGCTACTTATTGAATGATTAAGGGAATTTGACATAAACTTTCAGGACACAACTTTAGAACTACAGTTTTAGAGTTCCCAAAAATGAGTCTCAAGTAACTGCTTATAACAGTTTTAAGTTGTGTAAATTGCAGCAATTTTGTAGAAGCTGACGGTGGTACGCCTTTACTATGCAAAAGAAAATTGCTGTAAACTATTTTTGTTACATCATCACGGGCGATCGCTCACTCTAATTTACTGCCCAATCGGCTAAAAAACATTTAAATTGCATAATCAGATTAAATCAAACTGTTGTATCCTGGGATGGAAAGGCAGCACTAATTATGTAGCTTAAATGTGAAATAGCTTATCAGCTTGTGGTATTTATCCCTAAATATATTACTAGAGAATTACACTATCTTAATAAATTGGAATGGTGATTATAAATTCTGAACCTTCTCCCAACACAGAATTTACTTCCAAAATTCCCTTATGTTTTTGGACAATTATTTGATGAGCAATTGATAATCCTAATCCTGTTCCTTTCCCCACTGCTTTAGTTGTAAACAAATGGTTAAAAATTTTTTCTTTTATTTCATTTGATATTCCTATTCCATTATCTTTAATCCGAATCAATACGTGAGTTTTATCTTCAGTGAGGGCAGTATGAATTGTAATTTGATTTGGATTTGCCTTAATTCGATCAAAACTCAACCCAGAATTAGATTCCTCTAAAGCATCAATAGCATTTGATAATAAATTCATAAATACCTGATTCAGCTGTCCTGGAAAGCATTCTACTAAAGAAAAGTCACCGTAATCTTGAATTACTTGAATAGCAGGACGAATCTTATTCCCTTGCAAACGATGTTTAAGAATAACGAGAGTACTGTTAATACCTTCATGAACATTAAAGAGAACTTTTTGTTCTGTATCTGCTCTAGAAAAAGTTCGCAAGCTCTTACTGAGATTGGAAATTCGATCTGTACCCTCTTTGATTGAAGAAATAAGTTTAGGCAAATCTTCACGCACATATTCTAACTCAATCAATTCGCTTTTTTCTTGAATTTCCTGAGATGCTTGAGGATAAGTTTGCTGATAGATATCTAAAAGACCTAATAAGTGATGAATATACTCTTGAGCCGGAGTCAAATTACCTGCTATAAAAGCAATTGGGTTATTAATTTCGTGAGCTACATCTGCAACAAGACTTCCTAATGTAGACATTTTATTCTCCATCATCTGAAGATTAAAAAGCATCATTTCTAATTCTTGGCTTCTTTCTTCTAATTTGTTTTGATATTCTTTTAATTCATAAATTACTTGTTTGAGCAAAGATTCTTTCTTTTTATTTATATCTTCTAGCCTGATGCGGTCTGCCTCAGACCGCTCCAACTGCTTTTTGATGATTCTATTCGTTTTTTGAAGTTGCTGAATCTCTTTTTCACAATCAAAACTTTCCATCAATTTTTACTGAACTCCAAAAATTAAACTTACAAAAGTTTCGTTGTGAAATTGCGTTTGACTAGTTAGATCTATAGGAGCAATTTCTCCATTAGAATAAAATCCACAAGCAGGTAAATAATTTTCAAGACCAACTTTCGTATTTTCGTACTCTTCTTGCGCCCTCGTACCAAGTATTTGCCGACGAGCTACACATGAGAAAAACAAAACAGCACTTGGTTCTTTACCTGGATAATTATTTAAAGCATTCATAAATGATGCTTTAGAAGCTGCAAGGATATCTTCATAACCTGCTTCGGAAATTTGAATAAGTGCTTGGTCAGGAATATCAGCAAAAAATGTGATACTGCCAGATTCTGGCTCGTAAGCAATGGGCGCTCTGATATAAAATTTGTCTGTATCTTGCTCAAAGACTGCTAGGGGATATTCCATTGAAGGAGGAAGCAAACCTAGATAATGATGATAGAAATCTAAGGCTGGCTTTCCATCTATTTCATGAAGAATGTTCTTATCTACTTTCGTTACTTTGCTGATTTGGCCAATGGGATGCCAACCACTTGCAACACCATGAGAAAACAATATTTTGCCGCAAAAAAGTAGAATTGGTACAGAATCACTTAAAACTTCTGTTTGAAAAAATTGGTATGTATTTTGATATTTTGACTGGTCGGCTGCTAAACCGCCAAATATCGGTACATCTTGACCAAGAGCTAGTTTTAAGCCATTTAATATAGAGACACCACTAGTTGTAAGACTCTCTGGATGAGTTAAACATAGGCTTGGCGCTGCTGTACTTTTTGCTTTGGCTTGTTCTACAGCTTGTTTGGTTGCAGTAATTGTATTGGCTGAAATTTGGCGTCCAACTCCTGCATAAATTTCTACTTCGTCTGAGCAAAACAACATCAAAGTGATTGAGTCTTGCTGAAACTCTAGAACTGAAGAAATTTCGCCATCTGTTGTTCCACCAATTAATTCAATCCCGCCAAAAGCTTGATGAATTTGCTGCAAAATGAGGGAATGCTCGAAGTCAATTGCAGCAAAAAGAATTCCAGCCTGTGGAATATCTCCTGCAAGAGAAGCGATACATTGTTGAACAACTTCCTCGACTGCCGATAGAGAATCTGGATCGTTACTGTGGCCTACTACTGCTTTGAACATAACCTTGACTGAGATATAAACAATTATTTTGTTACACGATTATAGTTCCGAACTTCTTACGAATATTTGATGATTTTATGTAAAATTTATTTAAATTGGAAGCTTAATGATAAATTCTGAACCTTGTTCTGGTGATGAATTTACTTCCATAGTTCCTCCATGTTTTTCAACAACAATTTGACGAGCAATAGATAGCCCTAATCCTGTGCCTTGGCCTACAGGTTTGGTGGTGAATAAATGGTCAAATATTTTTTGTTGGACTTCAGGCGACATGCCTACACCATTATCTTTAATCCGAATCAAGACATGATTTTTATCTTCTGTTAGACTGGTTTGAATGCAAATTTGATTGGGATTCCTCTCAATTTCAATATAGCTGCACCCTAAATTAGACTCTTCTAAAGCATCAATAGCATTAGCTAATATATTCATAAATACCTGATTTAATTGCCCACTGAAGCATTCTAATTCTGGTATGTTTCCGTAATTTTTGATTACTTCAATATTAGGACGGTGTTCTGATGCTTTTAAGCGATGTTTGAGGATCATAATTGTACTATCAATGCCATCATGAATATTGCAATAAACTTTGCGATCGCTATCTGCTCTAGAAAAGTTTCGCAGGCTGGTACTGATGTTGCGAATCCTTTGAACGCCTTCTTTCATTGAAGAAATTAAGTTGGGTAAATCGGAAAGAATATGCTGTAAATCCATCGCTGCAATTTCTTCTTGAATTTCTGCGACTGGATGGGGATAATGCTGTTGATATAGCTCAATTAGCTTAGCCATTGCTTGGAAATATACCGAAGCGTGACCGAGATTACCATGAATAAAACCAACTGGATTATTAATTTCATGAGCAACCCCGGCAACTAATTGACCAAGTGCAGACATTTTTTCTGTTTGTACAAGCTGGATTTGGGATTCTTGTAAATCTTTTAATACTTTAGATAACGCTGCTGTTCTTTGGGCAACTCGATTTTCTAAAGTTTTTGTGAGATTTCGTAATTGCAGATGGGTTTTAATTCTAGCTAATAGTTCTTCTTCATGAAAAGGTTTTGTGATGTAGTCAACTGCACCAATATTTAAACCTTTGATTTTACTATCTGTATCTGAGTTTGCTGTCATGAAAATTACTGGAATATCACAAGTTTCAGCATTTTCTTTCAATTTTTTACATGTTTCAAAACCATCTATTTTCGGCATCATCACATCTAACAAAATCAAATCAGGTAGTCTAGCTTCAACCTGTTTTAGTGCTTTTTCTCCATTAACTTCTGTCGCCACTTCAAAGCCTGCATTAGTTAATATTTCCAAGACTATTTCTAAATTAGTAGTAGTGTCATCTACAACTAAAATCAAACTCTCTTCCGAGACATTAGACATTTTTATATCTGGCTTATAATTCATGTATTTAAATTAATTTAACTCCTTGCTACTTGTTTATCATTAGCTCTGGGATTGCAACTAAGCTATCTCATTCGCTGAACGGACTGACTGAGAAATGTACAGTGTGACAATTCTATAGTTCCCAAAAAGTCTGATAACAGCAACATTCTGACATCAAATTGTTTGCATTTTACTAGAGCGATCGCTACAGATGGATATACCGCTAAATCTTTGCTTTCAACAAATTTAAATATCCGCTTTTTTAGAATTAGTCATTATTACCCTTGTTTTTTATAGAAGTAGCACTAGCCAAAAATAATATTTTTAATGCCATAGTTTAAATTTTTTAGTTCGTCAACAGCATTTATGATGACATAGATAAAAATGTAATAAATTTTATCAAAAAAATATAAATACAGATAATTACGGTTATTTTTTTAAAGAAAAAAATCAACAATAGCTAAGTAAGTTTTGAAATCTTTAAATACATTTACGCACCGCAACAATCGAGGTGGTATGAATACTTGAGAAAACTTGGATTTCCAGTGAATTTTTCCAAAAAAATATGCAATATACGCAAAAAAAAGCTATTGCCTTTGTCGCCTTCTCATGGATATTTATCCATTAAACTTAACTAAGAGATTTTTTATGCAAGAATTATTTTTTCCCAGTTTGCATTGTCCATTTGCCCTCAAAGTTAATCGCCATGTTGATGTTTTACAAGAGTTCGCTATTCAATGGGTGCTTAGCTTCAACCTCTTGGCCAATGAATCAACTTATAAGCGGTTTTGTAAGTCTAATTTCTTTTTATTAGCTGCATCTGCTTATCCTGACAGCGATCTTGAAGAACTTAAGATTGCAAATGACTGGTTAAGCTGGGTTTTTCTTTGGGACGATCAATGTGATTTATCTGATTTAGGAAAAAAACCTGGAGTTTTAAAGATCCATAATCAGAGATATTTAGAAATCTTAAATGGGGAAGAAGTTATAAGTGAAGATACAGCCCTTGTTCTTGCCTTAAGTAACCTAAGGGAAAGGATTATCGCAAGACGAAGTGTAACATGGTTCCATCATTTCATCACTAGCTTTCAAGAATGGTTAGAGGCATGTACTGATGAAGCAACCATCCGTGCAGCGGGAATCGTGCCAGATGTGGATACCTATATCATGACGCGTAAATCAAGTATAGGTGTCGATGCTTTTTTAACATTGACTGAATTTTGCCATAATTTGACGATTCCTGATTTTTTACGAAAAAATGAAATAATTCTCAAATTGCAATTTTTGACAGGACATATTATTGCCTGTTGTAATGATATTTTTTCTGTATCTAGAGAAATGTTGAGTGGTGATGTTCATAATTTAGTATTGGTACTGCATTATCAAGAGCAAATTCCTCTAAATCAGGCGATTTATCGTGTAGTAGAAATGCATAATACCGCTATACAAACAATGATAGATTTAGAAGCATCTCTTCCTACATTTGGAAAAGAAGTAGATGCTGAAGTTGCAAAATATATATCAGGAATGCACGCTTGGATACGTAGCAACCATGATTGGTATTCCCAAACAAGTCGCTATCAGAGTGTAGAAAGATTGGAGCTAACACAAAATTATGACGTGGTAAATTCTTGAGGTTAGACTTAACCTGATTAAAAAAATTAAATGACATTACCTAATCTTATTAAAACCCCTTCTCTGCTACAAAAGCTGCAATGGGTCACCGATCCTGTTGGCTACATGGAAAAAGCGGCTCAGCAATATCCTGACATTTTCACTGGTAGAATAGTTGGCTTTGGGGATACTGTGGTGTTTGTAAACCATCCTCAGGCAATCCAGGAAATTCTAACTAATGATAGAAAGAAGTTTGTCGCTGTTGGTGAAGCGAACAAAATTGTAGCCCCCTTAGTAGGGGAACGTTCACTCTTCTTGAAGGATGGTATTCCTCACAAACAAAAGCGACAACTCGTGATGCCTGCTTTTCATGGGGAGCGAATGCAAGCCTATGGTCAACAGATCTATAACTTATCCACAAAGGTTTTTAGTCAGTTAACACTAAATCAGCACTTCTTGGCTCGTAACTTAACACAGGAGATAAGCCTACAAGTAATTTTACAGGTTGTCTTGGGCTTGAATGAGGGAGAAAAATTTCAACAACTTAAATATTTATTACCCCAGTTGTTGGATCTTACTCGATCGCCAATAACCTCTAGTTTATTCTTTTTCTCATTTTTGCAAAAGGATTTAGGAGCTTGGAGTCCTTGGGGAAAATTTCTACGCGATCGCCAGCAAGTTGATAAATCAATCTATGCTGAAATGGCCGAACGCAGACAGGAACTCAATCCAGAACGCACAGATATCTTATCTATGCTGATGTTAGCCCAGGATGACACTGGTCAATCCATGACGGATGAAGAGTTGCGCGATCAGCTGATGACTCTAATGCTTGCTGGATATGAAACTACGGCATCAGCCATCGCTTGGGCATTGTATTGGATTCACCAAAAGCCCTTAGTTCGTGAAAAACTGCTCGAAGAACTGGACACTTTGGGTGATTCCCCAGATCCCATGAGCATCTACCGACTACCATATCTGACAGCTGTTTGTAATGAAACCTTGAGAATTCACCCCGTTGTCATGTTCTCTTTCCCTAGAGTAGTGCAAGAACCTATTGAACTCTTGGGACATCGTTTAGAACCTGGGACTGTAACGCTTCCGAGTATTTATCTCACCCATCAGCGTGAAGATTTATACCCAAAACCACAGGAATTTCAACCAGAGCGCTTTTTAGAACGGCAATTTTCTCCCTATGAATTTCTGCCCTTTGGCGCTGGTGTGCGCCGTTGTATTGGCGAGGCTTTGGCTGTGTTTCAAATGAAGCTAGTATTAGCAACGGTGTTGTCAAACTATCAGCTGGCGCTAGTCGATGGCCAAAGAGAGCGGCCTAAACGTAAAGGCTTTACCCTTGCGCCTTCCGGCGGAGTCAAGATGGTAATGACAGGACGCCGTGTACGTCAAGAGTCTTTGGCGAAGATGACAACTATCTCTGTATTTTAGAATACTGTGGCTCTTCTTAGTCCAATCCATTCAAGACGGGGTGCAACTCCTTACATTGGTGTCAACTTAAGCTAGAAATAGCTTCGGTGTTGGCTTCCTCGCCCGCCAGAGAATAAATTCTCTGGCTAAGAGCTACTGTCTACTGAAGTAGACTCAAAATCTTGGGGGATATTTAGTAATCTAAAGATTACTTTTGCTATCAGCAAGGAACTTCAGTTCCTTGCTGGGCATCGGTTCTACGTTAAGTTGACACCAATGAACTGCTTACCGCCCAAAAATTCATCCCTTATCTAGCTTCTAAGGCAGCTTGGGATGAATTTTTGTTTTAGCTAAATCATAAGCGAATCGGGGAGTGTAAAAGGGGTGGGAAGCTTTTTAGGCTGTTAAATCTCAACACTTAACAGTCAACGTGAAATCCCATCCGTTTTAGGAGTGGAATGAGCTTAAACTTGTTGCATTGGTATCTCAATCACGAACTCAGTACCTTCTCCTAGTGCGGAATTACAGGTTAAACTACCCTTGTGTTTGTCCACAATAATTTGATAGCTAATTGACAACCCTAAGCCTGTACCACTTCCTACTGACTTAGTAGTAAAAAATGGATCAAAAATTTTCTGCCGGACAGCTTCTGTCATACCATAACCGTTATCGGCAATCCTAATTATCAGTGTATTAGAATCTGTTGGTTGAGTAGATATGCGAATCTCTGGATGATGATTTTTCACTTGTTCTTGAACTTCTGATACTCCAAAAACTCTACTGCAATTTCTCTGTTGCTCATTTACAGATGATTCTTCTAAAGCATCGAGCGCATTACTTAAAATATTCATAAATACCTGATTCAGTTGACCAGCATAACAAGTCACTTCTGGAATATTACCGTATTCTTTGATAACTTTAATTTCCGGATAATCGTTATTTTCTTTAAGTCTATGCTGCAAAATCATCAGGGTGTTATCTATTCCTTCATGAATATCTACAGGCTTCATTTCATATTCATCAAGGCGTGAAAAGTTGCGTAAACCCAAAACAATAGTGCGGATACGCGAGCTACCAACCTTCATTGAATCTAGAATTTTTGGCAAGTCTTTTGCTAGAAAATCTATGTCGATTTCCTCAGATTTATCCTCAATGACAGGTGAAGAATCAGGATATTCTTGTTGATAAACAGTTATCAAATCCAGCAAATCGCTTACATACTCGCTAGCATGAGCAATATTCCCATGAATAAAGTTAATGGGGTTATTAATTTCGTGGGCAATTCCCGCTACCATTTGCCCTAATGAAGACATCTTTTCGCTTTGAATTAATTGAATCTGAGCGCGTTTTAATTCCTGTATCGCCTGTTGTAATTTTTGATTGTTATCGTTTAATTCCTGTGTTCTTTCTTTGACTTTTTCCTCTAGAGTATGGTTGTATTTTTCTAAACTTTCTTTAGCTTGTGCCAAATTTTGATAGAGGATCGCATTCTTGAGGGATATTGCTGCTTGGGTGGTGAGTAGTTTCAAAACTTCTACGCGATCGCGTGTAAATGCTCCTGTAGTTAAATTATTTTCTAGATAAATAATCCCAATCAATTTTCCCTGATTGATAATCGGTATAGACAATAAACTCTTAGGTTCCTCACAGATAATATAGCTATCCGCTGCTAAAAATGAAACAGCCATTGCATCATCGATAACCAAGATTTCTCTAGAGCGTTTAACGTAGTTAATCAAAGTAATTGGAACATCGTAGCTTGATTCTAAAGAAATTGATGGAAACTCTGTATAGCTATGTTCAAAATTTGAACTCGAACAAACTGCTGTGACAGTTAATGCTAAGCTATCATCTTCGCTTAAAATTAAAGCACATTTAGAAGCTCCTGCATTCTCGATCGCAACTTCCATTAAAGTAGAAAGCAGTCGCTCAAGCTCAATTTCCCCAGATAGTGCTTGAGATGCTTTAATAAATGTAGCTAAATCCAGAGAATCAGAAATACTTGTCTTTGAGCCAATTACAGTTTGTTGATTGCTCAAACTCGATAAAGATGTGTTATTAAAAGAAGTGGTTTCTTGGCTGGAATGGATATTTACTTTGAGTTTTTCTTGCTGGAAGACAGGAGCGAGTAATAAGGGATAACGTTTTACTAAATCGTCAACTTTTGCTATTGCTCCCCAGCGAACATAACTATAGTAAGCATCTGTGAGGTAGCTTTGGGCAATTTTATGTTTGCCCCATTCTAGATAGAATTTAGCAGTGAGTTCTTGAGCGAGGGCTTCTTCATGAAGATATTCATGTTCTTTAGCCAGAGAAATAGCGCGATCGTAGAATTCTATTGCTTCAAGATATTGACCACCAATCCGACACCGTTCTGCCTCTACAAGATAATATTTATGTAAATAATTCATAGGAGCATAATGTGTCCACTGGTGCATTTTCTCCTGATTCACTTTAACCTTATCGATAATAGACTTTTGTTCTAAAAATGATGTATTAGGATATAATGCTAGTTGTGTTAGTGAATCATAAAAGTAAAGCAGAGGAGTAACTAACTGTCCTCTTCCACCATCTAAATACTTTTCTGCTAGAGTAGCATTTTCCAAGGCTAATGAATATTTCTCAAACAAGTAACAAAGATGTACTTTGCTGACATAAAAATAAAAAATTCCCATTACATCATTAGCTTCAAGGTAAAGCGGCAGCATTTTTTCTTCGTTGTAAGCTTCCCCAATTAAATAACAAGGGTTTGCTACATTACCGAGCAAATTTAAAACACTTTGTCGGTGGATGCTAATCCAGTTAAATACTATTTCTTGCTTGATTTGAGCGATAGCATTACTGTAGGTTGCCATCTCCCGTTCCAGTTCTGTCAGTTCTCGACCAATAAAATATGAAGAATAAGAATAAGCGTTAAGACAATAAGCTGCATATTCTAAATCTCCTACTTCTATTGCAGAATAATAACCCTCCAGTAAAGGTTTTAATATTTGCCTAGTATGTTCCTTCCAATGTCTAATAGCTGTATTAAATCCGAGAGTAATTTTAGGTTTAACTTCTTTAGCATTTAATTTATCTACTAAAGTTGCAGCCAGTTTACCAAATTGATAGGCAGACTCAATATCCCCCACCACTCCGGAGAGTATTAACCCATAATTGACATAAGCAAAAGCAGACAAAGAAGCGCTGCCATATTTAAGTGATACGTTGATTTGTTTGAGAACAACCAGTGGAAACAGTTCCGGCGTAACTAAATAGGTAATAGCAGTGATAGTCGATAGAATACGCATGGCTGCTATTTGCTGAGCATCTATCATTTCCGGTAGATTAATTAAGTCCTGAATATGTCTGCCGTTCATATTTGATGCTAATTCTGCCATTGCTAACTGAATATCAGACTTACTTGGATGTTCAGGAAATTCCACTCCCAAAAGTTTCAAAAATCTGAGTGCCGTATTTACGGCCTCTAGTGCTTGGTTCTGCGCTCCATAAGCTTGAATTTTGACTTGATAAACTTTTACTTTTTCGAGCAGTGGTTTACGTAACAACACTACCTCTGCTAATTGCTCCATTTGTTCAAAGTTACCAGCTAAATAGGCTGCTTCTGTGGCAGTTTCATATAAAGCCAGGGTAAGATGATGTTTTGTTTCCCAACTACCAGCTGCTAGTAGTTGAATGCCGGTAGTTAAATATTTAAGGGCAGCTGGATAAGCTGTTGATGCTAAAGCTTTACATCCAGCAATTAAATTCATTTGGGCTAGTTCATCTCGCTGAGCTTGATGGGAGATAAATTCCACTGCAATATTTAGCTGATTGACAAGCTCAAAAATTCTTTCTTCTTGTTCTGCAACTGGAATATTGTTCAATAGCAATAGCCCAATTTTTAAATGAATTGGCTTTTTTTGTTCTTCGGGAATTAAAGAATAAGCAGCTTGTTGTACCCGATCGTGTACAAATTTATATTTAGGTATTTGTAAATTAAGATTTGTAATTTGTGTAGATTCTATCCCCTGAATAATTAACTCTTGATTGGTATTATCTGCCGGAAAAATATTGTAAATTTCTGTCTGTGGTAAAATTAATCCATCCAGTAAAGCTTGCCACAAATCTGATGCTGTATCTACTACAGACTTTTCATGAACGATCGCTAAACTTTTTAAGTCAAATTGGTTACCAATACAAGCCGCGAGTTTTAATACTTTTTGGGTATTTATTGGCAGTTTCTCTATCTGAATAGCAATAAATTCTACTACATCATCTGTAAGAGCTAATTCTTTAATTTTAGAAATATCATACTGCCAATAACCAAGGTCTAAGTTTAATACAATTAACCCTTCCTCATACAAAGACTTGAGGAATTGAATAGAAAAGAATGGGTTACCTTTAGTTTTAGCAAACACCATCTGAGTCAAAGGAACAGCAACTAATTCCGGACAATGAAGAGTATCAGCAATTAAATGATTTAAATCCCCCTGATTTAAAGGTGCTAAGTTAATAGTACTAATTCTTGCTCCTGCTTGTTCAATCTCTTGCAGTGTTAAATAAAGCGGATGTGCTTTTGAAACTTCATTATCTCTATAGGAACCAATTAATAATAAACCTCTCTTAATTTCAGCTTTTTTTCCTGTATCTTCTGAAATATCAGACAAGCTACTTCCACACATTAATAACTGAATTAATTTCAAAGAAGCTGTATCTGCCCATTGTAAGTCATCGAGAAAAATAACGAGGGGATGTTCTTTTGTTGTGAAAATTTGAATGAATTTTTGGAACAAGAAATTAAAACGATTTTGGGCGGCACTGCCAGAAAGTTCTGTAACTTGAGGTTGCTTACCGATAATCTGTTCAAGTTCAGGAATTACATCAATAATGACCTGAGTTTGTGTTCCTAATTCTCGGAGAATCTTGGCTTTCCATTGTTGAATTTGGGCATCGGTTTCTGAGAGCAATTGCCCGATTAAGTCTCGAAAAGCTTGCACCAACCCCGATAAAGGAATGTCACGTTGAAACTGATCGAATTTTCCTTTGATGAAGTAACTCCGCTGGCGCAGGATGGGTTTGTGGACTTCGTTGACTACAGCAGTTTTGCCAATGCCTGAGAAACCCGCGACTAATATCATTTCTAGTCCCTTGATTCCACCTTGACAGTGAGCCAGCGGGTTGGGAAGCCACTGCATTGATGGGTTTTCCTGGCTCAAAGAAAGTGGTTGTGTTAACTTGTATTCCTTTTCTATGGGAGACTGCGCCAACCCAGAACCCGTAGGATACGCAGGGGGTTCAAAGGGGTTAGCAACTCGTTCAAAAGCAGCAAGTAGGGTTTCAACTTCATTTTGCCGACCATAGAGTTTTTCAGGGATTACAAAACGGTCTGAGATGTCACGGTTACCTAGTTTAAAAGTTGCAATATTTCTTGTATCTTGCCACTGCTTTTGACACACTTCTAAATCATGCTTTAATCCCAATACGCTTTGATAGCGTTCCTCAGCATTTTTGGCCATCAGCTTGCTGATAATATCAGACAAAATTGTTGGAATATTGGAGTTAATTCGGCTAGCTTTTACTGGTTGTTTGGCAATATGAGAGTAAACCAACTCCATCGGATCTTTGCTCGTGAAAGGTAACTGTCCGGTGAGGAGTTCATAGAAGGTTACACCCAGGGAATAAAAATCAGTGCGGTAGTCAATACCTCGGTTCATCCTACCAGTTTGTTCTGGGGAAATATAAGCGAGAGTGCCTTCTAAAACGTTGGGGTTTATGATAAATTGGCTTTCTCTTGGTAAGAGTGTGGCAATACTAAAGTCGATGATTTTTATCTCACCCGTGGTTGGGTTAATCAGAATATTAGCCGGTTTAATATCTTTATGAATGATGCGATCGCGGTGCATTCCTTCAAAAATAGAAGCAATTTTAATAGCAATATCAAAAAACTCATCTAGAGAAATTTTATTTTCTTTTTTATTCTCGCCCTCCAGGAGCCATTTTTGCAGAGAAATACCGCCAAAATCTTCCATTACTAAGATGTAACTATTGCGGTAATTATCTAAACTACAGGGTTTTACGATACCAGGAATATCGAGGTTTTTAGAGATGAGATACTGATTGCGAAACTGGGCAATTTCCGCAAATGTAGGATACTCATTCCGCATCAATTTGAGGACGACTGATTTTTGGTCTTGTTCTCTAATACCCCGATAAACCAGTGTTTTACTCCCTGAGTAGATTTGCTCAGTTATTCGATAGCCAGGAAACGCATATAGTGTATCTAGTAATATTGACATTGCAACCTATATTTATAAATTTTGTTTCTATGGCTTAGTATTCCCGCGTTCAGACTATCGTTATCAGTGAATATTAAAAATTCTTATTTGATTTGGATGAAAAATTTTAATTTTCAATGAAGTTTTTATTGTTGTTTTTATATTTTTAAAAAGGCTTACTTTTCCAAAAAATAATTAAATTACCAACTAAACCTTGAGGTTTTTTTCCAAAAAATACTCTTATTTACTAGGTTATATTTGGAGATTATATATTAGGTTAAAACGTCTATTTCGTATTGCTATGAATCAGCACAAATAACAAAAAGCCTGCTGTACTCTTAAACTAAAAAGTAGACTACAGCAGGTTTAATAGGTCTAGGAATGTTTTGCTAGACTAGCAACTGAGGTTAATAATAACCTCCCACGCTGACCAAGTAATTAGTAATTATTAATTCGTAATTGCAGGTGCAGAGGTTAATAACGATGGCAAATTTTAAGCTAATTTGTTTCCAAGTTGCGTATTCTCTTGTTAAGACCGTCATTTGTCTTTCGTCTAAAGCAAATAACTAATAACTAAGACAAAGAACAGCCAGATGAAGTATTTATGCAATTTAAATGTTTTTTTAGCTTATTTGATTTTTTGTTTAATAAAAGTCACAACTTGAGTTAGCTGTTTCTTCAAGCCTTCTATTTCTGCTTGCATTTTGGCAATTTTATCGTTCAACGCCTCAATTTCCGCTTGGGAGACTCCTGGGGAACTAGAGGTTGGATTTACGGCAGGTGGGGTTGTTACTAAGGTATTTGGCTCACTAGAAGTTGCTACCGTAGCACTTGTGACACTAGAGGTTGTGGCAGTGCCATTCTTAGCGACGCCTGCTCCCACTGCAACTAGTTCTGGGCGTGGCTGCTTCGCTTTTGTCATAGCTAACTTAATTGCGCCAATTAGTTGCTTCTGATCGAAAGGCTTGCCCAGAAATTCAAAATATTCAAAGGGTTCTGGGATTTTTTCGGTCACCTCTTCTTTACGACCAGACATGATCACTAAAGGAATTTTCCTTAACTCCGGATGAGCTTGAACTTGCTGGAAAACTTCCCAGCCACTCATTTTAGGCAGAAGAAAATCCAACATAATCAGGCTGAGTTTTTCCTGAAGGATGAAATTTAGTCCCTCCACACCGTCTTTTGCTTCCAGTACTTCAAAATTGCCTGGAGGCAACATTTCTCGTACTTTTACCCTGACAACTGTAGTGTCATCGATAACTAAAATTTTATTGCTTGCCACGACTGTTTGCTCTAACAGAAACTTTAAGTGTAAATAGCGGCTTTGCCGATTGTCCTTGAGAATTCTCCCACTATATACAAAATATCTATGAATTGGGGGATAGTATATTTCGGTATAAATGACATTGCTAGACGTGTTAGGCAAAACTTTTGCTTGTGTTCTTTTCAATTTGTGTCATTGTGATATTTAAAGCTTTGGCCTTAATCTAGGGCATAAGGGGCGGGAGACGCGGGGACGGAAGGACACAAAGAAATTACTTTCCGCATCAGAAAAACCCATTCCTTCTGGGAATGCGATGAAAGAAGCCTTTGAAAGCCCCTTAAACGTCAACAGTCAACCGTCAACAGTCAACCGTCAACAGTCAACAGTCAATGATTTCGTCACAAAAAGCCGAACTCAAGTCTGAAATTATGGCAATGCCTAGCTGGCTACGTCGCTCTATTGGCAAAGCCAGCGAAATTTCTACTGTACAACGCATTATTAAACAGCGGCAAATTCACACGATTTGCGAAGAAGGGCGTTGTCCCAATCGGGGAGAGTGCTACGCCCAAAAAACCGCAACTTTTTTACTAATGGGGCCTACCTGCACGCGCTCTTGTGCTTTCTGCCAAGTAGATAAAGGTCATGCACCGATGCCTATTGATTTAGAGGAACCGCAAAAGGTAGCCCAAGCGGTGCAGCTGTTAGGATTACATTATGTGGTGTTGACTTCTGTAGCCCGTGATGATTTGCCAGACCAAGGTGCTGGGCATTTTCTGAAGACGATCGCTGCTATCCGTCAATTGAACCCAGAAACTCAAATTGAAGTCCTAACGCCAGATTTTTGGGGTGGTGCGGGCAGTGGGGAATCCGGTCAACGCCAGCGGATAGCTACGATTGTCGAAGCCAAAGTGGCTTGTTTCAACCACAACATTGAGACAGTACGACGCTTAACCGGTCCAGTGCGCCGGGGAGCCAAATACGATCGCTCCCTACGACTGCTGGCTATAGTCAAAGAACTGGATTCGACAATTCCCACAAAATCAGGTTTGATGCTGGGACACGGAGAAACCACTGATGAAGTCGTCCAAGCAATGGCTGATTTAAGGGCTGTGGGGTGCGATCGCCTGACTATCGGTCAGTATATGCGCCCCTCTTTAGACCATCTACCAGTCCAAAAATATTGGACTCCAGAGGAATTTGAGCAACTCGGCTCCACAGCACGGCAAATGGGATTTACCCACGTCCGTTCCGGGCCACTGGTTCGTAGTTCCTACCATGCGGGAGAGGAGTGAGGCAGGGGGCAGGGGGCAGGGGGAGAAGAGGACAAGGAGACAAGGATGAAAACTTAACAATAACTCTTTCCTCCGAAGTTCTGATGCCTGCGGCAACGCCAAAGGCGAACGGAGGTTTCCTCCGATCAGACTTCTCTCCTTGTCCCCAATTCTCAAGAGTCCCCCCATCCTCTTTTCATACCCAATGCCCAATGCCCAATGCCCAATGCCCAATGCCCCATGCCCAATGCCCAATGCCCAACTTCAAATATTTCTAAAGAATTTGGGGGATTGGTACACATAATTTGGTATTTCTTAAAAAGTCCTGACATTAGGAGAAGCGCATTATGACTGCTAAAGCTAAGAATTCCGCAGTTGCTGACAGTGGAGCTAAACCACCCTATGCCTATCGCACGGGCTGGGCAATTTTCTTGTTAGCTATCAATTTCTTGGTTGCAGCTTATTATTTCCACATTATTGAATAATTAGAAGTGGAACGGTGCTGCTCAAATCGTGCCTTTAAATAAACCTTTGGGACGAATGAGTAGCACCAAAATCATAATTAACAGTGCTACACCTTGTTTATATTGAGAACCCAGCCAAGGAGTGCTAATTTCTTGGACAATGCCGATGATAAAAGCTGCGGCGATCGCACCGTAGGGGTTGCCAATTCCTCCCAAAATCACTGAGGCAAATAAGGGTAAAATTAAGAACCATCCCATATTCGGGCGCACGGCTGTAATTAACCCATACATACTGCCACCCAAGGATGTAAGAGTGCCAGCAATCAGCCAAGTCCAGAAAATTACTCGATCGACATTTATACCTGAGACCCTGGCTAAGTCTAGATCGTCAGCAACTGCTCGCATGGCTTTACCAATTTTGGTGTTTTGCAAGAGATAATGGAGTCCCAAAATTGCTAGCACTGCTAACGCCAATACCAATAATTGATTTTGCGGCACCTTCAAGCCGAAGATGTCTAAAGCTGGGGTAACAGGTAAATCGTAATTTTGATTTTTGCCACCCCAAATAAAAATAATTCCATTGCGAAGAAATAAGGCAAGTCCGATAGAAATAATAATCAGCGTGGTGGAAGTAGCACGAATAGAGCGCATTCTTGACCAGAGTAACTTTTCTGATAAGAGCATTACCGCTACTGTTCCTCCTGCTGCCAGGATCGTGGACAGCCAAATATTTACTCCAATGGTGTTGATTAGCCAAGTGAGATAGGCTCCTAAAGTGAGAAAGTCACCATGAGCAAAGTTAGATAAACGTAAAATTCCATAGGTGAGTGTGAGTCCAACTGCGGCTAGAGCAATAATACTCCCCACTGCAATTCCGTTGACGATTAATTGGGCGAATTGTATATCCATAAGTCTGAAGTTGCCACAAAAAATTTTGAAATCAGTCCTTCGTACAATATTTTTTTTAGGTTTAGGTGCTAAACCCGACACCATAAGTTATGGTTTATAAATAAAAAAGGATTGCCCGCCCACATAACATAGAATCCTATTCGGATTTTTATGCGAAGCTAAACTTGTTCAGCGGTCTAGTTGACCATGCAGCAGTATTCAAGCTTACCAGAACAGAACTCACAGATAGATGCAACGCCAAAACTTTTGACAACAATTCAACAAGTTCGCGCCGATTTGTGGCTGGAGAAAAGTTTAAACCAGTTGCAAAGTCGCCTTAATGATTGCCTGCTTTCTGCTTGTAATACTGTCTCACAGTCGCTAGCCGCAGAAGCAGAAATTTTTCAAACTGCCATCGACGAGATTAACACTGCTGTGGACACCAGTCATGTGGCGTTCGTGCAGTTTGCCGTAGGTGTCGCTCTGCTTGAGCCACACCAAACATTTGCTACAGTTTGCTATGTTTCTCGTTCCCCATTTTCCGGCTCACAAGATCCGCTGTTGGAAGTAACTGTGACAGCAGAAAAAAAGCTGCCATTGAGATTGCAACAAACCATAGAAATCAAAGATTTGCAGCAGCTTGAGAATCAACAAATACCGAATGCTTGGCGGTTAACTGATGATTCTGGTGGTGTCATTGGCTGGCTAGTTATCGCTACGGTAGCGCTAGGGTCTGATTCTGGGCCACTCATCGCCTCGCAAGCCCAGCTGAGATCGCAATTCATGGCCAGGTCTGCGAAGCAGTGTAATACAGCTTTGCTGCAACTGAGGCACATACTATCTTGGCAACAACGATATGAACAGCTAAGTAGCTCTAATCAAGAATTGGAGCGCACTAATCAACTCAAAAATCAGTTTTTAGCAAACACCAGTCACGAAATTCGCACACCGCTAAGTTCGATTATCGGGTTTACTCACTTGCTGTTAGCCCAAGGCTACGAACCTAGTAAAGAACGCCAGCAAGAGTATTTAAATATCATTCAGTCTAGCGGTAAGCACTTGCTAGCTCTGATTAATGATATTTTAGACCTCTCTAAAATTGAAGCTAATCAACTAGAAGTACAGTGGGAAACAATAGATGTGCCTCTGCTGTGTAGCAATGTTTTGGCACTAGTGAAGGAAAAAGCCGCTAATAAAGGTTTGAAACTCGTCTTAGAACTCGACCCTGAAATCGCAACTTTAGTAGCCGATCCCTTACGACTCAAACAAATGCTGTTGAATTTACTCTTCAACGCTTTAAAGTTTACTAGCAAAGGCAGTGTTGGCTTACAGGTTGCTTGCAAAGGGTTATCTGTGCATTTTACAGTTTGGGATACTGGTGCTGGTATATCCCCAGAAGACCAAGCTCTACTGTTTCATCCCTACTTCCAAATTGCTAACGCTGTAGCAGGTGTTGAAGGTACTGGTTTGGGTCTAACAGTGACTCGCAAACTCGCGGAAATTCACGGTGGTTCGGTGAAAGTGGAATCGGAACTAGATCGGGGTTCACGTTTTACGCTGGTGCTTCCCCTGAAGAAAGCAGAGGAAGCAGAACAAGCAGGGGAAGCAAAGGAAACAGAGGAAGCAAAATCTTTTTCATCTGCTTTGGTTATGACTCCTAGTTTGTCTCCTCACATATTGCTGGTGGAAAATGACTTACCCAACGGCGATTTGATGCAAATTTATCTATCTAAATTGGGATATAAAGTGACTTGGGCTAAGAGTGCTGCAAAAATGTGGGAAGCCTTAACACAGCAAGAGCCAGCAGTAATTTTAATGGACGTTTACCTGCCAGATGGAAATGGTCTGAAGTTGGTGCAGGAACTACGAGAAAATCCTCAGTATCAAAATATTCCAGTGATTGCCCAAACAGCAATGGCGATGAAAGGCGATCGCGAAACTTGTCTTGCCTCTGGAGTAAATGATTATATTTCTAAACCAATTGATTTACCACTTTTAGCTAGTTTGGTAGCTAAGTATAGTAAAGCACCAAAGTTGATTGATGGGGAGTAGGAAGTGAGGAATGGGGAGATAAGAAGATGGGGAAGTGGGGAGACAAGGGGGACAAGGTAGCCATCTTTCTCTCTTGTCTCCCCATGCCCAATGCCCCATGCCCAATGCCCCATGCCCCATGCCCCATGCCCAATGCCCCATGCCCAATGCCCCATGCCCAGTAACTAATGACTACAATAGGATTTGTTTGGTGGTATCAGGTTATGGCGGGGTTGATAAATGATGCTGACAGAAAAATTGGAGCAATTAAGAGCTTTATTTGAAGAAATGGAGCAGGCGTTAATTGCCTACTCTGGGGGCGTTGATAGCACTTTGGTTGCCAAAATTGCTTATGATGTGTTAGGCGATCGCGCTTTGGCTGTGACTGCTGTTTCTCCTTCGCTGTTGCCAGAAGAGTTAGAAGACGCCAAAATTCAAGCAGCAACTATTGGGATTCGTCATCAAATCGTCCAAACTCACGAGATGGAGAATCCCAATTACACCTCTAACCCAGTAAACCGCTGTTATTTTTGCAAAAGTGAATTGCACGACACTCTCAAACCTTTGGCTTTAGAGTTGGGTTATCCCTATGTTGTGGATGGGGTGAATGCCGATGATTTGCATGATTATCGCCCAGGAATTCAGGCGGCTAAAGAAAGAGGTGCGCGATCGCCTTTAGCAGAAGTGGGTGTGAGCAAAGTTGAAGTCCGGCAACTTTCGCAACAACTGAGTTTACCTTGGTGGGATAAACCTGCTCAACCTTGTTTGAGTTCTCGTTTTCCCTACGGTGAAGAAATTACTGTAGCTAAGTTACAACGAGTTGGGAGAGCGGAAATTTTCTTAAGAAAGCTGGGTTGGCAGAATTTACGGGTGCGATCGCAAGGGGATACAGCACGCATTGAATTACTACCAGAACAAATTAAAGAGTTTGTATTAAAAACTGATTTACAAATATTAGTTGACGCATTTCAAGATTTTGGATTTATTTACGTAACCTTGGATTTAGAAGGATATCGTAGCGGTAAGTTGAATCAAGTTTTAAATCGGGAAGTTGTGGGCGTTAAAGTCTAAGATTTTTTTAGCTTTTAGATACAGTTGTTTGTTATTCGGTCTCGACTCAACAAGGCTTTAGCTAGCATGTCCAATTTCTGCTAGGTGATGAATCCGCTCCTTACTTTAAAGTGAAGTTGGCAACCTAGTCTAACTCAACGATCGCTACCAATGGATTGCATCAAGGAGAGAAGCGATCGCTTAATTCTTGCTTTGAGTCAGCCTGTATTCTATCTGCTGTAGTGCCGATTGCCACACATCATACCCTTCTTGGGACAGGTGCAAGCCGTCTGTGGTTAACTCTTGACGTAAATTGCCTTCCATATCCGAAAACCAACTATAGATATTGAGATAATTCGCGCCTTCTTCTTTGGCAATTTTAGCTAGTTGGGCATTGATGTTACGAATGCGGCTATTGGAGAGTTTTGGTAAGCGAGTCGGCAAAATTGATTGGACAATAATTTGAGTTTGGGGGTGGTTCTGTCGTAAGCGGCGGACAATTCGGCGATAATTACTCAAAATTGCGCGATCGCTATCGCCTTTTCTTAAGTCGTTAATCCCAGCCATAATGTAAATTACATCCGGCCGGGTTGCTGAAAATGCCCCCAACCTCTTTAAAACGCCAGCGGAAGTATCTCCTGATATACCTTGATTCAGCCATAATTTCCCACTAGGTAATTTTTCTCTGGGAAACCACATACTTAGGGAATCACCAACTAAAATACTCAGGTGATTTGTACCTTGGCCTTGAGCAATGGCTCTTGCTTCTAAAGCTAGTAAACTTTTCCAATCTTCATAAGTTAGTTGACGCTTCTTGATTGACTCCCACAATGATTGCAAATTATCGCTATCCCCGCGTGTATAAATCTGACCTGTTTTCAGGGCTGCCAATCTTTGGTAGTAAAGTTGATTGCCAGATGTCAGTGAGAAAGTAGCTGCTTGGGTGCTGGAGTTGAGTGATGACTCTTTTGTGGATGACTCTTTGGTGGGAGTTGGTAATCCCTGGCTACTGAGTTCTGGTGATGAGGAATCAACACTTTTGATGTTTTGCTCACTTGCTTTTGACTGGGAACTTTCTGAGGCTTGCAGCACTTGTCCGCTGAGTTCTGGTAAGGAAAAATCGACCCTGTTAATAATTTTTGTACTGACTATTGTCGGGGAACCTTGTTTTAAATCCCAAATAAATCTAGAGTTTTCCGGCAGGACAATCGACAGGTGCGGAAGAGCCGATGCTGGTATTGCCAATCCTGTTAACAAGCCTGCTGCCAACAGATAAGGGTCCCTCATCGCTTTGTCTCTCCTCTACTCACTGCTTTCTCCTATGACAGCATTAGCGGGCTGTATTCAGGATAATTTTACTTAGGTCAAATTATTATTCTTATTTACACTGTATAGTTCTGTAAAGCGTGTTTGCGAGATTATATTGGACAATTTACGATCTCTTTAAAGTAGGGTTTTCCCGGTGGTAGATGAGTCACATTTGTGAGAATACTTTTACTCAAGGGAAGATTTTCACCAACGGATGACTTACCACTAGTTGGTTGTGACAAATATTGCAAGTAGCTGCAAACTTGGCGATTGGTAGATGATTTTTGACAATCTCAAGATAGAGGTTTTTGCTTTTGATGTTGCTAATATACGGAATAAGGATTTGATTTGAGTTTTTTTAGATTTCAGTAAGCTGTGGCGATACTCTTTGAGAGTCACTTCGTGAACGCATGAGAGTTTGATTAATCAAGAGGCGATGTCTAACTACAAGATGCAAAACCTCTAGGCTTTTTGATTTCTCATATGAAATTGAGCGGTGCAAATGCATCAGTTATCAAATATGGGATTAGTAAGATTGAAGATCCGAGAATTAGCACAAGAGAAAGGATGGACACTCAAGGAAGTTTCTGACCGTTCTGGGGTAATTTACAGCACAGTCAGAAGTTATGCTCGTCGTCCAGCAATGACAACAGTTGACTTTACTGCCATCCATAAATTGGCTCGCACCTTTGAGGTGACCATTGAGGACTTAGTGGAAATTTTAGAAGAATAGCTGGTAAGTTATCTGTCTATGGTGTTGGTATAAAACCTCAATCAGCCAAATTCAGTTATAAATACTGAAGCTTCGAGAACTTGCTCAAAAAAAGTTATACCCTTAGTTACTTTGGCATAACTCTGGATTTAGCAATACCATTGTCAAATGCTATACTTTTGCTTTGCGTATGGCAAAAGTTAAATGGTTTTTAGGTTTGATGCTGCGATCGCAGATCGAACGAAAATTTTCTGAAGGTAGGATAATACTGTGTACTTCTGTTGTAGTTCTCTATGTACAGAATTTCAAATTTATGTTTGCCTGTCGAAGTATGAGTTGAAACACATTTGAATTAAGTTTTAACTATAGAGAATAACTTCATTGAAAGTGCTAAGATTTAGGCTGAATCATTAGTATTTTTTCCTCCGTGGCTAGAGCTAGTACAGCGATTGGTGTTAGTCCCATTATTAAGGAGATTGTGCAAAAACAGGCACATTCGACACGTTTAACCCTGAAAGAAGTTATTCTTATGGGTATGTTAGCGATTGATAAACTAGATGACCAAGGTCGTCAAGAGTTGGCAGATCAAGTTCATCAAATGCAAGTGAATGGAGAAATTTAAGTGATTAACTATTATTTATGAGTTATAAACTTTAACTCTTCATTTTTCATTCGTGACTCTTCAGATAGTCTGAATCTTGAGTAAAACGATAACGGCTTCCCATTACATAATCCTCATTAATTTCAAAGGAAATCCATCGGCGTTGGAGATTCTGAGCAACAAAGCCAGTTGTATTAGAACCTGCAAATGGATCTAAAACCATGTCACCTTCATCAGTTAAAAATTTGATGAAGAACTCCCCGAATGCTTGAGGAAAACGTGCTGGATGGGGTCTAATTTTTGCTATTTTACAGCGTCGTAAATAAGAACTATTTGATTCAGTATTGGCAATTTCAAGCAAATTTGGTGGAATTGCGCCTTGATTATCTTTTTGAAATTTGTCAGAAATATCGTGTCCACTAGGACGTATTTTAGCCTGATAGCCATTTTTAAGTAATTGCTTCATACTTTGGCTATAGGGTTTTAAAACTTTTCTGTTGTCTGCTTTAGGATTTGGTGTCTTAGACAGCCACCAAACTGTATTTACTGAATCTTTGACACGAATGCGTCTAATTGTCACCCATTCAGCAGGGGTTGGTAGTCGAGCCGGATTATAGTGATAGAATTCTTGAGCCAGAAAGAAACCTACTTCTTTACATAATCTAACTAAAAGTTCGTATTGATAGATACTTCGCACTGGATTGCCAGGTAAGTAAGCACCGCCTAAATCCAGTACAAATGAGCCATTATCTGCCAGTACTCTCTTAAATTCATAGGCAAAAGGCAGAAACCACTCGATATATTTTTCAGCAGTTTCGTTACCGTATTCTTTTTTGCGTGTGAGAGCAAATGGCGGTGAGGTGAGAATTAAATTAATACTATTATCATCAATAAACTTAATCAGTTTCAGACTATCACCTAAATATACTGCTCCGTTTTGCTGAGTATAGTAGGGATTAAAAATTATTTCTTTTGCTGGCGTGATTGGTTCTTCTTGCAAGATTTATCAAGTTATCTCAGTTTTATAGTTATAACTTGTTTTATTGAAACACTACCATTTTTTGTATGGTAGAAATTTACCAGACATAACGATTTTAACGCGATCGCCTTTGGGGTCTTCTTCTTTCTCTACATCTAAAGTAAAGTCAATAGCGCTCATAATCCCATCGCCGAATTTGTCCTGAATCACGGCTTTAATTGGGAATCCGTACACCTGCATGATTTCGTAGAAACGATAAATCAGTGGATCGGTTGGTACAACTGGGCCTAATCCTTTTACCGGATATTCTGTCAACTCGTTAATATAAATTGGAGGTAGTTCCAGTGCATCGATTAATAACTTGGCTTCTTCTGGGGAAGCACTAGCTTGACGGTAGATGACAGCAGCAATCCATACTTCATCGCGTCCGAGAATTTTTTCTAAATCGGCAAAGCTTAATCCTTTTTCTTGTTTTGCTGCTAATAGCTTTTGGGTAATTTCGGGAATGGACACGTGAGAACTCCTGTGGTGAAAATCTGTAAAGTTTGCTTTTTTAATTTTTTATATATACAAAAAAATATCGAATAATCTCTTGTGGGGTGGGCGTCTCGCCCGCCCATCATCAAGGGCGGGCAAGATGCCCACCCCACAAAACCATCAATATTATCCGGCATGTAATGTCAAGTCAGAGGTAGCCAGTATTTATATCAGCATAATATCAAAAATTGGGTACTTCGCATTAGTGTAATACCGACAATGCTACAAAAAATTTTACCCTAAAAATTATAAAAATTATTTGCTTTACATTTCTCGCGCTAAATTCCGAATCGAATTAGGGGATAATCAAGGAGCATTACAAGACTCCAACATAGCAATTAAACTCGCACCTGAATCTGATAGTGCTTATAACAATCGAGGTGTTGTTCGCTTCAATTCAGGTGATAAACAGGGAGCTTTACAAGACTATAATAAAGCGATTCAGTTAAATAGAAAAAATGCTACTGCCTATTATAATCGAGCTGAGGTTCGCTATGGCTTAGGAGATAAGCAAGGTGCAATTAAAGATTGGCAGCTTGCTGCTAACCTTCATTTAGAACAAGGGAATACAAAAAAATATGCAGAGGCAATAGAGAAAATTAATGGTATGTAAGGCTAAAAAGGGGCGGGCAAGATGCCCACCCCACAAGAGAGAATGTGATGATTGAGATTATTCAGGGAGTTGCCAAAAGAAGGGGTAATTTTCTGGTCTTGATGATAGCCCTGCTTTTACAGGATTTTGTCTGATATATTCCCAATATTGTTGAAACTCTTCATCGTTCCTAACAATACGGTCATATCTTTCATCTTGCCAAACTGTTCCTATATGTTTCATTACTTTGGGAATTTGTTTAGCACTATAACCTTTAATACTTTTCATAATGCTACTCAATGACCAAAACTCATTTTCTGACTTGAGTAATGGCTGAATGAGTAGATGCACATGATTTGTCATGACTACAAATACAAATATTTGATATCTGTTTTTATCAAAAAACAAGCAAGAATTAAAAACTATTTCTCTAGCTTCTAGGCTAAGTTCTAACTTTTCCCAAGTATTAAAAGTAATGAAATAAACAGCCCCATCTAACTCCCAATGAGGTAATCTTCTGTGAAAAATTTTCAACTTTGGCTCTTGCATTCAATATAATATTTCTAATTTTTCTATAACTTTTCTTGTGGGGTGGGCATCTTGCCCGCCCCTTTCTCTATTTTTCCCACCCAAAACAAAAAATCCCCCACCTTTCGGTAGGGGACTTTTATTACTTATCTACAAAACTAGTAGCCAGATCAACCGAACTTACCAGCGGTAGAAGCAATCAAGAATGCAGCGTAAGTTACAACGTAACCGACTGCAAAGTGAGCTAGACCAACTACGCGAGCTTGAACGATGGATAGAGCCACGGGCTTGTCTTTCCAGCGAACTAAGTTAGCTAGAGGAGTACGTTCGTGTGCCCAAACAAGGGTTTCGATCAACTCTTGCCAGTAACCTCTCCAAGAGATCAAGAACATGAAGCCGGTAGCCCAAACTAGGTGTCCAAATAGGAACATCCAAGCCCAGACAGACAGGTTATTCACGCCGTAGGGGTTGTAGCCGTTAATCAACTGAGCGGAGTTTGCCCACAGGTAATCGCGGAACCAGCCCATGAGGTATGTAGAGTTCTCATTGAACTGAGCAACGTTACCTTGCCAAATACCGAGATGTTTCCAGTGCCAGTAGAAGGTTAACCAACCAATGGTGTTGAGCATCCAGAACGCAGCTAGGTAGAAGGAATCCCAAGCAGAGATGTCGCAAGTACCGCCACGACCGGGGCCGTCGCAAGGGAAGGCATAGCCGAAGTCCTTTTTATCGGGCATCAGCTTAGAACCACGGGCATCCAAAGCACCTTTGACCAAAATCAAGGTGGTGGTGTGCAGACCTAAGGCGATCGCATGGTGTACCAAGAAGTCGCCAGGGCCGATTGTTAAGAACAGGGAGTTTGTACCAGCGTTGATGGCATCTAGCCAGCCTGGTAACCAGACGTTAGCGTAGTTAGGCCATGCTGTGTAAGCAATACTATCAGGGTTAGATAATAAAGTATCTAAACCATACAGTACCTTACCGTTAGCAGCTTGGACGAACTGAGCAAACACTGGCTCGATGAGGATTTGCTTTTCAGGAGTACCAAAAGCAACTACTACATCGTTGTGTACGTACAAGCCCAGGGTGTGGAAGCCTAAGAAAAGGGATACCCAGCTGAGGTGGGAGATAATCGCTTCTTTATGCTTCAACACGCGGTCAAGAACGTTACCTTTGTTTTGTTCTGGATCGTAATCACGTACCCAGAAGATTGCTCCGTGAGCAAAAGCACCAAGCATCAGGAAGCCAGCAATATACTGGTGATGCGTGTACAACGCTGCCTGAGTTGTGTAATCCTTAGCTATAAATGCGTAGGAAGGCATGGAGTACATGTGCTGTGCTACCAACGAGGTCACAACACCTAAAGCTGCTAGGTGCCAACCTAATTGGAAGTGCAGGGAGTTGTTGTAGGTATCGTAAATACCTTGGTGAGGTAGGTTGAAGGGACCTTCAACAGGAATACCAAAGAAGTTCTTGGCATTTAAGGCTTCTTTGAGACTGTGACCAATCCCAAAGTTTGTCCGGTACATGTGACCGGCAACGATGAATAATACAGCGATCGCCAAGTGGTGATGAGCGATGTCAGTCAGCCACAAAGCTTCTGTCTGGGGATGGAAACCACCCAAGAAAGTTAAAATCGCGGTTCCTGCACCTTGGGATGTGCCAAACACATGTCCAGGTGTGTCAGGGTTTTGAGCGTAAACAGCCCAGTTACCTGTAAAGAAGGGTGTTAAACCTGCTGGGTGGGGTGGTGTATTGAGGAAGTTATCCCAACCTACGTGCTGTCCGCGAGCTTCGGGGATAGCAACGTGAATTAGGTGACCAGCCCAAGCCAAAGAACTAACACCAAACAGACCTGCTAGGTGGTGGTTTAGGCGATGTTCGGCGCTCTTAAACCATGCCAAGCTAGGACGGAACTTGGGTTGCAAGTGCAGCCAACCAGCGAACAACAATACAGCTGCGAATATCAGCAGGAATACAGAACCGTTATACAGTTCAGTATTTGTCCGCATACCGATTGTGTACCACCAGTGGTACAAACCAGAGTAGGTAATGTTTACTGGATTGCTAGCACCAGCTTGGGTGAAAGCTTCGACCGCTGGTTTGCCGAAGTGGGGGTCCCAAATCGCATGGGCGATGGGACGGATGTGAAGGGGATCTTTAATCCACTGTTCAAAGTTACCTTGCCAGGCTACATGGAACAGGAGGCTGGATGCCCACAAGAAGATGATTGCCAAGTGGCCGAAGTGAGTAGCGAAAATCTTTTGGTAAAGATTTTCCTCTGTCATGCCATCGTGGGTTTCAAAATCGTTGCCTGTGGCGATCGCATACCATATCCGACGAGTAGTCGGGTCCTGTGCGAGATCCTGGCTAAATTTTGGAAATTTTGTTGCCATAGGTTTAATAATTCCTCTGACCTTTAGCCATCAAGTATCAGCTTTGGCAGTTATGAGTTGAGAGTTATGAGTTATGAGTTGATAGTTGTGAGTTATAAGTTGACAGTTCTGAGCTTTAAATATTTATTCCTAAACTCCTAACTTTTAACTCCTAACTCCTAACTTCTAACTTTTAACTCCATAACTCCTAACTCCTAACTCAATTCTGCTGATTGCTACCCTACTGAAAGGATGTGTGCGTGGAAGAATGCCCAAGTAGTAGCAATTCCACCTAATAGGTAGTGAGCTACCCCTACAGCACGTCCCTGAATAATGCTCAGAGCGCGAGGCTGAATTGATGGTGCTACTCTCAATTTATTATGCGCCCAAACGATGGACTCAATTAATTCTTGCCAGTAGCCACGACCACTGAACAGGAACATCAAGCTGAATGCCCAAACAAAGTGAGCGCCTAAGAACATGAGTCCATAAGCAGATAGCGCACTGCCGTAGGAGTTGATGACTTGTGTCGCTTGTGCCCACAAGAAATCACGCAACCAACCATTGATCGTGATGGCGCTTTGAGCAAAGTTGCCACCAGTGATGTGAGTCACAGTACCATCTGGATCTACCGTTCCCCAGACATCTGATTGCATCTTCCAGCTGAAGTGGAAAATTACAATCGACAGGGAGTTATACATCCAGAACAGTCCCAGGAATACGTGATCCCAACCGGACACTTGACAGGTACCGCCACGACCAGGACCGTCGCAGGGGAAGCGGAAGCCCAGATTTGCTTTGTCTGGAATAAGACGAGAGCTACGGGCAAACAGCACACCTTTGAGCAGAATTAGTACGGTAACGTGAATGGTGAAGGCGTGAATGTGGTGAATTAGGAAGTCTGCTGTACCCAAAGCGATGGGCGCAGCTGCCACCTTGCCGCCAACAGCCAAAATACCGCCGCCAAAGACATAGCTAACTGGTTCAAGGGCGTTGGGTGCAGTTGTTCCAGGAGCCAAGGCGTGGATATTTTGTACCCACTGGGCAAATACTGGCTGCAATTGAATTGCCGTATCAGAGAACATGTCTTGGGGACGACCCAATGCACGCATTGTGTCGTTGTGGATGTACAGTCCAAAGCTGTGGAAGCCGAGGAAAATACATACCCAGTTCAGGTGAGAAATAATCGCATCTCTGTGACGAATCACCCGATCCAGTAAGTTGTTTTGGTTCACAACTGGATCGTAATCGCGCACCATGAAGATGGCAGCGTGAGCTGCTCCACCAACGATTAAGAAGCCACCGATCCAAATATGGTGAGTGAATATGCACAACTGTGTAGCGTAATCAGTTGCCAAATATGGATAGGGGGGCATCGCGTACATGTGATGGGCGATGATGATGGTCAACGAACCCAGGAAGGCTAGGTTAGTTGCCAGCTGAGCGTGCCAAGATGTGGTCAGGTTTTCGTAGAGACCTTTGTGACCTTCACCAGTGAAAGGACCTTTATGGTTTTCCAGGATCTCTTTAATGCTGTGACCAATACCCCAGTTGGTACGGTACTGGTGACCAGCAATGATGAACAGGACTGCGATCGCTAAGTGGTGATGGGAAATATCTGTCAGCCACAAGCCGCCTGTTACTGGGTTTAGACCGCCCTTGAAGGTGAGGAAGTCAGCATACTGACCCCAGTTCAAGGTGAAGAAAGGTGCTAGACCAGCAGCAAAGCCTGGGTACAGTTCCGTCAACAAGTCTTTGTTCAAGATGAACTCATGGGGCAAGGGTATATCTTTGAGGGCAACCCCAGCATCCAAAAGCTTGTTAGTCGGTGCAGACACGTGAATCAAGTGACCTGCCCATCCCAAGGAACCACAACCCAACAGTACTTGTAGGTGGTGATTCAACATCGACTCCACATTCTGGAACCATTCCAGTTTGGGAGCGCGTTTGTGGTAGTGGAACCAGCCGGCAAATAAGAATAAGCCTGCTAATACCAAGCCACCGATCGCAGTGCAGTAAAGCTGGAAGGAGTTTGTGATACCCCAGCCACGCCATACTTGGAATAAACCAGAGGTGATTTGAATGCCGTGGAAACCACCGCCTACATCACCGTTTAAAATGTCTTGTCCCACAATGGGCCAAACGACTTGGGCACTTGGCTTAACGTTTAACGGGTCGCTCAGCCAAGCTTCGTAGTTCGAGAACTTCGCGCCGTGGAAAATCATCCCGCTCAGCCAGATTGTCACTACGGCTAAGTGGCCGAAGTGTGCTGAGAATATCTTGCGGGAGATGTCTTCTAAATCGCTTGTATGTGTATCAAAATCGTGGGCGAGTGCGTGAAGGTTCCAAATCCATGTAGTGGTTTTTGGACCTCTGGCTAAAGATCTGTCAAAGTGTCCAGGCTTTGCCCATCTCTCAAACGAGGTAGGTACCGGGTCATTATCGACGATTACTCTTGCCTTTTTTTCCTCTCGCTCCGGAGGACTTATTGCCATTCGACCTCCTCTCTGATAAGGAATGAGGAATCATGATTACCACATAGTAATGTTTTACCGCACACTCCAGTGATTTGCTGAAGCCACAGTGAAGACCCATGTGGAGAGTTGTTTCTCGTTGAATTATAAAGTCTTCACTTGTACATTGATGGAGATATTTTAACAATAATTCAAAATCCCCGAAATAACTGCGTTTTATGCCTTTTAAGTTCAAACTAATTGTCCAAAAGTCAATAGATTATTCATTTAATTTACAAAGGATAACAATTCGTAAAAAACTATAGTTTGGGGCATTGGGCATTGGGCATTGGGCATGGGACATGGGGCATGGGACATGGGGCATGGGGCAAAGGGCAAGAGGCAAGGGGCAAGGGGTAAACGAAAGATCCCTCCTTTTCCCTTTTTCCTACCCGAAGGGTTTTCCCCAATGCCCCATGCCCTATGCCCGCTCACACTTTTGGGCTATAGTTCCCTATGGACATGTCGAAAAGGTGCAAGGCATGAAATTCTGGCAGAAAATAGCGTTACAGAAGCTCCTACCTTGGAGTTTTCCGATTTTCAGATGGGTAATGGTATTGGTATTGGTATGTGGCTTAAGCAGTTGTGGTGATAAAGCTGGCAGCCAGGAGATATCTATTGTTAATCAACAAAAGGCTGGGGGAATTTCTCAAGTTTCTAAGGAATTTTCAGAAGTTGCCCCTCCTACAGTTATCCAAGAATTGCGTCCAATTTTGGAAGTTTATCAGCCACAAGTGACAATTGTTACTCCAAAATCTGATGAAGTTTTCTCAGATAACAAAGTCACAGCCCGCTTTCAGGTGAAGGATTTACCAATATTTAAAGACCCACAATTACAACTAGGGCCACATCTACACGTATTTGTTGATAATCAACCTTATATACCTGTTTACGAGCTAAATCAGCCGTTGGTTTTGCCAGACTTGTCCCCTGGTACTCATACCTTGCGCGTCTTTGCTTCACGTCCTTGGCATGAAAGTTTTAAAAATGAAGGCGCTTATGCCCAGACAACATTTCACGTCTTCACTAAAACTGATGACAACAACCCAGCCCCTAATCTGCCGTTGCTGACATATAGTCGCCCTCAAAGTAGTTACGGGGCAGAGCCAATCTTACTTGACTTTTACCTAACTAATGCTCCTTTGCATCTGGCTGCGTCAGAAAATGCTAAGGACGAATTTAGCGATTGGCGTATCCGTTGCACAATCAATGGTGAAAGCTTTATTTTCGATCGCTGGCAGTCAATTTACCTCAAAGGTTGGAAACCTGGTAAAAACTGGGTAAAACTCGAATTTCTCGATAATCAGGGAAATCCTCTGAAAAATGCTTTTAATACGACAGTTAGGCTGATTGACTACCAACCAAAAGGTAAGGACACTCTGTCAAGAATTACCAGAGGAGAACTCACAGCACATGAGGTGCGCGGCATTGTAGACCCAAATTATAAATTAGTACCTACCCCTGCTGTTGAAAAAACCCCTGAAATACAGCCAATTCCTAAAATTGAAGTTCCAGAAGAATCGAAAACACAGCCAACAAAGCCAGAACAACCAAAATTACAACCTCCAACTGCTGTACCATCTCCTAGCTTTTCACCAGCACCAAATATTATTGAGTCTCCAGCACCAGAACCACAGCCAACTGTAACGCCAACTCCACAAATCACACCTTTACCAGAAAAAGTTGTACCTGAACCAGTAAAACCAAGATTTGGCGGATTTTTCAACCGTCGGGCATCTAAGGCACCCACCCCACAAACAACAGTTACACCATCTCCAAGTTCACCACCCACGCTACCAGAAATTATTGAGTCTCCAACGCCAGAAACCCAACCAGAACCACAGCCAACAGTAATTCCAACCCCACAAATAACCCAGCCAGAACCACAGCCAACGGTAACCCCAAACCCACAAGTAACCCGCCCAGAACCACAGCCAACTCTAACGCCAACTCCACAAGCAACTCCAGCTACCCCACCAGCGGCAACTCAACCAGAACCACTGCCAACAGTAACTCCGACTCCAGAATCAACGCCTTTACCTGAAAAAGTTGCGCCTGAACCAGCAAAACCCAGATTTGGCGGATTTGGGGGATTTTTCAAGCGCCGAACTCCGGATACGCCCACCCCAAAAGTAATAGTTGCCCCATCTCCGAGTTCGCCACCGACGCTACCAGAAATCATTGCGCCTCCAGCACCAGAAACAGTTACACCGTCGCCAGAACCACAGCCACAGGTAACACCAACACCTGAATCAACGTCGGGTGTTGTTGAATAGGGCAATGAAGATGAGACGCGATGAATGGCAATGAAGTAGAGACGCGATGAATCGCGTCTCTACAAATGGTGTATCGTGCCTATATTTTTAGGGGCATTGAAAAATCTTGCCAAAATCTCAAATTCTTCATTCACCCAAAGATACTCAACTCTAAGTTTTGCGATAAAGCTTCGAGAAAAACTAGCCCTGCTATAGGATTTCCCACTTTATCTAAGGTGGGGCTATAACAAGCGATCGCCCCTTTACCTGGTATTATTGCTACAAGTCCACCACCAATACCTGATTTCATTGGCAGACCAATCTTAACTGCAAACTCGGCTGAAGCTTGATAAAGTCCACAAGTTGACATTACTGCATTGACAATTCGGCGGTTTTGTGCATATATACAGCTATTTTCCACAGCTAGGAGTTTTCCTAACAAAGCTAAATCTTCAACTCTTCCCGAAAGACAGCATATTTGCTCGTAGGTGTCAAGCGCTATTTCCAAATTTTCGAGATGTCCGATTTCGGCAAGATAATTAGCGATCGCTTCATTGGCTTTTGAGCGTGTCAATCGCACTGAAGTCAACATGGCTTCGTCTAAGTATAGTTGACAACCTGCTAATTGATTGAGCCATTGACAAAATAAAAGAGTGCGTTCGCTAGCGTCTTTTCCTGGTAATTTATCAGCGAGGGTAATTGCCCCGCTATTAATCATAGGGTTGCGGGGGCGACCGCGATCGCTAACTAATTGTTCTAAAGAATTGAAGGGTGCATCTGATGGTTCCACACCGACCCAGCCAAAAACTGTTTCTGCTCCTAGATGTTCTAAAAGATAAAGTAGGGAAAATGTTTTAATAACACTCATCAGCGGAAACACACAACCCGTATCTCCGAAGTTGATGGTTTTTCCTGATTTGCAGCAGATGTGAACTGCAAACCAGTTGGGATTAGCCAAAGCTAATTGGGGAATGCGATCGGCAAGCCGTCCGCGTTCAGCTTGGGTTTTAGCTGGTTGTACCCAAGTTGATAATTCTGTAGTAGTTAGTCGATCGAGTTCTTTCAAAAGTGATATCCACTAAAACCATTTCTAGTTTATGTGGTTACTGAAAATTAGGAACTGGCAGTTATCAAGACTAGTCAGTTTTTAGCTTGAAAATTGTTGGCGTTTTAACTCTTGTATCAATACTTGACAGCGCTTGATAGCTTCCCTGGCCTGTTGCCTGAACTGTTTAGCTTGTTCCTGGTTAGTTAAATACACTTTAGATGCTTGTTGCCTGAGTTCAACAGCTTGTTTACTGAGTTCCTGAATCCGAATCTTTAGTTCTTCTATTGTTTTCATATCTCCTTCTGTTCTGAAATCACAATTTCCAAGTTTTCTGCTTCTTCATAAAGTCTATCTGCTCTACTAGCCAGTAAGCTAGCATCATCAAAATCATTATTTGCTATTGCCATATCATGAGCTTCATATAATTCATCGATGATGTCTTGTAGCTGTGTGTAAGATTTTAATAATATATTTCGAGTTGCTGGTTTCATGTTTACAGATTAAATTTCTATTTTTTTCGCAAAATCTTGACAAATGTATTTCACAACGCTATCTTCTATATTTGACCCAGTTACTAATGTTGCGTAACGTTTGACTTCGGGGCCTGCGTTAGCAACTGCAATGGCGCGAGTTGCAATTTTAAACATTTTGATATCATTAATTTGATCGCCAAACACCACTATTTCGCTTTCTTTTAATCCATAATTTTCTACTAAAGTCTGAATAGCTTGGTCTTTGGTAGCTTTGTAGTCATGAATTGTTAACCAGTACCAACCTGGAGAATATTGATTTTCAATCAAGTGTGTCTCTACACTCGCTCCATGTATTTCAATAATTGCACTTTCAAGTTCTAGCAGTTGTTGTGCGTGACCAATCACAGTGAGACAAACAACGCGATCGCTAAAAGAATGCGTTAAATCTTCGATTGTTCGCCATCTGCGGTCTTTGTTTGTCAGGCGATCGTTAAGATACCAATGCATACCATCGTTGATTACATCCTTATAATAGACGCAATCTTCTGTACCATTGAAACTAGATACAAAAGGAACACAGCGAAACTCTAAAATCAGTTTATAAATACTTTCAACTATATCAGGATTAATAAAATTAATAATTTCGTGCCTGCCAGAATCCAAATCAGAAATGAAAGCACCATTGAATTCGATCACTGGGAGACGAAGATTTAAACCCTTTAACATCGTTTGCATAGAAACAACACTACGCGCACTCGCTACTGTAAACTGTAGTCCTTGTTGTAAGAGTTCATTCAACACTTCCTTGCTAAAAGAAGAAAGTTTTGCATTATTTCCAAGCAACGTACCGTCTAAATCTGAAATATAGACAGTGTTCATAAATTTTGGTCAGTACTAGTTTAAAAGAAGATTATACCTCAATTTATGCTAATTATGAGATTGAATGTAATCTACAAAAATCAAGTTTAAATGTTTGCAAATTTATATTTAGATAATCTTATAGCGGTTCCCAATCACATGAGGTACATAAATTTGTAGGGACGCCAAGCTTAGCGTCCCTACCTTGTACCTCACTAGAACGAGAAATGTTATAAATGTCATTGCTGCAATGATGATAGATTTGAATTTAAACTTCAACGTATGAGTAAACTTTAGGAAATAACACTTTATGATACCTCGTGTAAGAGCGCCAGAATTACCACAAAATTATTCTTGGCTGAATACAGACAAACTTCTATCTCTCAAACAACTCAAGGGTAGAATCGTAATTTTAGACTTTTGGACATACTGCTGTATTAATTGTCTACATATTCTGCCAGACCTGAAATATTTAGAACAAAAATATCAAGACAGCCTTACTATTATCGGCGTTCATTCTGGGAAATTTGATAACGAAAAAGAAACCGAAAACATCCGTCAAGCTATCTTGCGCTATGACATCGAACACCCAGTTGTAGTTGATAGTGGTTTTCGAGTTTGGGAAGAGTATGCTGTGCGTGCTTGGCCGACTTTAATGATTATCGACCCAGAAGGTTATGTAATCGGCTCTGTCTCTGGTGAAGGAAAGCGTAACGTTTTAGAAGAGTTGATTCAACGCTTAATTCAGCAACACCGCGACAAAGGTACAATTAATTTTCAAGAACTTAGCTTGACTTTAGAAAAACAACGCCAACCGTTAATCACACCTCTAGCTTTTCCTGGTAAAGTTCTAGCTACCGAAGCAGGTTTATTTATTGCTGACTCTGGACATCATCGCTTGGTTATGAGTAGCTTTGATGGCGAAATTCTCCACTTAATTGGTACTGGAAAATCTGGTTTAACTGATGGTGCTTTTGACGAAGCACAATTTTTTGCACCGCAGGGAATGACATTTGATGCAGAAAATCAAATGCTTTATGTTGCTGATACAGAAAATCATCTGCTACGAAGAGTTGATTTGCAGCACCAGCTAGTAGAAACTATCGCCGGAACTGGAGAACAAAGCCGCAAAATTCAACTTCATGGCGGTGCTGGTTTAGAAACTGCGCTGAATTCTCCTTGGGATTTAGTGAAAGTGGGGAATTCCTTGTTCATTGCAATGGCGGGGTCGCATCAAATTTGGCAGATGGATTTAGAAACAAGCGTTGTTAAACCCTATGCTGGTATGGGTGCAGAAGCGTGTATCGATGGTTCGCTGGCTGAATCTACGTTTGCTCAACCTAGTGGTATCAGTTATAATGGGCAAGAATTGTATATTGCTGATAGTGAAGTTAGTTCGATTCGTGGTGTTAGAATTGTAGAACCTTACCAAGTACGCACTGTTTGTGGTAGCGGAGATTTATTTGGTTTTGGCGATGTTGATGGACAAGGTGAAAATGTACGTTTGCAGCATTGTTTGGGAGTGGAATATGCACAGAATTTTCTCTGGGTAGCGGATACTTACAATCACAAAATTAAATTAATCAGTCCTAGCGGTAATTGTCAAACAGTTTTGGGAGATGGTACTGCTGGTTTACAAGATGGACAGGGTAAAAATACTCGGTTTTTTGAACCTTCGGGATTGAGTGTTTGGGGTTCATATCTATATATTAGCGATACTAATAATCATGTGATTCGGCGTGTGGATTTGAATACTTTTGAGGTAACAACCCTAGAGTTTGTTGGGTTGTGTGCGCCAGATGTTTGCATTCCAGCGAATTTATAGTTACCTCAGGCAGAGAGACAAAGTTTTTCTTTGTCTCTCTGCATGAAGTTTAAAAGAATAATAGACCTCTTGCATAAATAATTTTTTGTTTCACGCAAAGGCGCAAAGACGCAAAGAAGAGAGCGAAGAAAAGGACTTTTGCAAGAAGTCTAATGTTGTAGAGCGATCGCTTAATATTCTTTAGAGTTTTTTATCCAGTATTTTTACTAGGTTGGTACAGATAATTTTACATTATAATCTGATGGCAACTATCAATCTCAGCTCAAAGTAAGTGATTACAGCTTTGAGTTAATACTATAGGTATTAATATCAATAATCAATTTATTACTTTAGAATGTGGAGATGATGTTATCTCTTTTGAGAAAAATATTTTTAAAGTAAGTCAATTAAGAGAAATAATTATACGAGAAATTATAAATAAGTGGCGTCAGGAGATTGACAGCTACAAAAATCAAATGCGTAATGTCTCAGTTGGTAGCTTATTTGGTAGTATTGTTGCTCGTGACGAGTCAATAACAGTCAGCGAATTTAAATTAAATGCTGTTAAAGATTGCCAGTTTCTTAAAATTTGGGAAACCTGGCAGAAAGGCAAATTACAAATTCGGATATTTATATACCCTAATAGCCACCAGCCAAATAATGTTTGTCTTGAATTTTATCCAGATAAGTCTATAAGTATATAATTAGGTTTGGATAATATTTATAGACTAATATAAACAACATGAATACTCTTCTCCACATTACACAACGCCAACAATGGGAACAAGCAAAAAATTTAGGCAGTTATCGGGCTGATTCATTCGATTTGGAAGGGTTTATTCATTGTTCTAGGTCAACGCAAATTGTTAAAGTTGCAAATAGATTTTTTAATAATCAAAAAGATTTGGTTCTACTTTTTATTGATTCCGAAAAAGTTAATGCTGAGATTCGTGATGAAGAGGCGGAAATAGGAGAGTTATTTCCTCATATTTATGGGGAGTTAAATATTGATGCTGTGTATCGGGTGATTGATTTTGTGGCTGGGGAAGATGGTTTGTTTGATCTGCCGGAAGAAGTTATAGATTTATAATTAACGAACCGCAGAGGCGCAGAGGACGCAGAGGAGGAGAGATGGAAAGTCAAGGGTTTGATGTGGATGAGTATGTTAAGCAGATGGGGTTATTGTTGGATTTGGAGATCGGAGATGAGTATTTTGATGGGGTGGTGGCAAATTTTGAGAGAATTAAGGCGATCGCTAATCTCGTAAATTCTTTTCCTTTACCTGAAGAAATTGAAGTAGCACCGATATTTGAACCATAGTAGCTTCAAGAATCGGCTAATTTGTAGTAATTGTACTGAGTGATAAGTATAATTACAGCACTAATATATTAGCCGACAATAGTATTGGAAAGATGGAATGAATAATTTGAGTGATGCTGAGTCGTTGAAGTCAGCAGGCGTGGGTAGATTGTTGGTGCGTATACTTTGGGTAGTTTTGGGAATTGGGTTGGTATCTACACTGTTATCTTTGTTGCAAGTAATTGCACAACCCCTTTATGAATTACTTGGTTTCTTGGATGGACTGGTATCCATAGTTTCGTTAATTGTCGGTGTGACTTCAATCATTGTTTTTTTGGTTTGGTTACATCGTCTCCACGCAGATTTAAAGAATCTTTTCCACGAATATCCAATTAGTCCAGGGGGTGCGATCGCCCGATTTATAATTCCGCTATACAGCCTTTGGGGAATAGCTAATACTTTATCCACTTTTGCTGACCGATTTAAAGGCGAAGGTGGTGATCTAACAAGTTTGAGCGAAAAAGTGCGATCGTTAATAGCACCGCTGTATGGCTTTATGATTGGCTCAAATGCTGTGGGTCGTATCGCTTTTACACAAGCTGCAAAAAATCCTGAAGATAAATTCCTACCAGTTTGGTTTCTATTATCTTGTATTTTAGATGTAGGTCTGACAGTTATTTTGCTGCAACTAGCAAAAACTATGCGGACTGCTATTACTCAAAAAGCTAAACGTGCGATCTCCTAAATATTCCAGCATGAATTTTGATTCAGCGGATGCCATGACGATAGCAGCTGCTGTACGTGAAGGCAATGTTAGTGCGGTAGATGTTACCAAGGCTGCGTTAGCACGAATAGCAACGCGGAATCATCAATTCAACTGTTTTACAACTATCACCGCTGAGGCGGCTTTGGCTGATGCTGCACGTATTGACGAGGAAATTGCCCAAGGTAATAACCCTGGAATACTTGCTGGTGTACCTTTTGCGGTGAAAAATCTTTTTGATATTGCTGGTTTAACGACTTTGGCGGGGTCGAAAATCAATGCAGACAACCCACCAGCTACCCAAGATGCAACCGCAGTGGCCAAGTTGAGACAAGCTGGTGCGGTGCTGCTTGGTGCTTTAAATATGGATGAGTACGCTTATGGGTTTGTAACGGAAAATTCCCATTATGGTGCTACTCATAATCCCCATGATTTACAGCGAGTTGCTGGGGGTTCGTCGGGTGGTTCGGCGGCGGCTGTGGGTGGTGGGTTGGTTCCTGTGACGCTGGGTTCTGATACGAATGGTTCGATTCGCGTTCCAGCGGCGTTGTGTGGGGTTTTTGGTTTGAAGCCGACTTATGGTAGGTTGTCTCGTGCTGGGGTGGCTTTATTTTCTAGCAGTTTTGACCACATTGGGCCGTTTGCACGTTCGGTGCAAGATATTGCTGTGGTGTTTGATGTGTTGCAAGGAAAAGACGATCGCGATCCAATTTGCACCAAGCGTCCTCCTATGGAGACGTTACATGTAACATATCATCAAGATATCTCTGCAATTAAAATTGCGATCTCTACTGATTATTTCACCAAAAGTGCCCAAGCGGAAGCTTTAGCAGCAGTGCAAAAAGTTGCTGATGCTTTGGATGTAACTGAGTATGTCAGCATACCAGAAGCAGACCGCGCCCGTGCTGCGGCGTTTGTGATTACGGCAAGTGAAGGGGCAAATCTGCATTTGGATAAATTGCAAAGGCGTCCAGAGGATTTCGATCCTGCAACACGCGATCGCTTTTTGGCTGGGGCGTTAATTCCTAGTAGTTGGTATTTGCAAGCGCAACGCTTTAGAAGATGGTACCGCGATCGCGTGCGGGAAGTATTTCAAAATGTCGATATTATTCTTGCCCCAACTACACCAATTTCTGCCCCGTTAATTGGTCAACAAACTATGATTTTAGACGATGAAGAAATTCTGATTCGTCCTCATTTGGGGTTATTTACTCAACCATTATCTTTTATTGGTTTACCTGTTTTATCAGTACCAATTCAACGTCCTGATGCTTTACCTTTGGGCGTGCAATTGATAGCAGCACCATATAATGAAGCCTTGATTTTACAAGTTGCGGCTGTGTTAGAGGCAAAGGGTGTAATTTCAGCACCAGTAATTTTTAATGGCTAAGCTGTTCAACATCTAGTTTGGATATCTACTTTTTAAAATGTACAAAGATTGTGAGTAATACCAATTTAATGTGAAGTTGCACATATTTCGATCCCCCTAAATCCCTCTTACAGCAATTTGCAGTTGAATAGACCACAGTAGGGGCACAACATTGTTGTGCCCTTACGATAATTTAGTATTCAAGTATGTATTCCATCCTAATGAAAAGCGCTCTAAACTTTTTAGTGCGATCGCCAACTATATTACTACCTTGGCGATCGCACCCAATTTGAAATCATCGCACAAAAACCCGTTAGTCTGTTGAGTTAGACGGCAGTGACCAGCTCTTGACTTCACCCAGCGTCACGGGCATTAGAAGTCTCACGTCAAGGGTAAAGCGGAAAACTTTGCGCCCGCGACGGCTATTTTCTGGGTCGTAGAACTCTAGTTTGACATCCCAACAGTCACTGTTAATGCGGCAGAAGGGGCTTTTTTCTACTTTAATGGTATCGAATTGACGACGCTCAGCGATCGCCTTAGCAAAGACCGAAGCTGCTTGGAATATGTTGGTGGCAGCAAAGTTGAGGGCGCGATCGCGGGAAGTTTGCCCCACATTGCGTAGATCGTTGTAAACTCGGTTGAGGAAGGTTATCAAAGCTTGTCGCACGAGGGGTGCTTGGGCTTCGTCCACCCGACGAGAGATTGCCGCCATGGCCGCGTCCACTAGGGCATTGACTTTCCAGCCGTACAACCCCCGCAGGTCATGTACATTCACTACAGGTACGACCTCACCGGAGAACAGTTCCACCGTGCGGTTAGTACGTCGGGCGGGTACGCTGATCCGCTCCACAAATTCATCGCTGGTTTCTGGTTCGAGTTGCCCTGCCAACATGAGCAGAAATATTTCGTATATCTGCCCTGAAAACGGTCCTGTTGGGTCTAGGGCGTAGATTGTGTCTCCATCTAGGCTCAAAGTCCAGATTAGAGAACGGCTTTCATCAGGGTTGCGATCGAGGTAATCGACCATTTGACGGACATCGTAGGGGTCTGACGGAACCATGATACCGTTGACTTGGGTAGGAGGCATTAGTTCCTTAAAGCTGTCACGGCGGGTTTCATCCCCAAAGTCGTAGCCCAGGATGCCGAGGGCGTAGACGTTGCCATCGTAGGCGATGCTGGCTTCAACGGAGCCTGGGTCTGCGGCATCGGCAGCGGCGGTGACGGATGTTTCGCTTGTTGTGGCATCGGTGGGTTGCACAGCTGGGCTGGCGGCGGTGATGCTTGCTGGGGTAGCCATAGCGCTAGGCATGGCAAATCCAGGACGTTCTGTGCGGGTCATTCCGTCTCCGGCGAAGGAAAAAGTGACGGAGGGTTGCCCAAACAGCATCTTCATTGCGCCAGGAATATTGACAAAGCCGCGCAGACATTGTTCTGGTTCTTCCACAACCTTTGGGTCGCAGGGAATCGCGGTGTTGAGCAGTGCGGCTCGGATGGCTTCGGCATCGACGGGTTTTCTTTGTTGCAGTTGCAAACTCATCAGTAGTGCAGAGATACCTGTGATTACAGGAGCTGCCATGCTGCTTCCTGTCTGGCGCACGGGTTTTTCGGTGCAGGGTTGCGCCCCCAATACATCTACACCCGGAGCGAGAATGCCTTCTTGTGTGTTGTTGCCGCCCCAGTTGCTAAAGTGGGCTGGTGTACCATCGACTTTTGCGGCTCCCACTGCCAAAATTCCCGGTAGAACGGCAGGCAGACACCAGTTTTTGTTTGAATTGTTCCCTACAGGCGCAACGATTAAGATATTATTGTCTAGACATTTCTTAATTGCTTTAACAAGGATTTCTTCCCCAACACTTGTTCGGGTGGGACGACAAAAAGCGCAGTGGATAATATTTGCACCCAACTCTAAGGCTAACTCGAAGGCGCGGGCTAAGTTGAGCGGAGACAGCACATCGTTATAGTTACCTACTTCATCGTCAGACTTACCTTGTGCTAGGGCATCCTGGGGCATATTGATTACCCGGCATTTGGGAGCCACGCCGAAAACAGGGCTATGCTCTTGACCCACTATGATACTGGTGACGTGGCAGGCATGATCGTTGAGTTCAACGCGGCTCTTGATGTTTTCTGGTAAGGCAGCGTCGATCGCAGCTTGTTTCTCTTTACCCTTCAGCCCCTTGTCCCTGATTGCTTGGAAGCTGGCATAATGTTCTGGGCTGATTGGATCTGCTGGATCGTGCCAGTAGGGAAAAACCTTAGAGACTTCAGCTCCGGCAAAACAGGATAAAGTTTGATCTGGGTCGCCGTCAATAATTACAATCGTGATGCGGGGATCGCCAAGGGTTTGGTTGTGGAGTTGGGCTAGTCCAGGGATGCGATCGTTGAGGTCATGGGGGTGGAGTGCCAGGGATATTTGGGATGCAGAACTCTCAACTTCACTTGCTGAAACAGCCGCCGACTCCCTTTCATCCTCAACGACACTCGATGAATCTGGAGTCTGAGCGTAGGCGTAGCCCGTCGTTGACATCGCATCTGAAGGAGCCAAGTCAATAGCCTCAGCCTCAGTGTCCTCAATTTGTGCTGAGGTATTTTCAGGACTTTCCCAAACCTCAGACGAGTGAATTTCTGCTACTAGCCCGGCTGATTCAAGCTGATTTCCGAATACTTCTGTCTCACCAGACTCAGCCTCAAGTCCACCCAATTCAGTCTCACTGACTGAGACGATAGCCTCGGTCAGCCCTTCTGAGCTATCAACCTCAATCGACTCCAGTCCACTTGCTTCAACATTGCGCTTAGGCAGCGACCCCAGCAAAAATTCTCCGACAGCCGACTCTTCCACATAGTCTAGACCCGTTGCCTGACCAAAAGCATCGCTATCCCCAACCCCCAACGCACAAGGAGCCAGACCCATATTAGTTGCCACCAAGTAAAAGTTGTGCTGTAGCACCCCAACATGCTTAAGTACCGTTGCATAAGCCATAGAGCGATAGCGACGAAATAGCCGACCGAACCGTGCCGTAATCACCAATAGCACTTGTGGACGGGGACTAATAAAAAATTTCGTAATATCCTCATAACCTAAAAGAGCTATGATATCATCCTCCGATTCAAGAATCTGCTCTAGCTGGTGATTCAGAGGGTCGTAGTGATATATCCCTTGGTTCAAGCCTTGACAATGCAGTACCACTGGATAAATTTCTAATTCATACATTACCCCGCCACAAGGATAGGGACGACGGCTCAACTCCCCATAGTCATGACCAAATTTCAAATTTTCGTGCTTTCGGTGCAAATTTTCACCTACTACGTCCTCTAGGCGAACTAATTTTTTAACACGGGCGGTGCGATACAGTAGTTCGCCCACTTGCTCAATGGAGATCGGATGGTTATCGTCATATTCTCGAACGGATTTTCGGACTTCGATCGCTTGTGTGAGCGTAGCATCGTTACACATCAATGCTCCCAGGTTTGGACGCGGCAGGGGCACAATCCGGTCGCTCATCGGTGGCTTGACTACTGGAAAATTTGACCACTGCTCAATGTTATCATCCATAACTGGGTAATCATGGCGACCGTTGCGACTGCGGCTGTGGAATAGCAGGTTATGAAAGTCCCAAAGCTGGAGCGAGGGGGGTTCAGGGTCAGCCGTTAGAAACCCCGCTGCCCACAGCAGGTTGAGAAACTGATAGGCGGTTTCTGGCCCAAGGTAGGGCGGTGGTGTCAGCGATCCTAAAGTTTGGGGCTGGGCGAGTTGAGCCAGTAGCGCACTTGCTCGCCAGTCGAGAAGTTTAATCCGAAACTTCGAGAGGGGGGACTCCAGCACCATGTTGCCATCGTAGGAATGCTGATAGGCAAAGCGTGAGAGGCTGAGACTGGTTTGTGTCGAGTAGGGTTCAGTCAGATTTAACTCGGCAGAATCCACCATTGGAATCGCCTCTGCCAGGGGCAATACAGCATAATTGAGCCAACCCCGCTCATCCAATTGTTGTAGCATCAGAGCAAACTGTTCCCCGGTTCCCTGGCCATAAAGTTCCGTTAAACTTTGCACAAGTGATTCGGTGGTGGTGTTGCCTGCCTTGAGATGATCGAGAGCAATACCGATTCCGGGCGTTGTAGCAAGGGTGAGCAAAGCAGTTGAATCGGATTCTACCGATTGCAGTGTGTAGTAGTCTTCGGTGCTTTTGATTTGGACGAAAGGGTTGAGGGAAACAGCGAAGGGGTGATTGCTCATGGCGATGGACAGTTACAAAATATGATTAGCTGGGTGAGTCAATGATAGTAGAGTGTTTGCTATAGATGATTGACGTGGAGATTAATATGTAGTGTTATTTTCTGGATTTCATTTTACTGTTTGATTCTGACAAAATCACACACCTAAAGATGATTATTATGGAGCATAAGTAGAAGGACTCAATTAAACTAAAGTTCGTAGTATGGACTTTAGTCCTTAAAACGTCTGTTAAGATTAAGAAACTAACACGAGTTCGATGAAACTAAAAAACTGAGAGGTAGTACTGGTAGTTATCCACGGTATTGATGGCAACGTTCAGGTAATATTAATTATTCATTGAGAGTTGAAAATAATGGCAAATGTTGACATTTATCACGTTTATTATAAAAAAGACTGAATTTTTCTAATCTATCTTTTTGTAATTCGAGTTCTCTAACACTCACACCAGCATAAGTAATGCAATCTTGACTCTGAAAAAAGCTGTAGCTTCTATCACCCAAACTGTTGAACGAGAAATATTTCCGTATGTCTTTAATATCCTCATAATGAAAAATTAAAAGTGGATTTACCTTCTTTGCTTGAGAAAAACTGACGAGCAGTATATTCGATTCTCGTAACATGTAATTGGCTTTCAGTGAAAAATTTTTTTGAATGTAATGTTTCAAATATTTGCCTCGATTGAATTTATGGCTTTCGTATTTATCTCCTACAGTAGCGACCAATAACTCAACATCACTGTAGCCATTAAAAAAAATATTAAACCCAATTATAATAGTACTTTTGAGTAATACCTGTAGCATTTCAGATGAATAGCTATCACCATCAAGTTTGAGCGCTGTCCTCACTAATTCTTCAGGATCTTCTTCATGTTCAATATGCATATATACCTTGATGCAAGAATTCTCATGTCTCGGTCGAAGGTCAATTCCTATCGTGTTGTTTAATATTTTAGAGGAGCCAATGTGTACCGCTACAAACTGCTGAAGTAAATCACGATTGAGTCGAACACCTACTTGACTTTCAACTTTATCCAAAAACTTCACAGCATCGGTCAAGCTTCTAGGCCATGTATGTCTTTCATTAGAAACTTGAAAATCAACTGCAAACAACTGGTCTCCTTCAACATGACACATTAATTCAACACCACAAGTACCTTCTATTCCAAGTACTGCCTCTTCAAATAGCGAAAGAATAAACGTTGGCTCAACATCAAAAGCCTCTTGATGAGTTCGGATAAACTGAAGACGGCGGTCTTTGAGACGATTATTTTGAAGCATAGAAGTTAGGGTCATGATCTTAGTAAGGTAAATGGCATCACTATCATTTTGGTCGCTAATTTCAATAGAGTGCCTAACTCTAACAAAGTACAGATTGTCTTTTTACCAAAAAATATCTAGGGGGAGTTAATCGCAACTCGCATCGACCTGATGCCGATTAACCTCCTATTTTTCACGCTGCTAGACGGCGAAGCGTTGTAGCGAGAGTCTCCTGGGAAGTGTAAGATGAAGACGAGGTAGATGAAGAAAGTGTACAAAACTCACGATGGAGTAAAGTTTTGCTCGCAACTCGACATCTTTAACCTCGCCAACAACTCACAGCCTAGTAAATCACTGCGATAGCAACAGAAGGTTAACTGTCATGCCACCAAAGTGAGCTAGGCTATACAACCTTATTCGTAAGCGCACATACAACCAGTTGCAGATGCTCCTGCACCATCGTAAGCGCACACACAACCAGTTGCAGATGCTCCTGCACCATCGTAAGCGCACACACAACCAGTTGCAGATGCTCCTGCACCATCGTAAGCGCACACACAACCAGTTGCGGATGCTCCTACACCAGCATCACCGAGAGCTTCTTCAGAGAGTTCAGCTAAGAAGGTGGGGAGTTGACCAGTGGTGATGCGGATCACGGGTTTGCCTTGTTGGGGCAGAATATTCTTCTTATCCATGAGTAATTTCCTCTTTTTTCTGTTCGCTTTCTTGACCCGTTGAGGTGGGTCAATCCTCTTCTTCGTTGGAAAGAAGCTTATTAGGACGACATCTGGTATGTAGCGAAGCCTGTCGCCCGTAAATTTTGAAAAAACTTAAAACGGTATATTCATGGGGTTCATCTCTGCTTCAACCAGAGGAACAGTTCGCCACCCCAGCTTCACGGGTACGTCATAGAGCCGTCCTGGCCCAAACCGCGACCATAAGCCTCGCGTTCCCGGTATAATCACTTTGACCACGTTCAAGCCGATGTCTGGTCGCGTTTGATCTAACACCAGTGTTTCTAACCCTATTCCTTGGGCAATCTTCACGCAGGTCATCACATCTGTATAGATGTCATCACTCCAGCGTTTCGGGTAATCATTGGCGGTCTTCAGCGGCTGCGATGGATCTGGGACTAAACAAGGATGACTTTCTCTAGTCACTCCCAGCAGCCAATCTTTCGACTCATCCTTGAGCTGCTCGTCGGGAATTTTGTCGAGTTCTAGCCCAATTTGGCTCACTTCAGTGAGGGTGCGAAGAATGCCAATCGTCGGGTCGAGGTGCGCCCCAAAACCAACAATTATCCGCTCTGAAGTTCCCACCGTGCGATACGATACGCCGACAAACGCTGGAATACCAAAGTCAGCAGTCAAATCCAGCACCCAAAGTTCTCGGTTTTGTTCTCGGTAGAACTGCTGCAACTGGACAAAATACGGCTCATTGAAGCTGGTCAGGTCTACCCCCGGACGGCTGAGGCGGTTATACCACCAGAGTGCCACACTGTCGCGTTCTACCAGTTCCATGAACCCTTGCAAGATTGCCTCTTCCAGGGTATTGCCTGCTGCGTTTCCGTTGGAATCCGCTTTACAGAAGCGATTGGCTTCCGGCATAGGATAGTGGTAGTAGCAAAGGCCAGTGGGGAGATATTTGTGCCTCTGCTCAGTCAACGACCACACAGGCGTCCAGTCCATCGCTTGACTTGCATCAAATCGATGAGGAATCCAACGATAGGCTGCTTCTGTACCCTGAGCGTTCAAAGCTTCCCGATTGGTATACTGCTCATCGCTAAAGTGCAAACACTGTGCCGGATGAATCGCCAAATCTGCTAGTTCTGCGAAAGTTGCTCGTTTACGAGGTTCGTCCCCCTGAAAGATGCCCGAATAGCGTTCTACTGCCTCACAGAAACCACTCGCTCTGGATTGGCTATCGGTCTTGCCTTTGCCAGAACTCTTGTGGCGCAGGGTATTCCGTAGCCCTCGCAGTGACGTGGCACTACCAAAGCTATGCCCCGCTCGGTACGTATGTACCAACGGATTAGCTGGGTCGGTGATCCGCACCAGTTCTGTTACTACTCCGGTGACAGGGCCGATCAAGTGCTGGTATTTCTGCAAAGTCTGTTCTGGTGTAGTGGCACGGTGACCGCCATCATGGGTGAACCGCTTGCGGCGCGATTCTAGCTTCAGCGGTTCAAACCCTCGCCGCTGCATAATTTCCGGGTCACCACAAGTCGGACATTGCGGTCGCTTAATCAAGAGATGACTTTTCAAGTCCAAGATCGTCTGGTTGAAGGTGATAACCTTGCCGTCGAGGGTGGGGAAAAGTGCCGTTCCCGGTGCAGTGGCATTGACATATTGCTTGACAATCCACTTGGCGATCTCGGTGGCGGCGAATTGTAATGCAGTTTGTAGGGTAGATGGCAGCGTCGCTCGTGCCGTTGGCAAGCTACTCACCACACGCCCTTGCTGCCCATTGCGCTCTTGCTGGGCTTGTTTTTGTCGCAAAACTGACGACTCAACTTCGCGGTTGCCCCGCAGCCGATGGGCAAGGCAGCTCCAACACCCTGTCTTTTGGGGAACAAACACTGGCCCCAACCACAGGACACTACCTACTGGTTTGACGAGCAGCCAAGTTTGTTGGCTTTGAAGAGCCTGCTTGTTGATGGCGGCTAGTTCTGGCTGCAAATAGTCATCGGTCAAGACGATGTTGAGCGCCGCTGAAGAACCTATGTCTGAGGCGTTTTGCACTGGAATGCCCATATCCCGCAAGGCAGTTGCCAGGGCAGCAACAGTTACCTCACTGATGTTCTCGCCTACCGTTGTCAGTGTCACTGGCTGCTTTAGTCCTTGCGCTGCAACGGTGGGTGCAATTCCTAACTCAGTCCAAAATGCCGCCACTTCTGGAGATAAATCTGGGGTAGCTTCGGTGAGGTAGCCCTTTTCTGCCAAGCGATTGAGTACATAGTCAATGTATTCCGCCGGGACTTGGCCATCAAGCTTTTGTATAATCTGCTCGATGGTGTGTTGCCCATCCAGGAGGGGTACGATTTGACAGTACAGTTCCCCGGTTAGGGCATGGTTACCCTGTTCGCCAAGCAGATACACTTGCTTTGGCTCGATTACCTCTATATGAAAGTGAGGCTTAATTTGGAGGAGTGTGGTGGATTGCATAGAGCAAATCAGACAATTTTGGATTTTGGATTTTAGATTTTGGATTAACCCACAGGGTTTATACGGGGTTATCCGTTAGTGAATTTTAGATTAGCCCCCAGAATTTATCCGGGGGTATCTTCTCACAGGATTTTAAATTGCGGATTGAGTCCCAGAATTTATCCGCTTTCTTCTACCCTGAGAGAAATTATTGGTTAGGGATTAATAGCAATTCCAGAAAAAAATCAACCAGATACGTAGGTTGGATTGTAGCTTTTCCCCGTAGAGGTACGGAGTGAAACACAACAAAGGTAAGACTTTGATGTGTTGGGTTTCGTTCCTCAACCCAACCTACATCTGCTAGATTTTCCGGTTTCCCCCCTTTATAAGGAGGGATTAAGGGGGGGTAATTCTACTTGTGTATACACTCTCTAAGCCCAGATGCGGCCACGTCTGAAGGACTTGCCCTCCTCCGGTGCTTTGGCATGTTGCCTGGCGTATTCCCACCAGTAAGAATAATCTTGTAACCCAGTTTGGGATGTGGGCACGTAAGACTTTTTCTTTTTTGGTTCGGGGGTGGGTGAGACTGCCGGGGGTGTTGTTTCTGTTTTCTCCTTAGCCATAGTTTCCTTAGGTGTTTGCGGTGTTTGGAGAGTTTGCGGTTGCTGGGTAGCGACAACTGCCTCTAGTTTGAGATAGTCGATGCGGTGTGCGCCATCTCCAGACTGACTAGCGGTGGTCAAGGTCAGGGTATGTTCTCCAGCGCTCAAGGCTGGCAAGGGAATCTGGGCTTGGGTTACCTTGCTTGACCCGACGCCGACGATTTCAGTCACTGGCTCACCATCAACCCAAAGGGTGTCAACTTCAGAGCCAAAAAAGTTGTAAAAGAGCGTAAGTTCGCCTGGGTTGTAGCTCTGAGTAAGGGTGAACTGAATATTCAGTTTTTCGGTGGAAAAAAGCTGCTTTCCTTTGCTGCGTGGTTTCTTCTTGAGACCAGGAACCACGAGTAACGATGGCATTTGCGGCTGGTTAATGGGGTCTGAATCTGACCCAACTACGTAGGTAAATTCGCCTTGCCAGCCGCCTTCCTGGGAAAACTCCTGACCTCCTTTACCGGGTTGACCAATTTGCCATAGGGTTTGAGTTTGTTGAGGCATGGTGATTAGCGGCTATTAGTCGCTCGTTAATAGAATCCTCCCATGCTGCCAAAGCCGCCCCAACCCTGACTCATACCCTGGCTGGCACTAGAGTGCATCACTTGGTTGAAACTACGGTTGGCAAAGGCTGGAGGATCGTTATAGTTGGCACCATGCAGCAGATCCATCCGAATATGCACCAAATCATCAGGACTACCATTTTCCAAATCCACGCACAGCGCAGGCTGGATTACATCGGGACGTTTGACAGGGGGAGACAATATAGGAAGTCGCATGATTTAAAATTCTCCGTATGCTAGGGTGAACAAATTTAGATTTCTTAGCAAGAGTGCATTTTGTTGTTGCACTCTTATCAAAATTGTATTCCCCTTTAATACGGTGAAGACCAGGAACGAACTTCGCCCAAGGTAACAGGAATCAAGTCACTGACATCAATGGTGAAGCGGAAAATCTTCTTGGCACGGCGGTTGTTTTCAGGGTCGAAGAACTTGAGTTTCACATCCCAACAGTCGCTATCCATACGGCAGAAAGGACTTTTCTCAACGGTAACGCTATCAAGTTCCATACCAACTGCAACTGCTTCGCTGAAGGTTTGTGCGGCTTGGAAGGCGTTGGTGACTGCGAAGTTGAGGGCACGGTCTTGGGATGTCATTCCCAAGTTACGGAGGTCGTAGTAGATGCGGTTGAGGAAACCATCTAAGGTCTTGCGGATCGTTTCTTCGTCAGCAGCCCCGGCTTCTGCTTGCACTGCTGCCATCGCCGCACTGACCAAGTTGTTGACTTTCCATCCGTAGATACCGCGAGTGCTTTGGGGTTCAAGCACTGGGATAACTTGACCGGAGTAAAGCTTGACCGTGCGCTTGGTCAAGATGCCTGGTATGCTGACCCGCTCAACGTATTCAGCATCGCTTTCAGCTTGGATTTGACCGGATAGCAGTTCGTGGAGGGCGCGGTATGACTCGGCGGCGAAGGGGCCGGTGGGGTCGATCGCATACACTGGAGTTAATTCTATATTAAGTGTCCAAATTAGCGATCGCGCTTCCGAAATATTGGCGTCCAGGTAGTCCACCATCTGGCGAGCATCGTAGGGGTTAGCTGGTACCATCACCCCGCCACCGATATCAAATGGTGGCATCAATTGTTTAAACGAGTCTCGACGGGCTTCAGTCCCGAAGTCATAGCCCAAGGTTCCTAGTGAATATACCAGAGGGCCAAGATCCGGAAGTTCACTGGGTGCTTGGCTGGCGGTGACGGAGTTAGCAGTTAAGTTGGGCATCATTGGTTGAGTTACAGGTGTAGGAAATGATTGAATATAATTTTGGAAGTTGGGGGTGTTGCTAGGGACACTCTGTGCCCCTTCAACCTTGGCTGCCGCACCAACCAAGCTAGGAGCAGGTTGCCCTTGGTGGGCGGCAAGCGCTTCACTGGCGCTAGTTAAGCTACTACCACAACCGCAGCCTGCGGCTTCTACTTCTGATGCACTGACTGATGTGAATTCCTCAGCCATCTTTCCTCCTTTTAATAACGTTATGGCTCCAGAAACATTCAGTTTGCCCGCCAGACACCGCTTGGCATCTTCTGGCAAGTCCGCGTCGCAGGGTAAAGCACTCTGCAATAACACTTGACGAATTTTATGGGGGTCGGGGGTTTCTCCTCGCTCCAGTTGAAGACTCAGCAGCAGTGCTGCTACACCTGAGACAATGGGAGCGGCAAAGCTCGTACCACTGAGGCGATGAGTACCACCACCGACTTTTGCTCCCAGAATGTTCTCCCCAGGGGCAAGGATACCTTGGCTTTGGTAGGCTTCACCCCAGTTGCTGAAATCCAGGGGTTTACCATTTGCGTCCATCGCCCCCACAGCCAGTACCGCGGGCATGGCAGCAGGTACGTGTAAGCAATCGCAACCATTGTTGCCTGCTGCGGCGACGAGCAAAACATTGTTCTCTCGGCACAGACGAACGGCATTCTGTAGCCAACCATCGGATTCCCCATAGTCGGTTAGTTGACCACCACTGAGGTTGATGATGTGAGCGCCGGCGTTAACTGCTTGCTCAATCCCCCTAGCTAAATCTAGCTGGGAAGTCCTAAGGCGATCGTCGGAAAAGACTGGTACAATTATTCCCTTGCATTGGGGAGCGATTCCCTGCACCAGACTACCCGGTTGCCCAAAGATAATGCTCCCTACGTGGGTGCCGTGGGCGGACATATTGCCATTGATTTTGGCATCATCTTTAACCAAGCTGGGCAGGTACTTAAGGTCAGCGCCTTGGAAGCAAGGATGAGTGCGGTCAACAGGCCCATCCAAAACCGCAACACAAATACTATTATTGCCCTGGGAAATTGTACTTAATGTCTCTAGCATTTAACTATAGCTAGTTGATTATATTGTTTGATTAGTTTGTATATAAAAGTTAGGAAAACTAAGAATCTATCTGCTAACTTCTGTTTAGAGAATAGATTCCTTTTCAGAAGTTTACCTAATTTTTTGCTGCAAATTTATGGAATATGATTTAACCGCTAAGAAACTTTATTTTTCTCATTTTCTACATCTCTATAGTATGTTTATTTTTTTTACTCAAAGGAAATAAATTTTTAGTTTCTACTTTGAAAAAGCTTACTTAATTAAAAACATCTGCTTAACTCAACTGAAGATGAATCATCTCAGCTTTCTCAAAAAAATGCAATACCAACAAAAAACTTAATAGTTCACTTAACTGCCGATTTAAAACACTTAAGCGGACAGTTAAGACAGTTAAGTGTATTTTTAAGTGGACAGTTAAGACAGTTAAGACAGTTAAGACAGTTAAGACAACTAAAATATTTCAAATAGTAAATAAAAAAAAATTACTAAGTTTAAATTTATTAATAATTTTCAAAAGCGTAGTGCGATCGCTCCAACACTCAAGGAAGAAGCCAAAACCCAGATTCTGCAAGGGATTTTTTGCATTCTTGAGTTTTGAGATCCGCACAAGTTAAACATTTGATTGACTTTGACTTATTGTCTGAGAAACGCTCAAAAAATACGGTAAATACATCGATTTTTAGTTGAATATAACATGGCAGGCTAGCACATCTGTGCTAATCTACAAAGCTTTAATTTTCCAAGGGTGTATTCCATTAAATTGAAAACTGTTGTAAGTTTTGAGTTACCAATTCACGTAGGCACGCACAGATGTTTGGTGTCAACTTCAGCTCAAACTCTTCCCCTAAATCGTTTTACCCCACCCCCAAGTTCTCCCCTTACCAAGGGGAGGGGCGGTTTTGGCTTTAGACAAAACCGGGGTGGGGTGACGCGGATCGAATGCACAGATGTGCGCCCCTATGAAAGTATTTGGAGCAAACTTAAAAAAAACGCTATTAAGCAAGACAAAGCCTAGCTTTGCTGGGGTGAAGTTCTTCGGTTTTGACAACATTTAATTACAAAAACTCATCTATAGTATAAGCCCAAAAAAACCAGAGCTAGAACAACTTAAGTTGAGTTTATACATGGACATGTTTTTCTCGAAATTTGTCTATTTGTATAAATAAAACTAAAGTGGTTCTAGAACGACTAAATTTTTATTTATACAAAGTACTCGATTGATAAGTCAAAAATAATTTTTTCTCGAACGACTTATTGTTAATTTATAAATGAAGACGTTTTTGTCGTTCCGACACCTTTTGAAGGGACAAATCAACATGTTTTTGTCGCAATTGCGATGGAGTAATTTGATTTGTAAAAGGGAACAGGGACTGCATCTTATTGAAACAACACTATACAAATCAAAAAGCCTACTTTTTGGCTGCCCATCGCCCATTGCCTATTGCCTTTTGCCTATTTACCCAAAATTTGTGGATTTTGCTGAGCCAAAATTTAATCTGAGTGGGGCATAGTAATTTTATAAACCTCAAAAGGTAGTAGATTTATGTCTCAGAAAAAACGCGCATCTCGCGTTCTAGAAAATGCTGAGTTAAAATTTTCTGGACTCAAAGCTATAAATAGCAGTCTGGATATTGGAGATGATTACAACATCACAAAATTGACGCAATTAATTGAAGAGTTACGCGGCAAATTAGAAAATCATAATAGTATTCTTAGAATGATTGACTCTTCCAAACTCGAAGTTGAACAGTTAGAAAAAAATTTGGCAATTTACTGTGAGAATATGCTCACGGGGATTGCTTTTAAATACGGTAAAGACAGCCGTGAATATGAAATGGCTGGTGGAGTTCGCAAAAGTGAAATTCTGCGTAAAAGTAGAGCAACCCGCTTAAAAAATGCTGCTCAAAAAGGAGCTAAAGAGAGTTTTTGATTGGCGTGGTGTTTAGATACCCGATTTCTCCAAGAAATCGGGTATCTTGTTTTTCACGAATAGACCTCTTGCAAAAGTCCCTAACACCCTACCCCCAACCCGTCCCCTTGCTAAGGGGAGGGGGGACAAAGCGTAGCTTTGGCCCTTTGGGGTTCTTTATTTTTGATTTATGCAAGAGGTCTAATGATTTAGAATTGCTATAAGTAGAAGGACTCAATTAAACTAAAGTTCGTAGTATGGGCTTGAGCCATTAAAACGTCTGTTAAGAGCGATAAATCGCTTACTACGAACAAAGCTCCAATCTTACATTTAATTATGTCTACCTACTTATCTGAATACTAAACTTCATTAAAAGTCGGTGGATAAATAACTTTCCCCTTATACCTTTCGTGATAATTTTGCAGTGGTTTAACCATAAAAAATTCTTCTGGTACTGGAAAGGGAGATTCAATTCCATAAATCACAGATGTCTGAAAGCCAAAGCGAGTATAAAATTCTGGATGACCTAATACAATTACTACGGCTTCTTTGTTTGCTTGGGCTATTTCTAACCCTGCTTTGATTAATGCGCTGCCAATTCCTTGTCTTTGAAACTGGGGATGAACTGCCAAAGGTGCTAAACCAAGTACTTGTAATGTTTTTTTATCCACTAGGTCAATATAGCTAAATAAAATGTGACTGACTACAACATCTTCTATTTCCGCAACTAGAGAAAGTTCTGGAATATAACGGTCAGAATTACGAATTTTATCTACAAGTTTGGCTTCGTTATCTTGACCAAAAGCTAATGTATTTATTTGTGCTATTGCTGGGTAGTCTGTCACAGTTTCGCGATGAATATTCATCATTTTAAAATCAATTCCATAAAAATCCAGTTTGCTTGATATTCTAACGGAATTTCTGTTTTTTCTAAATACGGCTCGATATTCTTAAAGCCAAATACACGATAGAGTGCTTGTGCTTCTTTGGCATAAGGCGCGGTGTCTAGCCGAATCTTGGAGTAACCGATATCAGTAGCTTCGTTGATGATACCTTGTAATAATGCCCGACCTATTCCTTTGCGGCGGAATTCTGGCTTGACATACATTCTTTTAATTTCGCCAATATCTTGGTTAATCTTTCGCAAGCAAAGACAACCAGCTATTTGTTCTTCGTATTTTCCTAGAAGCAAGCGTCCTGAAGGTGGGAGAAATTCATCGAGTTGAGTGATATATTGTTCGGAAAATGTATTAACATCTATATTGATGTTAAATTTTTGGCTAAAGATTAATTTAATTTCATTAAAATAATCGAAGAACAGGCTTTTGATATGAGATTTATGTTCTTCAGTTTCTACGAGTATAATTTTGAGCAAGGTTTATGCCTCCGCTAAATAAAACTAAATTTGAGGTGCGTTGCTATAAGGCATAACACACCTTACAAATTGTTAACTATATCTTGAATAATCGATGGTTACAATTCCAATAATTGATTTGACTCTAAATTCTGAATTCTGAATTCTGAATACTTTGGTCTTATTATGAAAACTTACGACTGGATTGTGGTTGGTGGTGGAATTACTGGTGCTACGCTTGCTTATGAGTTAAGGAAGGCAGGCTTTGGTGTACTTTTGGTGGAGGAATATGAAACACCAGAGAATGCAACTCGCTATAGTTATGGTGGGCTTGCTTATTGGGCGGGTACTACACCAGTAACTCGGCAATTGTGTGAAGATGCGATCGCTCGCTATCATATCCTATCCCAAGAGTTAGATGCTGATATCGAATTTCGGGAATTAGATTTATTACTGACGATTTCAGCAGGTAGTAACCCAGAAGCGATCGCTGCTTTATATAGTAATTGTGCTGTAGTACCGCGTTTACTCACCCCAGAAACTGCTGGCGAATTAGAACCGCTAATAAATCAACACGCCATATCTGGCGCTTTAACTGTTAAACACGGTCATATTCATCCCCAAAAAACTACACAAGCTTACATTCAAGCTTTTTTGCGTAGTGGAGGTGAACTCGAAGTTAACAAAGTATTGCAGATATTGGAAAATGGCGTACAAACCAGCAATGCAACTTACCACAGTGCAAATGTCGTCATCTGTGCGGGTGGACTTAGCCGCCAACTATTAAAATCCGCTGGTATTGCTTTTAAGATATATTTTACCCACGCAGAAATAATTGAAACTGCGCCAGTTGATTTTAGGTTACGCACATTAGTTATGCCAGCAAATGTGCAACGATTTCAATTAGAAGCACAATCTACTCAAGTTGAGCAATTGTGGGATGAACCAGGTAATGAACCAGTACCAGCAATTTTAGATGCTGGTGCAATTCAGTTTCAAGATGGTAGCTTGCGTTTGGGTCAAATTAGCCGCGTTCTTACAGATCCTAATGCTGAGGTAAACTCACTAGCAAGTGAACGGTGGTTGCGAGAAAGTGTTGGGGAAGTGTTACCAGCTTTGGGGAATTTACCAGGAATTTGGCATCATTGCTTAGTGGCATTTAGTAACAATCAAATTCCTTTCATTGGTGCTATTCCTGGATTTGAAAATATTCATGTGTTTTCTGGATTTAGCAATCCTCTTGTCATCGTACCACCTTTAGCGGAGCGCTTTGCTAAATTTGCAGCTGGCAAGGGAAGCAGAGCAATAAATATAAATATAAAACAATAGTAGTGGCGTGACAAACTTAAAATGGTACGTCAGGTGTAGGTTGGGTTGAGCAACGCGAAACCCAACATAGATATTCGACAATTTTATTGTGGGATGGGTGTCCTTACCTGTCCGGGCGGGCAGGATGCCCCACAAGAGCTAAATTTTATGCACTATTTTAGCCTTGCCATGCCACTACATTTATTAAAATCTTACAGCCAATTTCCAATAATAATAAATGGCGCCCAATAATAAGGGTGATTATGTTGGATATCAATCTCCGTTTCCTTGGCATTAATCAGTTTTAATTGAGCGCTTTGTAAAGCTTGTGCTTTGCTCATTTTTGATTCGCGTAACTTACTATAAAACTCTGCCACCAAATTGGCTGTAGACTCATCCCCTACAGACCATAATGAAGCCATTGCACTTTTTGCGCCAGCTTGTAACGCCACACCAGCTAACCCTAAGGTTGACCTATCATCACCAACTGCTGTTTGACAAGCGGTGAGTGCTAATAATTCAATTACGTTAGAACTATTACTAGTCTCACGCAGCAATGTTTCTAGTTTATTAATTGTGAGTTTGTCATTATTTCCTGTGACGAGGAAGGTATCTTCGGGAATTGTGCCGAATTGTGCGTGGGTTGCAACGTGAATAATTGGGTAGGCTGTTTTTTGAATTTCTTTTTCTAAATTACTAATTGTAAAATCCTGATTTTCTAGCTTTGTAGTTTTCGCAAATTGTTCCTGGACTATTTTAGTTTCTAAAGGGACATTCGTTAATGCATCAAATAGTTGATCGTCGATTTTGGCTTCTTGACTGACAGCTAAAATTAAGGCACGACTAGATTTTATATTGTTTTTTTGCGTTGAGGTTAATTGTAAACTTGGAGTAGTGGCGATCGCAAATTTTTCAATCAAATATTTCTTGTCTTTTTTATCATAAAGTGCAGCCATCGGCACATTACGCAAAAAACTATCCTGAATAAATACTAAAGTGTTAATTTTGTAAGCTTTTAAATCTTCTTCAAAGGGACGAATGATTAATTCATAAAGGTTTTCAGCATCTTGAGTATTGTAATTAATATCGCGTTTTCCTCTAATTAATCCAGTGTAAAAGTTTCTAATTTCTTTGCGGAAAGTTTCCTGATTTTTATCTATCCATTGTAAATGTCTTTCTTCATTAGGTAAAATCAAGATAACTCCTGTTTTATCATTGAGGACTATTGAACTAATAAATGCAGTATTTTCTTCTACGACTTCAGTGACATTGTTGTTATTAATTGCTGTTAAAATACAATCATTGCCAAAGTAATTTTGAATTTCTGCTAATCTCAGGGAATTTATTGTAGTTAAGGCAGCATTTAAGTTTGGACTATTAAGTTGTTTATTACTAGTATTATTTGTGGAAGCAAGTTCTAATTGTAGTTGTGCTAGCTGGCGATAAACAGGCTCGATGATATCCCGAAAATCAAATTGGAAATCCCGGTCTGCAATGAGAATATCACTTCGTAATTGTTCTAGAGTATTGTATGCTTGTTGATAAAAAGGAAGTGCTTCAAAAGTTTTATTTTGTTCTTTTAAAATTCTTCCTGCTTGCCATTCCCATAAATATAAGCTATCTTTAGATTTTAATTTTTGATCTGCTAACCAAATTGCTTGATTAGATAATTCCCAAGCTAGTTGAGGATTTTTTTCTTGACATTCATAAAAGTGACCAAGCGCTCCTAAAGCATAAGATTCAGAACGGGAGTCTTGCAGTCTTTGAGAAATTTTTATAGCTTGGTTAAGTAATTCCTTTGCTTGGGTATTTGCTAATCTTGGTTTTTCCAAACATTGAGTTAATGGTGAAGTTAATTCTCCATCAACAGCAGGCAGATTTGCTAAATCGATCGCTGCATACACTTTATTCACAGAATCAGGTAATTTATCTAACAGATCTAAAGCTTCTTGGATATTTGTGTCAAACTGATTCTGGGTTATTAAAGTGATGGTTTTTGAGTGATAAAAAAGCTGAATTAGATTTAGCAAACTGCGGATTTCACCAAATTTATTATTTTGTTGACGAGCTTCTTTGAGACTGCTTTGAAAATATTCAAGCGCTTGTTGATAATCGTTGTTGGCTTTTTCTTGAAATTCAGTAGCTTTAGAAATACTTTGTTGTTGAGCAGATTTCGCTCGTAAATTCCAAAGTTGGGCGCGACTGGCACGAGCATTTCCTAAACTATTTAAAATGGCAAAATTATATGTTTGATTATTAGTTTTTTTAGCAGCTTCTAGATATTGAATTGCTAAATCATAATTGCCTCGAAGTCGATAAGCTTCCCCAAGGCTTCCTAATGCTGCAATTTCTCCTGTTTTATCTTGTTGTTCTAAAGCTATCTGCAATGCACTACCTTGTTGACACGCTAAGCTTTGAATATTTTTGGCATTAACACCACATAAAAAATTAATTGCCTTTCCTGTTTGCCCAAAATTACTGTAAGCTTGGGCTATCTCTGTTAATATTCGCCCTACTTTTTGCCAGTTCTGTTGAGACCGATAGTAATTATTCACTTTTTCCCAATAACTCAAAGCTTGCTCATTTTCACCCAATTGTTGATAAGTTCGTGCTAAATTCTCATTGGCGATCGCCACATTATTATAGTTCTTCTTTTGTTGGTATACCTCTAAAGCTGCTTCCCACGATTGAATTGCTGCCCGAAAATTCCCTGCTTTATAACTTTCAACACCTTTGTTAACCAATTCATCGGCATCAGCAGCTTGAACTAATTTTATGGTACTCATTTGTGCAGTTGTTAATTGCACGTTATTCAACCATACACAAAGGCTGAAACTGACAAAAAATAGAATTGTTAACCAATAATGCTTAGTTGATTTAGAAAATTTCTTGACCACGGTGAAATAGCTGTTAATTAGTGATTAAAAATAGGCTTATTAAAAATATAATCAAATGAGTTGTATATTTGTCAACTATTTGTAAGGATATTTACGTAAGTAATTAGCCATAGCAAAATTCAGGTATGTTGGCTATGTAGTTTTCTGCAATTGCTACAACATCATTAAGTATTCTTCAGATTTGATTTATGAAGTAAATAGATAAGAGGTAAAAATTACTTTCTTACAAATCATGATGAATCAGTTCCACAAATTACTCATGAGTACTACAGTCATAATATTCTTTAGTGGCATTCCCTTAGGTGAAACAGTAGTTCAAGCGCAAGAAGCAGCATATTTGCAATGCGTCAAAGAATATACTAATTTAGGTATTTCACCAGATGCGGCATTAGCAGAATGTCAAAAAACTAGTTTGGCTGAGTGTGTTCAACGTTTAATGACTCAGAAATATGTGACTAAATCAGTGTCAGAATCTAACGGACGTTACTTAATTGATTTGGGTGCAAATGAGACAACATGGCTAGAAGGTAACGGATGGAGAAGCAAAAAATGTAGCCCTAACACAGAAGGGCCATCTAAAAAACAAACCCAGCAATTTGTATCAGGAACTTCAACCGACACCGTTCTCTATGAGTGGTTTAGACAAGGCTGGTGTAAAGAATCACAAATAGATTTAGGCCAAAGTTACTCTGTTGATGAAGCAAAAACAATTTGCGAATTAGGTTTGCAGCCAAAAGAATAAAGTGCGATCGCTCTTTAAGCGATTTATTATAAATCAGCGATCGATACATTTATATCTTTTTTGATTACCTCAGTGAAAATAAAATTATTGTGGTGCGTTAGGCTTTAGCCTAACGCACCACAATACTGCATAAATTTAATAAAATAGGACTTAGGCATTGTACAAATTAATCATGATATGCATTTACCATCAAGAGGTGGTTTTAGGCTTTTATTAATCATTTTTTGATCGTAGATAGACCCGCGCTGTAGGGGCACAGCAATGCTTAAAGGTGTCAACTTAAGCTCAAAGCTATATCACACAGGCGTTTTGCAAATCCCTCACGCCCTCATCCCCTAACCCCTTCTCCCACAGGAGAAGGGGAATTAAATCTCAAGCTCCCCTCTCCCATTCGGGAGAGGGGCTGGGGGTGAGGGCAAAACCTTGTGACAAAGCGGGTTTCACATTAAGTTGACACCAATGAGCATTGCTGTGCCCCTACGATAGATGTGGTTTTTCAAATCATCCATATTTGGTCTTTTCTATCAATACGTAAGTTCTATAAAATACAAGCAATATCTTTACATGTTAGTTTAAACAAGCTACTATTTGTACGTCTTTAATTACACCGTTAAAAGCGGTTAAATAAAATTGTGGCTAACCAATATTATTCAAAATTGCGCTTACCTTTTGGGCTAATGCTCAGCTTTGCTTTAACAACAAATATCAATGCTTTAGCTCAAGTTACAGCCGATGAAACCTTGGAAACACAAGTTATAGATAATGGCTCATTTTCTTTTATTGAAGGTGGAACAACACTTGATAACACAAATCTATTCCATAGTTTTAGCAGTTTTAGTATCCCTAATGGCAGTGGGGGAATTTTTCTCAATGATTCCAACATTACCAATATATTTGCACGAGTTACTGGTGGAACAGCATCTGATATTCAAGGATTGATTTATGCCCGAGGTGCTGCTAATTTATTTTTGATAAATCCCAATGGGATTGTATTTGGAGAAAATGCCCGATTAAATATCGGTGGTTCCTTTGTAGCTACCACAGCTAATGCAATTCAATTTCCTGGCGGGGCTGAATTTTCTCTAACTTCACCAGTTACACCAGACAATGCCTTATTAAGTATCAATCCAGAAGCATTTTTGTTTAATCAAATTGCTGTCCAGGGTACAAACTCAATTGAAAATCGAGCAACTTTGAGAGTTAATGACAATAAAAGTTTAATATTACTTGGTGGTCGTGCGTCATTTACACCTGAATCTACAGGGCAAATTCTAATGGATGGAGGACAGGTTATAGCACTAGATGGCAGAGTCGAAATTGGTGGATTAACTGCACCTGGAACAGTAGGACTGAATATTAATGGCGACAATTTAAGTCTGAGTTTTCCTGATGATATAGCAAAAACAGATATCTCATTTACAAATCAATCTCTCGTTGCTATTTTTGGTGCAATTGGCGGTGATATTGTAGTGAATACCAATAATCTTAAATTACTTAATAGCAATATTTCTACAGTTAGAAATAACCCAGGTTCATCTCAACTTCAAGGAGGTGATATTTTAATTAATGCTGATGGAATTGTTAGCTTAGAAGATGAAAGTATTATTGGTAATATAGGAGTAGAAAGAGGCAATACAGGAAATATCAGCATTACTGTCAAATCATTAGAAATTATAGGTAGTGGAATTGTTGCAGATGCAATCAATAGTAACACAAATCCCATTGATATCAAAGTTAAGGATACAATTACTTTGTCTGGTAAAAATAGCATAATCAACAATCAAGGTATTGGTGGTATTAATATTCAGGCAAAAAACATTTTACTTCAAGACACTAGCTCTTTATCAAGTAGAAGTGGAAATGTGAATATTCAAGCTGATGAATCAATTATTTTGAATAATCAAGCTTATATTGATACAAGTACTTTGGAACTAGAAACTACGGGTAATTTATCAATTGTTACTAATCGCTTGAGTCTGAACAATGATTCTAATATATCAGCGATTAACATTCAAGGGACGAATGCAGGAAATATAAATATTAAAACTACAGAACTGAATGCAGAAGATAATTCTTCTATTTTTGCTTTTAGCGCTAATTCACCTACAAGAGGTAATGGAGGTGATATTACTATTGATGCAGAAAACATATTATGGAATAGTAGTAAAGAAATAAATGCTGCAAGCGATACTGGTAATGCAGGGGATATAACTATTAATACTAACTTTTTACAATTAACAGATGGAGCTATCAATACTGCAAGCTTTGGCACAGGTGATGGAGGGAAGATTCTTGTTAACAGCAAAAATAGTGTAGTTCTTGATAATGCTGATATTTCTAGTGAGATCAGAGAAGGTGGGGCGGGTAATGCCGGTGATATTACAATTCAGACATCAAGATTAAATTTAACTAATGGCAGTCAAATTATTGCAGGTATTAGTGGGTCAACACAAAATCTTCCTGGAGGGCAAGGTAAGGGTGGAAATATTCTCATTAATGCTGCGGATGCTGTAATAATTTCCGGAACTAATGCTAATGGATTTCCTAGCTTATTATCGACTCAAACCGATACAGGAAGTATTGGTCAGGCAGGAGATATTGTAGTTAACACAGATTATTTTCGCTTAGAAAACAACGGCAGTGTAACGGCAGATACTAAAAATTCTAATAATGGAGGTGATATCGCCATTAATGCTCGTGTATTTGAAGCGTTTACTGTAGGGCAAGTTTTTACAACAACCAACAGTAGCGGCAATGCTGGTAATATAACTATCAATGCTACAGATGAAATTATTATTTATGGCTTAGTCAGTGGTATATTTACAACTACAACAGCAAACTCTACTGGTAATGGGGGGACAATATATTTCTCCACAAATAACTTAAATCTAGCTAATGATGCTAGAGTTTTTGCACGCAGTGAAGGAGAAGGTATTGCAGGTGATATTAATATTATTGCCAAAGGTAATTACAGTGCAAATAATAGTTTAGTCAGCGCAAGTTCTGAAAAATCAAGCGGTGGTGATATCAATATTACTGCAAGAAATATTAGTCTACGCAACAATAGTGATATTCGTACTGACTTATCTACAGGGCAAGCAACTGGAGGTGATATCAGCCTCAATGCTGACACCATTATCGCTTTAGAAGATAGCGACATTCTCGCTTTTGCACCAGAGGGTCAAGGCGGTAATATTACTTTTAACACTCGTGCTTTGTTTAGTGATTCTCTCTATAACCCTATACAAACATTAGCTGACAGAAATAGTCTTCAGTCACTAAATAATAATAATCGTTCTGACATTAATGCTACTGGTGTAATTTCTGGTAATATCATCGGTGTGCCTGATATCACTTTTATCCAAAACAGCCTCACAGAATTACAAGATAATCCCATTGATACTAATGCGCTGATTGCTAATAGTTGTATCGCCCGTAGTCCCAAGCAAGAAGGTACTTTTTTAATCACAGGTGTTGGTGGTTTACGATCTCGTCCTGGGGATGCTTCAGCTTCAATTTATCCTACAGGTGATGTACAGAATGTTGCCAATGATAGTGTAACTAGTCAGTGGAAAAAGGGTGACTTGATTATTGAAGCAGAAGGAGTGTATCGACTAGCGAATGGACAATTGGTGATGAGTCGAGAGTGTCGCTGAAGGTTTTGGTGCGTTACTGAATTGCGGTATAAATCCAGATGTAGAGACGTTGCATTGCAACGTCTCTTTGATATCATGTACGAGCATTTTCATACATGAATCAGCAATGCCAAAATTTCTAAGCAGCAACGAAAATATCTGCGTTGGTTAGGGACAATCCAGTGTTGAGTGTAGCAATTTGGATTTTAGCGATCGCTCCTGTACCATCTTGGTCGAAGAACAGAGAACCGTTACCTTTATCATAGAGAAATCTTTGGCTGCTTGTGGTTGCTGCTGAACCTAAGAAAAATTGACTAGCAGCGATGGCGGCACCAGCAACTAACCCGCCACCAAAAGCAGCCCTAGAGACGACAATAGTATCATCAACCACGTTAAAATCAGTAATTTTGTCGATTCCTTCACTGCGAGAATTGAATGTAAAGCGATCGCTCCCCGCACCACCTGTCAGTGTATCGTTGCCAGCACCGCCCACTAGGATATCGTTGCCAGTGCCGCCAATTAAAGTATCGTTGCCAGCACCACCATTTAGCGTGTCATTGCCAGTACCACCATTGAGGTTATTGTTAGCACCATTACCTGCGATCGAGTTATTGAGAGTGTTTCCAATGCCGTTAATTGCGGCTGTACCTTTTAGAATCAGGTTTTCCAGATAAGCTGGGCCTAAATCAAAGGTGTAAAAAGATTCAACTGTGTCTACACCTTCATTGGCATACTCAATGATAGTTATGTAATCGTCATCAGCGAACACATAGCGATCGTTGCCAGTGCCACCGTAGAGCGTGTTATTAGCAGCACCACCATTGAGCGTATCATTACCAGCGCCACCCCTGAGGGTGTCATTACCTCTACCACCATTTAAGGCATTGCTAGCAGTATTACCAATGATTGTGTCGTTACCATCGCCAGTAAAAGCATTTTCGATGACAGTTCCTGAACTGATAGTCAATTTAGTTCCATTGAGGGTACTTGTAGAACCTGGATTCAAGTTGAGGTAAGAGTTGGAAGTAATGGCCGCCGCATTAATTGTATCAGTCCCAGAACTATCGGTTAGTGTGGTTGCACCATAGATACCATACTCATTAGTGTAGAAATAAGTATCATTAACAGTATCGGCATCGCCATATAAATGTAATTTCCAATTGTTGAGAATGCCGATATCTGTAGGGCCTAAATCCTTGATTCTGAGCGTCCAATTACCAGCACTGCTTTCTCCCCAGTGTTGCGTACTGGAAAGTTTAAATACAATATTATCTCCATCATCCCCCTTATTACCCGGCTGGTCGATCAAACGGCTGATAATTCCACTGGGAGAAATCAGATCGACAATCAAATCGCCCCGAAACGGATGAGTCAGATTGAGTTCTACTTCCACCCAATCAACATCTAAACCCGCAGCAACAGTAAAAGTATGACTAATTCCTATTGTATTATTATCTGGAATAGTCCAACCTAAATTACCTGAATTATAGGAAAGACGCTGCTCATTGTTAAATCGACTTTGTGTTTGCCAAGTCTCTGCTAAACGCACAGCAGCAAGAGCATCTACCAAACCAAATCCATAGTCGTGGCTGACGTGTAAACCTCCGCCATTCCAGTTTTTAGCACCGTTATATTGCCAAATAAACTTACCCGCGTAATTATTAGGATCGTTGCGACGAGCAGAATAAGCAAGAATTTCTTGGATATCTCGATAACCTAAATTGCGGTTTGCTTCTAACATTAAGGCTACTACGCCAGAAACTTGAGGGGCTGCGGCTGAAGTGCCATTAAAATCGCCAGTGTAGTCTGTATAACTATAACCAGCAGATCCTAAGCGATCGGTAGTGACAATACTGCCATATTCACTACCAAAGGCAGAAACTAGAATAGAAGCACCAGGAGTACTGTATGAAGTTGCCCAGCCATCATCATCAAGTGCAGCTACACTAATGACGTAGCGAGAATTTTGAAAGTTGTGGTAGTTAGTATTATCTCCTTCTTCACGAGAGTTACCGGCAGCAAATACAATCGCTGTTCCTAATCCATTACGTCCATTAGCAGCAGCATTGGCGATCGCTTGTCCTAATTGTGGGATAGTATAAAAATTATCAACAAAAGACTTAGTATAACCCCAGCTATTGTTGACAACATCAAAACTTGCAAGCCGCGACAGAGCATTAATTAAAGCACTAGTAGAACCAGGAATAGCTCTGATACCTGTAATCTGTGCATTGAAAGCCACCCCCACAGTACCAACACCATTCGCCTCAGCCGCGATAATACCTGCTACTGCTGTCCCGTGATTATCATCAGTCAGAACTGGGAAAGGATCGGAATCTTGGTTAATACTGTCATAATCTTTCGTGGTGTCGTAATTATTATTTAAATCATAGTGAGTATAATCAAATCCATCATCAAGCACACCAACTAGAACACCGCGCCCTGTATAGTCATCCCAAACATTAACTACATTGATATCAAGACCGCGATAGTTATAGTTGCCAACAGATATGTAGTTGTAGAGATACCATTGCTGGCTAAATAAATTATCGGAAGGAAAGGTAGGCATAAGTTTATCTCTGGAATTCTGGAAATATTTCAATGCTGGGAAACTATCTGATGCACTAAAAATATGTGATATTTGCTCAGACTTGATGGCTATTTTTTGACACTGAAAATCTTCGACAACTCACAGAGTACGAAAAACACAGAAATTAGTCCTTCAGCTTTCATGCAAACTCAGATGCAACTTTCAGTATCGATATCAGCACGATTGTGTATGTAAAAGTGCATAAAAGTGTATTGCTTTTTATACTCATCTATGCAAAGTTGCCATTTATTACTGTAGGCTTCAAACTAAATATCGTTTGTTGCAACTGACACGCACGAGTAAAAGCTATGATTAATCAATCTTATTTAAATTGGTATTGGCGCTTGGGGCTATTAATTAGTTTAAGTTTTATCACAAACTTTAGCGCCATAGCTCAAGTAACATCTGACCAAACTTCAGGAACACAAGTTACAGATATTGGCTTAGGTTCTTATATTTCAGGTGGCACAACAGTTGGCAATACAAATCTATTCCACAGCTTCAGCAGTTTTAGCGTTCCTAATAATGGTGGAGCAATTTTTCTTAACGATTTCAACATTAGTAATATCTTTGCACGAGTAACTGGTGGAACAGCATCTAATATTCAAGGATTGATTTATGCCCAAGGTTCTGCTAATGGAGGTAATATTACCCTCAACGCTAATACTATTATTGCCTTGGAAGATAGCGATATTCTCGCCTTTGCGCCAGAAGGTCAAGGTGGTAACATTACTTTTAACACTCGTGCTTTGTTGACTTCACCACTATATCGTCCGACGCAAACGTCAACAGATACAAATACCCTTCAGTCATTAAATAATAACGATCGCACCGATATCAACGCTAGTGGTGCAGTATCTGGTAATATCATTGGTGTGCCCGATATCACATTTATCCAAAATAGCATCACAGAATTACAATCTAATCCCATTGATACTAATGCGCTAATTGCTAATAGTTGTATTGCTCGTAATCCCAAGCAAGAAGGTACTTTTTTAATTACAGGTGCTGGTGGTTTACCTGCTCGTCCTGGCAATGCTTTAGCTTCAACTTATGCCACAGGTAATGTGCAAAATGTTACTAATCATAATGCAACACATCAGTGGAAAAAAGGCGACTTGATTGTTGAACCCCAAGGAGTGTATCGATTAGCAAACGGACAATTGGTTATGAGTCGAGAATGTGGTTGAGGTTAAGACAAATGGAACTGAAATTTATCATAAACATTTCTCAAAAATCATTGCAAACACGGTTTAATTTATTGGGCAGTGTTGCATTACAAATATTATTTTTAAGCAACTGTGTTTTTGCTCAAAGCAACATTATACCGGATAACACTTTAGGTAGCGATCGCTCCCTTGTCACACCTTTAGATAACATCAACAATTTACCAGTTGACTTAATCGATGGTGGCGCAGTTCGCGGCATCAATTTATTTCATAGTTTCCAAGAATTTAATGTTAGCGAAGGACGAGGAGCATATTTCTTAATTAATAACTCTGACATTCAAAATGTCTTAACTCGCGTTACAGGTAAAAACCCTTCAGAAATTTTCGGGACTCTGGGTATAATTAGCGATTCTAACCCGAATTTATTTTTAATTAACCCCAATGGTATTATTTTCGGCAGCAACGCTAGTTTAGATGTGGGAGGTTCATTTGTTGCCACAACTGCTAATGGCGTTAATTTAGGACAAAGCGGTATATTCAGTGCTTCCGAACCTGCTAAAAGTAATTTACTCAGCGTCCAACCTTCAGCATTATTTTTTAATGCCGTTAACAATCAGGCAGAAATTATTAATAATTCTAGGGCTAGATCTACAGTATTGGGTTCTGCGTTGAATGGCAATCCTCAACGTCAGCTCTTAGGATTAACAGTGCTTGATGGCAAAGATTTATCACTTATAGGCGCAAATGTCACTTTAGATGGAGGGCTTATATTTACTCCTGGTGGGCGCGTTGAATTGGGAGGTTTAACAGAAGCAGGAATAGTTAATTTAGATTCTGCGGGTTGGCGTTTTCCTGATAATGTCGCACGAGGAGATGTATCCCTTGCAAATGCAGCTTCTGTTTTTATTGTATCTAATGGTGGAGGTAGTATTGCTGTTAACGCCCGCAATGTTAATCTTTCAAGTGGCAGCAGTTTCACAGTTCTAAATCAAGGGTTAGGAAATATTAATAGCTCCACAGTAAATATTGAAATTAATGCTACCGATAACGTGACTCTTAAGGGTACAAGTTCCTCTTCTAGTGGAATTTTAAATGTAATACAAGGTACGGGAAATGCTGGAAATATAGTCATCAATACTGGTAATTTAGAAATTATTGGTGATGCATCAATCGGTTCCTTGAATTCTGGAAAAGGTAATGCTGGGAATATTGATATTCGAGCTAGAGAGAAAGTGACAATTTCTGGAAGTGGTGCAACAAGTTCAATTGGTAGTTCTGTCGGACAAACAGCAGAAGGTACGGCAGGAAATGTTAACATCCAGACAAAAAATTTTGCTTTAAATAATGGTCAAATTGGCAACAATAGTTTAGGACGCGGGAATGCGGGTAATATTCAAATAAATGCTGCTGAATCTTTTACGCTTAATAATGCACAAATAGGAACTAGTAATTTTGGACAGGGAGATGCAGGAAATATCACAATAGAAGCAGAAAACGCTGATATTTTATTTGATTCAAGTTATATAGCCAGTACTGCGGGGGGAAGTGTATTATCAGGAGCGATCGCTAGCGGTCAAGCTGGTGATATTTTAATTAAAGGGCGATCGCTTTCTTTAACTAACAACATCATTAACACCAGTACCAGAGGAGAAGGAAACGCAGGAAATATACTTTTAGAAATAAAAGACAATATTTCCCTAGCAAATAGTTTTATCTTTGGTACTGTTGCTCAGTCAGCTACTGGTCAGGGTGGTAATGTTACTATTGAATCTGGTTCCCTTTTCCTAACAGATAGTTCAGAGGTAAATGTTACCACTTCTGGCAAAGGAGATGGAGGAAATATATTTATCAGCACGGTTTTGCTAGAACTTACTCATAATTCATTCATCGGTTCTAACACCCTTGGAGAAGGAAATGCTGGTAATGTAACTATCCAAGCTAAAGATAAAATATCAATTACGGGAAACAATGACATAAGTGGAATAAGTAGTAGCGTTGAACAGTTATCTCTCGGTAATGGAGGAGATATCGATTTGCAAACAGGTTCGCTGTTATTAAATAACGGTATCATTGGCGCAGCTAATTTTGCAGCAGGAAAAGCAGGTAATATCCGCATCAATACAACAGATTTGATTTCTGCAAGCGGTGACTCTGCAATATCAACTTTTAGCACCGGACAAGGAGATGCAGGAAATATAATTATTGAAGCGAAAAATGCCCCTGTTTATTTTGATGGAACTTTCTTACAAAGTGTTGCAGCCTTTAATTCCCAAGGAGTGGTAGGCGGTGGTAAAGGAGGGGATATCACAATTAAAGCGCGATCGCTTTCTTTAAGCAACGATGCTTATTTACAAAGCAGTGCTTTTGGGCAAGGAAATGGTGGCAATATATTTGTAGAAGTGCAGAATGATGTGTCGTTAAGCAACTCTTTCATAGATAGTGGAGTGATAGAGACAGCTACTGGTAAAGGTGGTGATATTAATATTCAGGCTGACTCGCTTTTTTTGACAGACAATTCTTTTGTAAATAGCAGCAGTACTGGTCAAGGAAATCCAGGTAATATATCTATTAAACTTGGTAATACCTTACGTAGTAATAACAGTACAATTGGTACAGCTAGCACACAATCTTCCGGTGGTGCTATTAATATCACAGCAAAAGATATCCGGCTGCGCGGTGATAGCGATATTCGTACAAATGTCCTCAGCGGTGCAGGCGGTGGTGGCAATATTACCCTTACTGCTAATACCATCATTGCCTTAGAAGACAGCGACATCTTAGCATTTGCTACTGATGGTAGAGGCGGCGATATCACTTTTAACACCCAAGCATTTTTAAGTTCTCCACTGTATCGTCCCCAAGCTCAAACAGGCAATAGAGTAAATTTGAGGACAGAATTAGAGGGTAATAATCGTGCCGATATCAACGCCAGTGGTGCAATATCTGGTAATATCATTGGTGTACCCGATATCACCTTTATCCAAAACAGCTTCACGGAATTACAAGATAATCCTATTGATACTAATGCGCTAATTGCTAATAGTTGCATTGCTCGTAGTCGCAAGCAAGAAGGTACTTTTTTAATTACAGGTGTTGGTGGTTTACCTACTCGTCCTGGTAATGCTTCAGCTTCCAGCTATCCTACAGATGATATACAAAATGTCAGCAATGATAGTGCAAACCGCCACTGGAAAAAAGGCGACTCAATCATTGAACCTCAAGGGATTTATCGACTAGGAAATGGTGATTTAATAATGAGCCGAGAATGTCGTTAAAACCTCAATTCAGATAAACTGAAATTCCAAAATCAACTCTTCTAAACTCCTCTTCTCTGCGCCTCTGCGTGAAATAAATCCATATTCTCAAATAAATAAACTGAAAGATAAAAACTGTGATTAATCAAAATTACTGGAATTACTGTTTACACTTCGGGGTAATTTTAAGTTTTACTTTTACAACAAATACCAGTGCTTTAGCTCAAGTAACAACAGACCAAACATTAGGAACACAAGTTACAGAGAATGTCCCATTTTATTTTATTCAAGGTGGCACAACTGTTGGTAATACCAATTTATTTCACAGTTTCAGCAGTTTTAATATTCCTAATGGTGGTGGGGGAATTTTTCTCAACGATTCCAGCATTATCAATATTTTTGCACGAGTAACCGGGGGAAAACCTTCTGACATTCAAGGATTTATTCGCACCCAAGGTACTGCTAATTTATTTTTGATGAATCCTAATGGTATTATATTCGGAGAAAATGCCATCTTAGATATTCGTGGTTCATTTGTAGCTACCACAGCGAATGCAATTCAATTTCCTGGTGGTGTCGAATTTTCTTTAACTTCGCCAGTTACACCACAAAATAATTTACTTAGTGTTAATCCTACAGCATTTTTATTTAATCAAATTGCTAATCAAGGTATAAACTCAATTGAAAATCGAGGTATTTTAGGACTGCCAAACAATAAAAGTTTAATCTTACTTGGTGGTCGTGTGTCACCTACACCTGAATCTACCGGGCAAATCTTAATGGATGGAGGATTTGTTGCAGCAAGAGATGGTAGAGTAGAGATCGGTGGATTAACCGCACCAGGAACAGTAGGACTCAACATTGATAACAACAAATTCAGCTTGACTTTTCCTGATGGTATACCGAAAACAGATATCTCACTTGTGAATGTTTCTGCTGCTTTTAGTTTTGGTACAAGCACAAGCAATATTGTAGTTAATGCGAATAACCTCAACTTACTAAATTCCAGTAGTATTTATAGTTCTATACCGAGAAATCAAGGTACTACTGAAACTAAAGCGGGCGATATTTTCATTAATGCTGATGGAATTATTCGCTTAGAAAATGAAAGTTCTATTGCTAGTGTTGGAATTGGAACAGGAAATACAGGAAACGTCAATATTTCCGCCCAATCACTAGAACTTATTAATGGAAGTTCAATTAATTCCACTACTACAAAAGGTAATGCAGGTGGGGTTAATATCAAAGTTGAAGATACAATTTCTTTGATTAATAGCCAAATTGTAAGTCAGGCTTTCTCAGTAGAATTAATACCGTCTTCAGAGGTAGTCAGTTCGCAAACACGGACTGATGGCAGCAGTAGTGGTATTAATATAGAAGCTCGAAATGTTTTACTTTCAGATCGTGCTTTGATAACTTCTAGTAATATTTTAGCAGGCAAACCTGGAGATATTAAAATTAAAGCTGATGATTCAATTATTTTGAATGATACAGCGATCATATCGTCAATTACTGATGGTCAAGAAAACGCAGGAAATTTATCAATTATTGCTAATCGCTTAATTCTGGATAATGGGTTATCTAACATATCAGCAAGTACTTTTGGTAGTGGTAATGCTGGTAATCTTAATATTAAAGTAAAAGAACTGAGAATGGACAATAGGTCTTTTATCTCATCAAATGCATTGAAATCACAAACAAATAGTTCTGTTGGTAATGGAGGAAATATTAGTATTGAAGCAGAACGAGTATTTTTAAAGAATGGCGCATTTATAGCTGCTCAATCTGGAGGAGAAGGACAAGGAAAAGTCGGCCGCGGGGGGAACATAACTATTACTGCTAGTGATGGCATAGAAATAGATGGTACAGAAACAAACGTTTCTGCTACTGGTTTTTTAACCTCAAGCAAAGGTAATGATGCAGGTAATATAACTATTAATACTAAATTTTTACAATTTATAGGTGGAGACATAAGCGCTGAAACTTTGGGTGAGGGTAATGGAGGTAATGTCATTATCAATAGTACAGATGCAGTAATTATTGACGATAGCGTTGTTACTAGTGAGATAAGAGAAGGTGCTGTGGGGAAAGCTGGAGATATTCAAATTAATACACCAAAATTGACCTTAACAAATGGCGGTCAAATTATTGCAGATATTAGTGAGGCAAATGGAAATCTCCCTGGAGGACAAGGCAAGGGTGGAAATGTTCGCATTGATGCTGCCGATGCTGTAATTATTTCCGGAAAAGATGCAGACGGGTTTCCTAGCTTAATATCGGTTGCAAGCGGCAACGGAAGTATTGGAAAACCAGGGGATATTACAATTAACACAGGTTATTTCCGTTTAGCAGACGAGGCCGAAGTTATTGCTAGTACAAAGAATTCTAGTGATGGAGGTAATATCACCATCAACGCTCCTACATTTGAATTATTGAATGGCGGACGAATTCTCAACTCAACTAGCAGTAGTGGGAATGCTGGTGATATTAATATAAATGCTAAAGATAGTATAACTATTTCTGGTATAACTGCTGAGAATATTAACGCAGCTATATTTGCAGGCACAAATCCCGATTCTATTGGTAATGGCGGAACAATATCTTTATTCACAAATAACTTCAATGTAGCTAATGGTGCTGGGGTGACTGTACGTAGTGAGGGACAAGGTATTGCAGGAGATATTAATATTATTGCAACAGGAAATTACACTGCAAATAATGGCTTTCTCAGCGCCAGGGCTGAACAAGCAGGCGGTGGGAATATCAATATTACTGCGAGAAATATTATTCTGCGTAATAACAGCGACATCCGCACCGACCTTTCTACAGGTCAAGCAAATGGAGGTAATATCAACCTAAATGCTAACACTATCATTGCTTTGGAAGATAGTGACATTCTCGCTTTTGCACCTGAAGGTCAAGGTGGTAATATTATTTTTAATACCCGTGCTTTATTAACTTCACCATTATATAGCCCGACGCAAACATCAACTGATCCAAATAGTCTTCAATCATTAACTAATAATAATAGCACCGATATCAACGCCAGCGGTGCTATTTCTGGTAATATCATCGGTGTGCCCGATATCACCTTTATTCAAAATAGCCTCACGGAATTACAAGATAATCCTATTGATACTAATAGGCTAATTGCTAATAGTTGTATTGCTCGTAGTTCTAAAGAAAAAGGCACTTTTTTAATTACAGGTGTTGGTGGTTTACCTACTCGTCCTCACGATGCACTAGCATCAAATTATTCTACAGGTGATGTACAAACTATTAGTAATAATAGTATAAATAGCCAGTGGAAAAAAGGCGATCGCATTGTTGAACCACAAGGAGTATATCGGCTAGCAAACGGTGATTTAGTGATGAGCCGAGAATGTCGTTGAACTTTTATAGGCATCATATTTGATTTCTATAAAAATCTCAGTAGTGGACTGACACGACTAAAATGTTGCAATAAATTTTCTTGTAGGGCGGGCATCTTGCCCGCTAATTGGGACGGGCGAGACGCCCATCCCACAAGAGGGGAGCTAATACACACATTTAGCCTTGTCACGCCACTACAATAATTTTCTTTTTACTTTATAAATAGCTTCTAAAACGCCTGATATCGCAGCGAAAAAGTAAAACCATTATCTTGCAGAGTATTCCCTCCACTATTGACATCTATTAGTGGAATACCATAATCTAAACGTAAATTTAAATCTCGAATTGGTTGCCAAATTAAACCTAACCCCAAACTTGCAAGGGTTTCTGAACGAGAAGTACCACGATTATTCCACGCTGTACCAACATCAAAAAAAGGTGCGACTTGTAATGTATTGGAAGATGTTAAAGGAATACGAGCCTCAATTGAAGCTGTAATTCCATTGTCTGCGACAAATTCATTTTGACGGTAACCGCGGACTGTATCAACTCCACCAATACTAAATTTTTCTAAAGATAATAAAGAATCTCCTGTGAGTTGTGCATTTAATCTTGCTAATAAAATTGTTCTTGGTGATAACCGCTGCACCCATTGAAATTGTCCTAGCCAAGAAAAGAATCGTCCGTCAGTACCTAAGTCGTTAATTGTAGCATCAAAAGCACCAATACCAAGACTAAATTGAGAACGTGCACCTAAAACTCTATTAGCAGTGCGTTCCACCCAGTCTTGGGAAAAACGAATAATTGTAACTTTTGACTGGCCGTTTTCTGGCCCTTCAGAAAAAGAAAAAGGAATGTCATTGAGTAAAAATGTTTGGCTGCGGCGCAAATCTAATCCTAAACTAATAGCAAATTCAGATTGGGGTTTGCGATACAAAGGCTGACGATAATTAAAAGAATAAGTTTGCGCGTCACTTTTAATATCCAAGTCGCGAAATTCATCTTCAACAATGCGGCTGTCGCTGTTATTGATGCGAAAACCAATGGTGCCATTATTCGCATTTAAAGGAATTGTATAGCTGAAATTATATATATTCAGTCCTTCGGTAATTCCATATTCAGCAGTGAAACTATCCCCAAAACCCAACAAGTTCTCATGACTGAGAAATACTCCTGCTTGAGTAGAACCAATACTGGGAGTTTGATTGTTCGCTACAAATACTCCGCCATGAAATGCAGCTGCTTCAGTAATTGTTACTTGTAAAATATTGCTACCGGGAGTACTACCGGCGGTTAACTGTGCGTTTACCCGTTCAATTAAAGGGTCGAGTTGTAATAGTTGCAGTGCTTCTTCTAAACGTTTTTGATTCAAGGGTGTAGAGGAGGCTTTTCGCAGGCGCGATCGCACGTATACTGGTTGTAATCTCCTTAATCCTCCTAGTTCAATTTTTTCGAGTTCGCCTTCTACTACTTGAATTTGTACAACACCATCAGCCAGATTTTGATTGTTGGGTAAAAATGCACCGCTGGTAACGTAGCCATTTTTAATGTATAGTTCGGTGATGTCTGAACGTAGTTGAATCAAGTCTGCAAAAGTCACTTGACGATTTTCAAATAACTTGACTAACTCTGCAATTTCATCCTTCAAAACTGTAGCTCCCAGAACTTCGACTTTTTTCACTAGAAAGCTTTCAGGGCTGGGAAAATTTGTATTCTCTGGTGCTGGTACTTCTGGAGAATTAAGAATCTCAGGAACAGCAGCAGGCGGAGTCGGGGGAGGAGTTGGTGAGGGGGTTGGTTTGGGAATTGTTTGGTCGAGGGTTTCTGGTGTTGTTGGTGGAATATTAACTCCAGGTGGCGGAGTAGATTGAGCAGACGCAACACTTGGGAAGAAAATTAAACTCAAGGCTAGGGATATAATGTAGCGGTTAAGTCTTGGTTTTTTTTGTTTATTGTTTAACTGAAAATTAATGTTTTTCACAATAGTATTTATGTTATTTTTTAATATAAAAAAATAGGTTTATTAAATTAAGCTTAGATTACCATAAACAATTTTTGATAGCAAGTAATTAAGGTGATTATCAATGGCGATCACCAATATTTATCTTAATGTTTATTCCTGAATATGCGAACGATTAATAATTAAGTTTAAATTTATTAATTACCAGCTAAAAGCATATAATTATTCAGGATTGTGAACGTCAATACAAAAATTTTGCCAAAGCCTAATGTTTATGCCAGCTTTTGGTAAAAATTTATAAAATCAAATACTTGAATTAAATAATTTGAGAATTTAAATTACATAGTTAGGGCAGGCAAAATACCCACCCTACAAAAGTTTCACCAAATTTAAAGATGCAACCTAGATATGGAATCACTTAGCAACTAAATACTTTTAAAGTGCAAGGACACTCATATTGTTGATTGAATGTTGATGGTTAACACAATAAAATGCACAATATCTCACTTCTCTTCATTTGCAATTCTTTGTAAATTTCCTATTCGCTTTTCCACTAGTTGTTCATTTTCTTTAGCTCTGGCTGACTCAAATTTGGCGAACTGTTGTACAAGATTTGAACCAACTTGTCCCAGCTTTCCAGGACTAGCTGATTTGAGTGCTTCAGCTAAGGCTTCATACCACAAATTGGCTGTGGCGTAGGTGTTAGATTTTTGCAAATCATTGTCTGTAGTCAATAATTTGTTTTCGATTGTAGATGGTATTTCTACAACCATAAATTCTGCTCTTTCTACTAAATCGTCTCCTGGACAACTAATTGCTACTTGCCAAAAATATTTTTTCCCTACGGCTAATTTTGGATAATTTTCAGGAAGAGATATTTGAAAAATACCTGGTGATGTTTTTTGCTTGATAGAGTTGCTGAATGCGGTGACTGTATTGTTGGAAACAAACTCAAAAATTTGAAATTCTATTTCCTGAGAACTAGATACATAACCTGCAAAAGTGGGACGTGTAGAAGCTGTATAGCCAATGTATGTTTTAGGCGCAAGTAATGTCAAAGGAATTTGATTATCTGAATTGGGACATCCTCTACTACCTCCGCTTCTGGTGTAGTCGCTTGCGGGTTTGCGATCGCCTGGTCTAAAATTAGCATTTGCTACTGGTGTTAAAAACAATAACAACCCCACAACAGAACTAGTTGCTAATTTGGTATTGATAGTTTTGTTAACAAATGGTGACATTTTATGCCTCATATTTGAACAAAGGAATATTTCAATAAATTTATCACCCTCCAGTTACTACGTATTACTGTATTACTATTTTCTTAATTTCCAACTTATTTCACAGACTGTTCCTTTGGGAGCAATGCTTTCACGCTTAAATTCCCCTCCCAAGTTTTTGGCAATATTTCTCAGTTGTTTAGTTCCTTTACTTTCAAGGTATGAAACGAGTCCCGGTCCATTATCCTGAATTTTCAGAATATAAAAATCTTCATCTTTTTTACCAATAGCTTCGATGCGTTTGACACCTTTAGCATGTTTACCTACGTTGCATAAGGCTTCTTCGAGAAATAAACAAAGTTCTTGTTTGTTATTTACACTCAAACATTTATCGTCTACTGGTTCAAAAGTGCGAATTTTTACCTTAATATTTTTCAAATATTCCAAATCTTGCCGTTCGAGGGTGCTAGTATACACTGCATAAAAAAGCTCATGTATTGGGCGCTTTAAATCAAGCTTTAAGCCGCTACCCAAACGCAAGCTTTCATCTTGAGATAAAGCCTCAAGCTTTAGATATTCCCCAATTTCTCGAATTTCATAATTAAGTTTTTCTAACTGTAATTTTAATTCCTCATGTGGCCAATCTTGAGCTTGCATCTGTCTTAAGACATTGGCTAAAGTTTGTAGAGGGCCATTATGAATTACAGTAAATGCATGTTCAATTGTGTGCTGGCGTTCGTTCATTTTAATTTTAAATACTTGATTATGTTGATATAAAGCAAAGGCAAAACCACTCAAGCCTAAACCATTGATGATTAAAGTTAATAAACCTGGCGCGATGGGAATCCACCAACCGTATGAAATCAGTACTAAGCCTAAACCAAATAAGCCTAAAGCTACTACCACAACGGCTAATAGATTCTTCCATAAAGATTGTGCTAACCAAAAAAGAATTATTGGATAAGAACCGCAAAGTATAATCCACATATATTCCCATTGGTCTGACCAAACTTTTAAAAGTGGTCGTCCGCTAATCACTGCATTAATTATCTGAGAACAAGCATGGGCATGAAATTCTACTCCATATATTTGTCCGGGGATTTTTTGATAAACAGTTGCAGAAGTATTGACAAAATCAGTCACACTGGTAGCAAGAATCCCAATTATCACTACTTTATCTTTGAGTGAATCAGGATTGAATTTTCCAGATTTAATATCATTTAACGATAAAATTTGAAAGGGCTTTTTACCAGTCCGAAAATTCATTAATATCTTTAATCCACTACTGTTTGCGTTGATATATCCTCCAGTATTAGATAAAAAACGCGGCAGCTCTGTAGTTTTAAATCTGATTGTATTTTGGTCAATTATCCCAGTTTCCATATTAATATTTTGATGAGATAAATAAGCTTGTGCTAACTGTAGTCCAAAGGAATATTTATCTTCTTCAGGATTTTCAGGGTTTTTCGGTGATGGTGTCCAAAGTAAGTAGCGACGGTATTTATTATCCTTATCTACTACGATGTCAGAAAAACCTATTTGCTTTGATGGTAATTGTGGTGGTGGTGCAATTGGATCTGGAGGTAATACTTTTTCAATACCAATAATATTTTGAGAATTTTGAAATACTTTTACTAATTCTTGATGACCCGGTTCAACAGGTAAATCTCGAACTATATCAAGACCAATGGCGATAGGTTTATATTTTTCTATTTTTTGTATCAGTGTTGCAATTTCGCCATCTGGAATCGGATATCTACCAAGTGTGCGAATATCTTCTTCGTTAATACCGACAATCACAACTTTATCATCAGTGATTTCCGCAGGACGCAAACGTAAAAATGTGTCCAATGCCATCAATTCAAAATCTTGCAATAATCCATAGAAACGTGCAATTACTATAAAAACTAAAAATGCTGCTCCTGGAAGTGATGCCAGTAACAAAATTTTGATTTCATTCTGAATTCTTTTCCAATTAACCCACACCATAAATATTTTGGCTTCAACTTATGTTTCAGCAATTCAGGCAAAAAACTAGAATTAAACGAATTTTCAAAAAATCATATTTTCATAATAATTAATCAATTAATCCTTCTTGTCTAGCGCGAATTTCTGTTTGAATGCGAATATTTTTCCCTTCCTTTTTACAGTCTTCTGGATAAAGTCCGAGAACATCTTGAATTTTTGTCCAATATGCTCTTACTGCACGTTCAGATCTATACATCCGTTCCGATATTAATTTATCTGTTAATCCTTCTTCAAAGGCCAACCTTAAAACTTCTAACCACTCTGGTTTGAGTTCTAAGCCGTTTTTGATATCTTGTGTATGAGTTGCACCTTGAAGTGCTATATAAACACGAGATAACATTTCCTGTTCTGATAATCCTTTATCTGCGATCGCAAATCCACCTTGGTGTTCATCAATCTCATGTTTTATCCTTACTAAAGCCTTTACATAACTACTTTGTACCATCAAATTCTGTTGGGGATATTGCTTGAGTAACTGTTGAATTAAGTTGATACCTATATCAATTTGAGCTGTCATTCCTATTTCTTCTGGTATGGATAAATCCATCACAATTAAGTCAAAGCAAGAAGTTGCACTCTTATTGATAGCCTCAGTTTTAATATTACTGAGAGCCTCAAATGCGCTTCTAACCTTGATAATATTTGCATTTGGATATTCTTGTTGCAGTAAATTAAAAGTTGCTGTCAAGATTAATTGGTGGTCATCAATAAGTAGAATTTTCATCGCTGGTGATTGAGGTAAATCTTGACTTTTCATTAATGTATGAGCATAAACTTTAATCGTTGAGTGTTGAGTGTGAACCGTCAACGGTCAACAGTTAACAGTAGCAATAGAATATTTTGTTACTTAGAATTCCCTTATACCTTGATATACTGCATCCTATACCATTGCACTTTGCTTACTCCTTGTTTTTATATTTACTTTATAACTAAATCCTTAACCAGGCCGAGATTTAGCCCACAAGCTAAAGCTTGGGGCTATGAAACCAAGCCTGTCTATCCTTCTACCCTAGAATGCAGACCGCTACACATAGCTGACTTTCTCGTAAAGTTACGGGAATGCTTAGCCAAGACAGTAACAATTAACGTTAATTCTGACTGCTTTAAATAGGGTATTGTAATTTTTGCAACAGATTTTTGAAATTACAATGCAGTTTTCTGCAATCTTGCATACACCATGCTGTATCTTATCCAGCAGCAAAGGTGCGTGAATTATATTAATGCTTTCTCTATTATATTTTGTGTACGTAAGTACATTACTAATCGTCAGAATTTTTCCTAACAAATGACTCGGCTGTGGGGGTGTATAACTTTACGCCTCTACATTATTTCGGAGATTTCTACAATTAAGGAGATGAATATATGGTTACTTTACCTTCTGATTTTCTATTTTCTTATCAATGGCATTTATATAATCCTGGTGGTTTAGATCTTAATGTTGTTAATGTCTGGGATGACTATACAGGAAATGGTGTTATTGTTGGTGTTATTGATGATGGATTTGATTATCTCCACTATGACCTGGATGATAATTATGACACAACAATTGATTATGACTTTAACGATAACAATTTCTCTGCCTACGGAAATTTAGATGATAATCACGGGACATCAGTAGCAGGTATCATTGCTGCGGAAAATAATGGAGTTGGTAGTGTTGGAGTCGCCTATAATGCCACAATTACAGGCTTTCGGGCTATTTCTAATAATTCAATTGATGGAATAATTGTTGGGGTTACTAATGCTTTGTGGAACTCAGTTAACGTTGATGTTGTGAATAATAGTTGGGGATTTGGAGGGGAGCATCCCAATTTTGCAAGAAGAGAGTGAGAGTGAAAATATATTCGCGATGAATACTCGCGAATAAAGGGGGGCTATACTTCCACAGCCTAATTCGAGAGAATTAAGGATGGAAAGAAATCTTCAAGAAGCCGAAGCCAATGACACCAGAAGACAAAAAACTTTTAGATACTCACGTAAAAGAAATTGCTAAGATTTTGTATAAAAACACGCCATCGTCAAAAATTGAAACTTTTGAAGGTATAGAAACAGCTGTTCGTGACCAAATTCTGGAACACGTCAGTCCGAAAATCGC
>LWTK01000051.1 GCA_003326205.1 Nostoc sp. ATCC 43529
GCAGCTGTCGCATCCGCTGAAGCTCAGTTAAAAGGCGTGCAAGTGCAGCTAGAAGATACAATTATTCGCGCTCCCTTTTCGGGAATTGTCACCCAAAAGTATGCGAACGTTGGTGCTTTTGTCACCCCCACAACTTCTGCTTCTACCAGCGCTTCAGCAACTTCCAGTTCAATTGTCGCCGTAGCACGCGGTTTAGAAATATTAGCTCAAGTTCCCGAAGCCGAGATTGGCAGAATCAAACCAGGACAGCAAGTGGAAATTGTCGCCGATGCTTATCCAGACCAAGTTTTTAAAGGACGTGTGCGCTTGATTGCTCCCGAAGCAGTAGTAGAACAAGGTGTGACATCCTTCCAAGTGCGCGTTGCTTTGGATACTGGCATAGATGAGCTGCGTTCTGGCTTAAATGTGGATCTGACTTTTTTAGGCGATCGCGTGAATAATGCCTTAGTATTACCAACAGTTTCCATCGTCACCGAAAAAGGTAGAACTGGCGTACTTGTACCAGATGCAGATAATAAACCTCAATTCCGGGAAGTCACAGTTGGCGCACAAATCAAAGACCAAACGCAGATTTTAGGAGGAGTGAAAGAAGGCGATCGTATTTTTGTTAACCCACCGAAAGATTACAAAATTGAAAAGGCCAAAGAAAACGATAATTCGTAATTCGTAATTATTAAAACATGAATTTTTTAGAAAGTGTACAAATGGCAGGGAAAACCCTGTTATCAAATAAGCTGCGTAGTGCCCTCACTATGTTAGGTATTGTTATTGGTAATGCTTCAGTGATTGCCATGATTGGTATTGGTGAAGGTGGGCAAAAATTTGTTAAACAACAGCTGGAATCACTAGGGCCAAATGTGTTGTTTGTGATTCCAGGAAATCGAGAGACTCAACGCATTTCCTTTGAAGTACCGAAAAATTTAGTGTTGCAAGATGCTGAAGCCATCGCCTCTCAGGTGCCTACAGTAATAGGAGTTGCACCAGAGTTAAATAGAAGACAAGTAATTACTTACCGAAATAGAAATACTGACGTTAATATTATTGGCACAACTCCCAGCTTTTTATCGGTGCGGGATTTTGAAACTGATAAAGGCAGGTTTTTCAGCGAAGTAGATATTAAGCGAAGCAATCAAGTTGTTGTATTAGGTGCAGACTTAGCAGAAAAACTATTTGGTAATAGTAATCCCACCGGTCAGCAATTGCGAATTGGCAATACCAGTTTTCAAGTAATTGGCACATTAGTAGCCAAAGGTTCCAGCGTGGGAGCAGATTATGATGAAGCTGCTTTAATACCGATTACCACCTCTGCAAACCGCCTTGTGGGAAAGAATTCTCCCTACGGTATTGCCTTAGATTACCTCGTTGCGGCGGCTCGTGATGGTGATAGCGTCGATGCAGCAGAGTTTCAAATTACGAATTTGCTGCGTCTGCGACACAAAATTAATGGTGAAGATGACTTTACGATTCGCACCCAAAAAGATGCTTTGCAAACTGTCGGTCAAATTACGGGTGCATTGACAATTATGTTAGCAGCGATCGCAGCCATATCTTTATTTGTCGGCGGCATTGGGATCATGAATATTATGCTAGTTTCCGTCACCGAACGCACCCAAGAAATCGGATTGAGAAAAGCGATCGGTGCAACAGAGCAAGATATTTTACTACAGTTCATCATTGAAGCAGTAATTGTTTCTGCTGCTGGCGGCTTAATTGGGACTGCCGTCGGTGTCAGTGGTATTCTTTTGGTGTCAGCTTTCACACCTTTAGAGGCAGGGATTTCTACGGTGGCGATCGCAACCGCTGTAGGTGTTTCCGGCGGTATTGGTTTATTCTTTGGTGTCGTCCCCGCACGTCGCGCCGCTAAACTCGACCCCATTGTAGCTTTGAGAAGTGCTTGAAACTTCAACGAAATAATTACGCATCTTTATTCTTGAGTGTTTTAGCTACATTGTTTTTATCGCCTTTGGTTGGTAGATAAATAAACAGAGATAGAGATGTTTTATCAATTAATATCTTTCCAAGATTTAGCTTCAGTAAAGCGTTTCAAGTGCTGATTAATAAGTAAATATTTATGACTACTATTTCAATTACCGATTCTTTAGTTCCAAATCCTGTACCGAAACCAACAATCATTCGTTTAGAAAATATATATAAAGTCTATGGCAGTGGTGAAACCGAAGTCAAAGCCCTCAACGATGTGAATTTGACTATCCACGAAGGCGAATATTGTTCAATTATGGGGCCTTCTGGTTCGGGTAAATCTACAGCCATGAATATTATCGGCTGTCTCGACCGACCCACAGGCGGACATTATTACTTAGATAATATTGATGTGGCACAAATGGACGATAAATCCTTGGCACACATCCGTAACAAAAAATTAGGGTTTGTGTTCCAACAATTCCATTTATTACCGCAATTAACAGCATTAGAAAATGTGATGCTGCCAATGGTATATGCTAACGTGAATCCCAAAGAAAGAAGTGATCGCGCAACAGAAGCACTGACACGAGTCGGTTTAGCAAATCGCCTCAACAACAAACCAACTCAACTATCAGGGGGACAACAACAAAGAGTAGCGATCGCTCGTGCCATTGTCAACCGTCCCGTAGTACTCCTAGCCGATGAACCCACCGGCGCACTTGATTCGCGCACAACTCAAGAAGTTTTAGACATCTTTGGCGAACTCAATGCTAGTGGAATCACCGTTGTCATGGTAACCCACGAACCAGAAGTTGCCCGTCAAACCCAGCGCATCGTTTGGTTCCGTGATGGTCAAGTGGTACACTCTAACTTGACTCCATCTGACTTAACTCAGGTTGCAATGTCTTGATGAAGCTGTGATTTTTGACTGGGAAAGAAATATTTTTCTCGACTATTTGTGCGATTTATCACATCAGCATCTTACTTAAAAATGCCGAGTCGAGAGATAAACAGATGAGGAGTAGAACAAAAAATTCCTCACTCTTGTAGAGACGCGATTAATCGCGTCTCTCAACGGTCAATAGTTATCAGATTATCTTACAAACTCGGTGTTTTACCAGTTTGTGCTTGTGTCTCAATTGGTTTAACATCGGTGTAACCCATTTCACCAGCTATTGTCCGGAACACCGAAATTTGTTCGTCAAAATCTAGTCCTTCAATTTGAGAAAGCAAATCATTAATCGCCTGACTTGGCTGATAAGTACCTGGCAAATCAACCACTTTATCCCCCATAGCTACTGCCCAAGCATACCAAACTAACAACTGATTATTTTCTTTAATCGCCCCATAAGCGCGGGAATATTCAGTATCTTTGCGGTTAACGATATCCCGCATAATTTGTAGTTGCTCATCATCTGATAAATCAAAATAATCTCCTAGCAACTTTGGTGCTAATTCCGGGTCGGTAGCAGCTGGAGCAGCTGGAGTAACGGAATCACCCATTTTTTTATAAACTAAATAGAACCAAGCTAATTTGGCATCAGTATCTAAGGCGTTAAAGGCATCTACCACTTTTTGAGTTTTATTGCTTCGAGCTTGAGAAATATTTTTATCGTAACTTGTAGTCATAACTTTTCTCCAACAGAATTTAATTAACAGGCCAAACTAAGAGTTACCAGAGTTTGAGAATCACATTCTACTATCAAGAGAAAGAGTTAAATTAATTATCAAATGCAACATTAATCTACCTTGGAATAGAGGTAAAAATCTTTCGGAAGAAAGTAAGAAAGTAGCGAATTAGTTTGCTATGCTTGCCGCAGCAATAATAATTTACCTAAGGTTTTAATTATGCCAGATGAAATTAAACCCAATGTTAATGAAGCTCCCACCCATGATGCTCAATTAGCTGCCGAAAACATCGCTAGTGGTGAAGAAAAAGCGCCAAAGGTGGATTTTGAAGCTGATTATGCAGCAGCACAACAATTCAGTGTTAGTGAAATTGACCGCACAGGTCAAGGTGCAGCAGCAGCCGAAGCCGCAACTGCTCCTCAACAAAAAGTTCCTCAAGCAAAAGAAACAACAACACAAACGCAGTCAACTGGTAATCCCGATGATTATACAGAGCTGGCTAAGGAAGTTGGAAATTCCAAAACTGAGGGTGTAACTAGCATTGATGACGATTTAGTAGAAAAAGCTTTAGAAAAAGGTCAACCTAAAAAATAAGTTTTTTCAACCGCAGTTCGCCGGCTTATTCAATAAGTCGGCGAGCTAAATCTAGCTCAAATAACTAAATTCTCACTTCATGACTTCTAGTAATTCGCTAGGTCTGTGAATCAAATAATCTGGATTTTGCTTAGCTAGTACTTCCGGAGAATTAAAGCCCCAAGTGACTGCAATTACTTGAATATTTGCTTTTTTTGACGCTTCGATATCTCTGGTTTCATCTCCGACATAAATTACATCTTGAGGCTTGAGTTGTTTTTGCTTCAATAAATTATTAATAATGGTTTTTTTACCGAAAATCGTAATTCCTGAATATATAAAATCAAATAAATAATTTAAATTATTTATTTTGAGAAATTCTGTCACGTTTTCTTGAGAATTAGAAGTGATAATTCCCAGTTTATAGCCTTGAGCTTGGAGTTCTATTAATGCTTCTTTAATTCCAGGAATAGGCTTCAACTCTGGGATTTTATTTTTTAATTCGCCTTTAACTTTTTTCACTAAAAAAGGTATCTTAAACAGCGAAACTCCAGAGTACTTAATAATTTCCCTAGATGTTAAATTTTTGAGTAGAGCTAATTGGTCTGGAGTTATTTGGATATAACCAAAGTCTACAGCTAGACGATTAGCAATACTGACAAGGGCATCTACTGTATCTGCAATTGTGCCATCAAAATCGAAAATAATTACTTTTTGGGTCATCTTTCGCCTAGATGCGTCAAGATTAGCTTGAGCGTTGCGTCGTAACATTTCTGGCTTAATCCGTCGTAAAGCGGATGCTGGAAATCGTTTATCCCACTCTCCATCTGAAATTTGGGCTAATTCTAGCAGTTGGGGAGCAAGATTCTGAGGATAAGGCGCAAACTCCGGGATATCAGTAGTCTTAGCAAAACGTTGATTCCAAGGGCAAACATCTTGGCAGATATCACAACCAGCAACCCAACCTTGCAAATGAGGTGTAAGTGTTTGTGGCAATTCTTCTGCCCGATTTTCAATTGTATGATAAGCAATGCAGCGATTCGCATCCACTACAAAAGGCTGAGTAATTGCACCAGTAGGACAAGCTTCAAGACAACGAGTACAGCTACCGCAGTGTTCTGTATGCGGACGATCGCTTTCTAGTTCCAAATTGGTCAAAACTTCTCCCAAAAACACCCAAGAACCATACTCGCGTGTAATCACATTACCATTTTTCGCAATCCAACCAATTCCCGCTTTTTGTGCCCAGACTTTATCTTGCACTGGCCCGGTGTCTGCATAGTAAATCGCTCGCACGCTTTGATCAAGTGATTCTAGCCAGGTGGCTAGCTGCTTGAGTTTTTTATGCATGATCTTGTGATAATCCCTTCCCCAGCCATAACGAGAAATTTTGCCGTATTCTTCACCTTGGGGACGTTGATATGGTGTGTAATAATTCAGCGCTACACACACTAGCGATCGCACTTCTGGCATCACTAACCGAATATCCTGACGCTTTGGGTTACTCATCCATTCCATATCGGCGTGATAACCCAGCGCTAGCCATGCTTTCAACCTCTGTGCTTCTGTAACATCTACCTTGTCCACAGCAGCAATCCCAATTTTATGAAAGCCCAACTCGCTGGCTTTTTCTTTCACTACGCTGCTGCTTACGGAACACTGGTTCATTGTTTTTATATTTGAATTTGCCTAACTACAGGCATGATTATTATACATTAATCTAGTAATTTTTTTGGTAAACATTTGTTACTGATTTTACATTCAGACAGCAGAATTCAAAATTGTTGACTGTTGACTGATAACTGTTAACCATCAACAGATCCATCCTCAGAAAGATTTATACATAGGTAGCAATCTATTTCAATAGTGGCTTTGTTTTTAACGATTTTTGTAATGAAATTAATATTTAGCTCACTTAATACAGGTAATTTTATGACCTCTGCTGAAATATTCCCAGTACAGCCTTCATCAGAATTCCAGATTCAAGGAATTACGGAAACAAGTGTACTGCGTTATTTTGAAACATTAAATGCAGGAGAATTTGACCAAACTGCGGCCTTATTTGGCGAGGACGGGGTGATGCATCCACCACTTGAATCTGATATTGTGGGATGTGATGCGATCGCAGCTTACCTAAAACAAGAAGCTCAAAACATTAAAGCTTACCCCAAAACAGGAATAAGCGAGACTTTGGAAAACGCTACAATCCAAGTCCAAGTGACAGGTAAGGCGCAAACTTCTTGGTGCGGGGTAAATGTCTTGTGGATATTTATCCTCAACCAACAACAGCAAATTTTATATACAAGAATCAAACTTTTAGCTTCGCCTCAAGAGTTACTATCTTTACGCCCTCAAAAATAATAAGTAACTAATCGTGGCTTAAAACCTACTCATTTGACTAATTCGGGTAAAGTCGCTTCTAACTTGAGACAGTTAGCGCCATTAATCTGCAACGTGTAGTCTACTTTATCCATGAGACGATTCATAATCAGCCAACCATAACCACCTTCTTGTTTTTCAACCGGGTCGGGAGCATAGTATGTAGACATATCAAAGCCTTCGCCGTAGTCCCAAACTTCTAAGGCCAGGTCTCTGTCTTTGAGTTCCAAACGCAGTAAGATGGGCAAATTTGGTTTATCCCTATGGGCGTGACGTACTGCGTTTGAGTAGGCTTCCACTAAAGCTAATCTCAAACGACTCGATTGGCGCGACCAATCTACCGAGTCTCCTAGCTGGATTTTCAAACATCCCAGCAACCAGTTCTCGACAATATTGAGAAAACTTAAATCACTTGGTACATGAAGCTCACTTTTCATTACTTACAAAATCTCCAGCGAGAGTATAGTTTGATCATCTTCTTGGACGTGGTTATCTGCCTGTATGCGAGCTACTAAATGGTTAAGAGAAAGCGGTTTTTCCTCTTGTTGTAAGAGTTGCCAAAGGCCATCTTGATTCAGCATAGAACGGTTAGACGGCTCAACGCCAGGCACGGTTTTTGCTGAATTAATTGAATCATTTAATACCATTGCTTCTGTAATACCATCACTAGTTAGTAACAGTGTGTCTCCAGAAGCGAGAACCAAGCTACAAGATTGTCCTTGCCATTTGGGCAATATCCCCAAAGGAACGCTGCGGACTTTAAGGTAATTGGGGCTTTCGGCTGATGCTGCTTTGTGTGACCATAAGAGTGGATAAATATGACCAGCATTAGTGTAAACGAGTTCCCTAGTGCTAGGGGTATAACACGCTAACACAAGAGTGATGAAATAATTATTGCTAATCAAGTCTTCGCTCAGAGCATGGTTAAGGTTCTGCATAACGACATTTGGTGGCGCTGGGGCTTCTTGAGATAATTCCCGACGCAAGACGGAAATCACACTAGCCATAAATAAAGCCGCTGGAACGCCCTTACCAGAAACATCACCCACAGCCAACCACAAATCGCCTTTAGGATGGACAAACACTTCAAAAAGGTCTCCTCCGACTTCCCGCGCAGGGTAGCAGCAGGCTTGCACCTTCACACCTTTGATATCGGGTAAACTTTGGCGGAGCAGGTTGTATTGAATTTGGCGAGCCACCTCTAGCTCATTGTGAATCTGTTGTTGTTTTTCTTGGAGGCGTTGGTAGAGTTTTGCTTGAGAGAGAGCTAAAGCGGCTTGTTCGGCAACACCAGCAATCAGTTGGATGTCTTCCTCTTCCCAAGGGCGATCGCGTCCCCATTGATGGAGAGCCAACACAGCCACCAAGTGTTGCTGGTAGCTAAGTGGCACAACCAAATGATGACAGGGGTTACCGTCGTATATTTCTTGAGCAAGTTCGTGATGACGGGTTTGCAGAACTTTTTCAATTAAAGGAGCAGTGTCGAAGGCGCAATCTAAGACATCTGATTCGGGATCGTAGTATGAGAACAGCTCTGGTGTGAGGCGATCGCCTTCTGTTGGTCTGAGCAAACAACTAGTAGCTTCAAAGGTTTGTCCAATGGTTGCTACAGTCTTTTCCAGCATACTGTCGTAGTCTAAAGACTCCCGAATTGCTGTTGTCACCGCATTAAACAAGGATTCTCGCCGTAAAGCTCGACGTAACTCTTGGGTGCGCTTCTTCACTAGGCGGTATGTATCTGTGGCTTGTTCGACTAACGCCCTGAGTCGCTCTGGATTCCAGGGTTTGGTGATGTACTTGAACACCTGACCGGAGTTAATCGCATCTACCAAATCTTCCACATCAGTAAAACCAGTTAACAAAATCCGAATCGTGTCCGGAAACCGTTCCACTGTGCGACTAAAAAATTCGCTGCCACTCATTTCTGGCATTCTTTGGTCAGAAATAATCACAGCCATTTCGCCAACTTTATCCAAGATTTCCAAAGCACCCATGGCGTGATTTGCTTTGTAAACTTGAAAATCTCGTCTAAAAGTGCGGTAGAGTAAATCTAAGTTATCCGGCTCATCGTCTACCACCATGAGCTTAAGTTTGTCCACTCCTGTCTCAGCCATATTTGACTTTAATTTTTCAACTATGTTTAGTGGCGAGATAGATATGATCTTTATCCCACCTGATAACCAACGAAAATTTAGAACTAATCATTCTCAACAGTTATCAGTTATCAGTGTTTGAAACCTTGATAACTGTTCACTGCTAGTTGAATTTAACTTTTATCCCACTAACCCAGAACGCAAGGCGCGGACTGCTGCCTGGGTACGGTCATCGGCACATAGCTTATTCAAAATATTGCGGACGTGAGTTTTAACAGTTCCGACAGTGATGTAAAGCCTTTCCGCAATTACCGCATTGCTACAACCTTCGACAATCAACTGTAACACTTCTAACTCCCTTTCTGTCAGGGTATAGGGTTCAATTCCTTCCAGATTTTCCGCAAAATCTGGATTAGGGAGAACAGCTTTGGTATCTACAAAAGCCGATTCCGACTTTTGGGGATTTTGTTGCGCTTGTTGTAATACAATTCGAGCGATCGCCGGATCAATCCAGGCGTTGCCATTGTAAGTTACTCGCACTGCTTCCAGCAAATTATCAAATTTGATATCCTTCATACAGTAGGAGTCTGCCCCAGCAGCAAAAGCCGCCAATACCGCTTCTCGATTATCCCGCAGTGTCAAAATTAACACTTTTGTGCTTAACTCTTCGCTATTAGTAGTAGATTTTACCTCCCGTGTCAACTCAATGCCATCCTTATCTGGTAAACCAATATCTACTATGGCAATATCTGGTTGTAGCACTTTTAACATTTTTAATCCCTCAGCGGCATTAGCAGCTTCCCCTACAACTTCAATTTCATCCTTTTGCAGTAGTGCTGTCCGAATACCTACGCGAGTCAGATCGTGATCTTCAATTAGAGCAATACGAATTTTACTCATAGCCAACTTCAGCCCGTTACACTACCTTAACTGTAAAGTCGAGTTTACTAAAAAGTCTTGTCTAGGCGCAGATTAAAGCCATCTTTGTATAGAGGTGTCACACTTGAGCAACTCAAATCTGACGTTGAGAAGGAACATAATCGTGACAATCAAGGGCACTTGATGTCCCCTTAATTGTCCCGCAATTTCCCATCACAGCCAATGGCTTTCTATTGTTGCAGAGCTATTGCTCTCTAAAATAGCAGGCGATCGTATTGTACTTTCATGCCTCATCGTTACCCTCATGACAGAAACCAGACTGGCTCCTATTAAATTCTTCTTTGATAAGAATATTTGATAAACTTAACATTCAAGGAAATGTGGTGTAAAATCAATCAAAAAATAGGCACTATGTCTAAATCGCCTAAAGCATTTTCAGTATTGGGAATACCGGTTCATGTGATGACTAACTATCCAGGCTGGTTGTTAGAATGCTTGCAACAAGGCAGAGGAACTCATGTCGTAACGCTCAATGCAGAAATGACTATCCAAGCAGAGCGGAACCAACTCCTAGCTCAAGCCATTCAAAATGCTGAACTAGTGATTCCAGATGGAGCCGGGGTTGTTCTGTATTTACGCTGGTTATTATGGCAAAAAGTAGAGCGTTGCCCAGGAATTGAATTATCAGAAAAGCTTTTGCAAGAACTTGGACAACACAAGACAGGAGCAAAAGTATTTTTTTATGGTGCCGCACCTGGAGTAGCCTCAATTGCAGCAGAGTTTTGGCAGCAGCAAATTCCAGATTTGAATGTAGTAGGTACTCACTCAGGCTACCACTCTCCAGAAGAAGAAGCACAATTGCAACAAACTCTTGCCCAATTACAGCCACAAGTGATTTTTGTAGGTCTAGGAGTGCCACGTCAAGAATTATGGATTGCTGAAAATCGCCATTTGTGCCCCCAAGCAATTTGGATTGGCGTCGGTGGCAGTTTTGATATTTGGTCGGGAACAAAAACTCGCGCTCCCGCTTGGTTAGGAAATAATAATTTGGAATGGCTATATCGTCTGTATAAAGAACCTTGGCGCTGGCGGCGGATGTTGGCTTTGCCAGAGTTTGCGATGAAAGCCTTTGTCTATCGCTGGACTGCTAGGAGTGCAATTATCGCAGGTAACAGGCAATAGGCAAAGAAAGTCTTTTGGGGCTGGGGTTTTACGATGGGTTTATGTATTAAACTATGCTTCAACTGCTATAAGTCCTGAGTGCTGAGTTCTAAGTGTTATTGCTTAGCTAATACTGAAGTCTTTAACAAATTTTAAATTTCTCTGTTGGATTTGAAATTCCCAGGCAAAACCTGGGAATTCTGATTTTGGGGGGAATGTCGAATCTATGTTGGCAAAGTGTTTGGTTGTGGGTATGAGGAGAATTTAACAATGCCAGTATTAACAACTGAAGTTAAGACAGAGAAATCCGTTGATAAGCAGAACAGTGAAACTCAACAGCACATTACCAATACTGCTGCAAAGGTGCAATTGCAATCTGTAACCAAGACCTATGCTAATGGCTCTCATGCCTTGTTGAATGCAAACCTTGAGGTTAAAAAGGGAGAATTTTTGTTTATCACAGGGCCGAGTGGTTCTGGTAAGTCAACGCTTTTGAAACTGCTGTATGGCCAGGAGTTACCCACACAGGGTGAAGTAATTGTTGATGAATGTAATGTAGCAACTTTAAGGGGCGATCGCTTGTCATTATTGCGGCGACGTATTGGCATTGTGTTCCAAGACTACAAACTAATTAACCAGCGTACAGTAGCAGAAAATGTAACTTTTGTACTCCAAGCTCAAGGGTATACTCGTAAAGAAATTCAACGCCGCTTAGAACCAACGTTAAAGTTGGTAGGGTTGCTCAAGAAAGCTGACTGCTTTCCAGATCAACTGTCTGGAGGAGAACAACAACGGGTGAGTATTGCTAGGGCGATCGTTAGTACACCACCACTGCTACTGGCTGACGAACCAACGGGAAATCTCGATCCAGATAATTCTTGGCAAGTTATACAAATTCTCCAAAAGTTGAATTCCTTTGGGGCTACGGTGATTGTTACCACCCACGATGAACAATTGGTGCGGCGGTGCAATCATCCGGTAGTGCAAGTTCGCAATGGAAAGTTGTCTCGAAAATAATAATTGGGCATGGGGCATGGGGTATCGAGTATTAACCAAGAACTTGTTATTTAATTCACGACAAATGACAAATGACAAATGACTAATGACAAATGACTAATGACAAATGACTAATGACAAATGACAAATGACTAATGACAAATGACAAATGACTAATGACTAATGACTAATGACTAATGACAAATGACCAATGACCAATGACAAATGACTAATAAATGGGGTGTTTAAGTTTTGCTGATATGGGTATGAAAGTTTTGGCTGTTTTGGGTGGTAGTACTTGTGAGCGATCGCAGGCTTGCAGGATCTTAAAAGCTGCCTCTCGAACTACAACTTCTTCCTCGCGACTCAGTAGGAGGTGCAAGCATTCGACTACATCTTGCTGCGCTGAACAATCAACTCGCTTACGGGCAATCAATTTAGTTAGTTGACGCAGGGCAATTAACCGCTTTAATGGATCTTTTTCTGTTAAATTGACTAACAGCTGCTCTAGGTGGTCTTCTTGTTGATTTCCATAAAAGTTGACAAGTTGCCATACTAATAAAATTAAAGTTAACAGGGTTCCTACACCTTGGGCGATCGCACCAGCCGCAATCCACTTGCTATGAGAGTCAACCCAAATTGCAGCCGCCATGTAAGTGCTGACAGTAGCAATACCACCACTGAGAACTGCTAAGACTAACCGACGGTTTGGACTGTTTAAAAACTCGCGTATTTTAGACCAGCGCAATTGCCAGTCCCACTCCTGCATTGAGTAAATTAATACCATTACTCCAATACCGATTAACAGAGCTAATAGGAGTTTCCAGTTCCAGAACAGCATAGCAATGACAATCGTCAGGAACCCAAGAAAGCCTCCAGGCCCAGAGTAACGTTTAAAAGTTTGTTGTTTTGAGCTTCCTCCTATCTTGAACTTTGGAAGCGACCAGTTGGGGATCTGCTCGATCAATTGCTGCCAAGAAGATGAAGCCTGTGCCACGGTGTTTACCTACTTGAATACGAGATTACCTATTGTAAAAGTTTTATTAGAGACGAAGAAATCAAGGAGCGTCCCGAATTGGTAAAAATACTAGGAGATGATAAATCACATCCTAGTTTCTACCCTTGGGGAGATCCATGAACAATATACTCTAAAAGAATACCCGGACTCGGATGAGTCAGCTTAATTTTCCTATTGAGTTTTTAACGTTTGTAGTTTATGTACAAAAACGAAAGTCATCAAGGACGAATTGACCGTCAAAAGCACAGAAGGTAACAGTGTAGATATTATTCGCAGTTATGGATAATAAGGTATTGGGGGAAATTGCTGAGTCTGAATTGGCGAGATTAGCGCCGGGTAGTACGGTTTGTCCAAGGAGTTGCCGATCGCGATCGTAAGCGGAAAGCACTAGCCGCTGCGAACTAGTGACAAAGGCACTAACCGAGTTGACAGGATGCAAGAAACTAGCTTCTAAAAATCCGCTTTTGGGCGCTCCCATTAAGACTGTTAACCCTGAATAGCTGGGAAATGCTGGATTTGATGGTTGCATTGCTAGAGAATTCTGAAAAATTACTCCCCAGCGTTCATACTGGCGCTCTACTACTTCAAAACACTTCAAGTCTTCAAAATCTAAACAAATACAAGTAGGTATGCTGTCTTTGGTAAGGTCAATGGGTGGCTTGATGCGATCGCGTCGGGATGAAGCTGTAATTTGGTTTTGTATACTAAAATTGTCAAGCGCAAATTTAGGGTCTTCAATCCTTGGTACTTTATTTGATTGAAGAGTAGCCTGCTTGACCATGACATTCCGCCTTACCATTATCTAGAAAATAATCAGATCAGTAATATATCAAAAGCTATTCTTTTTAGATGCAGAACTAAAACTAATAGCTGATTAAAACGATCGTTTTGGCTATTTCTGAAGCTCAAAATTATTTATCAGTTTTTTCATAGAGTACCATAAACAATTCATCTGTATTTATGTCTATAGTGATACTTATTACTACATAAACTGCTGAAAATATAGTAATTACAAGGTTAGTTTCGTTTAAATATGAAAAAATAAACACCAAATCTTTACAACTGCTTCAGTAGTTTTACATCTGCTTAATCTGACGCTGGCCAGAAGTCCTAAAGTGATTGGTTCGCCGATAATAAATCTGTGGGAGATCCGGGGACGCAAAGAATTACCTCTCTGTGTGTATTTCCCTTACCATTAGTCAAAGCCGTGTTCGGACTTCTCTTGGCGTCCCCCTATCTCCCCGTCTCTGGTGTTATCTGTGTTAATGAATCATTAAAGTGAAGAAAAATATTTATGTTTGAGCCAATAGGATTTGAACAACGCTCCGTAATTACCTCATTAGGTAAGATGGCGTATTATACTAATGTTGGGTCGGTCTGGCACAACGATGCGACTGTCAAAGATGACCGGGAAACTTTGGTTTTTCTACACGGTTTTGGTGGTGGATCTTCTGCTTATGAGTGGTCGAAAGTTTATCCGGCTTTTGCTGCTGAATATCGGATTATTGCACCAGATTTAATCGGTTGGGGTAGATCTGAGCATCCCGCACGTAGTTATAAAATTGACGATTATTTGACAACCATTCGCGAGTTTTTGCAGCAGACTTGTACTGGCCCGGTAACAACGATCGCCTCATCTTTGACCGCAGCCTTTACAATTAGAGTGGCGATCGCTCATCCCGAATTATTTAAGTCTTTAATTCTCACTACTCCCGCGGGACTTTCCGATTTTGGCGAAGACTATTCCCGCAGCTTTTTTGCTCAGTTAATCAGCGTTCCTATTATTGACCGCGTGCTATACAGTACTGGAGTTGCGACCAGTGGCGGTATTCGCAGCTTCTTAGAGCAACGACAGTTTGCTCAGCCTAACCGAGTTTACCAAGAAATTGTAGATGCTTATCTAGAATCAGCCCAACAGCCGAATGCTGAGTATGCAGCGCTATCTTTTGTACGTGGCGATTTGTGCTTTGATTTATCTCTTTATATTCAACAATTGACCACTCCCACGGCTATTATTTGGGGACAAAAATCTCAATTTACAGGCCCTGCAATTGGTCGCCGCCTCGCCGAAATGAATCCCCAAGCAATCCGGTTTTTTCAACAATTGGAAGATGTGGGTTTAACACCGCAGTTAGAATTGCCAGCAGTCACAATTGGGTTGATTCGTCAATTTTTGCCTTTGCTTAATTAATAAATTCAGAATTCAGGAGTCAGGAGTCAGAATTCAGAATCAAGCGTGTGACTTGAAAATGAAACTTCCTACAATTTATTAATTTTTTAACTGATTAAGTTTGGTGTCAAAACCTTCTGAATTCTGAATTCTAAATTCTAAATTCTATTTGTCTTTGATTCTGACATCAATGACAGTAGCATTGAAATTGTAGTTAAAACCTTCCAACTCAAATGGCATTCCAATTTTAACTTTACTGTTACCAAGAACAGGGCCGCTTTGAGTCACTTGGGCTTTGCCATCTAAAGTTAAGAGAAAATCTGCACTAAAATTATTGCTTTTTGGATCTGGCAATTCTTTAACAGTTCCATCAGGTTGGAAAACATTGACTGTTCTTGGTAGCTGTTGAATTGATTTAATCTCAATCTGCCCATAAGGTTGGTTGCGGATAATCACATTAGTTTTACCGCCTTTTTTTAATCCGTTATTGAATAATTGTTCTGGGTCGCGTACATTCAAACCACGAACTACTAAATCCACCTCTATGGGTACTGTTTTAGCACCGACTTGGGCAACAGAACCAGAAGTGCCAGGAAAAATAAAGATGCCAAATATAACTAGCAGAATAACCAGCGCAGCACCTAAATCTAGGAGGTTAATTTTGCCAAAGAAACGACCTTTTGAATCTAAAATAGCCATAAAAAGTTTTCCAAGATAATAGCGAAGTAATTGATTGTAGCAAGAATCTTTTTGACGGGAAGGGTAATTTTATCTATTTGGTAATAACTCAAATCGACTGGTGGACAGTTTATCACGAGTTTGTAATTTTAGAGCGGCAGGAGCTAATTCTAAAATTTTTGCGTATTGGAACTACTGTACCCAAAAGATAAAATCTAATGTTTAAGCCTATCTCTAGAGGGAATCGTTAGCTGTCTAAACTTCGGTATATTTGCGTAAGTATTAGCTGTATAACAATCCGTTTGGTTTTGAACTAATAATGCAACTTAGAATACTCTAAATCCGTCTCATAATTTGTCTTATCATTTTACGTTCTCTCGAAATTATCTTCAGTGCAGATTATGTTGAATTGGAAAGGTTTTGTTGTCAATTACCGTATGTGGCGGCGTCGCTGGTTTTATCCACTAATTTCGGTGGTAGTTGCTTTGAGTCTGTGCCTGGGTACAGCCTTGCCTGGAAGAAGTTTAGAATTCTTGCCTCTGATATTGCAAGGAGTCCAGGTACTTCAGCTTTCTAATATATCCGATCGCCAGGAAACTGATATTGGCAAGCAGATTAATCAGGAAATACTGGGGAGTCAAGTTCGGCTTTACAAGAATGCTGGAGTTAATAGCTATGTAGAACAAATTGGTCGGCGCTTAGCGGCTAATAGCGATCGCCCCAATCTTCCCTATACTTTCCAAGTAGTTGAAGATGATGCCATTAATGCCTTTGCGACGTTGGGAGGCTATGTATATGTCCACACGGGTTTGCTCAAAGCCGCAGATAATGAAGCAGAACTAGCAAGTGTCATTGCCCATGAAATTGGTCACATTGGCGGAAAACACTTAGTTAAACAAATGCGCCAAAAAGCGATCGCTAGTGGTGTAGCAAGTGCAACTGGTTTAGACCGCAACACAGCCATAAATATTGGTGTAGAACTTGCCTTGAATCGTCCCCGCAGTCGTCAAGATGAATATGATGCTGACAAAAGAGGATTAAAAACTTTGACACGCGCTGGTTATGCTCAGTCTGGTATGGTTTCTTTTATGCAGAAGCTTTTGAAAAAGGGTGGTTCTGTCCCCACATTTTTGAGTACGCACCCCGGAACCAGCGATCGCATTGCTAACCTCCAACGTGCCATTAAGTCCCAACCTAGTAATGGAACTTACGGATTGGATAGTGCTAGCTATAGAGCCAATATTCGACCATTGGCGTAATGTTAAGGGCATGGGGCATGGGGCATTGGGCATTAGTTTTTCCCGGCGTCCCCGCGTCTCCCTCATCCCCCTCATCCCCCTTCATCTCCCTCATCCCTAATCCCGGCGATGAACTTTGATTTTAGCTGGGTCAACTGCGATCGCTGCATCTTTTAAGGGCAGGGCACGTAGATAATTTCTAAAAATGTTAACTTGATATACTAAATTATTTGTAATATCTAGTCCAGTCAACCATCCACTCCGAGGATGATAAGCGCCAGTATCTATGCCTAGCCATCCCTGTCCTTGTGCCAGTTGACCAGGAGAAACACCCGGTAGAGTAAAAGTAATGGTGTGACCGATGATAATTTGCTTATCAGGGAAGTAAGGCTTGGGAATGCTGTGAAATTCTTCTCGTATCCAGCACAGATGTTCGGCTGTTTGTTCTATCACTGGCTTAGAAGGGTCAACGCCAGCATGAGTTAACCAAGTATCCCCCAAGTCAATATATGTAGGTAAAGACTTAAACCAGTCTACATGGTCATCTGGAATTGTAGCCTCGTGGTAACTGGCTACAGTAGCTTGCCCCCCACTGTATAGCCATGCTTGCATCCTTGGGGAAGAAGCCCTTTCATCAGTGAGAATGCTTAATAACATCTGCTCATGATTTCCCAGCAAACATGAGTAGTTATTTCGCTTGACAAAATTAACTACTTGCGCACTATGAGGCCCGCGATCGATTAAGTCTCCGAGAAAATAGACTCGATCGTCTGATGTGGGGGCGATGGCCTCCAGCAATATCATCAAACCTTCATAGTGACCATGTACATCCCCAATTACAATTCGTCTGGGGTTAGTTTCGCTCATTGTCTCTTGGCTACAATAATTTGGAATGTTCGCTAATACTTCTGCTACAGTTTAAGCTGTCTTGTTTCCGCAATGACAGGTAAAAACACTGGATTACCTTTATTTTAATTTAAAGTTTAATTTTAATTTAATTATTATTCCGTCAGGAATAAATTTGATTGGCGATCGCAACCAACATAGTCTATGATTTTTGTGACAATTTAAAAAGTAGTCAATTTCATCTAGGTTGTTAGCCTAGAATCTAAGGTGTTGCTATATACCTAAATTTTAATCTCACAATGTCTAACAATTTTTCTGCTGAAATTAGTTCGCGTATCTGCAACCACATGAATGAAGATCATGCTGATGCTGTGGTTCTTTATGCTAAGACTTTTGGCGGTATTACAGATGCGATCGCAGCCAAAATGCTGTCAATTGATGCACAGGGCATGGATTTAACAGCGCAAGTTAATGGGGAAGATCTGCCAGTTCGTATTCAGTTCGATCGTGTTTTAGTAGATTCAGAAGATGCTCATCAAACTTTGATTGCAATGGTGAAGCAAGCGCGGGTGCAATCAAAGTAGAAAATTACAAAGTAATTTACAACGGTATTCAATTAAATATTACACATGTAGAGACATAATATATTGTGTCTTAGAGGTTGTTTGAAAAGTGTTTCGTTGTGATTTTAGACACTTTTAGATCCCCCCACTACACCCCTTAAAAAGGGGAGAACTAGAATCAAAGTCCCCCTTTGTAAGGGGGATTTAGGGGGATCTAGAACTTTTTGCTACCGACAAGAAGACTTTTCAAACATCTTTTTAGAATGATTTATATTCTACACAAATGCAGAAGATTCGGTTTGTTGATTTATTTTGTGGAATAGGGGGAATTAGATTAGCCTTTGAACAAGCTGCTGATTCTTTAAATATAGAAAGTGAATGCGTTTTCAGTAGCGAAATTAATCCAAATGCTCGATTAGTTTATGAAAAAAACTTTGGTCAAACACCTTCAGGTGATATTCGACTAATTGATAAACTACCAGAACACGAATTTTTATTAGCTGGGTTTCCTTGTCAGTCTTTTTCTCATGCTGGCAAAAAAGAAGGCTTTGGCGATACACGAGGCACACTATTCTTTGAAATTACCAGATTAATTGATACCTATAAACCACAAGCTTTTATTTTTGAAAATGTCCGAGGACTTTATAGCCACGACAAAGGACGAACTCTGGCAACGATTAAGCATGAAATTCAAAAACGAGGTTATAGCTTTGATGCCTTTTTACTCAACAGTGCAAACTTTGGCTTACCACAAAACCGTGTCCGCATTTATCTAGTAGGTATTTTAAATGCTTCTCCGACTTTTGAATTAATTTCTGATGTAGGGCCAAAAGATTCTCATTCATATAACCCTCAGGAGTTATCTTTATTTTCCCCACTAAAAAAATCTGTGACTTTTGGCGATATTTTGGAAAATAACCCAGATGAAAAGTATGATTGTTCGCCAGAGTTTGTTAATGCATTGAAACGAATATTTAATAATGATTTAAATCGCTTACACGGCATCAGATTGATTGATTATCGGGGTGGAAACTCTATTCATTCGTGGGATTTAGGATTGCGTGGCGAGTGTAGCCCAGAAGAAATTGAACTGATGAACCGTTTCATTTTAAAGAGACGGAATAAAGAATTTGGACAAAACCAAGATGGTAAATTATTAACTCAGGAACAAATAGCTAGTTTTTTTGAACATCCCAATCTTGGAGAAATTTTGAATTCACTGGTTAGCAAAAAATATCTAAAACTGATTAATGATAAATATAAACCTCTGTCAGGTAACTTTTCTTTTGAAGTTTATAAATTTGTCGATCCAAATAAAATTTCGGTAACGTTAGTTGCTAGCGATGCCAATAGATTGGGAGTTTATCATAATCAGAGAGTGCGGCGACTAACTCCGCGAGAAGCTGCAATGTTGCAAGGTTTTCCTGATAGTTTTATACTTCATGCTAATGATGATAAAGCTTATTATCAACTGGGAAATTCTGTGAGTATTAATGTAGTTAAAGCTGTCGCTCAAGAAGCAATATTGAAAATATTTATGCCGTCTGCAACAACACTATCCCAAGGAGTAATTTCAGCTTGATACTCTGCATATTCAGCATCCTGCTTGAGGATTGCAACCATTTATCTTACCAAAATTTGGCGGTGGTGTTCTACAAGTAATGTGGGTAAAATTTAAACATTGCTTTCGTAACACTGTCGCATTTTTATTTGCTGAAAAATTAATATTACGTAAATTTTTTTTGACTTGCCTAAGGCTATATCAAGAAAAAAGAGACATAAAAGTTTTAGAAATGTCATAAAAAACCAGGTGCTTTGTCCAAAGAAATATAGGATTTTCATTTTTAGATCGATAATGCCGAAAAAATGATAATCAAGCAATACAAAAATGTATTATTTTTGTCACTTTTTTAGTAATTGAAACATGGAATTTCTCAAGTAAATCACAGATTATGGTAATAGATGAAGCAATTTAAAGCCTCATCTAACTAACACAACTTTACTTAGAAATTTCAAAATGGCTGAAATTAACATCAACAATCTGGATATCGATATCATTCGTGCTTGGAAAGATGAAGAGTATCTGAATAGCCTGAGTGAAGAGCAGCGATCGCAGTTACCTGAAAATCCAGCAGGAATAATTGAACTGTCCAATGAGGATATGGGTTCTGTAGTAGGAGGAGGAAGTATCTACTGCTGTGGTGGTATAGTCAGCAACATTTTTACCAATCCTGTGGTCGAATAGGATAAGGCACAAACCCGAAATAAATCCCCAGCCTTATTAAAACGAATAACCGACGGGAGTCCACTCAAAACCACCAAGGCTGGGGATTTATTTTTATGCATCTCCCTAATAGCAAAAACCATGGGTGGGTTTTTTGACTCACCCTTTTTCGTTGGTGATAGTACTTTGTTAACAGGAGACTAAGACTATGTATCCAGTATCTTTTCAAGACTCTGCCTGGTACAAGGCCATACCCTTAAACGAACGTATTGCATTACTTAGAAACATACAGGAGGCGATACCTAATGTTGATATCGATACAGATGTTGCCCAGCGACTGATGGAGCGATGGAAATCACAATTACCCTTTACAAATGACTCTTGTTTTGCCCAACGTTTGATAACGGATGAGATTACTGAGGAGGAATTTTTTTACATTCTCGGTGAGCCAATTGATGCTTTGAAAAACCGTTTCTTAGACGCCTCAGATTGGTTGAAAGAGTTAGTTGAGGTATTTTGTCATACTAATGATACCGTTGGCAAAATAATTCTTGAGTCAGAAAAAACAAAAACAAAAGATACAGGAAAAGTAGAGTTTTTGTATGCTATTGAACCGCTAATTATCCAAGGAATTGACCGCCTGCATCAGGGAATTCAGGAGCTAACGCAGATACAATCTAATTTGCCTTTTGACCCCAGTACTGTTGAGGATCTGTTACTTACCAATCTGAAAGGGCAATTGCTTTTAATGTTGAGTCGCACGATGATTTTAGAACTAAATGTGGCTCGTCTGCAAGGACTATTAAAAGGTGAAACACCAGAGGAGCGGTTTCAGAGCTTTTTACAACGCCTACAACAGCGTGAGGTAGTGATTCCTCTGTTGCAAGAGTATCCAGTTCTTGCACGTCAACTTGTAATTAGTATTAAACGTTGGGTCAGTTTTAGTCTAGAATTTCTCCAACACCTCTGTAACGATTGGGATGCTATCTGCACTACTTTTAGTTCAAAAGCAGAACCAGGCTTACTCGTGCAGATAGATGGCGGTAGAGGCGACACGCATCGTGGCGGACGTAGCGTGCTAATTGCAAAATTTAGCTCTGGTTTCCAAATTGTTTATAAACCCAAACCTCTAGCTGTTGATGTTCATTTTCAACAACTCTTAGAATGGCTGAATCAGCGTGGTAATCATCCACCATTCCACACTCTAAAAATTATAAATAGAGGTGCTTATGGGTGGGTTGAATTTTTCGCTGCTCAAAGCTGTACTAACTCAGAAGAAATTCAGCGCTTTTATGAAAGGCAGGGTGCTTACTTGGCACTCTTGTATGCTCTTGAAGCAACCGACTTCCATAATGAGAACCTAATTGCTACTGGCGAGAATCCAATTTTAATTGACCTGGAATCTCTTTTCCATCCTCGTATTGAAAATCTTGATATTAAAAAATCTGATGAACTTGCTGTTAATACAATAAATTATTCTGTTTTGCGTGTTGGCTTACTGCCCCAACGCCTTTGGGTAAATGCTGAGTCTGAGGGGATTGAGCTTAGTGGCTTGGGGGGAAAAAAGGGGCAACTAACGCCTACTGCTATCCAGTATTCAGAAGCAAGTGGAACCGATCAAATGCGGGTAGCTCGTAAGAGGAAGCCAATCCAGGGCAGCCACAATCAACCTACCTTGAATGAGTCCGAAGTTAATGTATTAGACTACACTGAAGCAATTGTTACTGGCTTCACTAGTATTTATCAGTTATTATTACGACACCGAAATGAGTTGTTGTCAGAAAACAGCCCTTTGGCTTGTTTTGCCTCTGATGAAGTGCGGTTTATCCTGCGACCAACTCAAACCTATGGTTTGTTGCTGTATGAGAGTTTTCACCCTGATTTGTTACGAAATGCTCTAGATCGTGATCGCTTTTTCGACCGACTTTGGAGAGGAATTGAGCAAAACCCCTATTTAGCAAAGGTGATTCCGGCTGAACGCAAGGAACTTTGGGAAGGTGACATTCCCATGTTTTCCACTCGCCCTAATTCGCGGGATCTTTGGACGAGTTATGATGAGCGAATTCCTGAGTTTTTCGACGAATCAGGGATGACTCTAGTGAAAAATCGTCTCCAGAACCTCAGTGAAGCTGATTTGACAGAGCAGCTATGGTTTATTCGTGCTTCTCTTACTACATTAGCTATGGTAGGAGAACAAGGAAAATGGCCTAATTACCATCTGAGGGAACCGCAAAATAGTGCTAACCGGGAGCAACTGTTGGCAGCTGCACAGGCAGTTGGCGATCGCCTAGAGACGCTGGCATTGCGGGGTGAGCGCGATGTGTCTTGGATTGGCTTGATGCTCTTAAATCAAAAGCACTGGACTTTAATTCCCTTGGGCATAGAACTCTATCATGGTCTACCAGGGGTTATTCTATTCCTTGCCTATCTTGGCACTGTTACTGAGCAGAAACGTTACACTGAACTGGCAAAAGCGGCATTGATAACGCTGCAACGTCAGATAGAAAGTAGCAAAGCATCCATCACATCAATCGGTGGCTTTGAAGGATGGGGAGGAGTAATTTATACTCTGACTCATCTAGGCGTGTTGTGGAACGATCCCGATATCTTTAATGAGGCTGAATTATTGGGAGAAACTCTCGCTAATTTGATTGAAAAAAACGAAAAATTAGACATTATTAGCGGTGCAGCTGGATGTATTGCTAGTTTAATCAGTTTATACCGTTGTCGCCCTTCTCAACGTACACTTGCTGCTGCTATTCAGTGTGGCAACAAAATTGTTTCTCATGCTCAAACTATGGAGCAAGGTGGTAGTTGGCTGCAAAAAGATGCGGAGGAAAAACCGCTATCTGGATTCTCTCATGGTGCGGCTGGGATGGCGTGGGCATTACTAGAGTTAGCATCTTTAACAGGTGATTTACGCTTTCGGACAACAGCTTTATCTGCAATTAAGTACGAGCGTAGTCTTTTTTGCCCTGACGTGAAAAATTGGACTGACCTTCGCTATGTTTCTGGTTCATCTGCTCTCAGCTATGTTTCCAGTCTGCCGGATCTCAAGTATTTTCCTAATGCGATTTTGTCAGACAATAAGGACTACCAGCATATATGCATGACGGCTTGGTGTCATGGTGCCCCAGGTATTGGACTAGCTCGCCTCCGTTGTCTTAAGCATTTAGATGATGCCGCAATTAGGGCAGAAATTAACACAGCCCTTCAAACCACCCTGGCTCACGGCTTTGGCCATAACCACTCCCTGTGTCACGGCGATTTGGGAAATCTAGAATTGCTCCTGCAAGCTAGCTTAACCCTTGATGACCCGCAGTGGAAAACTCAAGTTGACCGCCTTGCTGCCATAATCCTCGAAAGCATTGATAAACATGGCTGGCTGTGCGGCGTTCCTTTGGGGGTTGAAACACCCGGACTGATGACAGGTCTGGCAGGCATCGGTTATGGATTACTACGACTAGCAGAACCAGAGCGTGTCCCCTCGCTGCTGGTGCTGGAGCCTCCAAAGCTTAATAATAGCCCATAGAACAATACGGTTCAGTTAAGCCTTTTTTTCTTCCCCCGCTTCCCCTGGCTCCTCTGCTCAAGAACAGCCTGCCTTAACAGATCAATTTCCTTAGCTGAACTGTATTGCCCCATAGAAGACTGATACTAAGCTTTTGCTTACGAATCGGCTCTTATCAATCTTCTGCCCGTAATAACCAAAAGCCGCTGTAAGTCATTCCAGAATCATCGGGTTGGACTAACAAAAAATGTAATCTTTGGCTTTGTTGTTTTCGTTGTTCATAGATTTGGGCTGCTGTGGTAACTTCTGGATCTTCAAAAGTGGCAACAATCCATCTATCCACTAAGCCTGCTTCTAATACTAAGCCATCTGGTGCGCCTGAAATGTAGTTCAATCCTACAGGACGAGCTTGCTGTAACCACCGCGCTAATTGCATCGATCGCCTTCCACCATAAATTATCACACCGGGAACAGCGATCGTTGACGCCAAACCTAAATTAATCGGTTTGAGATACTCTGGTATGTGCAAAATCGGAATGGGGCGTTGTGCAAACGCATCCACGAGTTCGCCCGCCTGGAGTGTCGCAAAACGCCATTGTTCTCCCAAAAGGTTGTCTGGTAATGGTGCAGGAGGTGGTTTATCCACTACTGAAGGATATTGCTTTTCCTGTAACCACTGTTTCAGCGCCAAAGTGCGACGAGTCGGTTCGACTTGAATACCTAAACTGCGTCCAGCCGCCTCAATTAAATTCAGAGACTGAGGACGAAACACTTGAATTACATCTGGCAATTCTTCACCAGCTGCTTGCTGAAGTTGAGTCGCAACCCAAGTAGAATTTGCTGCTGACTGAAGACAAGTAGCTTCATATTCAAAACTGCGAGTTGCATCACAAATCAACAACTCCCATAACACTTTTCCAGATGCATCTGGTGAGGGACGACGATAAAAATCAGCCTGCCAAGTTTTCATATTTTAGGGGTGGGCATGGGGCATGGGGCATTGGGCATGGGGCATGGAAGATGATGAGGGAGAGTTAAAACTGAAAGTTTTGAGTTCAGAGGTTCAACGTTCCAGCAAAAAGCTGCAATTTCCGAGTTCAGACGCTTAACATTCGAGTTCAAAGGCTCGATGTTCAGGCTTATCCCTTCATCTTCCCATGCCCATGCCCAATGCCCAATGCCCAATGCCCAATGCCCAATTCAAAAAGCTTGAATCCATTCTTGGACAGAATATTCTGTCCAGATGCCATTTTTCCAGTAAGGATCGTTTTCAATTAATTCGCGGACAGTGGCTTCGTCTTCGGCTTCGTAAATTCCAAAAATTTTTGTGACATCTTTGGTAGGGCCCATGGTAATCAGCACACCGGATTCTTTCTGTTTTGCTAATCCGTCTAAATGCGCTTGACGGTGAGGGGCGCGTTTTTCAAGAACGTCTTCGCAGTAAGTTCCCCAGAGTACATATTTAGGCATAACTGAGACAATTTTGGATTTTAGATTTTGGATTTTAGATTTTAGAGCAAGTGCGTTGGGGATTACCAAGAAATAAATTATTCATTCTTGTGGGGTGGACATCTTGTCCCCCCTAATCATTGGGCGGGCGAGACGCCCACCCGACAAGAAAAATTGAATGTTTTTTTCTTTGGAAGTCCCTTGAGGAGTGAGGAATTATTAATTCATAACTCCTAACTCTTGTACAGACAAGGGTTAATCGCGTCTGTACTCCTAACTCCTCAAATTGACGCCGAATTTTTCCACTAAGGCTTCGCGGACTTTATTGTGTACTGGTTCGACTTCAGCCTCAGTAAGAGTCCGATCGCTTGCCCGATAAACTAAACGAAATGCTAGACTGCGCTGGCCTTCGGGGACGTTTTCGCCACGATATTCATCGAACAATTCCACTGATTCGAGTAAATCTTTGCCGGCTTTGGTAATTGCTTTTTCCAGTTCGGCGACTGAGACTTTCACGGGTGCGAAAAAGGCAATGTCGCGATCGCTTGGTGGATAGGTGGAATAGGATTTAAATGTGGGGTTGAGAGTTTCGTCTTCCTCTAGAGAAATTAAAAGTACGTTTAAATCTAGCTGGAAAACATAAACTGAATCTGGTAAGCCTTTTTCGCGTCGCAGTTGGGGGTGAACTTGCCCAAAAATACCCAGTCTACTACCTCTAATCCATAGGGAAGCGGTGCGTCCGGGATGGAAGCGTTCGTCTCGGCGATCGGGTTGATATTCTACTTGCAAGCCGAGTTGGCGAAATACGCTTTCTAAAATGCCTTTGGCTTCAAACCAAGTCAAGGGTTGTTCTCGTCCGCCTTTTGACCATTTACCAATAAAGCGATCGCCCCCCATAATACCAGCGAGGACTTCTGTTTCTTGCAAACCGTCTTCTTCTTGCCAGAAAATTTGCCCGATTTCAAAGCCGTTGAGAGCGCCGTTACCCTGCTCTATATTATATTGATAGGCGTCAATTAACCCAGATATTAAATCGGTTCGCAGGGCTGAATATTCTACAAATAATGGGTTTGTTAATACTATTTGTCTGTCTTCTCCTGGTTTAACTAAAGAATAATGAATTAATTCTGTTAAACCTTCTGCCCGCAGAAAAGCTCGTAATTTGCGAATCAATTCCTGGTCTAAAGGTAAATAACCCGCTTCGGCTTTTTCTGGTAAAGTATCGCAAAATCTGTTGTATCCATACAGACGGGCGATTTCTTCAATTAAGTCAATTTCCCGTTCTAAGTCGCGGTAACGATAGGGTGGTACAGAAACAGACCATGCGGTTTGCGGTGTATTGTCTTGTCCTAAGACATTACTTGCAGGAGTCAACTGACATCCTAATGCAGTGAGAACCCTTTCAACATCTTGTTCTTGGAGTTCTCCTGTGTCTTCTCCCAAATCGATTGGCCCTAGTACCTGATTCACTCTATCTAAACGCAGTGCAATGGAACGACTCCAGGTAGATGGGTCGGGGCGGGTGTCGGCGATTTCTTGGTGAGTAATAACTCCACTAGCTAATTCGCTAATTAACGACAAGGCGCGGCGATTTGCAACTTCCAATTCGGCGCGGTTAACTCCTCTTTCGTATCTTCCAGAAGCTTCACTTCTTAAGCCAACACTGCGAGAAGAACGGCGAATTGCGACGGAATCAAATAAAGCGGCTTCTAAAACTAGGCTTTCGGTACCTTCATGGACTTCGGTTTCTTCTCCACCCATGACTCCCGCCAGTGCAACGGGTCTTTCGTTGGCGGTAATTAATAAATTTTGGGATGCTAAAGTGCGGGTTTGTCCGTCCAGGGTTTTTAAGAATTCTCCAGCAGTGGCGAAGCGGACGCCGATGTTTAAACTTTCGCTACTTGCAACTGATTTTAGGCGATCGCGGTCAAAGGCGTGCAGTGGTTGTCCCCATTCCAACAATACGTAGTTAGTAATGTCCACAACATTATTTATCGGACGTACTCCCGCAGCCCGCAAACGCTGTTGCAACCATTCAGGAGATGCGGCAATTTTAATTTGTTCGATTACGGTACCAATGTAAGCAGGACAAGCTTGGGTATCGGCAATTTTTAAAGCTAAATTTCCTGCATTTTTGGTAATTTGCACTTCACTGGGTACGGGAATGTTTAGTTTTCCACCAGTCAAAGCTGCTACTTCTCTAGCTACACCTACCATACTCAACGCATCAGCGCGATTAGCGGTTGCCGTCAGGTCTAAAATGACATCATCTAAACCCAACAACGGACGCACATCACTACCCAAGGTTAAATTTTCTTGGGGAAAAATATGAATTCCGTCTACATCAGTGGGTAAACCGAGTTCTTTTAAAGAACAAATCATGCCCTGAGAGGGGACACCACGCAGTTTTGCGGGTTTAATTTTTAAATCGATGTTGGGTAAGTAAGTTCCCGTAGTTGCTACTGGCACATAGATATCTGCCTTGACATTAGCAGCGCCACAGACAATATTTAAAGTCTCATCTGCGCCAATATCGACTTGACAAACACTTAATTTATCAGCATTGGGGTGTGGTTGACGTTCAAGCACTCTCCCCACAACTACGCCATTTGCCCAAGTGCGGCGATCTTCAATATCTTCTACTTCAAACCCCGCCATTGTCAGGGTTTCGGCTAATTCTTCTGGACTAAGTTTTATCTCTACTAGTTCGCGCAGCCAGTTTAAAGAAATACGCATGGAGTGTGCTGGTTTTAGGAATCGTCTTTTGCTCTCATTTTAGAGTGTCTGTTAGCGAGCGATCGCTATTCACTCTGCAAGTCATAGCCTTGTCACTTGAACAATCCTACTACGTCAGACTAGCAGAACAATCTCTCATGCTCATCTTTTCTTGGCGTTTTGACTATTCGCTGCAAAAGGAAACTTTTACAACGCTTAACTACTCATTAATGAGTATCAAAGGTGGATTAATGCAGTTTAAAGACTCATTAACGAGTATTAAAGGCTCATAAATGAAGCTCAAAGGCTCATTTATGAAAATTACAGCAATTTTCAGGTAATTCAACCATAGGTAGGGGCGCACAGCTGTAAAGCCCCTACAAGGGATTGTGGTTCAAGTTGATTTAGCTAGCAATAGAGATAAATTGCGGAAATCGCCTTTGAGAAGTTGGATTTACTAAAGCTATAGATCCTAAAATATTAAGTTCCCAGGAGCCAATAATGGTAATTAAATATAATGTAAAAAAATGGATTTTACATCCAATAATGATGGGTTTGCTAGCAGTAGTAACAATTGCCTGCAAAACAGAGATGAATTTTTCTTTGACAAACCCAGCTACAGCAGAAGTTGTTTCATTAGAAAAGTCTACACCCAAACCAGCACGAAAAGAACACGGTATTTATAAGAGCGATCGCTTTGGTTTTCAGTTTAGCTACTCGCTCCGAGATTTTGTAATAGATAACAAAATAACCACTCCCAACAATAACGTTAATTCTCCATTGACTGCTATTGATATCTGGACTCGCAAACACGCCGAGAAAATCCGCGCTGGAGAATATGAAGGCGGTACAGAATACCCGGCTAATGTCCGCATATCTGTATATAACAATCGTAGTAAATTACCTTTGCAGAAGTGGATTCAAAAAAATAACGAATTTTCTGCAACCCGTGAATTCAAAACTGCTAAAATTGCAGGGCAAACAGGGTTGAAATTTAAATCGAGTGGCTTATACGAAAACGAACATATCGCTTTTATCAACCCAAAAGACTCTCGAATTATTGCCATCACAATATCCAAAACTGGTTACGGCAATAATGACGCTATTTACGAAAGAGCATATCAGCAGGTAGTTAACTCCTTCACCTTACTAAATAGATAGATATAGGAGTCCGATTTGAGTTCTGAAAAAATCTAAGTATTTGTAGTATTTGTAGGGTGTGTTATGGCGTAGCCTAACGCACCTAAATCGTTAACTGGTGCTGTACCCTCAGGCTAACGCAACGCCAGTCCGCTCAAGTCGGGAAACCCGCCCATGCGGCTGGCTCCCCTACGTGTATTTCTCCAAATCAAATATGAGTGCAATAGATGATATTACTGTTACGCACCATAAAAATTTAATAAAATAACAGTAAAAATACTGTGTGCTTCTTGTCTAACACAGTTTAGTCTATAGCAAACAGATTTGGAACCAGCAAATTAAGGCAAATAGTAAGTAAAATTACTAAAATTAATTGTAGGCCAAATCAATTTTTGATTTTAATAGGTGTTCCTAATGATTCGCGAAACAAACGATCGCTCCATGCAAGAGCAAGACAGCAATAGCTCACAATTAAGTGAGGATGTCTCCGCTAGAACCTCATTTCTTCCTCCAAATATTAAGTCAGCCATTGATTGGGAAAAACCAGATTTTGATGAGCTTGACTTGTGTATGGAAATTACGACATACATCCTCAATGGGCAATAATTGTTAAAACTAAGCCTAATTGCTCAATGAAAACCTCTACCTGCTTTTTGTTTTTATGTTCCTGAAAATTCTTGGTACTGCCGCAGGTGGCGGTTTTCCTCAATGGAATTGTAACTGTCCCAATTGCCAAGCAGTCCGCACAAGTCGTCCGGGTGTCAATTGGCTCAACCAGTCATCAATTGCGGTGAGGAAAAACAATCAGCCTTGGTTTTTAGTCAATGCCTCTCCAGATGTACGTCCGCAGTTAGAGAAATTACGGGAAGGACAACCATCTACAATTCGGTCAAGCCCGATCGCTGGTGTTCTGTTAACTGATGCAGAGATTGACCATACTACCGGACTGGTTATCCTCAGAGAATCTACGGAAAAACTGCGGGTCTACGGTACGCAAACAGTACATAAGGCTCTGACAGAGGGTTATCCCTTGCTGTCTACGTTAGCAAACTATTGTGGTGTGGAATGGTCTGAACTCGAACCTCACGTACCTATAAACCTGGGGTTAAATGATGCAGATGGTTTGGAAGTGGAGGCATTTCCACTAGCAGCTAAACCACCAAAATATATGCGCCACAAGGCAAATTTAGATGGAATTTGGGTTATCGGTTTAACATTTCGCGATCGCACCACTGGCAAAGTTGCTACTTATGCACCAGGTTTAGCCGAACTTGATGAAAAAATCCTAGAGCGATTTGAGTCTAGTGACTGCATTTTAGTAGATGGCACTTGCTGGGAAAATGACGAGTTATTAGCTTTAGGAATATCAAAGCTGCAAGCCCGCGATATGGGACACTTACCCCTGAGCGTTAGTTTAAAAAGCCTTGCTAATTTGAGCCGTCCTCGGAAAATTCTCGTTCACATCAACAACACAAACCCAATCCTTTTACCTGATTCAGAAGAACGCAAAATAGTTGAAGCCGCAGGAATAGAAGTTGGCTACGATGGCTTGACCATCGAATTGTAATTTTGAGGTGCAAGAAAAAGCGTGTTGGAATTAGTTAAAGAACCTCTCCCTTGGACTCAGACAGAACTAGAGGCAGTATTGCGATCGCAACATCGCCGCTATCATCATCTGCATCCATTTCATGCGAGGATGAACAGCGGTGATTTAACGCCAACAGAAGTCCGACGCTGGGTAGCAAATAGATTTTACTATCAAAAAAGTATTCCCCTAAAAGATGCTGCAATCTTGTCAAACTGCCCCGATTTAGAAGTACGGCGGGAATGGATTCAACGCATCATCGATCATGACGGTCAAGGTGAGGACAAAGGCGGTATTGAAGCATGGTTAAAACTTGGTAAAGCTGTAGGATTGTCTCGTCAGGAACTCTTAGAAGACCAACACGTTCTTCCAGGAGTTCAATATGCTGTGGATGCCTACGTTAACTTTTGTCGCACTCGACCCTGGATTGAGGCGGTGGCTGCATCCCTAACCGAACTATTTGGCCCCGATGCAATTCGAGTCCGTTTAGCTGCATTAGAAGAACATTACCCCTGGATCGATCCTGCTGGATTTGACTACTTCCGGGCGCGTCTTTACCAAGCCCCCAGAGATGCCCAATATGCCCTCAAGCTAGTCCTCAAACACTGTAAAACTCGTGAATCTCAGGAAAAAGCAGTACAAGCTTTAGTATTCAAGTGCAATTTATTGTGGAGTCAGTTAGAAGCCATTGAACGGGGCGATACTAGACCAGTATGAGGGGACTGGGGACTGGAGAGATGGGGGAGTGTGGGGAGTGTGGGGAGTGTGGGGGGAAAGATTTCTTCCCCATCCTCCCACACCTCCCCATGCCCAATGCCCAATGCCCCATGCCCCATGCCCAATGCCCAACAAATTAATTACGAATTAAATGAGTACTATAGACAATCATGCTCGACCGCAGTTAGTTCGTGGTGTGCGTTTACGCTGGGATGACGTGAGAAAGCAGCATTGGCTCCTGGTTCCAGAAGGGGCACTAAAATTAAACTCCACAGCAGCGGCAATTCTGGCACTTTGTAATGGGGAGCGAACTCTAAATGCGATCGCAGCAGAGTTAGAGAAACACTACCAGGGCGAAAACCTGCTAGAGGACGTGCGCCATCTACTCTCTCGAATTAGCAAACGAGGACTATTAATTCTAGAAGGCAATAGGCAATAGGCAATAGGCAATAGGCAAGAGGCAAGAGGCAATAGGCAACAGTCAGGAGGTAAAAGTTAGTTTATGAGGAGATTTTACTCCTTGTATTAGGGATTACCAAGAAATAAATTACTACTAATTGTGGGGTGGACATCTTGTCCGCCCTTGATTACGGGCGGGCGAGACGCCCACCCCACAATAAAAGTTGAATATTTTTTTATTTGGAAATCCGTCAATTACTAATTACGAATTAATATGACAATTAATAGACCTTTAAGCTTAATTGCAGAATTGACGTATCGCTGCCCACTGCGTTGTCCGTACTGCTCCAATCCGCTGAATTATGGCGATAACCACTATCGTCAAGAACTTTCGACTGAGGATTGGTTGCGAGTAATTCACCAAGCCTCAAACTTGGGTGTGTTACAACTTGGCTTGACCGGCGGCGAACCACTGCTACGAAAAGACCTAGAATTACTTGTGGCAGCAGCAGCCAAAGCGGAACTATATACTACTTTAATTACTGCTGCTACGCTGTTAACTCCAGAACGAGCTACACAGCTGCGCGATGCCGGACTCGATCACGTACAAATTAGTATCCAAGATAGTCGTAGTGCTGAATCGGATTATATTGCTGGAACTCCTTGCTTTCAGCAAAAACTAGAAGCAGCAAGATTAGTAAAAGATTTAGGTTTCCCGCTGACGCTTAATTTTGTTCTGCATCGGCAAAACCTAGACAGAATTGAGGAAATTTTAGAGCTGTGTGAAGTTTTAAAAGCAGACCGAGTTGAATTAGCGAACACTCAGTATTATGGCTGGGCATATCGCAACCGTGATGTTTTACTACCCACCCGCGAACAGCTAAAACGAGCAGATGCCGCAGTGGCAGCCGCTAGAGAGCGTAATATCTGCCCAATGGGTATCTTATACGTACTTCCAGACTATTATGAAGATTATCCCAAAGCGTGTATGGGTGGCTGGGGTCATCGAGCTCTAGTTGTTGCTCCTAATGGCGATGTGTTACCTTGCCAAGCCGCCACTTCGATTCCAGAATTAGAATTTGCTAACGTCCGCAACCATTCACTAGATTGGATTTGGTTTGAATCGCCTGCTTTTAATCGCTTCCGGGGCACAGAATGGATGCCTGAACCTTGCCAAAGTTGCGATCGCCGTGAGGTTGACTTCGGTGGTTGCCGTTGCCAAGCTTTACTTCTGACTCACAATGCTGCTGCCACCGATCCTGTGTGTCATCTATCACCACACCATCACCTGATTTCCACAGTTACAAAACAGGCAAATCAAGAAAACTTGGATTTCCCCCCACCTTTGGTTTATCGTTCCATACCAAAGTCTCAATTTACAGCAAGCAGCAGACAATAGGCTGGAACTGGAGATTGGGCATGGGGCATTGGGCATTGGGCATTGGGCATGGGGAAGAGGTGTGTCCGGTGTGGGAGGAAGCATAAATTCTCTTTCCCCCCACACTCCCCATACCCGATGCGCCATGCCCCATGCCCTATTCCCCTCCGTCCACAAGAAATTTGACTGCATGTAGTAATTGCTGTTTAGTAAAAGGTTTAGCTAAATAAACATCTGCACCTTGTCGCATTCCCCAAATTCTGTCAATCGGCTGATTTTTGGAACTACAAATAATAATAGGTACTTTTTTAGTTGCTGGATTTCTTTTCAGTTGGCGACAAAATTCAAACCCGCTAACTTCTGGCATTACCACATCAGTAATTATGGCATCTGGCTGATGATTAATAGCTTTACTCATACCATCTTTAGCATCGTAAGCTTTAATGACCGTATGTCCGCTTTCTCTTAAAAAACTATTGATTAACTCCAACTGAGAAGGAGTATCTTCCACAACTAAAACTTTAGCCATATTTATGTATCCCTACTAGTTAAAACCCCATATATTCATGGATTTAAGTTAAATGCATGAAAACTATTTTTAGTAAATCTGCACGAGTAAACGGTTTCGTTAGATATCCAGATGCCCCCACTAATCTCGCTTTTACTTTGTCTACAATTCCTTTGTTACCAGTGACAAAGATAATGGGAGTCTGTTTAAACATTGAATTATTACGTATAATTCTACACAACTCATAGCCGTCAATTCCTGCCATATTTAGATCCAACAAAATTAAGTCCGGTTTGTGCCTGATAATTGACAAAACGGCTTTTAATGGATCGTTGATAGTGACTACAGAAAAATTTTCATTTTCTAAGAAATGGCTAATTTCTTTAAGAATTGTCGGGCTATCATCTACAGAAACTATTTTGTGGACTTTTTGTGCAGTTACAGTAGCGGCGGTTACTCTTTCGGAAGTGGAATTTATGTTATTTGATATTGTTGGTTCTTGAAAATTTGCTTTTGGAGGAGTAGAAATTTGTGGTGATTGCTCAACAGCACCTATATTTTCTTGGGCTATATCTAGAGAAGTATTGACTTCTTCTTTGGTATCAAAGAAATCTGTGGTCAATTTTGGTAAAAGCGATTTTTCTTCAAATATTTTTGGTAATTTATCAAATGGCGGATCTGGTTCATGTAAGATAATTCCCCCTTGAACGATGTAAGGGTATAATTGTCGAGCCAGTTTAATTTCATCCTGATTCAAAATCGCAGCCAAATGACAAATACTAAAACCCTTCATCCAGTTAGTTAAATTTGGCTGGAGGTTTGGTAAATCTTTTTGCTCAAATTGGTTGTTAGCCAACAGATATGGACGTTGATATGGAGAAGAAATTTGCGGCGCAAAGGACTGCCAACTCTCTAATCTTGCTTGACAGCGTTCTAAAATTTTTTCTATATCAAACCTGCAAATTTTTGGCATTCTACTAAGCGGTTCTGTTAATTCATAACTACCTTCTTTGATCAGCAAAAATGATTCAATCACTTCTTTGACTAATTCTTGAATCAGCACTGCTGCTTGCGTAGAATGTAGATGCTGTTGACTAACAAGCCAGTATATAGCTTGATATTCAGGAAGCTGGCTTCTTGATTGAGTATCATGTTCCGTTAACTGAGTGTGTGAGTCAGGTTCAAACATCAAACGAACTTGAACGCGAACCTCGTTGGTAAGTAGTGGAATTTGATGACTCAAGCGACGCAAATGACGTTCTAGTCGGTCGAAGGGTTCTACTGAATGAGTGGCGTAAGTTATTTTGCCTTGTTCTAAGTAAATCGACCACGAAACGGAGTTACTTAATGCTTGTAAACAAGTAGTGTCGGAGCAATTAGATAACTGTCTTAATAAACTTAAAGGACGTAGTTTGGCGAACACACCTGAATTATTCATACTTTTTCTACTTTTTTGCGGAATCAGCAACCTAACATTTGTAAATTACAAATATCAGCGATGAAGTATTTTATTCTTTGTAATATTTCTTTATGCACAAATTATTTATTTTAAATATGTATATATATTAAAATTTATAAATTTTTAAACATTTAGTTGTATTTTGTACGTTTGATGGGAGTCTAAAAAATAAACAGTTGTGTTTAATTATGTACAGTATGCACTAAACAACTTCTCTTTGATTATGTTTCCAACTTTTTTTAACTGAGATAGGTACAAATAAACAAATGTAAACATCGATTATCAATTAAGAATATCAGTACATGTTGACCATTTTTAACTTGACTTCCTACTGATAAATCTTGACTCAAGACTGCGATCGCCTACATTTTTAGTTATGTTAGTTCCCTTGTGAGGTAAATTTGACTCTCAGTTTTCACAATTACACAAGCACACTTATAAAGTAAGCGAACTTAATTATGCTTAATTACTTTTATATTAAGGAACGATTATCCTACATAAAATCTTTAAAATCCGAGGTAGGAAAATCTACGTATTTATTGTACTGTAGGTTTGATAGATATAAATTTTTGGTAGATACACTACAACAGATAATGCTGAGTTTTGAGAAACTCTTTTTTGCAAAACTAGACGCCGATCAATCTCTCATGAAATATGTAGAGAATTTGGTGAGAATAACTTGTTTGATGACAATCACAGCATCTACCACTAGATACTATATCTGTAGTCGCGTCAGTGACTAGCAAACATATATATTGAAAACAGGGAAATAAAACTTTGGATTTTAACATAACACAAAAAGTTATGCATGACACATTAAGACTTGATGAAGTTGTAGAATTTGCAGAAAACCCAGAACCGCGTTGTCCGTGTGTCCTCTTACTAGATACATCCGGCTCGATGCAAGGAGATCCCATTGAGGCTTTGAATCAGGGTTTACTAAGTTTAAAGGATGAATTAATCAAAAATCCCTTGGCAGCTAGACGAGTAGAAGTGGCGATCGTCACCTTTGACAGTAATATTAATGTAGTACAAGACTTTGTAACCGCCGATCAATTCAATCCGCCGATTTTAACAGCTCAAGGATTGACGACGATGGGTGCAGGAATTCATAAAGCTTTAGATATCATTCAAGAAAGAAAGTCTCAGTATCGTGCCAATGGGATTGCTTACTACCGTCCTTGGGTATTTATGATTACCGACGGAGAACCCCAAGGTGAGTTAGATCGTGAAGTAGAGCAAGCAGCCCAACGCTTACAAGGTGATGAAGCAAGTAAACGAGTAGCATTTTTTACCGTTGGGGTAGAAAATGCGAATATGGCGCGCTTAAGTCAAATAGCTGTACGTACTCCACTGAAGCTCAAAGGGCTAAACTTTATCGAGATGTTTGTTTGGCTCTCAGCTAGTATGTCAGCTGTTTCGCATTCTCAGGTGGACGAACAGGTAGCACTACCGCCAATTGGTTGGGGGACTGTTTAATTACAAAGGTGGCAGCTAGCTGTTGGAACAAAATCTTATGAACATATCAAAACAGATTGCTCAATGGCGGATTGTGGCTGCGTCAGTATGTGGTACAAGTCACTTAAGAAACAAGCAATTATGTCAGGATGCTCATCACTGGCAGATATTGTCAGATAACATATTAGTGGCAGCGGCAGCAGATGGCGCGGGTTCTGCAAGTCTGGGGAAAGTGGGAGCGATGCTGGCTGTGGAGACAGCCATCGAAAACCTTTCTAGTAAAGGACTAACCCGAAGCAGTTTGACTAATGATGCTAATGTGCGATCGCTCCTAAATGATGCCATACTAGCTGCCAAAAAAGCTGTAGAAGACGAGGCGGTTGCTTGTGAGAAACAACTTACTGACTTAGCAACTACCTTAATTATTATGGTTGCCACACCAGACGTTGTGGCTGTAGCCCAAATAGGTGACGGTTTGGCTGTGGCCAAAGACCGACTGGGCAACCTTTTAGCACTGACTATGCCTGATAGCGGCGAATACATCAACGAAACCACCTTTTTAACTTCGCCCACTGCCTTAGATACAGCACAGATGAGATTATGGCGTACAGACATAGTAAATGTTGGTATAATTACTGACGGGTTACAAATGCTGGCTTTAAATATGGTTGTTGGGGAACCTCATAAACCGTTCTTTTTTCCGCTGTTTGAATTTGTAGCCAATGCCGAGGATAAGACAGCAGCAAAAGAGCAGTTAGTAAAATTTTTACGCTCAGAGCGGATCGCCCAACGCACTGATGATGATTTGACACTGATAATAGCTGCATTCAACAACTCATAAGCATTAACTTTAAAAGTTTGAAATTTTAAATACTCCCGTTAGCGGTAATTGACTATGCAGGTACTACGTTGTTCTCCTAAAAAAGAAATCCTCAATTTGAGTGTGAGTTTGGGGCGTGGCGGTGAAGCTTGTGTTTATGCAGTGCCATCCGATGGCAACTTGGTGGCCAAGATATACCATAAGCCAAGCAGTGCCCATGCCGAAAAACTCCAAGCGATGCTGGCTAACCCGCCAGAAAACCCCACAGCTAGTTTGGGGCATATTTCCATCGCTTGGCCTGAGGATTTATTGCACGCGGCAGATGGTAGTAAGGGCATCCTGGGGTTTTTAATGCCACGCATTCAGGGAATGCGGCCAATCATTGACTTTTATAACCCCAGAACCCGTCGCCAACACTGCCCCCTATTCAACTATCAGTACCTGCTCCGCACGGCTCGTAACTTGGCAGCGGCTTTTGCGGCTTTACACGCTAGCGGATATTGCATTGGTGATGTGAATGAGTCCAACATCCTCGTCAGTGACACAGCACTAGTGACATTGATAGATACAGACTCCTTCCAAGTACGTAACCCAGACACCAACCTTGTTTACCGTTGTTCAGTGGGTAAACCAGAGTTTACGCCACCAGAACTCCAAAATAAAACTTTTGCGGAACACGATCGCGAAGTTTCCCACGATTTATTCGGGTTAGCGGTACTGGTATTCCAACTATTAATGGAAGGTACGCACCCATTTTCAGGGATTTTTCAAGGCGCCATCGAGCCACCGACCTACGAAGCCCGCATCGCAGCCGGTCATTTCACTTACAGCCAAAAGCGACGCGTACCTTACCTACCTACACCCATCGCGCCTCCTTGGGAAATTCTTCATCCCAGCTTACAAGAACTATTTGTGCGTTGTTTTGAAGATGGTCACAGCAACCCACAGCTGCGTCCTAGTGCCCAAACTTGGCTTAGTGCAATAGCCGAAGCCGAAGATTCCCTGATTACTTGTACGACAAATCCTCAACATCGTTACAACAACCACCTAAATATTTGTCCTTGGTGCGAACGTAGCGTGCGATTAGGTGGACGCGATCCTTTCCCATCACATCGGGCGATAGAAGCCAGAGAACATCTCCAACCGCGGCTCAAACCGAAAAAGCGTTACACACAAACACCGCGTTTGCCACAGCGAGCCATGTCACCGCACCTAGCGAATTATTGGCAACCAATGACACCAAGTGGTTCGCATTATAGACGTTCCAAAAAATCCAAGTTGTATCCCGTTGGTTTTTGCTTGTTGGGTTTAGTTTTATTGGGATCTGCGGACTTAATGATTAAATTTACTGAGCCGTTAGTTTCCCACAATGCTTACACTCAGCAAACATTGAAATCTGGTCAGGCAATTAATAAACTCAGCTTTGCCGATTACTATCAGCAAGGTCATACTGCTTACAAACAGCGAGACTATGAAAAAGCAGTTGCAAGTTATAGTCAAGCCATTGACCAAGAACCCAAACATGCCAAAGCGATCGTCAATCGTGGCAATGCTCGTTATAATCTCAAAGATTACGAAGGAGCAGTTGCAGATTACACCCAAGCTTTGAAAATCAAGCCCAACGAAATTAAAGCTTTAGTGAATCGCGGAAATGCTCGGTTTATGCTTGCTGAATATAGCAACGACCCGGATACAGAATATAATTTAGCCCTCAAGGATTATAATCGCGCCATAGGCCTCGAACCCAAAGAAGTTGAAGCTTATATTAGACGCGGTATTGTCCGCGCCCAAATGGCTAAATATAGCGGTGAGTCTCAACTAGTTTATAAAAGAGCGATCGCAGATTTTACTCAAGCAATTCAACTGAATTTATCCAAAGCAGAAGCTTATTTTCAGCGCGGTGTTGTTTACTATCAAGTTGCCCAGTATAGCAGCAATTACGAGCAAGAATATAGACAAGCGATCGCTGACTTTAACCAAGCATTAACCATCAGCCCCAAACTAGCCAAAGCTTTCCTCAAACGAGGCATGGTTCGTTATGAACTAGCACAATATGGTGGTAGTGAATCTAACCAAAACCAAACAAGAGCGATCGCAGATTTACAGACAGCTGCTAAAATCTTTCTTGAGCAAGATGATATGGATAATTATCAGCAAGCACTCAGTAATATGTGTGTAGTTGTTGAAAACAAATGTGACCCTTTATTCCAAGGCTCAAGTAGTGCAGAAAAAATCAACTAAATTCAGAATTCAGAATTAGAATCATCTCTGTGCTTAGCTATCAGACTTAGATTGTGTACTTCAGGATTATTGGTTTTGATTGAATAAATCAAATCTGAATATGATTCGCTAGTATTAATTTCATAGCAATTTGTAGGGGCGCACAGCTGTGCATCGGTGTCAACTTAAGCCCAAAGCTATATCGGACAGACGTTTTGCAAATCCCTCACGCCCTCATCCCCTAACCCCTTCTCCTGTGGGAGAAGGGGAATATAATTTCTGGCTCCCCTCTCCCAAAGGGAGAGGGGCTGGGGGTGAGGGCAAAACCTTCTCACAAAGCGGGTTTCACGTTAAGTTGACACCAATGACAGCTGTGCGCCCCTACAATAATTTAATACCTACGCTGTAGGAGTTTAAAAATTCAAGCGGATTACTATATTTATGTCGTGTGTAACATTTTTATTTAATTGAATAATTTATTAAAAAATAATTAAAGAGCTATTTTATACTTACCTAATTCATTCTGACTCCTGTTAGCACAGCGGGGCGTAGCCCATTCTGAATTCTGAATTCTGTTCTATAGATATTCTTTATATAGAAAAGATTTTAATTTATATCTCCTTCATAATTTTGTAAAAAAATACAGTTAGATTATTGACTGAGAAAAACAAATCAGAAATCAATTTTTCTCCATATAAGTGCATCCTCTTCATGTCAAGAAAGACAAATAATATCCCTACAAATCTTTGAGGTAATTGCATGAAAGCGGTGATTTTAGCTGGAGGGCTTGGTACACGCCTCAGTGAAGAAACTAGTATCAGACCCAAGCCGATGGTTGAGATTGGTGGTAAGCCAATTTTGTGGCACATCATGAAGACTTACTCTGCCCACGGCATTAATGACTTCATCATTTGTTGTGGTTACAAAGGTTACATAATTAAAGAGTATTTTGCTAACTACTTTTTACACATGTCAGATGTTACTTTTGACATGCGATTTAACCAGATGAATGTGCATTCTGGATATGCTGAACCCTGGCGTGTAACCTTGGTAAATACAGGCGACAATACAATGACAGGTGGACGTTTAAAACGAATCAGCGAACATCTGGGAAATGAAACCTTTTGCTTTACTTATGGTGATGGTGTCAGTGATATTAATATCACCGAGTTAGTTAAATTCCATCAACAACAAAACACCTTAGCAACACTCACAGCCGTGCAACCAGCAGGACGTTTTGGTGCTATTTCCTTAGGATATGAGCAAACTAAAATCACCAATTTTCGGGAAAAACCTGAAGGCGATGGTGCTTGGATTAATGGCGGCTATTTCGTATTAGAACCAGAAGTGATAAACTTAATAGCTGATGATTCTACGGTGTGGGAGCAAGAGCCATTAGAAAAATTAGCTTATATGGAACAGCTATCTGCTTTCAAGCACTATGGTTTTTGGCAACCAATGGATACTTTACGCGATAAAAATCACCTAGAGGGGCTATGGAACAGCAATCAAGCTCCTTGGAAAGTGTGGTAAAAAAGAGTTAGGAGTTAGGAGTTAGGAGTTAGGAGTTAGGAGTTAAATAACAAATAACAAATAACAAGTAACAAATGACAAATGACTTTATAGATTTAGTGTAACTAGAAATACGATAATACTAATGTATGATTTTGCGATTATAGGTGGGGGAATAGTTGGACTCTCTACAGCGATGGCTTTAGGAAAACGCTATCCCAATGCACGTATTTTAGTAGTAGAAAAAGAGAGCCAATGGGCATTTCACCAAACCGGCAATAATAGCGGGGTGATTCATTCTGGTATTTACTATAAACCAGGAAGTTTCAAAGCTAAATTTTGTCGTGATGGTTCTCGGTCAATGGTTGATTTCTGTCAAGAACATGGAATTGACCATGAGGTTTGTGGTAAAGTAATTGTTGCGACTGAAGAACAAGAGCTACCACGCTTAGAAAATCTCTACCAACGCGGCTTGGAAAATGGCATAGAAGTCCAAAGAATTAGCCCCGAAGAAGTCAAGGAAATTGAACCTCATGTTAGCTGTGTAGGCGGAATTCGGGTGTTTTCAACTGGCATTGTTAACTACAAGCAAGTTTGTTTGAAATATGCCCAGCTAATTCAACAGCAAGGCGGACATTTACACCTAAATACAAAAGTACTGAAAATCTTACCGAGGGGTAAAAGTCAGGTATTAGAAACAAACAAAGGTAGCTTTGAAACTCGGTTCGTAATAAATTGTAGTGGATTGCATAGCGATCGCACTGCCAGATTAAATCAAGTTGAACCCCAAGCCAAAATTGTTCCATTCCGGGGAGAATACTACGAACTCACACCAGAAAAACGCTATCTAGTCAAAACTCTCATTTATCCAGTACCCAACCCAGATTTTCCCTTCCTGGGCGTCCACTTTACCCGGATGATTGATGGTAGCGTTCATGCAGGGCCAAACGCAGTTTTATCTCTCAAACGCGAAGGTTACAAAAAAACCGACTTTGATTTGGGCGATTTTCTGGAGGTTATGACTTATCCTGGTTTCTGGAAATTGGCAGCCAAACATGCCGATGAAGGTATCCAAGAAATTATTCGTTCCTTCAGCAAAGCAGCCTTCGTTAAAAGTTTGCAAAAACTAATTCCCGAAGTCCAAGCAGAAGATTTAGTTCCCACCCATGCAGGAGTCCGTGCTCAAGCCTTAATGAACGATGGCAAGCTTGTAGACGACTTTTTGATTGTTTCGGGTCAAAACTCCATCCATGTTTGCAATGCTCCTTCTCCTGCTGCTACTTCTTCTCTAGAAATTGGCAAAGCCATAGTGGCGCAAATTCCCCAACTCTCGCATCTAGATAGTGCGGTAACTGCATAGATAGTATAGTTGTCACTTCCGGCGCTGCTGAATTTGGATGTGAAAGCTCACGCAGAGGCGCAGAGTCGCAGAGGTATTTTAATCGAGATTGCTGAGTCATGAGGTAACAGCAGTCAAATCTCTCTGCGCCTCCGCGTCTCTGCGTGAAAAAATAAACCATCTACATAAACATTCCTCCTCACTTAGTTGCATAACGCACTCTTCAACACAAAGGCATTAACCACAATGAAAATATTAGTAACCGGCACAGAAGGCTACCTGGGTTCATTATTGCCATCTCTGTTAATCGAACGCGGACATGAAGTTATCGGTATAGATACTGGTTACTATAAAGTTGGTTGGCTCTACAACGGTACTGATGTCACAGCCAAAACCCTCAACAAAGATATCCGCAACATCACCCCTGAAGATTTGGAAGGTGTGGAAGCTGTTGTTCACATGGCGGAACTCTCCAACGACCCAGCCGGACAATTGGCACCGAATATTACCTACCAAATTAATCATGTAGGTTCAGTTCGTCTAGCTAGTTTGGCTAAGGCTATGGGCGTGCGTCGTTTTATATATATGTCTTCGTGCAGTGTCTACGGTGTTGCTACTGAAGGTGATGTTACAGAAGAATCTCCAGTTAATCCTCAAACAGCCTACGCAGAGTGTAAAACTCTTGTAGAAAGAGATGTTGCACCATTAGCTGACGATGACTTTTCACCTACCTTTATGCGGAATGCAACTGCTTTTGGTGCTTCTCCCAGGATGCGTTTTGATATTGTTTTAAACAACTTGGCAGGGTTGGCTTGGACTAGCAAACAAATCAAAATGACTAGTGATGGTACACCTTGGCGTCCATTAGTTCACGCATTGGATATTTGCAAAGCAATAGTCTGCGCTTTGGAAGCACCACGGGACATTATACATAACCAAATCTTCAATGTTGGAGATACAGCTAACAACTATCGGGTGAAAGAAATCGCTGAAATTATTGCTGATGTTTTCCCTGACTGTAAATTGTTCTTTGGCAATAACGGCGCAGATAACCGCAGCTATCGGGTATCCTTCGAGAAAATTAACAGCATTTTACCCGGATTTAAGTGTGATTGGAATGCTCGACTTGGCGCCGAACAATTACTTAATTTATTCAGTCAAATTGATATGGCTGAAGATACTTTCTTGTTTAGAGGATTTACCCGTTTAAAACAGCTAGAGTATCTGATTCGTACCGAGCAAATTGACAAAGATTTCTTCTGGAAGAAGTAGAAATTGTTTGTAGTTTGTGCTTTAGCACTAAAGTGCAAACTACGAACATATATTCTTATTTACGCAGCAATTTATTCACTATTAATAGGGCTTGAAATTATGGCGATCGCCAAATGTCGTTTTAGTGGTCAACCTTTACACAAAAGCTTTGTTGACTTGGGAATGTCACCTTTAGCCAATGCTTATCTCAGACGAGAACAACTAAATAAAGCAGAAAAGTTTTATCCTCTTCACGCTTATATTTCTGAAGATACTCTCTTAGTTCAATTAGAACAGTTTGAAACTCCAGATCAAATCTTTAGTGACTATGCTTACTTTTCTTCTTACTCAAAAAGTTGGCTAAAACACGCCAAAAATTACACCGATATGATGGTAGATAAGTTTCACTTTAATCATCATACTCAAGTTATTGAAATTGCTAGTAATGACGGTTACTTACTGCAATATTTTTTAGAAAAAGGCATCCCAGTTTTAGGAATAGAACCAGCAGCAAATATAGCGAAGGTTGCTCAAGATAGAGGTATTCCGACTATTAACAAGTTTTTTGGAGTTGAGACTGCCAAAGAACTAGTTATGGAAGGAAAATTAGCTGACCTTTTAATAGGTAACAATGTTTTAGCTCATGTACCAGATTTAAACGATTTTATCGCTGGGATGAAAGCCATTCTCAAACCAAATGGCATCTTAACGATGGAATTTCCTCACATTTTGCAACTAATTGAGCAAAATCAATTTGATACTATTTATCACGAGCATTTTTCTTATTTCTCATTCCTGACAATCGAAAAAATCTTTGCAGCACACAACTTGCGACTTTTTGACGTGGAGGAACTACCAACTCATGGTGGTTCTCTGAGAATTTATGCCAGACACGATGATACTGATTATCCTAGCATTAGGGAACGAGTTCGGTATTTGAAAGAAAAAGAAATTGCTGCTGGACTACATCAAATAGAAACTTACGTCACATTTGGAGAAAAAGTTAAAGCAACAAAGCACAAGCTATTAAGCTTTCTCTTAGCAGCTAAAGCAGAAGGAAAATCAATTGTCGGTTATGGCGCACCTGCTAAAGGTAATACCTTGCTCAACTACTGTGGTATTGGTAAAGATTTTATTGATTACACAGTAGATAGCAATCCCTACAAACAAGATTTATTTTTACCTGGAACTCATATTCCTATCTTTCACCCAGATAAAATTCGGGAAACTCAGCCAGATTATGTCCTAATTTTACCCTGGAATCTCAAGGAAGAAATTATGGAACAAATAGCATTTATTGGCGAATGGGGCGGACAATTTGTAGTACCAATTCCTGAAGTAAAAATTTACCCATGCCCTATTCCTGATAGGGTTCTAATAACGTTGTAATTATTAAATATAAGCATTTCAGGAGTCAGAATTCAGAATCAATTAGTGTAGCGAAGCACTGCTAAAAGTTAGAATCATTAACTTTTTTGATAAAAGTTACACGAAAGATTTGGTGTAGTGTTTAATAATTAACTCCTGAATTACTTTTTTTAAAAAGGCGTATTTACCATAAAAATATTTACTACTCAACACCAATAGGCTATTTACAAATTTCATTACTTTACTATGCCTAAATTACTGACCATTGCCATTCCTACTTATAATCGCGCCGTATTACTCGATAAACAATTAGCATGGCTAGCTCAAGCTATCAAAGGTTTTGAAGATGACTGTGAAATTTTAGTTTCTGATAATTGTTCGACAGACAATACTCAGGCAGTGATAGAAAAATGGCAAACAACACTCAGTAATATAACATTCAAATCAAATAAAAATCACCAAAATTTAGGCGTAGTTAAAAATATTATGTATTGCCTAAGTTCTGCAACAACAAAATACGTGTGGACAATTGGTGATGATGACCCAATTCAGGATAGAGCCATTGCTTATGTAATTAGCAAACTCAGATTACATGAAGATTTATCATTATTGTTTCTGAATTTTTCTGGTCGCAATCAAATTACTGGCGAACCAGTTCACCCACCCACAATTGTTGGTAACCGCTGGTTTGATATAGATAGTGAAAATGGTGATGGTGACGGTAAAGCCATATTTGAACATTGTTTTTCAAAAAGCGTCGGTGCAGTCATTTTCTTGACAGCTACAATCTACCGTACTGATTTAGTAAAACGCGCTTTACAAATCTGGCCAGACGCTGAAAACAACTGGATATCTTTAGCTTATTTAGGCGGTTATTGTGCTGCAAATGGTAGCGTGATTGTCACCAAGGAAACTTATTTAGAATGTGTTGTTGGTGTGAGTTATTGGCAGAAAGAACCAAAATCTGCACTATTAATGCAATACAAACACATACCGGAAGTTATTTTGAAATTGCAAGAAAATGGATATTCTAAGCAGTTTTGTAGACGGATGTTGTTGCAAAACGGCAAAGAAGTTAACTGGAAAGTTTTCTTAGGTGCTTTAAGAAGATGGCCGATGTCCGCCATCAAAACAGTAGTTCCATTTGTGGCTTTAGTCGGCTTGTGTGCTTTTGACATGATGATTTATAAAGAATTCAAATTAGCAGAATCAAGTGAAATATCTAGTCAAGAAATGCGGAGTTATGAGCCATAAGCTACTAGTATTTGGAGAAATATACATTAAAAATTAGGAGGACTTGACGTAATGTTGAGTGCAATTAAACACAAAATATCTATGCTGTCTTCTGATTTGGAATACTACCTAGCTCTTTGGAAGCATAGCAAAAAATTGCCAGAATTAGGAGTAGGCGATCGCCAAATTTTAAATGCTCTCAAAAAAGACGGTGTTTATGTCACAACACTTGCAGATTTAGGTTTAGATTCCAATTCAGAACTCCTCAAAGCTGCTTACGAGCAATTGTCTTTGATGGAGAATCCAAATAACGACCATTTGGATGAAAAGTTGCCACAAATTTATACAGTAACAGGTTTACCAGAATTTTCTAACTGGGGAAACGAGAAAAGACTACTCAATATTATTGAAAATTATATTGGTCTTCCTGTTGCTTTTCATGGCGTACATTTACGCAAAGATTTTCCGAGCAAACATCAATTTGGGACGCTGCTATGGCATAGCGATGCTGAAGACCGTCGCATTATCAAAATATTTATTTACCTGAATGATGTAGAACAAAAAACTGGACCATTTGAATATATTCCCCGTTCTTTAGCTCCTGTATTCAGTTGGAAATATATTCAGCTTTACTATAAACTCTTCAAGTCAGGTTATATGGGTATTGACGATGAAGATGTTAAACCAGTTATTCCCAAATCAGCCTGGAAATCCTGCCCAGGCCCAGCAGGTACGGTGATTATTGTAGATACGAAAAATGCTTTACATCACGGCACAGTCCGTACAGAAGAACGGTCAGCATTATTTTTGTGTTACACGGCTAATCCTCCGGAAAGACCAGAACTTTGTACGCAATATTGGGATGATACTTATCCGAGGGCAGAGTTACGTTCTGTGTTAGATAAAGTTAAAGCTTAGGTTTCACGCAGAGGCGCAGAGAGAAGAGTGAGTAAGTCAAAATTTATCTTAGAGGAATCAATATGATTTTCACTGAAACTGAACTCAAAGACGCATTCATTATTGACTTAGAAGAAAAGCCAGACCATCGTGGTTTTTTTGCTCGGACTTTCTGTGCTCAAGAATTTGAAGCACGGGGTTTGAAGCCGACAGTTGCCCAATGTAACCTGTCTTTTAATTACAAAAAAGGCACAATTCGGGGAATGCATTATCAAGTTTCGCCAGCAGCAGAAACAAAATTAATTCGCTGCACTAAAGGCGCTATTTATGACGTAATTATTGATATGCGTCCCGAATCTCCAACCTTTTTATCACACATTGGCGTAGAACTAACTCCAGAAAACCGCCGCGCTTTGTATGTTCCCGAAATGTTTGCTCACGGTTATCAAGCACTCACAGATGAAACCGAAGTTGTATATCAAGTAGGTGAATTTTACACTCCTGGATATGAACGAGGTCTACGCTATGACGACCCATTTTTTAACATTGATTGGCCTCTCGATGTAACTGAAATCTCCGAAAAAGATTTAAATTGGCCACTATTAAGAATGATGACCGTCGGCGCCACAATTTCCTAATAATTTCACCTCCTCTCTGCGCCTCTGCGTGAAAAAATTTAATCAAGGTTTGCTCAAGCCTATCGCAATGCTGTGGAGCAAATGCTCGAACGCCCAGAAATCTCAAAAACAGAGTTATTTCATCGAGTCTCATAAACAATTAGTTAGTAATAATACTAATTACATCTGGAAATGTACTTAATACCAAATCATAACAAATTATTAAGTACAAAATAATTGGGAATTTGTAACGCAACAAACAGTTCTAAAAAGGAGTTTAGTTCATGATTATTATCGATCGCGCCTTACAAGCCAGAGCAGCAGCAGGTAATCCTATTAAAGTCGGGATGATTGGTGCTGGTTTTATGGGTCGAGGAATTGCCAACCAAATTGTCAATTCAGTCCCAGGAATGGAGTTAGTTGCTATCTTTAATCGCAAGATTGATGCAGCTAAACAAGCTTATTCAGAAGCAGGAATTGAAGATATTCAAGTTGTTGCAACTGTCGGCGAATTAGAAGATGCGATCGCCAACAGGAAATATGCAGTCACAGAAGACGCTAAGTTACTGTGTCGCGCCGAGAGCATCGATGCACTCATCGAAGTCACAGGTGCAATTGAATTTGGCGCTCAAATCGTCATGGAAGCGATCGCCCATCGCAAACATGTGATTATGATGAATGCCGAACTCGACGGCACCATTGGCCCCATCCTGAAAGTGTATGCCGACAAAGCAGGCGTCATCCTCAGTGCTTGTGATGGCGATCAGCCAGGGGTGCAAATGAACCTCTACCGATTTGTCAAAAGCATTGGTTTAACTCCACTATTGTGCGGTAATATCAAAGGACTCCAAGACCCCTATCGCAATCCCACCACCCAGGAAGGATTTGCAAAACGTTGGGGTCAAAAGCCTCACATGGTGGCTAGCTTTGCCGACGGCACCAAAATTTCCTTCGAGCAAGCGATCGTTGCCAATGCCACAGGTATGAAAGTCGCCAAACGCGGTATGCTCGGATATGACTTCACCGGCTACGTCGATGAAATGACCCAACTATATGATGTCGAACAACTCAAAGAACTGGGCGGTATCGTTGATTATGTAGTTGGAGCCAAACCCGGCCCTGGCGTATACGTATTTGCCACCCACGACGACCCCAAGCAACGCCATTATCTGAACTTATACAAATTAGGCGAAGGCCCCCTTTACAGCTTCTATACTCCTTATCACCTCTGTCATTTTGAAGTTCCCCTATCTGTAGCGCGTGTAGTTTTGTTCGGTGATGCCGTCATGTCTCCACTAGCAGGCCCCTTAGTAGATGTCGTCACCACCGCCAAAATCGACCTCAAAGCCGGAGAAACCCTCGATGGCATCGGCTACTACATGACCTACGGACAATGCGAGAATTCCGATATCGTCCAACAGCAAAATCTCCTACCAATCGGTTTAGCCGAAGGCTGTCGCCTCAAACGAGACATTTCCAGAGATGGAGTCCTCACATACGACGATGTAGAATTACCCGCAGGTAGACTTTGCGATCGCCTACGAGCCGAGCAAAACAGCTATTTCGCCCCAGAAAAAATCTTGGCGGCAGTTGGGTATTAGGGTTTCAGATTTATAGACGCGGGGATGAGGGAGATGAGGAGACGCGGGGACACGGGGACGCGGGGACGCGGAGAATAATTCTTAACTCCTAACTCCTCACTCCTAACTCCCCATTCCCCATTTTTTTAGGTAAAATTCATGAAAATAGCTCTAGTCCACGATTATTTAACTCAGCGGGGTGGGGCAGAGCGTGTATTTGAACTGCTTTGTAAACGTTATCCCGAAGCAGACATTTTCACATCTCTGTACGATCCGCAAAAAACTATCGATCTTGGCGATCGCATAGTTAACACAACATTCTTACAAAAGATTCCTTGTGCAGCAAAGTATTTTCGGTCAATGGCACCTTTATACTTTCCTGCTTTTCGTGCCTTAGATTTGCAAGACTACGATTTAATTATTAGTAGTAGCACTAGCTTTGCCAAAGCGGTACGAAAAAATCCCAATGCTCGACACATTTGTTTTTGTCATAATGTGACGCGTTTCTTATGGGATACGGCAACTTATTTAAAAGAGTATGGAGACTATAAATATTTTGCTCCTTTAATCGAGCAAGTCTTCCAAATAATGAGAAAGGTAGACTTGAAATATGCACAAGAACCTGACCTTTATATTGCTAATTCTAGCGTTGTTGCCCGCCGAATTGAAAATATTTACGGCAAACAGGCAATGATGGTGAACTATCCAATTGATACTAGTAAATTTGTTTATTCTGATATTAAAGATGAATATTATCTTGCCTCTGCTCGAATGATTAGTTATAAGCGTCTTGATGTAATAGTAGAAGCTTTTAATTGGTTAGGCTGGCAATTATTAATCTCAGGCGATGGCCCAGAGCTAGAAAGGTTAAAATCAAAAGCATTACAAAATATTCAGTTTTTGGGACACGTAAGTGATAAGACCCGCAAAGATTTATTTTCTAAAGCGAAGTCCATTATTGTGGCAGCTTTAGAAGATTACGGATTAGTTCCAGTAGAGGCTAATGCCAGCGGCACACCAGTTATTGCCTATGGAGCAGGTGGAGTATTAGATACTCAAATTCCTGGTGAAACCGGAGTCTTTTTCAAAAGACAAACACCCGATTCTTTGCAAATTGCATTACAAGAAGCCAAGGGAATTTCTTGGGATTACGATCGCATTCGTAACCATGCAGTCACAAACTTTTCTGAAAACGCATTTTTCAGTAAAGTTGAGCAAATTATTAACCAAACTTGCAGCGTCTAATAATCAAGAATTCAGAATTCTTTTTATCTCTTAGCGTAAATTCTGGGAAGGATAATAAAAGTGGTTCAAACTAGTCTAAATTCTCATATAACTACAGTTTCGGAAACTGAACCAAGCTACGGACAAATGTTTACCGTATTGCTGCGGAGATTTCCTTGGTTTTTAATAGTATTGTTTGGTTCAATCACTATTGCAGGTATCGTAACTTTAAAGACCAAACCAACTTTTAGAAGCTCCATGCAGCTGCTAGTAGAACCGAACTATCAAGGTAAGAAAGAAGGAGGAGGAGTAGAAAATGAGTTTACAGACTCCAATGTGGTGATAGACACAGCAACCCAGCTTAACTTGATGCAAAGTTCGGGACTGATTCAAAAAGCAGTTGACAAACTTGAGTCTGAATATCCAGATATCACTACAGGTGAAATTAAAGGTTCTTTGGTCTTAACTCAATTAAGAAGCAAAGAAGATAATGTTGCAACTAAAATCTTTCAAGTCGAATACACCGATAAAGATCCCCAAAAAACCCAAAAAGTTTTAAGTGCGATTCGCCAGGTTTATGTTGAATACAACAAACAACAACAGGATACCCGTTTACAAAAGGGTCTGCAAATTATTAGAGAACAGTTAGCTAAAGCCAGTGAAGAAGTAAAAGCTGCTGAAACAAATCTCCAAAGATTTCGCAGAAACCAAAATTTAATCGACCCAGAGTCACAAGCTAAAGCAATTGAAACAGCTTTAAATAATATTGCTCAAGAACGCCAAACAACTCGCGCTCAATATGGCGAGGCTTTAGCACGTCAAAAATCTTTAGAAGAACAACTTAATCGTTCTCCGCAGAATGCTTTAGTAGCTTCACGTTTGAGTCAGTCTACTCGCTATCAAGGCTTACTCAACGAAATCCAAAAAACAGAACTAGCACTAGCACAAGAACGCTTACGCTTTACAGATGCAACTCCCAGCGTCCAAAAGCTCAAAGAACAGCTTCAAAGTCAAAAAGAATTATTGCAACAAGAAGTAGGAAGAACTTTAGGCGTAAAGTCTGCTAGTGCATTCATTTCTGGAGACTCGCTTCTCGAAAAAGGGCAACTCGGTGAAATCGATCTCAACCTTGCTAGTCAGTTAGTAGAAACCCAAACAAATTTAGTTGCTTTAAGCGCCCGCGACCAAACTTTGGCTAAGAAAGAAAACGAACTGCGTTTTGAAATCAAACGCTTTCCACCTTTGTTAGCTTATTACAATCGGATGCTACCGCAGCTACAATTTAGCCGTGAAAGATTAGAGCAGCTTTTAAGGGCTGAACAACAATTACGGCAAGAACTTGCTAAGGGTGGATTTAATTGGGAAGTTGTAGAAGAACCCCAACAAGGCGCACAATTAGGCCCCAATCTTCAGCAGAATTTGTTATTGGGTGGAGTAGTTGGGTTAATGTTAGGAGGAATTGCTGTCTTTATTCGGGAATCGATTGATGATTCCGTTCACACTACTGCTGAATTAGAGAAGCAAATACCCCTACCATTGTTAGGAACAACTCCCAAATTACCGCCAGCCAAACCGAGAGAATCAATGATTAAATTGCCTTTTGGCAAGCCAGAAGTTCTCGCACCTTGGACAATTCAAGTATTGCAATCTCCACCGCGTTGGGAATCGCTGGATCTAATTTACAAAAACATTGAACTTTTAAATGCTGTTTCCAATTTGAAATCTTTGATGGTTACCTCGGCTTTGCCGGATGAGGGTAAATCAGCTTTAGCGTTGGGTTTGGCCATGAGTGCTGCACGTTTACATAAAAGAGTATTGCTCATTGATGCCAATTTACGCGATCCTAGTCTGCACGAACAGCTGAATCTTCCCAATGAACAGGGGCTTTCAACTCTGTTGGCTAGCGACGCAAGTCTACCCAACCAAATTAGTATTCAGTACACAGGTTCAGCCTACATTGATATTTTGACCGCTGGCCCAAAACCTGCTGACCCCGCTAATCTCTTGAGTTCCCCTCGGATGATGCAATTGATGGCAGCATTTGAGGAAAACTACGATTTGGTACTCATAGATGCTTCGCCAGTTCTCGGCATGGTGGATGCCATGCTCACTGCATCATCTTCTCGTAGTGTGGTGATGGTGGCAAGCATTGGTATTGTCACCCGAAGCCAACTGACTCAAGCTACAGCCATGTTGAGCAAATTAAATTTGATTGGGGTTGTGGCAAACGGGGTATCAAATAGCAGTAGTTACGTACCTTATGTAAAACAACAGCAATTAGCTCTGCGCCAAGCTGTGGAAAAATAGATTGGGCATTGGGCATTGGTGAGGCCTAGCGCTGGGTTAACGCGAATTCGATGTACAGGATTTTGACCTCACCCCCACCCCTCTCCTTGAAGGAGAGGGGAGCAAAAAGCCTAATTTTTCGTTACTCCTCCCTCTCCTCGCAGGAGAGGGAGGTTGGGTGGGTGAGGTCTATAGTCCGCTACGCAGATATCTTTTTGACTGAATTGCAGCAACACACGGTAGGGTAGCACAGCTGTGCTACCCTACAAATGTATCAAAAGCTATTAAAATTTAGATTTATTACTATCAGGAAAAATTCGGTAGATTTATGCTATCTTTATCAGGTTTAAGAAAAATCACTGAGTAATTAAAGTCTAAATAAAGAATTGATTTGAGCGATCGCTATTTTTACAGAGTCTTATATTCTAGAGATTAAAGCACTTCCAAAAAGATAAAACACAAGAGTGAACTAGTTTTGTTAAATTTATCGACATCAGCAACACCCGAACATAATTAAACATAGATATAGATTCAACAGGTAATTTTTCTCTACACATTAGCATCGCTACTTAAATCTCGATTACCCAAGAATCTTTATCACAATTTTGGTTGTAATTAAGCATAAGCTTTCAAACCATTATCTCCACAGGTAGCTTTAGTTTTAGATAGAGGTTAAATGTAATAATTCAAAATCTAGAATCGAGAAGACTAGAAAATTAAGAATTCATAACACGATGAATTTTCTAATTATTCTGGATTGTGACTGTTGACTCCTGAATTATTACATATAAATGACTATCTCTCACATAATTACGAATTAGCTTGATAGTTTTTCATAACGCCTCGCCTCAGCAATTCACTCTTGTATAAACCCAAAGACATCATGACAACTTCAATAATTCCAAATCTAGAGAATTTTTATGATGTAACTCAGCAAAACCAAAATCATTACTCTAGATCCTGCACATTACTGTGGCGACGGGGTAAACTGTTGGTGAAGCCGCCAGGACAAGTTAAATTACCATATTTGCCTTCATTAAATAATCAGCGATCGCTAGTAGAATGCTTAAAACATTCTCCTATAAATTTAGTGAGTATAGATGCCAAACTGGGTGAAGATTTGCTACAGTTTTGGGCGGATGCCTGCGAACAAGCTCATAAACCAATATTCTTACGCATATCCCCTAGCAATAAACAGCTAAAACAAGGCAATCAAAACTGGAGATGGTTACAGCGAATAATTGATTGGATTGTTGCTTTTTCATTGCTGTTATTCCTCAGTCCAGTTATTCTGGGATTGATTGTATTGCTGCAATTTTATTCGCCAGAGTCACTTTTTTGTCATGAATGGCGTGTTGGAGAAAAAGGTAGACTTTTTCGAGCTGTTAAATTTTCTACGACCCCAAACCACAACATCACACTGCTAGGGCGTTGGATGCATAAATACAGCCTCAACAATCTGCCATTGTTATTTAATGTACTGCGCGGTGATATGAGTTTGATGGGATCTCGTTCTTGGACATTAGCAGATGCGATACAACTAGTTGAAGAAGAATTCAGAATTCAGAATACAGAATTCAGAAATTTATCTTTACTTTAATTTATAGTTTAATCGTCAGAATTCAGAAGAGTTTGATATCCAATTTGAATAAGATTATCACTTATTAACTTATCAATAATTCTGAATTCTGACTTTTTTCATGCCAAATTCTCGTTAGAAAAGTCCATGATTTTGAAACTTTCTCAAACAATCAGCAATCTGCTCAAAGCTACCAAGTTTTGGCAGGAGAACTATTTGATATTAAGAGAAGTCGCACACTTCCGCAAAATTGCAATTTTAGCTGTAGTTTTTTCAATTTTAGCAGCAGCATTTGAAGGTATAAGTATTGGCTTCTTACTTTCATTTTTGCAAAGCTTAACTACTCCTAACGCTCAACCTGTCCAGACAGGAATAGATTTGTTTGATGTTTGGATTTTGGGAACTAAGACATCAGCAATTAATCGGCTGTATCGCGTATCTCTATTAATTTTGTTGAGTACTTGGTTACGTGCTACCTTTAATTACTTTTCCCAAGTCTACACAGAATTATCTCAAGTACATCTTGCAGATCGGTTACGCAAGCAAATTTTTGAACAGTTACAAGCCTTATCACTTAGTTACTTTGCCAAAACTCGTGCAGGGGAACTAATTAACACAATTACCACAGAAATTGACAGAATTAGACAAGGTTTTAGTGCCGCAGCTTTTTTATTTACTAGAGGGCTAACAACTTTTGTTTACTTAACATCAATGTTCTTGATTTCATGGCAATTAACTTTGATTTCAGCATTACTATTTACACTTTTAGGTGTAGGGTTATCGAATTTAAATGCCAGAGTCAGAGAATCAAGTTTTGGCGTCACAAATGCTAATTCTAATTTTACATCAACAGCCGTAGAATTTATTAATGGCATTCGCACTGTTCACTCCTATGGCACTCAAGAATTTGAGCGCCAACGTTACTATAAAGCTAGCGATAAAGTAGTAAGTACTACAACTAAAGTTGTCTTCACTTGGACACTTGTTAAACCAATTGCCGAGGGAGTAGCTACTACGGTATTGGTGGGAATGATTATTTTGGCATTCACTAGCCTGGTTAGTAATGGAACGCTGCAAGTAGCTTCTTTGCTAACATTTTTCTTTGTGCTATTTCGTTTTATCCCATTTGTTCAAGATATTAATGGCACGAGAGCATTTCTCAGTACTTTACATGGTTCCGCAAGCAACATTAAAAATCTTCTCACAACTGATGACAAGAATTATTTTCAGAATGGACATATTAAATTTAAAGGTTTGCAAACGTCAATTAATTTAGTAGGTGTAGATTTTGGTTACGACGATGAAAATTTAGTACTGCATAATATTACCCTAACCATTGAAAAGGGAAAAATGACGGCATTAGTCGGAGCTTCTGGGGCTGGTAAAACAACCCTTGCTGATTTAATTCCCCGATTTTATAATGCTACAGAGGGAAATGTTTATATCGATGAAACTGATATACGACTGTTTGAAATAAATTCTCTACGTTCCAAAATAGCAGTTGTTAGTCAGGATACTTTTATTTTCAATACTACTGTTTGGCAAAACATTGCTTATGGAACTCCAGAAGCTACCAACGAGCAAATTCAAGAAGCTGCTAAATTAGCGAATGCACTAGAATTTATTTTAGAAATGCCTCAGGGTTTTAATACCCAATTAGGAGATAGGGGTGTTAGATTATCTGGAGGACAAAGACAGCGAATTGCGATTGCGCGGGCGCTACTACGGAACCCAGAAATTTTGATTTTAGATGAAGCAACTAGCGCCTTAGATTCTCTATCTGAACGCTTAATTCAAGACTCATTAGAAAAGCTATCTGTTGGGAGAACAGTAATTGCGATCGCTCACCGTCTTTCTACTATTTCTAAAGCCGATAAAGTCGTGGTTTTGGAAGCAGGAAGAATAGTAGAACAAGGCAAGTATGAAGAATTACTCGGACGCCAAGGCAAGCTTTGGGAATATCACCAGATGCAATACTATAATTCGTAATTTTTAATTTGTAATTCGTAATTTGTAATTTACGAATTACGAATTTACAAGATTTTTCAACTATCCAAATCCCGTTATTGGTGGATTATTCTGAATCCTTCTAACTCTTATTTATAGTTTTAACGAGGAAAAGTTAATGGTAAATATAGGCTACCACACTGCTAAATTCCAAGGTAAATGTAATCGCTATCTATATAAAGCAGCCCTTTCTCAAATTGTCAGCATCCCGATTAAACAAACTCGCCAAGTTCCCATAAGTGTCTACGCCTTCTCATGCGAACGCGATTTGCCAGAACAAGTGGCAAGTATTCGCACATTCATTCGTCATGTAGGCATTCCAGATACATTCACTGTAATTTCTGACGGCAGTTACACTAATTCTAGTTGTAATTTAATCCGTCGCATCCATCCCTGCGTTCAGGTAGTACCTTTACAAAAGTTCCTGAGAACGGATTTACCTCAATGTGTTCTTGATTATGCTCAACTGCATCCACTTGGCAAAAAATTATCGGCATTAATGTCAATTCCTATTAATGGAACTACGATTTATACTGATTCAGATATTTTATTTTTTCCCGGCAGCATTGACTTAATTAATTTAAGTAATGGTGACGGAAAATACTCTCTTTATCTACCTGATTGTTCTATGTCACTAGACAACCGAATTATCTATGATGATTTTGAAAAATTAAATCCAGTAAATGCCGGATTTATATTATTTAGGCATGAATTTGACTGGAATTTTGCTATCGAACGTTTAGGAAATCTCCAAGAACATCCTAGTTATTTTACCGAACAAACAATTGTACATCTGGCAATGCATGACAATCATGGCCAGCCTTTATGCTCAAAGAAATATGTTCTGAATGTAGAAGATCAGTTCATATATCAAGATAAATCTGCAAGTAAAAACATTGCTATTAGGCATTATGTTAACGATGTAAGACACAAATTTTGGTTTAATGTCGGCAAATAAGCTGATGAAGTAAAGGCTATAAATATACAAGCAATAGAATTAGAATAACGCAGTAATTAATGTCTAAAATAATTAATAATTTCAAGCATAAAGCTAAACAACTGCACATGGAAAGGTTTGGAGAAAACCTGATTTACCAATGCTCTAGTTTTGAAGTTGGTGAAGGCGGAGGTGTTGAAACTTATTTAGGTTCTTTGTTTGAACATCGTTCACCTGATATTAGCGATCGCGTGATAAAATCCCTCAAAAATATTGACCAAAGCCAGTTTAAATTACTACATCTCCACAGCCCAGATTTACTATTGCAGCTTACAGGTGAATGTCCTACAATTTTCAGCGTTCATAACCACTCACTTTATTGTCCTAGCGGTACAAAGTATTTAGCTGGACAGCGAACAATCTGCGATCGCAACTTTTCCTACCTGGGATGTACCTGGGGTAAATTAGTAGATAAATGTGGTAGCCGTAAACCATTAAGAACTGTCAGGGAGATTCAAGGTACTCAACAGTTTTTAGATGTTTTAAAAAAGATAAAAGTTACTTTTATTGCTAATAGCGAATATGTGCGTCAACAGTTAATTAAAAATGGCATACCAGCCGAACAAACTGTAACAGTACATTGTGGTATTTCTCTCCCGCAAACACCGACTGAACCCTTAAGTTTAGAAGTCCACCAAAATCAGAGAATTTTGTTTGTTGGTCGGATTGTTTCTGATAAAGGTTTGGAATGGTTAATTAAAACCTTAATACATACAAACCCACGAATTCAACTTGATATTGCAGGTGATGGATGGGAACGACCCCGGTTAGAAAAGTTAGCAAATACCTTAGGATTGAATCACCGCATTACTTGGCATGGTTGGTGCGATCGCCATAAAATAAATCAGCTATATCAACAGTGTTTTGCAGTCATTTTTCCCAGTGTTTGGCCTGAACCTGCCGGTCTTGTAACCCTCGAAGCTTATGCTCGTTATCGTCCTGTAATTGGTAGTGCAGTCGGAGGAATACCCGAACATTTACGAGATGGAGAAACGGGTATTCTTGTTCCTGGTAATGATATTAAACAACTGTCCCAAGCTATTAATTATTTGTCTACAGATTATCAAAAAAGTAGAGACATGGGCGTACAAGGTCATGCTTTATTGATGAGAGAATTTACAATGAATTGCCATGTAAATAATCTCCGAACAATTTATGCAAAAACAATAGCCGAATTTGATTATCCAGGGAAAAAGTTATATCAAACCCCTCAATAAACTAACAGAGAATAATATGTCATTGCATCAACAACCATTAGTCAGCGTTATTATACCTACTTATAATAGACCAGAGTATCTTAAGCAAGCGATCGCTAGTGCTGTTCAACAAAGTTATCAAAACATTGAAATTATTGTTTCTGATAATTGCAGCCCAGAAAATCCCCAAGCCATTGTCGAATCTTTTAATGATTCACGCATTCGATTTTGGCGACACGAACAAAACGTCGGTATGCTTGCTAATCAGCAACACGCTTTCAAAATGGCGCAAGGTCAATATGTTGCTAGCCTCCATGACGATGATATGTGGAATCAAGACTTTTTAGCAAAGCTTGTACCACCATTAGAAGAAAATTCTGACTTAATTATCGCGTTTTGCGACCAATATATCATAGATGCAAATGGCATAATTAATAATATTGGAACTGAAGAAAATACTCGTGGTTTTAAACGTGACAAACTAGCACCAGGAATTCATCAATCTTTCTGTAAAATTGGGTTAATAGATAAAAGTATACCCACTGCTGCATCTTGCGTAATTCGCAATAACTTTATTGATTGGGATAGTATTCCCTCAGAAGTTGGTGGGATGTGGGATTTATATTTAACTTACCTTTGCTGTATATCTGGTCGTGGTGCTTACTATTATCCAGAAAGATTGACACGATATCGTGCCCACGAACAAACTGATACCATGCTCAGTGGTAGTCGAGATGTACAGGCAAAAATTCGCAAAGCTAAAAGTGAAATGTTTTGCTATGAAGTCTTTATGAAAGACTCTCGTTTACAAGAATTTAGAACACACTTTCAACAAAAATGGTTGGAAGCAAATACTACATTGGGAATTGGTTTGTTGCGAAGTGAAGAAGTAGCCGCAGCACGTCCTTATTTTTGGCAGGCGTTGAGAAAACAAAAATTTAATTTGCGAACTCTAGTGGCGCTGACTCTCAGCTTCACTCCACGATTTTTCGCAAATAAATTAATAGGAGTATCGAAATAGTATAGTTTCTACATGTGATTTGTAGAAATTATTTTTTAACGAACCGCCAAGGATGCCAAGGACACAAAGAAAAGAAAACTCTCCTAAACTCTCTCTGCGCCTCTGCGCCTCTGCGTGAACTTTTATTCTTCAAAAACCCAGTGTATGAAACTTTGCATTGTTACTCATAAAATAAAAAAAGGTGATGGTCAGGGTCGAGTAAACTACGAAGTTGCTAACGAAGCAATCCGTCGCGGTCATCAACTAACATTATTAGCAAGTGAAATCGCACCAGAACTAGAACATAATACTCAAGTTAATTGGGTCAAAATTCCAGTCAAAGGCTATCCCACTGAATTTATACGTAATTTTATATTTGCCCAAAAAAGTGCAAATTGGTTGCGTCAACATCGCTCAGACATTGATTTAATCAAAATTAATGGCGCGATTAATATGGCTGCTGCTGATGTGAATGCCGTACATTTCGTTCATAGTTCGTGGTTGCGATCGCCAGTTCATATTTCCCGCAACCGCAGAGATTTATATGGTTTATATCAGTGGCTATTTACTGCTTTTAATGCCCGTTGGGAAAAACAAGCTTTTCAAAAAGCTAAGGTCGTTGTAGCAGTATCCGAAAAGGTAGCCCAGGAATTAATTAACATTGGTGTACCCCGTTCTCGCATCCGCGTAATTGTCAATGGAGTAGACCTAGAAGAGTTTACACCTGGTGAAAGCGACCGCCAAAAATTAGGTTTACTAGAAAATGTCACCCTAGCACTGTTCGCCGGTGACATCCGCACACCCAGGAAGAATTTAGATACAGTCCTACACGCCTTAACTAAAGTTCCTAATCTACATCTAGTAGTGGTAGGTCACATTGAAGGTAGTCCCTTCCCTCAATTAGCGACTTCCTTGGGGTTAAACGATCACGTGCATTTTATCGGATTTCGTCGTGATATCCCCGAAATTATGCGATCGGTAGATTTATTTATTTTTCCTTCCCGATATGAAGCTTGTAGCTTGGTATTGTTAGAAGCACTGGCTTCAGGACTGCCAGTAATTACTGCCACAGCTACCGGGGGTGCAGAGTTAGTAACACCAGAATGTGGCATCGTCTTAACCGACTCAGATGATATCGATGCATTGGCAACAGCATTGATGTCCTTAGTCAGCGAACAATCGCTGATGCAACAAATGAGCCAAGCTGCTCGTTCTGTGGCAGAACAACACAGCTGGACTACTATGGCACAAACTTATGTGGATCTATTCGAGGAGTTAAGCAAGAATGCGGAACACTGTTCTCATACCGACTTATCGCCGTCCACAAGACCTATCACGCTGCCTTTTGGCGCTACAGGAGCAAACTAAACCAGCCCATCAGGTGATAGTGGTTGTCCGCGATACAGATGCACAAACTTGGGAATTTCTCGCGCAATTCAAAACACACAACTTGCCACTACATATTGTGAAAGTTACACAACCAGGGGTAGTAGCAGCCCTCAACGCCGGACTGGCACAAGTTGAAGGCGATATTCTTTCCATCACAGATGACGATGCTGCACCCCATCCCGATTGGTTAGAACGTATTGCAGCTTACTTTACCTGTGATAGTCGTCTTGGCGGTCTTGGTGGACGTGATTGGATACATCACGGCAACAAATTAGAAGACGAATCTCGCTTGATAGTTGGTCGATTGCAGTGGTTTGGACGAGTAATTGGCAACCATCATCTGGGAATAGGAGAACCCCGCGAAGTTGATGTTCTCAAAGGCGTAAACATGAGTTTCCGCAAAGAGGCAATTAGGCAGTTGCGCTTTGACGAACGGATGCGAGGTACAGGAGCGCAAGTACATTTTGAAATGGCATTCACGCTGGCATTAAAGCGAGCTGGCTGGAAGATAATTTACGACCCTAACATTGCTGTAGAACACTACCCAGCACAACGTTTTGATGAAGATTTGCGAAATAATTTTAATGAAATTGCCTTGATTAATTTAGTTCATAATGAAACCCTAGTTTTATTAGAACACCTGTCATTTATTCGCCGAATTGTATTTTTATTATGGTCAATATTAGTTGGAACCTGCGATAGTTTTGGCTTAATCCAATGGCTGAGATTTTTACCCAGCCAAGGACACTTGGCAAGTAAAAAGCTATTGGCATCTTGGCGTGGACGTTGGCAAGGATATAAAGAATTTATAATTCAGAATTAAAGAATATAATTGCCAAATTAATTTATAGCTTATTTGTAGTTTGCCAAATATACAAGCTAAACCTAAACGCTAGGAATCAAAACTATTTAACTTCTGAATTCTGAATTCTGTTGTATAAATCCAAAATTGAATGATTTCCAAACAGATACTTTACAATAGTTTTTCACAAGAAAGCTATTCTCCTGAGGAGCGATCGCCACAGGGTTGGATGGCGATCGCCGGCTTTCTCCTATTAACTGTAGTTTGCTATTTTGCTGGTGCTACTGCTGCATTGCGCCTAATTTATCCGGTGACAGCTTTAGTAGTAGCCGTGTTTTTATACTTGCGCCATCCCATTCTCTACATCGGTTTTACTTGGTGGATATGCTTTCTCACACCCTTAGCTACCCGCCTAGTTGATTATCGAGTGGGTTGGGACCCTACCCGCCAAATGCTGATAGCACCCTATCTAGTGGTGTTTGTCACCATTGCCACTTTCTTAAGACGCTTTAAAAGCGCCTATTATCAAGGGGGTTTGCCGTTTATTTTGGCTTTTATTGGAGTCTTTTACGGCTTTTTAGTAGGTTTAATTTACAACGCACCAGTTCCCGTAGCCCGTGGTTTATTGGATTGGCTAGGCCCAATTATTTTTGCTTTTCACTTATTTATTAACTGGCGAGATTATCCTACCTATCGTCAAAATTTTCAGCGAACATTCCTGTGGTGTGTGTTAATTTTAGGAGCCTATGGTGTATACCAATTTGTTGTCGCTCCTGAGTGGGATAGATACTGGCTCATAGAATCAAAACTATTCATGAGTTCTGGGAATCCCGTGCCTTTTGGGATGCGCGTTTGGAGTACATTGCATTCAGTCGGTCCCTTTGGTTCCGTTATGCAAGCTGGGTTACTGTTGTTATTTACTAGTTCCGGAAGTTTAATTTTTCCTGCTTCAGCCGTTGGTTATTTATCCTTTTTATTGACACAAGCCCGTACAAACTGGGGCGGCTGGTTATTAGGAATAATTATGATTGTGGGTTCAGTTAAAACGCGAATTCAAATGCGCTTAATAACCATAATTGTAGTAATGGCAATTTGTGTTCTGCCATTAACAACCATCGAGCCAATTTCTGAGGTTGTGTCAGCTCGTTTGGAAACTTTTTCTAATCTGGAAGAAGATAATAGTTTTAGAGATAGATCGGAAAGTTACGACAAAAACTTGAGTCTAGCTCTTTCTAATGCTTTAGGTAACGGATTAGGAAATATCTGGAAAGTCAACGAAAAAACCGGTCAAATAGAAGTAGTGGTAATTGACAGCGGCATTCTAGATATGTTTTTTACCCTTGGTTGGTTTGGAGCCAGCTTTTACATGGGTGGATTAATCTTGTTAATTATTAGTGTTAGCAAATATGGTGAAGGTCGTTTTGATAGTTTTATCAGTGCTGCCCGCGCCATTGGTATTAGCTCTGCAACACAACTAGTTATTGGTAGTGGGATGTTGAGTGTAGCAGGTATGATTCTTTGGGGATTTTTAGCTATGGCTATGGCAGGACATAAATATTATCTTCAAGAAAATTTTTCACGCAGAGGCGCAGAGACACAGAGAGAGAATCAAGAGTTTTTCAAGACAATTTAGATAAATATTCTCAACTCTTCCTCTCTGCGACTCTGCGCCTCTGCGCGAGACAAATTATTGAACAGGTTGAAATTATGAAAGTAATTATTGTAATGCCACTAGCCGAACAACGAGGCGGCGGTGAAATGATGCTCTGGGATTTGATGCAGCAGGGACGTAATGCTGGTGTCGAGTGGCTAGTGATATTTTTAGAAAACGGCCCGATGGTAGAGCAAGTAAAGTCCCTTGGCATTGAAACAAGAGTTGTGGAAAGTGGACGTTTACGCCAAATTCACCGTTTTATCGCTGCTGTTTTCCGGATAGCAGCGATCGCCCGCGAGGAAAATGCAGATATAATCGTTAATTGGATGTGGATAACGCACATATCCGGAGGCTTAGCGGCGATGTTGGCGGGGTTACCTGCTGTGTGGTATCAGCTAGAAGTACCTAGCGATAAAACTTGGTTAGTACGCCTTGCTACCTTAATCCCAGCGCAGGCAATCATCACTCTCTCCCAAGATGGCAAGCAAGCACAAGCAGAGATTTGGCCCCACAGACCAACACCCTTGGTCTATCCTGGCGTAGCACTAGACCGATTTCAACCTGATGCTTTACCTTCTCCTGAAGAAGCACGGCGAAAGTTGGGCTTACCTCTGCACGGGCCATTAATTGGAATTGTCGGACGATTGCAACGATGGAAAGGAATGCACGTATTGGTACAAGCAATGCCCAAAATTTTACAGCAATATCCCGATGCCCATTGTGTAATAGTTGGCGGTAAGCACGATTTGGAACCGGACTATGAGGACTTTTTAAAAGCAGAAATCGCCGCTTTAGGCTTGAAAGAGCAAGTAATTATGGCTGGTTTACAGCGCAATATTCCAGAATGGGTGCAGGCGATGGATGTATTTGTCCATGCATCTGATAAAGAACCCTTTGGTATTGTGATTATTGAAGCGATGGCGTTGGGAAAACCTGTAATAGCCGGCGATGCAGGGGGGCCAACGGAGATTATTACAGATGGGATTAATGGACTATTAACACCTTACGGCGATGCGGATAAATTAGCGATCGCTATTCTCCGTTATCTTGACGAGCAAGAATTCGCCCAAAGTGCGGGAGTCGCTGCTAGGCAACGCGCCCTCGATTTTTCAACGCATAATTATGCTCAAAACTTTATCAATGCCGTTCGTTCTGTAATACCAAGCGTTTCATAGATTTATACCGAGTTACATTCAAACTTAATACCAATTAACGAAAAATTTGAAACAGATCCAAATCTAGAAACCCTTGTAAAACAAGTATTTCTTAATTTTGAATTTTGAATTTTGAATTTTGAATTGGTATAACACCTTGGGCAATGAGTTGGTGGAGTGGTATTCTTCTCTCCATCTCCCAATATCTCAGTTAGTATTTTTGAATGCAACTTGGTATTGTTGTTATTTCAAACTGGCAAGACCACGCTTGAGTGCCTCAATTACAGCTTGAGTGCGATCGCTGACACCCATTTTACTCAGAATGTTGTTAACGTGAAACTTTACCGTAGCATCGCTGATGCTTAAGGCTTTGGAAATTTGTTGATTGCTCATTCCTTTGACTAGATGAATCAGGACTTGCCGTTCGCGATCGCTCAGCTGTGGCCCTTCCATACGGGTAGCTAGTTTTGCGCCTACCTCAACAGCGATGTATTTTTGTCCGCTATGAACGGTATGAATGGCACTGACGAGTTGGGCAATAGGAGCATCTTTGAGTAGATAAGCTTTGGCTCCGGCTTTCAGCGCTCGGTAAATATCTTCATCAGTATCGTAGGTGGTAAGAATAATAATCCTAGCTTGAGGAAATTCACTCTTGATAGATTGTAAAGCTTCCAGCCCAGTCAATTCAGGCATCTGCAAGTCCAGCAGGGCAACATCAGGCTGATGGGTGCTAAACAGTTCAACGGCTTCACGGCCGTTTTTTGCTTCTGCAACGACGGTCATACCAGGTTGTTGTCCCACTAAGACACAAAGCCCTTGGAGAACAATAGGATGATCGTCTGCAATTAAAATCCGAATTGGTGTTTCACTTGGCATGTAATTTTTTTACTTAATATGGCTATTAGGTTAAGTGCCTACTTGAGAAATTGATAGTATAACCGCCACATCTGTGCCTTGATTTGGTTGGCTGGTGATAGTGAGATTGGCTGCGATCGCTCTAGCTCGTTCGCCCATTCCCACTAAACCGTAGCCTTGGGTGGGTAGGCTAGTAGAGAAGCCGCAGCCATTATCCTTGATACGCAGGGTAACTTGTTCGGGTTGGTAAACCAGATGCAGTTTCACTTCAGTAGCTTTAGCATGGCGGATGCAGTTAGTAAGAGCTTCTTGGGCGATACGGAGGAGATTAGATTCGACTTCCACAGGGAGGGGATAGGGAGTACCAAGGATGCGACAATTACCGTGCAGTCCGTCGCTGTGAATTTGACTAGCCAGTTGAGCCAAGGCGGCATCGAGGCTAACAGCTTCTAGTAATTGGGGACGTAGGGCGCGGACAGAACGTCGTGCTTCGATTAACCCTGATTTAGCAATTTCAATGGCAGTCACAACGTGATTAAAGGGATTAGCGCTGTGAGAATCGGTAGCAGCTTGCAATTGAATGATGATTCCAGTCAAGCACTGAGCTAGGGTATCGTGAATTTCGCGGGCGATGCGATTGCGTTCTTGTAAAATAGCAGTTTGTTCGGCTTCATGTTTGGCTTGTTCTGCAATTTGGGCCATTTGCAGAGCCAGTGCTGCGTGTTGTGCCAAGGTTGAGCATTGCTCGATCTTGGATTGATTGGGTTGTTCGGCAGTGGTGAAGGACAGCCCCAGAAAGCCCAAGGCTTGCTCTCCAATTAATAAAGGAATTGCTGCACTTGCTTGATGCTGGATTTGGTAATGCCATGCAGTAGCCATTTCCCAGCATTCTGGTGCAGGATTGTCAATGCTACACCAGAAGATTTTCCGCTCTTGGCTAATTATCTGCCATGCCTTGGTGATGTCTGCTGGTACAGGAGAATGCCAAATTGCTGCTCGTGGGTCGCTAGCAATATCTATAACTTGATTTTCTAAAATTAAAGTATTCATTCGTAGAGAATTTGAGGAAGCTTCATAAACAAATACACATGCGGAGGTTGCTCCACTTGCTTGACAAGCTTCTTGTAAAATCGCAACTAAGAAAGAATGCAGACTCTTGGCAGTTGTGAGATGTATAATTGAGCGCCTCAATGCTTGATTGGCTTTTGCCAGTTCAGCTGCCTGCTGTTGAGCTGCTTTTTCTTGTTCGCGGGCAACTGCTGAAACTTTTGCTTCATCTGCCAGCTGGCAAAGGCGAATAGCTAAGGTAATTTGTTGAGCAAGGGCATAACCGAGTTCAACTTGTTGTTTTGTAAACGAGCGATCGCTTGGTAACCAAAAAATGATTAATCCAAAGCAAGTCTCTCCGATTACCAAAGGTAAGTTGAGTTGCAAATGGGCGTTATATGCTGCATACCAAGCTTCTGGATCGCAGGGAAACTCTCTTTCTATAGGTTCAACCGCACGATCGAAGGGTAAAACAAAATGAGTCCGGCGAGTGCTAAGCTGCCCATTCTCAAGCATATGGGTTGGAAAAAAGACACCCGGTTCTTTTGCAGGATGATTGTGTTCCTCCCCGAAACCATGTATTCGGTGATGTCCCCACCAGCCGATTACTCGACCAATATTTGGATTAGTTACCTGCCAGTATTCTGCCAGTGGAGAATCAAATTGTTCAGCAGCAACCCGTAGAACATGTCCAATAAATAGATTGAGGTCGGATTCTGTGGCTAACACATTCACTGAGCGTCTCAAAGCATCATTCGCCTTAGCCATTTGCGCCGCCCGTTCTTGAGCTGCTTGTGCTAATTTTTGCGATCGTTGTTGTTCTTCAAACATTGCCTGCTGAACACTGTGGCACTGTCGATTTTCTTGCTCCAATTGTGCAATCCGCTGCTGCAACTCCTGGATTAATCGTTCGTTCTGCGCTTGTTTGCTCATACTTGGCATCTACTATGGCTATTCAATTTTACAATGGGGGGATGCCTAAAAAAGAGTTTTGTGGTATATACGTATACCAATCGAATTTTAACCCTAATCGAAAGTTGAGGAAGCAACTGAGCCAGCGGTGGGGTTAAAACAATACTCAATGCCAGGGAAATAACAAATACTTCAACTAGCGACAACAAAATTCATTTTCTGTAAATTATTTTCATTAGATATTTAGCAATCTTATTAATCTCAAGTTCCTTTTTGTAAGCTTACAAAAAGTCGAACGTCAGGTTTCATCTTTAGAGCGCAACAGTCAGCTGCAATTCTCACAACTAGCTAGCTGTGAAAACAAGCAGTAACAATGTTTTTAACGCTGCGCCAATAGTCGATCGAACCTTTTTTTGACACATAAATACTCAAGGAAATTGCAATGACTGACTTGCAAACATTTGACCTGCCTAAATCCATTACTGGAAGTCAATCTGATATTGACCTAGCACATCAGATGATTCAAGCATGGAGGACTGACGGAATTTTTCAAGTGGCAACAAACGCAATACAAACTCGAAAGACCGAGAACGCATTTGAAGCCAGCAAAAGGTTCTTTCGGATGCCATTAGATTTCAAATCTCAATGCATTAGCAATCTGACTTACAGCGGCTATATTGCTTCAGGCGAAGAAATCACCGCTGGGGAGTCCGATTATTCTGAAATATTTACTATCTGCAAAGATGTTCGACTAGATGATGTGCGGGTACAAGCCCAATGGCCATGTCATGGCTCGGTACCTTGGCCTGATAATAACTATCATCAAAATATGAAAGCATTTATGGACGAGCTGGGGATAATGGGTGAGAAATTGCTGAAATTAGTAGCTCTTGGCTTAGAACTAGATGACATCGATGCTTTAACGAAATTGACTAGGGATGGTTGGCACCACATGCGAGTGTTACGATTCCCAGCACTCTCTGAAAAATCGACTAGAGGAATTGGCGCACATACTGATTACGGACTATTGGTAATTGCAGCTCAAGATGATGTGGGTGGTCTATATGTGCGTCCTCCGGTGGAAGGAGAAAAGAGAAACAGAAATTGGCTGTCAGATGAAAGTTCAGCAGGTATGTATGAAAACGATCAACCCTGGACATTTGTCAAACCGGTACCAAAAGTACTAACGGTATTTCCTGGTGATATTCTCCAGTTCATGACTCATAACTACTTACTTTCGACTCCACACAAAGTTAGATTGAACACAAGGGAGCGATTTGCATTAGCTTACTTCCATGAACCTAATTTTCAAGCTTGTGTCCGTCCATTGTTTGATTCATCAAATGATGACTATATTCATTACGGTACGCACTTTACAAATATGTTTATGAGGTGTTACCCATATCGCATCACCACACGCCGTATTCTTGACGAAGACCGCTTGTCAGTTTTAGAACTTTTGAGAAATGAAGCTCTTGGTGGAATGTTACGCCCCAAATATAAGACCCTTGTGCCTAGTTATTTGTAAGCTTCTATAAACAGATAAAAACCAAATTTTTTCACTTATAGATTAGACTGCGATCGCATTGATGATACAAGCTATGAAACATCATGCGATCGCACTGGTATAAGAGGTACACTTTTACTCTGTTTTTCCTATTAAGAGTTCCCGGTTCCCTGTTCCCTATCCACACAAGTATATTTAGGAATGGAACCGGACTCCTCTAGTAACAGCAGCTACAATCTCATCGGCTATAGTGTACTTCGCCTCATTCCACTAAAAATTTATTTTTCTAACTGAAAATTTTATTTTCTTTATTTGTTAAGTAAGTTTTACTATTATACATGTATAATCTATTGTTAGTCGTTAATAATTAAATGTATAATCTATCATTCAGTCTAATTTATTATTAACCTCTATTACTTATTTATCGGTTGTCATTTGATCAATAGAGCATCTATTTTTAAGACATAACAAACTACTCACCTAGTAGTCATTTATTGAGGAAATTTGATAAATTAAATAGGTATAGTCTGTCCTAGACATAGACTGAGCTTTTGCTACAAAAAGGATGAGGCATTATATGAATAGTTAGCACGTTTACGGCACTATCCAATGTCTAAAGAACTATTAAACTCCTTTCAGGAAGCATACAGCAATCTCGAACTGTTTCCGTTAATGGAACAGAACGAAATGGAAAGATTTAGAGTCGAATATGGGGATGATTTGATTGCAGACCTCAACCAATTAGTTGAAGACAGTCCTAATAAAGATGGCAAAATTGTCTTTACAGGACATCGCGGTTGTGGTAAGTCAACTTTGTTGGCTGAATTTAGCAGGCAAATTCAGAATAAGTATTTTGTAGTTCTATTTTCTATTGCTGACAAAATTGAAATGTCAGCAGTTAACCATATTAATATTCTGTTTGCCATTGCAGTGAATTTAATGGCAGAAGCAGAAGCACGCCGAGTTGATATTCCTCAAAGCACTAAGGAAGCTCTTTATAAATGGTTTGCTACCCGCACTCGCACTGAAGAATTAAATTTACAGCTAGAGGCTGAAATAGGTTTTGACCTGCTGAAGTTGATTAGTTCTAAATTAAAAGCTGATGCTAGCGTCCGTGATGAAATTAAACAAGAGTTTGAACGCAAAATCTCAGATTTAGTCGCTAGAATTAACGAAATTGCTGCTTTGATTCAAGCTGCTACTAAACAAGATGTTTTAGTGATTATTGATGATTTGGATAAACTCGATTTAGGTAGAGTTAACGAAATTTATAAAGATAACATTAAAGCTCTCTGTCAACCGAACTTTCGGATTATCTACACAATACCTATTGCAGTTCTTCGAGAAACATTTATCAGTACAATAATTGCTACAGAAACTAACGACCAAATTGTAGCAATGCCTGTCCTCAAAATCTTTGATAAAGGTAAAAATCGCTTTCCTAATGCTCAACCGCGTCCAGAAGCAACAAAGATTCTCGGTGAAGTTTTACGCAAGCGTATTGCGAGTCAATTAATAGCACCAGAAACCGCTGAAAAAATTGTAATTTACAGTGGCGGTGTATTGCGAGAGTTAATTCGCATTTCTAAAGAGTGTTGCCGTATTTGTTTGCGGATGATTCGACGAAATCCCAACGCCGAAGTTTTCATTGACGATCAAATTCTCGCCCAAGCAATCAATAAAATTCGCAATGATTTTTCCATTCGTTTAGGAAAAACTGATATCGATATCTTGCAAAGTATTTATGAACAATTTATGCCCAATGACCCCAAACAAGCTGAGTTTTTAGATTTGCTACATGGTTTATATGTCCTAGAATATCGCACTGAAGAAACATGGTACGATGTTCATCCAATTATTATAGAAAGCTTAAAAAGGCAGGGAGCTATTGATGTTCAATGAAGATTTTTTAGATGATGAAGGAGAAAATCAAGATGCGTATGATGATTTAATTGTTTCTATTGAAGCTCAAACCCACGGATTAAATTTACTGATTGCTGTCTGTGACGATCCTAATTTTCGTGATGAAATTATCGCTGAATATGAAGCCGAACTCGAACCTAATTTTCGTGCATATCGAGTGATGTTAGCGCGTCATGAACCAAGTTTAAAAGCTGCTCTTAACCAACTCGTAGAACAAGAAGAATATCTGCGTCAGCATCAACCTGCGATAATTACTGTAACGGGTGCCGAACAACTTTATTTTCTCAGGTTAGGACAGGAACAATCAGAACAGGAGAAATTTTTTGGTTATTTACAGTGGACAAGGGAAGGATTGCGCGATTTTCCTTTTGGAATTGTGCTTTGGGTAACTAATCAAATTTTAATTAATTTGAGTAAAAAAGCTCCTGATTTTTGGAGTTGGCGTAACGGTGTATTTCGATTTTCATCTAAAAAGACAAATGCTATTGCTGGTAAAGAATTAGAACCTATACGCTTTGTTTTTCGAGACACAGAATTAGCCAGCACAGATACTAATGAAAATAATACTTTTTTCTTGCCTATTCAAGATTTGCAAAGGCTGATTGATAATATCGAACACGAACGAGGAACTAAAGACCCCAGCTTGGCTACTTTATATTCAAGATTGGGCGATATTTATCGCAGCAGATTAGAACGCGGTGAATCTCAAAATTATCAAGAAGAACAAGAACTAGCAATCAAGTATTGGCGTCACGCGATTGAATTGCAAAATGAATTAGGTTTGCAAATAGACTTAGCTGCTAGCTTCAACAATTTAGCAGGTTTATATCGTGCAACAGGACGCTATAGTGAAGCAGAACCACTATATCAACAAGCTTTACAATTAAGGAAACGCCTATTAGGTGAAAATCATCCTACTTTTGCTACTAGCTTGAATAATTTGGCAGGAATTTACAAATCTACGGGACAATATAGCAAAGCAGAACTTCTCTACCAACAAGCTTTGGAATTGAGGAAACGCTTGTTGGGAGAAAATCATGCTGATGTTGTCGCTAGTCTGAATAATTTGGCATTATTATATGACGAACAAGGACGTTATGATGAGGCAGAACCTTTGTATCTACGCTCCTTAGAAATTGCCAAAGGTTTACTAGGCGAAAATCATCCTTCTGTTGCTCTGATATTGAATAATTTAGCTCTACTTTATTACCATCAAGGACGCTACAGTGAAGCTGAACCTTTGTCGCAACAAGCTATAGAATTAGATAAGCAATTTTTGGGAGAAGAAAATCCAGACGTTGCTACAGATTTACACAATTTAGGTTTAATCTACCGCGCTCAAGGACGCTACAATGAGGCAGAATCTTTATTTTTGCAATCTTTGGAACTGAAGCAGCGCGTATTACAAAAAGCGCATCCGCTTTTAGCAGATACTATCTATGCTTTGGGTTATTTGTATCGGGAACAGGGACGCTATCAAGAAGCGGAACCTTTATGTATAAAAGCCTTGGAACTTGATAAGCTTTTGTTGGGAAAAAATCATCCTAATGTTGCAGAAAGTCTCAATAATTTAGCTGAAATTTATCGGACAACGGGGCGTTATAGTGAAGCAAAATCTCTTTATTTGGAAGCTTTAGAAATTTGTGAACGAGTTTGGGGTGTTGAGCATGTTCGGTGTATGGCTGTGCGGGAGAATTTAGCAAAGGTTGGGGTGGAAATGGGGAGGAGTTAATAATTCCATTCATTGACCAGATACTTTGCTTGAGAGTCCTCATCAAGCAGCAGTTATAGGCTCAAGAGAAATTCCCTTTGTTTCTAAACGATACCACTCTTTATCTGCCTCTAATTTGATAAGAGATTTATTAATTTTGTAGTGTTTATTTGAGTAGCAATCGCTTTTTTCCCAGCTAATTTGGGAATATATAATCGCATTATCTGTAATCAGAACGTCAGTGATTGGAGTTTAAGAAGAAACGCGATCGCTGCTTTATTTGCAACAGAGCGATCGCTTATACTCACTTCTATCAACAGACTTTCGTCTACAAATCCAAAATGGCAGAAGACTCGAAAGACCAAAATGCTCCCTTGACGCTAGAAGGGTTTTGGAAAATCCTAGATTCCAAGCTTGTCAGTTTAGGAACGCCTGCGGCTTTGATTGCGGTTGCAGTTGATTTCGCACGCAAATCTCAATGGAAAGAAGCTGGACTTTGCGTGATAGGAGCGTTTGCTCTGTGGCTACTGATTCAGGTTGCTAATAAGCTGGCTCCACGCATCGATAAATTGCTGGACTGGATATTAAATAATGTTGAAAGAATATTTTTGAATTTGTGGGCAAAGGTAACTTCTGACTTTGAAGGCAAATACTACGAACGACTAAAGTTTGACTGTCAGGAATATGAAATTCGGGGAATTAATCGGGGGACTTTGCGACTGGAAAATCTTTTTGTTCCTCTGAAAATGGCACAAACATCTCCTGAAAAAAGACTTGGGAGTTCGAGACAGTGCCATCAAATCGGCAAATAATCTGATTGCTCAAATTGATGCATCTCCATCTCTAAAAATGATGGCAACGAATCCCCTGTTGCTAAATATGATTGCCATCACCCATGATAGTGAAGTTACTTTGTCTACAAAGCGAGTAGATTTATATCAAGATATTTGTCGGGTATTGTTAGAAGGACGGCAGCGAAGTAAAGGATTATCTACATCTCTTTCAGCCGAGCAAAAACAAGTTGTTTTAAAGTCATTATCGCTGAAATTGATGCAAGAAAATACCCAGGCATTTACTTTAGATGAAACTTCTAGCAGTGAAAAGATATTTAAAGAAGCTAAATAATTTATTCAAGAAAAGTTAGACAGATTTCCTAATCAAACCCTTTCCCCAGAGCAGTTTATCAAAAAAGACGATATCGGCGTGCGGGAGTTGCTGAGTGAGAGAGAACAAGAGGAAATATATGAGTTTGCTCACAAAACTTTTCAAGAATATTTAGCTGCTGTGGAAATTGAGAAAACAAAGCAAGAAACAATATTAGTAGAGGCATTAGCCGACGATAAAAAATTTGCTTGGTGGAGAGAAACAATTCGCTTTTATGTGGCGCAAACTGATGCAACCCACTTAATTCAAGCTGCTCTGAATCATGCAACAATACCAGTGCTAACTCTTGTCTACCAATGTTGGCAAGGCAAAGAAGCCCAACAAATTGATAGAGTAATTCAAGACCAGCTAAAAGCTAAATTAGAGCAGGGATTAGAATCTGATAAGCTTGATGAATTTACCTTGGCGGCTGAGGTGAAGCTGGCTTACCGCCTGAGTCAGTTGAATCAAGATTTGCAGACTTTAGACAGCTATTCTGAACAAGAAAGCCAAGCTTATGATAGCAGTTACATAACTTGTGCAGAATATCAACTGTTTTTGAATGAGACAAATTCTCCTAATACTCTCGCAAATAAAAAACTAGCTAGCAAACCTGTAATTTATATTAATTTTTGGGATGCTAATCGTTTTTGTGCTTGGCTGAGCTTAAGAAGTCGCAAAGAGTTAGGCGAACCGGGAATCTGCTACAGACAAGCGACACAAACAGAACGACAACAGCATCCCTGTGAGGAAGATAAAGAGTACGCTGATAAACAAGGAATTCGGCTCGTTCGGTTTCAAGTATCTACTCTTTACGAACAACTAGCTTATTACCTAGCAGCAGGTATGTGGCAAGAGGCTGATAAAGAAACTGATAGACTTATGCTTCAGGTAGCAGGGCGAGAAAAACAAGGCTATTTAGGCTTGGATGACATTCGGCAATTTCCTTGTAAAGACCTGAGAACTATTGACCAACTCTGGGTACAGTACAGCAATGGACACTTTGGTTTTAGCGTTCAAAAAGAAATTTTTCTTGAGTGTGGTGGAATCTTGGAAGGAAATCAAGCAAATTGGCCCTTTAACAAGGTTCTGCTTCTCTCTCTCGGATGGATTTATGCTCGTTTCGGTGGTAGATTTATGGATAGAGATGACAAAAATTACGAAGCCTTCTTAAGATTTAGCGATCGCGTGGGATGGAGAGTGGATCAAAGATGGTTTGAACAAGTAAAGTTTGATATAAGTGCCTCTAAGGGGTATTTACCTCTGATACATATTCAAAATGCACAGTACAGAAAGTATTTCGACAGGATTACCTCTCTTCTCTTCTCTGGCATCAAGACTTGTAAACTGTAACATATAAGGCTTTCACAAGTTTTTAAACATTTATTACAGCCCACTTTTCCACCCAATAATCAACATTTCCGACATTCAATACCTGACTTCCCCAAAGGGGCGGTGTGGTAGCAAAAGCCTGGTTGAAAGTTACGACGAGGGCGAGACATAAAAAATTGATTTAGCAATAAGTGTTTGAGGAACGAAATCCAGCACCGAGATTCTGTCATTTATTGAATTCGGGATGTCGTTTATTGAATTCGGGATGTCGTTTATTGAATTTGGGATGTCGTTCATTGAATTCGGGATGTCGTTTATTGAATTTGGGATGTCGTTCATTGAATTCGGGATGTCGTTTGTTGAATTCGGGATGTCGTTTGTTGAATTCGGGGTATCGTTCATTGAATTCGGGATGTCGTTTGTTGAATTCGGGCAGATTTCAACGCAAAGGGGCGCAGAGGTAAGCGCAAAGGGACGCAGAGAATTTGGCGTTGCTGAATTTGAATATGAAATTCAAAAATCAACTCTTCTCAACTCTTACTCTCTGCGACTCTGCGCCTCTGCGTGAGATAAAACCACAACCAAAGGATTCACTAAAGGAGAAGACTGGGTAGTACTCGTTGAAAAGCACGAGGATGGAGAACAAAAAACTTTGACTCGTCGAATTATTACTTTCCGCAAAATAGGCCAACATTATAGGCGAGATGACGAAGTACACCACCAGCGGTTATACGAGACAACAACTATTACAAATGCACTCCAGCAGCTAGGTTTCGAGGTGCAAACCAGCCGTAGTTATGGTGAATATGAACTATCACCGGGTCATGCGGTCTTTATTGCACGTAAAGAAAAGAAGACGCGATAAATCGCCGTCTCTTGGCTTAACCGAACAGTATTGAACGATAATCAACTTACAGCTATTTTCAGGTAAATAGACCACGTTGTAGGGGCTTTACAGCTGTGCATTGGTGTCAACTTAACGTGAAACTCGCTTTGTGACAAGGTTTTGCCCTCACCCCCAGCCCCTCTCTCTTTGGGAGAGGGGAGCCAGAAATTAAATTCCCCTTCTCCTGTGGGAGAAGGGGTTAGGGGATGAGGGCGTGACGGATTTGCAAAACGCCTGTCCGATATAGCTTTGGGCTTAAGTTGACACCAATGACAGCTGTGCGCCCCTACCGGGGATTGTGGTTCAAATAGATGAAAAACGCTGTAATATTATTTATTCGGTTGAGCAACACGCGCTTCAATATCTTCTAGTGTTTGTAACAATAAACGCCTTGCTTGCAATTGCCAACCCCATTTTTGAATTCTGTAAGCTGATACAGTTCCAGCGACAGCGGCTAACAAGCCTATGGGTTGATTTAAAGAAATTCCCAACAATAAACCTAACCCAGCAATTCCCCAAAATGGTAAGGCTACGGTTTGTCTTTGTTCTTCGACAAGTTGAGTAATCATATTAGACTTATTTGTAGCTAATAATGCCTCTTTAACTTGCCGCTGTTCGGCTGCTGATACTGATAAACCTATCTTCCGGCGTAGTTTTTCAATTTTACGAGCATCAGTACTGTACTCAGTTAGCTCATCTTCTGCCATGAGCAGCAGTCTTTCTAATTGCCCCATTGTCGATTGTATCTAATATTGCTATACAGCCATTATCTCGAATAATTGCTATTTTTGGACTATAGCTTGGCACTTAATTGCAGAATGTAAAATCACGTTACTCTGACGGGACTGGCTGCAAAATTTACAATTAAATGTGGGAAGAATATACTACTAGTCGCAAAAGCCGCCATAGATTAGAAATATACCGCTAATAGCGAAAATCCTCTCAAGAGGAGCAAACCCTGTTGGTGTTATATTTCTCAATAAACTTCAGTGGGATCAAAGTAAAAATATGTCAAATTTATTTTCGGCGGTCAATTAGGTAGCAATAATTAGGGACTTCAGACACATTACATTAAGAGGTAATACATATGACTTTAGTATCTACAAGCACTTTGTCTCCATCATCCAAAGAGCGATCGCTCATTCTCTGGTTTGATGAAGTTGGTATTAGTGATATTCCCTTAGTTGGGGGGAAAAATGCATCACTAGGTGAAATGATTCAACAATTAACACCTAAAGGGATTAATGTACCTACTGGATTTGCTACTACTGCTTATGCTTATCGTTATTTCATCGAATCAGCTGGGTTAGAAACAAAGCTACGGGAATTATTTGCTGACTTGGATGTTGAGGATGTGAAAAATTTACGAGAACGGGGAAAAAAAGCGCGATCGCTCTTAATCCACACGCCATTTCCTGTAGAATTGCGACAGGCGATCGCCGCAGCTTATCAAAGTCTCTGTGAAAAATACAATGCAGAGACAGATGTCGCAGTCCGTTCAAGCGCCACCGCCGAAGATCTTCCCGACGCCAGTTTTGCCGGACAACAGGAAACTTACCTCAATGTCGTCGGTGTAGAAGGAGTTTTAGCAGCTTGTCATAAATGCTTTGCTTCCATATTCACAGACCGCGCCATTTCCTATCGCCATACTAAAGGATTCGATCACTTTAGCATCGCCCTTGCCGTTGGCGTACAAAAAATGGTGCGTTCTGATTTAGCAACCTCTGGGGTAATGTTCTCCATTGACACAGAAACCGGCTTTAAAGATGCAGCGCTAATTACAGCCGCCTACGGTTTAGGTGAAAATGTCGTCCAAGGGTCAGTCAATCCAGATGAATATTATGTTTTTAAACCAACTTTAAAAGCAGGTTTTCGCCCAATTATTGATAAAAAATTGGGCAGTAAAGAATTAAAAATGATTTATGATGACGGCTCTAAATTTACTAAAAATGTATCTGTTACTTTTAGAGAAAGAGGCAAATTTGCCCTCAGCGATGCAGAGATTTTAGAATTAGCAACTTGGGCGTGTTTAATTGAAGACCATTATTCCAAAACCCACGGCATTTACACACCAATGGATATCGAATGGGCAAAAGATGGAATTACTAAACAACTTTTTATTGTCCAAGCACGTCCCGAAACAGTGCAATCGCAGAAGAAAGGAAATGTGTTGCGGACTTATCGTTTATTAGGGAATAGGGAATCGGGAGTAGGGAATGGAGAAAAATCTTCCCACTCACCACAGCCTCTTGTTATTGGACGCGCCATTGGAGAAGCAATTAGTCAAGGAAAAGCACGTTTAATTTTAGATGTTCAAAAATTAGAACAATTTCAACCAGGGGAAGTTTTAGTAACAGAAAGAACTGACCCGGACTGGGAACCAATTATGAAACGTGCCAGTGCAATTGTGACTAATTCTGGTGGTAGGACATGTCACGCCGCGATTATTGCGCGAGAATTGGGTGTACCTGCGATCGTTGGATGTGGCAATGCTACAGATGTCTTAAAAAATGGGCAAGAAATCACAATTTCTTGTGCTGAAGGCGAAGAAGGAAAAGTTTACGCAGGTTTATTACCTTTTGAAGTTGAAGAAGTCGCCCTAGAAAATTTACCCCGCACCCGCACGCAAATTTTAATGAATGTGGGTAATCCCCAAGAAGCATTAAGTTTATCCGCAATTCCTAACGATGGAGTCGGTTTAGCGCGGACAGAGTTTATTATTGCTAACCAAATCCAAGTTCATCCAATGGCATTGATTCAATATGATTTATTAAAAGATGAATTTGTCAAAGATAAAATTACTAAATTGACCGCACTTTATGACGAAAAACCTCAATATTTTGTGGATAAATTAGCCCAAGGCATCGGCAGAATTGCCGCAGCATTTTATCCCAAACCAGTAATTGTGCGAATGTCAGATTTTAAGAGTAATGAATATGCGAATTTATTGGGCGGTCAACAATTTGAACCCGATGAAGAAAACCCCATGCTTGGTTGGCGGGGGGCGGCGCGTTACTATGATGATGGTTACAGACAAGCTTTTGCATTAGAATGTCAAGCCTTGAAGCGGGTACGCGAAGAAATGGGTTTGACGAATGTTATCCCCATGATTCCTTTTTGTCGCACTCCCGATGAAGGGCGGTTAGTGTTAGCAGAAATGGCAAAAAATGGTTTAAAGCAAGGTGTTAATGACTTGCAAGTTTATGTGATGTGCGAATTGCCCAGTAATGTGATTATGGCCCAAGAGTTTGCTGAGGTATTTGATGGCTTTTCCATTGGTTCCAACGATTTAACTCAGTTGACATTGGGGTTAGATAGAGATTCAGCCTTGGTGGCGCGGTTGTTTGACGAACGGAGTGAAGGTGTGAAGCGAATGGTAAAAATGGCCATAGAAACCGCGAAAAAATGCGATCGCAAAATCGGTATTTGCGGACAAGCACCAAGTGATTACCCAGAATTTGCCCAGTTTTTAGTTGAACAGGGAATTAATTCTATTAGTTTAAATCCAGATTCGGTGTTAAAGACAATGTTAGAAGTGGCAAAAGCCGAAGGTATTAATTTGTAATTCCTTATTTGAGTAATTTATGCCAATTAGAGACCGCTATCATCAGAATGTCAAAACTGCTCTAATCAAAGATGGCTGGACGATTACCGACGATCCTTTTCATCTGAAGTGGGGAAAAAGGGATATGTATGTCGATCTGGGTGCAGAGAAATTGATTGCTGCTGAAAAAGAAGGACAGCGGATAGCCGTTGAAATTAAAACATTTCGTAGTGTATCCGACATGACAGATCTCGAACACGCGCTGGGACAGTATCTTGCATACCGTTCTGTGATGATTAGAACCAATCCCGATCACGTCCTCTATCTCGCCGTCCGTGACGAAGTATACGCTGATATCTTTGATGAGCCAATTGCTAAACTTTTGGTAGAAGATTACAAAGTTAATGTCGTTGTATTTCAGCTAGAGCAAGAGGTTATTTTCAGATGGATACCTTGGAGCAATACAGACAGTTAATTCGGAATATTTTGATTGAACATACGAAAATCCCGTTCAGTACAGGTAATATTCAATTTGAAACAGTTTTCGATAGCGAACAAGATCGCTATCTCTTAATGATTTTGGGAAGAGAACCAGCCTATGACTTGTCTCCTGCTGTGACTCGTCGCGTTCATGGCTGCCTGATTCATGTTGATATTATTGATGGTAAAATTTGGATTCAACGTGATGGTACCGAAGAGGGAATTGCAACGGAACTCGTCAGGGCAGGTATACCAAAGGATCGGATTGTATTAGGATTCCGGTCTGAGGAACTGAGGAAAGATTCAGAATTTGCTGTTGCATAACCAATTCGATGAGCAGCAATAATGTATTATGCTTGTGTAATTGTGCCTATTGCTTTTGACTGCTCAACCATAACTATCTTGGAGGATGTTTGTAAACTTTACCGTTGTATCGATATCCACCAGAACAAACCTTAAAAAAGGGGGAATAACTTTCTTAACTTCCTCTTTTTTAAGGAGAATTTTGCAGGATCTCAAGTTGTGGTTACTTCATCCACTACTTTTAAAATATCGTCTTAATGTCTTGCACAAGAGTAACTTTGTTTAGTCAAAGGCTAAGATGACAAACCTGTTAGAAACCGATCGCTTAATAATTCGCAGCTGGATACCCGAACGCGATGCCGAACAAGCGTTTACTATTTATAGTGACCCCGAAGTTACCTATTTTCTTGGTAATGGTTCTCGCGTGACAAGTATTGAGTCACAGCGTCAGCGTTTGGTGGATAATCTAGAGCGATCGCAACGACGTAAAAATGGTACCGGATCTTGGGCAATTGTCGAAAAGGAAACCGCAACAATTGTCGGAACTATTCTTCTCAAACCATTGCCCGACAAAGACGGCTTAGCCACTCAAGATTATGAAGTAGGCTGGCACTTACGGCGAGCATCTTGGGGTAAAGGATATGCAACCGAAGCAGGACGAAATATGCTCGAATACGGATTTAATGTCTTGAATTTGCCAGTAATTTATGCAGTAGTAAACCCAAAAAATCATGCTTCAATCCGTGTAACTCAAAGATTGGGTATGAAGCCAATAGGGCGAACAAAAAAGTATTACGGCATTGAACTGCTACTATTTGAACAAAATGCACCGGAAGGTGGGGAGTAAGGAGATGGGGAGATGGGGAGATGGGGAGATGGGGGGAGAAATAACCAATGCCCAATGCCCAATGCCCAATGCCCAATGCCCAATGCCCAATGACCAATGACCAATGACTAATAACTAATGACTAAAAAATGGTTCCGAATTGGAATAGCGGGTGTATTTCTGATGTCACTTGCCTTACGGTTTTGGGGACTGGAAAGATTTAACACCCTGGTATTTGATGAAGTTTATTTTGCCAAATTTGGTAATAATTATCTGACGCATACGCCATTTTTTAATGCTCATCCGCCGCTCAGCCAATATATGATTGGTATTGGCATTTGGCTTGGCAGTCACATTCCATTTTGGCACGATACGGTAAATGGGCTGACGGGTTCATTGCGATCGCCTTGGACTTATCGATGGTTTAATGCCCTTACTGGCTCAATTATTCCTGTAATTGTAGCTGCGATCGCTTATCAATTAAGTTATCGTCGCAGCTTTGCTTTACTTGCAGGTTTTTTCACCGCTTGTGATGGCTTATTTCTTGTTGAATCTCGTTATGCTTTAAGTAATATTTATATCATCATATTTGGTTTATTAGGGCACTGGTTTTTATTATTAGCATTGGACAACCAAAATCAACGTCGTTCGTTTTGGTTAGTTCTTGCTGGCATTAATTTTGGTGCCTCAGTCGGTACTAAATGGAATGGTTTATGGTTTCTTTTCGGCGCTTATCTCATTTGGATAACAGCTTGGATAATTCAAGCAATCCATTCTTTTTCTAACTCCAAACTTATTCCATCATTGGACATGGGGCATGGAAGATTAGGCATAGGGCAAGCAGCAGGTGTGGGAGGAAGGGGAACAGAGGGAAGAAGCATGGAAGGTGTGGGAGGTGTGGGAAGAGAGGGGGGCATAAATTCTCTTTCCCCCCACACTCCCCACACCCCCCACACCCCCCACACCCCCCACACTCCCCACACCTCCCCATCTCCCCATCTCCCCATCTCCCCATCTCAGACACCACTCCAAAATCTAACTCAATTAAATGTTTTCCAGATGTTTTTTTATCTGGGAATAATTCCAGCTTTTATTTATAGTATTATCTGGATTCCTCACCTTCAACTAGATAAAACATACGGATTTATCGCAGTACATCAGCAAATTTTGAAGTTTCATTTGCATTTGGGTGGTAATAGTTCGGATGTGCATCCTTATTGTGCCCCCTGGTACAAATGGCCTTTGATGACTCGACCAATGGCATATTATTATCAAACGGCTGGAAGTATCAACGAACCGCTACCTGTCATGGGGCCGCCTTTGCCTGCTGGGGCTGAAAAAGTTATTTATGATGTCCATGCAATGGGCAATCCATTTTTGTGGTGGTTTGGTGTTGCGGCGATTTTATTTTTAATGGGAATGCTGGTGTCGCAAGCCTTAATTCCTTGGGTGAAGGGAGAGCGTTTTTCTGTGCCTGCAACTCTTAGCGTTGATACTTGGATTGCCTTGTATTTAGTCATAAATTATGCCGCTAATTTATTACCTTGGGTAAAAGTTACAAGGTGCGTTTTCATTTATCATTATATGTGTGCAGTGGTGTTTGTATTTTTAGCGATCGCTTGGTTTGTCGATCAGTGTCTTCGCAGTTATTATCAACAACTGCGTGCGGTAGGCGTCACCATCACTTTTATAATCTTAGCTGCTCTTATTTTCTGGATGCCCGTTTATTTAGGTTTACCCCTCTCCCATGACGGCTATTGGCTGCGGATGTGGTTCCGGTCTTGGGTTTAAATCATATATGCTAGTAAAGTTATGAATTCCCCGTTTCCCGGAATGAATCCTTATTTAGAAAATCCTGTGTTTTGGGCAGAAGTACATCATCGATTGATTACAGCCTTAGCAGACACTATTGAGGAAAATATTCCGTCAGAATATAGAGTTGCAATTGAACAACGTACTTATTTAAGTGAAGATTCAGATTCTGTATTAGTTGGTATACCTGATGTTTCTGTTTTTAGTAAACAAACATCATCTCAGCAATATTCAGTAACTAATAGCCAAACATCAACATCAGATGGTATCACAGTCATGATACCGTTACCAGAACATATTACAGAAAATTATTTAGAAATCCGAGAAGTTTCTACAGGTTTTGTGGTCACTTGTATCGAAGTTTTATCTCCTAAAAATAAACGCCCAGGCGAAGGCAGAAAGGCGTATGAATTAAAACGTAAACAAATTTTAGCTAGTCTTTCTAATTTAGTCGAAATTGATTTTCTGAGAGCGGGAAAACCAATGTTAATTTTAGGAGAATTTCCTGCAACAGATTATCAAATCATTGTTAGCAGAAGTATCACGCGCCCCCAAGCAAAATTATACGGTTTTAGTATCAGAGAACCAATTCCTGTATTTCCATTACCTTTACAGTCAGAAGATACAGAACCAATTTTAAATTTGCAATGTTTGTTACATGGTATTTACAACCGTGCCAGATATCATTTAGCAATTGATTATAGTCAAGAACCAGTACCACCCCTAAAACCAGAAGATGCTCTATGGTCTGATATGCTTTTACGCGAACAAGGATTAAGGACTAATTAAGTTATTTAGTCATTAGTCAAATACATCAATGTGGTTTAATGACTAAAGACGATGTTCATCGAAAAATTATCACACTAATTTTAGACTTAACACAACTACATATATATAGAATTTTTTAATCACATAATTTTTATATTTCTTATCTGTATCTAACTTTCTTCACTGTTAGACTTTTAAGGCGCAACCAGATCGTAAAAAGACTGAATACGCAATATAAGAGCATGAAAAATTAGATACTAAGTAAAAATGATGAATTAAAATTACGAAAATTTTTACGTTCATTATTTTAGGTAATTAGAGATACTCTAGTTTTGATGCTCCCGAACCGCACCAGGAGGATCGTCATGGAAATGAACATACAATTGCCAGGTATTAATTTAATCAGCTTAAAAGAAGCACCGATTCATACTTCTAGTCAAATTCAGCCTCATGGTGTTCTGTTGGTGTTGGAGGAGCCAGAGCTAAAAATATTACAAGTTAGTACTAATACATCAAACATTTTCGGAATTACTCCCGAAAATATGTTGCAAAAAAAACTTGAAGATTTGCTCGATTCGTTCCAAATAGAAAGAATTAAAGCAGGGCTATCTCAGGAAAATCTGGATTTTATCAATCCAACCAAGGTTTGGGTAAGAAAAAAAGGTGATGAATATATAGTATTTGACGCAGTTTTTCACCGGAATCTAGAAGGATTTCTGATTTTGGAATTAGAACCTGCCATTACTCAAGAAAATATTCCATTTTTAAGCTTTTATCATCTAGCTAGAGCCTCCATTAACCAACTGGAAAAAACAGCAAGTCTCCATGATTTTTGTCAAATTATCGTTCAAGAAGTCCGGAAACTAACGGAATTTGACAGGGTAATGTTATATAAATTTGATGATGATGGTCATGGATGTGTTGTTGCTGAAGAAAAATTAGAAACTTTAGAACCATACTTGGGGCTGCACTACCCAGAGTCGGATATTCCCAAACCAGCGAGAAAGTTATTTGCTTCCAATTCCATCAGAATTATTCCGGATGCTTATTCACAGCCAGTAAAACTTTATCCGGTGAATAATCCGATTAGCGATCGCCCCGTTAATTTAACTAATTCTATCCTCAGAAGTGCTGCTTCCTGCCATACAGAATATTTGCACAATATGGGTGTTGGTGCTTCGCTTACTATCTCATTAATTAAAGACGAAAAACTCTGGGGATTAATTGCTTGTCATCATCTCTCACCAAAATATGTTTCCTATGAATTGCGTAAGGCTTGCGAATTTTTAGGACGAGTCATATTCACAGAAATTTCAGCCAGAGAAGAAACAGAAGATTACTATCACCGGATAAATTTGACACATATTCAATCGCTATTGATTGAATATATGTCCCAAGAAGAAAACTTTATTGATGGTTTAGTTAAAAACCCCCAAAGTCTTCTAGATTTAGCCAGCGCCCAAGGTGCAGCCGTATGTTTTGGCGGAAATTGCACGGTAGTTGGTGAAACCCCCAAAGAAGAAGAACTGAATTTCTTAGTGCAATGGCTGAAAAATAACGTTGAACAAGAAGTATTTTATACGGATTCTTTGCCACAGATTTATCCAGATGCCGAAACATTTAAAAATGTCGCCAGCGGTTTGTTAGCTATTCCCATCGCCAAGCGCAATTACGTTTTGTGGTTCCGGCCAGAAGTAATTCAAACTGTAAATTGGGGTGGCGATCCGAATAAGGCATTTGAAGTCAACCAATCAGAAGGAAATGTGCGTCTGTGTCCGCGCAAATCATTTGAACTGTGGAAAGAAACTGTTCGCTTAACTTCTTTACCTTGGAAAGAAGTAGAAATCAAAGCAGCACTAGAATTACGAAAAGCAATTGTGAATATTGTGCTGCGTCAAGCCGATGAACTCGCTCAGTTAGCGCAAGATTTAGAACGTTCCAATGCGGAATTGAAAAAATTTGCCTACGTCGCGTCCCATGACTTGCAAGAACCACTCAATCAAGTGGTGAATTACGTGCAATTGTTAGAAATGCGCTATTACGAAGAACTTGACGAAGATGCCCAGGAATTTATCAGTTATGCTGTACAGGGCGTTAGCCTGATGCAGACATTGATTGATGATGTGCTGGCATACTCGAAAGTCGATATGCAAGCGATCGCATTTCAAATGAACGAGGTGGAAACAGCTTTAAATCGAGCTTTGGGCAATTTGCGTCAACGCATTCAGGAAACTGGGGCTACCATTACCCACGATCCCCTACCAATAGTTATGGCTGACAGCACCCAACTGATGCAGCTATTCCAGAATCTCATAGGTAACGCCATTAAATTCCACAGTAAAGAGCCACCACAAATCCATGTGGGAGCAGAAAGGATAGAAGATGCATGGCTATTCTCAGTCCACGATAACGGAATTGGTATCGACCCCCAATTTAGCGATCGCATTTTCGTTATCTTTCAGCGGCTACATACACGTGATGAATATACTGGTACGGGTATGGGTTTAGCAATATGTAAGAAGATTGTCGAATGCCATCGGGGACGGATCTGGGTAGAATCAGAACTGGGTAAAGGCGCAACCTTCTACTTTACGATTCCAGTTGGAGGACGCGAACTTGAGCGTAGAAACGGGAGAAAAACACAAAACCATCTTTTTGGTCGAGGACAATAAAGCCGATATTCGTCTAATTCAAGAAGCATTGAAAAATAGTTCGGTGCCACACGAGGTGGTAACGGTCAGGGATGGCATAGATGCTATGGCTTATTTACGCCAAGAAGGCGAATATGCCAACGCACCCCGCCCTGACCTTATCTTGCTGGATTTGAACTTGCCCAAAAAAGATGGTCGAGAAGTGCTGGCGGAAATTAAAGCCGACCCAGTACTAAAACGTATTCCAGTTGTTGTGTTAACAACCTCAAAAAATGAAGATGATATTTATCACAGCTACGATTTACATGTGAACTGCTACATCACAAAATCCCGAAACCTCAACCAGCTATTTCAAATCGTCAAGAGTATTGAAGACTTTTGGCTTTCTACTGTGACGCTACCATCGGATTGAGGGGACTGGGGACTGGGGACTGGGGATTGGGGACTGGGGACTGGGGACTGGGAACTGGGGATTGGGGACTGGGGAGACAAGGAAGACAAGAGACACAAGGAGAGTAATTCATAACCAATGCCCAATGCCCAATGCCCAATGCCCAATGCCCAATGCCCATTTACAAGATAGAGGAGCAATAGGGGGTGAAACCCGAAGATTATGGTTGTGAGCTACTCAGTAAAAATCTTGTTAATTGAGGATAACCTCGCTTCTGCTAGGTTGTTACAAGAGTTTCTCATGCAAGCCCAGTCGCAAGAGTTCACTTTGGTTCATGTAAAGCGATTGGGGGAAGCACTAGAGGAATTAAGTAAGTGTAATTATGATGTTATTTTGTTAGATTTAACTTTACCTGACAGTCAAGGATTATCATCTTTGCCTCCTCTGATTGGTCAAGCCCCAAGTGTACCGATTGTTGTTTTAACTAACACCAATGATGAAAAACTGGCAATTGAGGCAGTACGGCAAGGGGCACAAGATTATTTAGTCAAGAGACAAGTAAATGTGGATGTATTGGTGCGATCGCTGCGTTATGCGATCGAGCGCAAGCAGGTATTAGAATCATTACGCACGGTCAATGAGACTTTACAAATCCGGGTTGAAGAACGAACTGCTGAACTGGTAAAAGCTAAAGAAATCAATCAGTTCAAATCTGAATTTGTGTCGATGCTCTCCCATGACATCCGTAATCCCCTCAATACTATTCTCTTGGCTGCTGGGTTGCTAGAAACTCACGACGAAAGATTGACCAAGGAGAAAAAACTCAATCATTTGGAGTTAATTCGCTCAGCAATCAAAAATATGGCGCAGCTATTAGATGAAGTTTCATTAATCGGTAGGGCTGATTCTGGGAAACTGCTGTGCGATTTAATTTCTCTGGATTTGGAAGCTTTTTGCCGTCAGATCGTCGATGAAGTTCAATTAACTGCTAGCCAGAAACATCTGGCTTTGGTGTTCGGTAGTTTTGGGCAATTAAACCAAGGGCTATGGGATGAAAGCCTGCTGCGCCACATTTTGGTTAATTTACTTAGCAATGCAATTAAGTATTCATTACCAGGCGGTATGGTTCGCTTTGAACTAATTGGCCAGGAAAAAGCAGTAATTTTCCGAGTTCAAGACTGGGGAATTGGCATTCCTGAAGAAAACCAAAAGCGACTGTTTGAGCCTTTCCATCGTGCAGATAATGTGGGAAGCATTCCTGGTACTGGTTTGGGGCTAGCGATCGCCAAAAAGTGTGTTGAGGCACACGGTGGTGAGATTGTAGTCAATAGTCAGGTCGGCGTAGGTACAACTTTTACTGTCACTTTGCCTTTACTAGAAGTTTAGGCTGCGATTGCAGGGAAGAGGCAAGAGGCAAGAGGCAAGAGGCAAAAGGCAAGAGGCAAAAGGCAAAAGGCAAGAGGCAAAAGGCAAGAGGCAAGAGGCAAGAGGCAAGAGGCAAAAAAGTCTATTGGGATCTGGGTTTTAAGCCGCTTTATTTCTTAAACTGAATTTTGAATACTTCGGCTACGCTCAGTACAAGTTTTGAATTTTGAATTGGAGCAAAGCGACTTGACTCGTCTCCCCTAGTTTTACCCGATTGTTATTTAATCTAAAAATATAAACTTATGGAAAACCACTTATACAGTAAGCCTTAAGTAGGGTAGGCAGGATAAGGGACGGCTTCCGTTGATTATGACTGTCGTTGCGTTAGGCTTTAGCCTAATGCACCCTACAAAAACTATATCAGGACTACGCATTCATATCCCCTAACCTCCTTAAAAAGGGGGCTAGGGGATATCGTGTTTCAGGCTTCAGTGTGTAATAAGTAGGTAGACATAATTAAATGTAAGATTGGAGCTTTGTTCGTAGTAAGCGATTTATCGCTCTTAACAGACGTTTTAATCGCTCAAGCCCATACTACGAACTTTAGCTTAATTGAGTCCTTCTACTTACCATCTTCAGATAATTAGTTATGATTCCCACACCTACTGCACCCTACGCCTTTATTCTGTCCCCGCTTGCGGGGTACTTTTTTATACATGTTATTCTTGTTAAGGAGATGACTTATTTTTTATCTGTCCAGAGTAATTTTATTTATCTTTACAAAAAGATTTTAGGAATTCACAAATACGATTTGTAGCTTAATCTATCCCTAAAAAGCAATAACCTAAAAATTACTGTAAAAAACATCACTTTGCAAAATTAAAATTCTTGCATAAAATAAAACACAAATAGTGATAAGTGTTACAGACACAACAAAAATTAGCTTTTGCAATATCTCTAGTGATTTCTACTTAATTCTAGAGATATATGACCAAAGAAGCATTAAAAATCGGATATTGGCGTGTATACAAATTAAGTGATTTTATTTATATGTCTGACTGTGACACGAAAGTTAAAACAAAGTACGCAGACGTAAATGTCGGTAAGTATTTAACATCATTCCAGCGAAAATTACTGGTAGTGAATTTACAGAAAGATTTACCGGAATCTTACCGACAACGGATTGAAATTATGTTGTTGGCAGATGAGGGAAAAACTCAAACCCAGATTTGTCAAATTTTGGGATGTTGTCCAGCAACAGCAAGACATTGGACGCACATAGCGAAGACAGGAATGGCGCATCAATGGCAAGATTGCCCGATTGGTCGCCCGAAGGCAATAAATGACGAGTATTTAGAACGTTTGCAAGAACTGATGAGAAATAGCCCGCGAGATTATGGCTATTCTTTTCGGCGGTGGACAGCAAACTGGCTAGCCAAACATTTGGCAAAAGAATTTGGGATTGAATTGAGCGATCGCCATCTCAAGCGACTGCTCAAACAAATGGGGTTATCCACACGGCCAAAAGCAAACAACACCGAAGCCAGCAGCAACGAGCATCAAGGTAACAAAATTTTGATTGGTGACCTCAAATCGGTAACTAATGCGGAAGATTCCGAATTATTACCTATTAACTTTGCAAAATTATCAAAAGATTCAAATAATGGCGCACAACATATCCAATCAGTTGATTTCTCTGCAACAGCTCAACAATATTCTGGGGCATTCTCTCTCTAAAGAAGAATTTGAACGATATCTGCCACAATTTAAAGAAAGCAACCCGAAAGTCGGCAAATTTTGGCAAGGAACTGAGGTTGAACCAGGTGTATATATTGCGATCGCTGGTAAAGTCAGATTGCTCGATAGCGCCGACGAATTAATTGCTACTTTAGAGCCGGGAGACTCATTCGGGGAATTTACCTTATTTCCAGATACACAATTTCAGCCTTATGCAGCCAGAGCCTCAGTAAATTTACAACTGTGTTTTATTCCGGGTGAGGTGCTGTGGTCATTGATGGCTAAGTATCCTCAGATTCGAGAGCATTTATGGGCTAGGGCAGTATCTCGCAATCCCGAACAGGCGGAATTAGGCAATGCTGTCAACATTGAGACAAATACGCATTCTGAAACAGATATTTTGTCCCAACCAGCAGATGTGCCCCAAGGTAAGAAAATTAGCAAAGCTTATTTTCCCAATCCGACTCAGAAAGTCGGGCATTTATGGCAGCGAGTAACGCGGCGCTATCCGTTTTTTGCCCAACAGAGTGGATCTGACTGCGGTGCAGCTTGTTTGGTGATGGTATCTCGCTATTGGGGAAAACGTTTTAGCGTCAATCGCTTGCGAGATATCGCCAATGTTGACCGCAACGGCGCATCTTTGCGCGGGTTATTGGTAGCAGCCGAAAGCTTGGGCTTTGCCACACGACCGGTAAAAGCTGGTTTGAAGCAATTAGCCAAGCAAAGCTTACCAGCCATTGTTCACTGGGAAGGCAAGCATTACATTGTCGTCTACGAAGTTACCGCCAAACATGTGATTGTAGCCGATCCAGCGATCGGTCAACGCACCCTTACTCACGCCGAATTTAAAGCCAGCTGGACTGGTTACACATTGCTGCTGCAACCGACAGCCATGCTCAAAGAGACTCAGCAGAGTTCTACGCCTTTTTGGCAGTTCTTTGAGTTAATGAAACCTCATTCTTTAGTGATGCTGGAGGTGTTTGTTGCCTCAATATTTATTCAGATATTTGGGCTGATTACTCCCTTATTCACCCAGTTAATTTTAGACCGCGTAGTGGTGCAGCGATCGGAACTCACATTGACCGCTGTGGGAATAGGATTGCTGATGTTTAACCTGTTTCGGGTAGCAATGACAGGGTTGCGCCAATATCTTCTAGACCACACAGCCAATCGCATAGACTTAGCATTAATTGTTGGGTTTATTCGCCATACCCTACGACTACCGTTGAGTTTCTTCGAGTCTCGTTACGTAGGAGATATTATCTCTCGCGTCCAAGAAAACCGTAAAATTCAACGCTTTCTTTCTGGTGAAGCATTATCAATTCTGCTAGATTTACTCACCGTCTTTATTTATGTGGGATTAATGTTTTGGTACAGTTGGAAAATGGCGTTGCTGTCATTGTTAATTATTCCACCTTTTGCTTTACTGGCTTTAATTGCCACACCTTTTTTACAAAAAATTTCACGAGAAATATTTAACGCTGTTGCCAAAGAAAGTAGTTACTTGATTGAAGCGCTAACCGGTGTCAGGACAGTCAAAGCAACGGCTGTAGAACAAACAGTACGTTGGCATTGGGAGGAGTTATTAAATAAAGAAGTAAAAACTAATTTTTCTGGACAAGTTATTAACAACCGATTACAAATATTCAGTAACACAATTCAAGCATTGATGACTACTGGTTTGCTCTGGTTTGGAGCGTACCAAGTAATTCACAACCAATTAACTATTGGGCAACTAGTGGCATTTAATATGCTATTGGGCAATATTATTTCGCCCTTTCAACGCTTAACTGTTTTGTGGAATCAGTTTCAGGAAGTCGTGATAGCGATGGAACGTATTAATGATGTATTGGATGCAGAACCAGAAGAAGATTTACACCATCAGCCACGACAAAATTTACCAAAAATTAAAGGTAATATTCGCTTTGAAAAAGTGACATTTCGCTATCATTCAGACAGCGATATCAATATTCTAGAGAATCTCAGCTTTGAAATTAAACCAGGACAAATGGTAGCACTTGTAGGACGTAGTGGTTCTGGAAAAACTACGATTTCTAAATTGGTTTTAGGATTGTATCCGCCAACAGACGGCAAAATTTTAATTGATGGACAAGATATTACTAGTATTTCCTTAAGTTCCTTACGTCAGCAAGTTGGGGTAGTTGACCAAGATACCTTTTTGTTTGGCGGCACAATTCGAGAAAATATTAGCTTAGGACATCCTGGGTCGAGTTTAGAAGAGGTAATCCAGGCAGCAAAACTAGCAGGTGCTGACGAATTTATTAAAAAGTTACCAATGGGATATGAAACCCAAATTGGTGAAGGTGGCGGATTATTATCTGGCGGACAAAGACAAAGAATCGCTATTGCCAGGGCTTTATTAGGTAATCCTCAGTTATTAGTTTTAGATGAAGCAACTTCTCATTTAGATACCGAATCAGAAAGAATTATCCAACAGAACTTTAACACGATTCTTAGGGGAAGAACCACTTTAGTAATTGCCCATCGTCTTTCTACAATCCGCAATGCCGATTTCATTTTAGTACTAGACCGGGGTGTGTTAATTGAGAGCGGAAATCATGAAGAATTGATGGCTAAACGGGGACATTATTTCTATCTCAATCAACAGCAGTTACAGGTGGCAGTATGAACTGTAAAAGCAGAAATTATATTGTTAATTAATGGCTAATAAATTATCCCATTGAAAAATTTATTTCAAAAATAATTATGCCTAATAGTATATTGAATGGACGAGTAACGAACTCAATACCAGAAGAAATATTAGAACAGGAAATTTTAGAACCACAAATTCAATCAAGTTCAAGTGATGATTGGTCTGAGATTACTAAAGAATCACTTGATAGTTTTCCTCAGGTTTGGACAAGAGGATTACTATATTTTTTAGTTGTATTTGTGTCTATAATTTTGCCTTGGACAATGCTATTTAAAGTTGATGAGACTGGTACAGCCAGAGGACGAACTGAGCCTAAAGAAAAGACAATTAAGCTCGATTCTGCTGTAGCTGGAACTGTTGCTGAGATTCGAGTTAAGGAAGGCGATACAGTAAAACCTGGGCAAACTTTATTGGTATTAGAATCAGAACTAGTCAAATCAGATTTGCAGCAGGCGCAGGATAAATTAGAAGGACAATTAAATCGACTTGCTCAGTTAAATTCATCTAAAAATCAATTGCTTGTGTCTTTGGCGACTCAACAACAACAAAATCAATCTCAACAGTTAGAGAAGCAGACCCAAATCGCTCAAGCAAGTCAAAATCTCGATGCTCTAAAAAATGCCTATGAATTGCAAAAAGAAGAAAAATTAGCTCAAGTTAATCAAGCACAGAAAGCTCTCGAACATAGTCGAAATAATAGTAAGTTAGCTGAGAGTAGTTTGATAAGTACTCAGCGAGAAGTTGAACGCTATAGCAAACTCAAACAAGAAGGAGTAGTTCCAGAAATTAATGTTGTAGAAAAGGAAGATATAGCTAAAGAAAAACAAAAAATATACGAACAAAGCAAGTCAGATATAGAACAAGCTAAATTAACTTTGGCAGAACAAAAGAGTAGTTACGAACGCAGTATCCGCCAAACTAATGCAGATATCGAACAGGCTAGATTGCGATTAAAAGAACAAGAAAGGAGTTATGAAACTTTAACTCGTTCTGGTCAACTAGCCGTGCTAAAAATTGGAGAACAGCAGAAAAGTTTAGAAACTGATATTACTTCATTACAATCAGAAATTGCCCAAAGTAAAAGACAAGTTTTAGCATTAAGATTTCAGTTAAGTCAACGAGAAATCAGAGCTACCACCAGTGGTATATTATTTCATCTACCGATTGAAAAAGCTGGTTCTGTGGTGCAGCCTGGAACAATGGTGGCGGAAATCGCATCGCTCAATTCGCCTTTAATAATTCGCGCACAAATGGCAACCACAGAAAGTGGTTCTTTGCAGACAGGACTACCAGTGAAACTGAAATTTGATGCTTATCCTTTTCAAGATTATGGGGTTATATCAGGGGAATTAATCAAAATTTCTCCTACTACTACAGAGATAGATACTCCTAATGGAAAAGTGGCAGCTTATAACTTAGATATTGCCTTAAAACAGAATTGTATTCCTTCTGCAAATAAATGTATTTCCTTGCGTCCTGGAGATACAGCAACAGCTGAAGTGATTGTGCGCCAGCGGCGAATTATTGATTTTATACTCGATCCGTTTAAAAAGTTGCAACAGGGGGATGTTAAGTTGTAAAAAAAATCGCGATCGCTTATTCTTTTTTTGTTAAATTTTAATTCTTTTATTTAGGAGATTCTCATGTCACAACCTCTGACAATTACTTCCGAAGATATTCTAAATCAGGTAAAATTATCTTGCAAAATTCCTGAGATAGTTGAAGATATTATTACTCTTCAAATTATCAAAGATGCGGTAGAGAAAGCTGGCATCCAAGTAGAAACCGAAGAACTTCAGCAAACAGCAGACCAAATACGATTAGCTCAAAAACTTAATAATGCTGATGATACTTGGGCATGGTTAGAAAAACATAGCTTATCTCTCGATAATTTTGAAGAATTAGTCTACAACACCGTTATCTCTGGAAAATTAGCTGCTTATCTGTTTGGAGATAAAGTTGAACAATATTTCTTTGAACATCAACTAGATTATGCTACGGTCTTGCTTTATGAAGTTGTTTTAGATGATGAAGATTTGTCCCTAGAACTGTTTTATGCCATCCAGGAAGGTGAAATTAGTTTTTATGAGGTGGCTCACAAATACATTGAAGATAAAGAATTACGCCGAAAATTAGGTTATCGGGGGAAATTGTACCGTAAAGATTTGAAGGCAGAACTTTCTGCTGCGGTCTTTGCTGCTAAACCTCCTCAACTTCTCAAACCCATAGTTACTTCTAAAGGGATACATTTAATATTAGTTGAGGAAATCATTCAACCAGAGCTAGATAATAAACTATCCCGGCAAATTCTGACAGATTTATTTACTGCTTGGTTGAAGTCACAAATCGATAAATTTGAATTTATACCTGTTCTTACTCCAGAGAAATAAGGGTTTTAGGAATTAATCAATTAATATGGTCGGTTTGCTAAAGTCTTTTTTACGAACCACAGAGACACAGAGAACACGGAGAGAAGAGACAGAAATAAAAGGAAGGAAGAAATGCTGAACTCAACTGTATAGACTTACAGCGTTTTTCAGGTAAATTGAAGTACACGGGTAGGAGCTTTACTTTACAGCTGTGCTTCCCTACCATAATCTGTACCTCACCAGCTTGCAATTTATTGTATAAATTAATACAATTATATTAAGTATTTCTTTCTTCTCTTTGCGTCCTTTGCGCCCTTTGCGGTTCGTTAAAAAAATTGACTTTGGCAAAGAGTTTTAGCCTTAACTGAATTGTATTGACTTATAAATCAATACAGTTCAGTTAAGCAATTTTTTCCTTCTCTTTCTTCTCTCTCTGTGTGCTCTGCGCCTGGAGTGGTTTGTTAAAAAAATTGACTTTGGCAAAGAGTTTTAGCTTTAACTCAACTGTATTGACTTATAAATAATAAAATATCCAATTAATTATTGTGGGCTGGGCATTTTTTCCAGTCCACAAAGTTAGATAATTTATTTGTTGAATATTACTTTATTAATGACCTTTTAGAACTAGCATACTCATAAATAAATAGACCAATATTTACAGCTATTAAAACTAGAAAGCCAGCTAATCCTGTAACACCAACTGTTAAATCGTTACCTCCTTTGATTGCTAAGATAGATAATCCTGCTGTGGCATTCAAAGTTCCATGTAAAATGGAAGTAGCAATCACAGATTGGGATTTAAGTCTGATATAGCTAAAAATTGGTGATAACAATAGGGTAAAAATTGTCATCATCAAAACACCTAATAACGGGTGTTGAGGATAGTTATGTCCTTGGATGATTATTGGGGCGTGCCATATTCCCCAAATCAAACCGATAATAACTGAGGACTTCCAAAACCCTAGATAATTAAGTTCTTTTTGTAGCAAACCTCTCCAACCTAATTCTTCACCAAAAGCTGCAACAGCATTGATGGTTGCACCTGCAATTAAACCTTGTATTAAGCTAATCCAAATCAATGGAATTGGCAAAGCTGCTATTTGAGTTTGTACCTGCTGTAACTTCTCTGGAGAGAGTACTGTTTTTAATTGTGCAAATAGTCCTGCCATTTCTGGAGAATATTCAACTCCAGGAAAAAGTAAACTAATTGCAAAGGTTGTAAATGCTATAGTTGGTGCTAATAACCAGGCTACCAAAAACCACCAATTGAACTTAAAAGAAATACCGAATGGTTTTTGCAATGGTTCGTGGTAAATAAATTTTTGGATAACTACAGCAACGAGCATTGGAATAAACATATAAGCTGTAGTTACAACCAGCGAACCAGGTGCGACCCATTTACCACCTAAAGCTAAGTACAGAATCACTAATAAATAATTAAAGAAAAAAGTTAAGCCGAGAAAGAGCCAAACTTTTTTGAAATGTCTTTTCATAAACTTACCAATATACCTGACTTTGAGGTAATGATGTCTAGGTTGATGATGTATTGACATAGCTTGATTATTACATTATATAGATATTTTGCCTAAAATTTCCTGGATATTGAATATAAATAGCCAGGAAATTTGTGCTATTTCTAATTATTTTTAGCTGTTGCTAAAGTGTGAGAATCAGAGTGAATTTGACTCTTTAACCATGTTTGCAGCAGGAATTCTAATACTTGCTCTTTAACTTCTCTGAACTCATGAGAAAACCATTTTTCGACTTTGAGAATGTGATAACCTAATTTGGTTTGAATTGGGCCAATCACATCACCATCTTTTGCTTCTGCAATAGCTTGTCCTAGTTCTGGCATTAGTTCTGAAACAAAACGAATACCTACAAAGCCACCATTCTCTTTTGATTGCTTACCTTTTGAGTATTGTAGTGCCAAACTACAGAAGGCAGCTTTATCTTGTTGCAGTGCTTGAACTATTCTCAAAGCTTCTGTTAAATCGAGTACGAGAATCTGAGATAAAGCAACACGTTTAAAAATATAAGGATCGACTAGATATTGAGTATCTATAGTTGAGCCAAATAAACGTTCTTTTAACTTTTGTGTCAGCAGTGCGACTCTAATACTTTCAGACCATTCTTCTACTTGTAAACGCTGCTGTGCTAGCCATGACAAAGTTTCTGAAGCTGTTAATAATTTGTGGTCTTGGCGAAAGGTATCTCCTGCGGCTTGCAATTCATCTTCAGAAACTGTAATTTCTAGCTGTTCGCAGAGGCGCAAAATCAATACTTCTTGTTCAGCATCAGCGGCAACGGCACTAATTTTATATGAATGGCGTAAGTGGTCTAATATTTGTTCGTTTGTTGCGAGTGAAATCTCTGGGAGTTTTAGTGTTGCTAAAAGATTTTCGCCGCTAGATATTCTTGGTGTAGCTACATTTTCTGTCATAATTATTAACCCCTGTAAATTAATTTATCTGTAGGAATATTTTGGTTTTGGAAACGATGGCGATGTAGATCGCCATAAAGGTTGAGATAATCTATTTCTTCTGGGGTGAGTTTACCTTTTTGAATGCCTGCGATCGCTGCGTCTATATGTTCCCGTTTTTCTGAACCCATCAGACAGACATCTACACAGTTTTGGCTCAAAGAATAGCGGTATAAATCGGGAACTGAAGGCACCCAACATCCTTCTGGCAAACCAGCAGGAGGATGCCAAAGGGGGCCGTGCATTCCCGCAGATTTAAAGGTGACAACACCCGATCGCTGCGGATCTTCTGCTTCCAAATTGTTGAATACTGATTTTTGAGCAGTACGATGAGCGACATTATGTCTCACCATCGCCACATCTATTAATGAATTATTCAGCCATTTGTTAGCTAAATCTAAGTCGTGAAAAGAAGCACCAATATAACGAACAGCCCCCATTTTTTTGAGACGTTCGGAAACACCAAACATTCTTTCTACGATTCGTTCGTAAATGCTACCAGCACCTCTTAAATCGTTAGATCTGTCTAAGCATTTCTCAAACATTGGCTCATCACTAGTGCCAATCCAGCCCCAAAAGAAAACATCAATATAGTCCATTTTCAGGTCTACAAATTGGTCGATGATGGCTGCCATTGCCGCATCTGGATTTTTGATATAACTCACCGTTGCCAAAACTACTTTTTCTCGCACTGATGAGCCACGACCACACAATTTTCGCAGTCCCTCAGACATGTGGCTGTAGAGATAGTGGTGCAAATCGCTGGAGTAAAAAAAGAAGTTAATTCCTTGGTCGAAGGCATAAAGAGTATCTTCACTAGAGATTTTACCGCCACCTCCTAATCCTAGAGCGCTAACAGTTAAATCAGTTCGTCCGAGTTTGCGGTAAAATGGCAAATCTGATTCGGGAAATTTATTGTTGAAATTAACTTCATTGGAAGTTGCTACTTTTGGCGGCGCAAGGTCGAGTATTTGCATTAGTTAAACGGTGTGTAGATGTCTTCAGAGTTGGCATTAAGATAGGAACGGTGTAATTCAATTCCCAAAAGTGAAAAGTTTTCGAGAATAGCTTTCATCCGTTCTTGGGGAGAGTTATTTCCCTGTTGGCTAGCTTGTAACAATCCATTAGCAATAATTTGACAGCGATTGATACCAAAACTTTCTTGGGCTGCAAATCTCTGGTTTGGTTCTTCTGCCAAACTTAGCCCTGGCTTGAGTAATTTTGTGAATAATGGGACTTCTGAATTAAAGTGCGATTGCTTTTCTGTATAAACACTTTGTAAAATTGGTTTAACTGCTTCGTAGTAGCTTTTCTCAAAGTAAAGTACTGCTGAGTCATAGCGACCGTAGTCAGCAGGATTGTATAGTGCTTTAAATGTGAAAGGAATGTTAATTTCATTGAGTTGCTGCGTTAGGCTACCCATAACTGCAACTGCACCTTCAGGGGTCAAATTAAAGTAAATGCGTACAGTTTGTGGCTGATAATTTGGATTGCCGATAGTTTGCGGCCCAGCATTCCCAACTGCTAAATAAAATCCATTTTGAACTCGATTTTTAGGCAATCGAATCGTAACTAAATCACCCACCACCGCAGATTGTTCGGCTGGTTGTAAGTGGTAATCGTGTTTAATATATAAATTTAAACCGCCCTTTGTGACCATTAAGGTATCATCATTAACCTGCTTTACTACACACCAATTACCATCAAAATAGCCCTCTCCAGTGTTGCTGTTGTGTAAGCGATCATAAAACGCCAAGTCTACCCCTAAGAACGAGTTATTTTCTAAATCTTGGTGCAATTGTAGATTAGATGAATCTCCATCAAGCGCCAAAGTCGTTTGCAGAGAACCGTTGTAATAAATTCCATAAAGAAAACTACGTAACTGCAAATTCGAGTATCTATTTTGAACATCCTTAGACATCTTTTTGAAACGAACTATCACCTCCTCTGGCAGATCCAAAGGCTTGTAATTTGGGTGACGAATGCAAAAATCAGACTCGATTTCAACGTTATTAACGATATCTTCTAAAGCATCCCACAGTCGTCGATCTGCTTGGGGCGATTGGTTTGGGTTAATTTCTAATAATTCAGCAATCATTGAATACGCTAGTTAATAAATAGAGAGGATTACTATCGCCTTAGAGGTAACAGTGCTAGATAAAGCACTGTTACTAATGCTAAGAAAAGCCACTATATAACTTTGAATATTACAAAGTAATAGTAATTGTAATAGTTACAGTTATAGTTAGAGTTATTCCGAGCAATCCGGGAGCATCCCAATTTTGCAAGAAGAGAGTGAGAGTGAAAATATATTCGCGATGAATACTCGCGAATAAAGGGGGGCTATACTTCCACAGCCTAATTCGAGAGAATTAAGGATGGAAAGAAATCTTCAAGAAGCCGAAGCCAATGACACCAGAAGACAAAAAACTTTTAGATACTCACGTAAAAGAAATTGCTAAGATTTTGTATAAAAACACGCCATCGTCAAAAATTGAAACTTTTGAAGGTATAGAAACAGCTGTTCGTGACCAAATTCTGGAACACGTCAGTCCGAAAATCGC
>LWTK01000052.1 GCA_003326205.1 Nostoc sp. ATCC 43529
CGATTTTCGGACTGACGTGTTCCAGAATTTGGTCACGAACAGCTGTTTCTATACCTTCAAAAGTTTCAATTTTTGACGATGGCGTGTTTTTATACAAAATCTTAGCAATTTCTTTTACGTGAGTATCTAAAAGTTTTTTGTCTTCTGGTGTCATTGGCTTCGGCTTCTTGAAGATTTCTTTCCATCCTTAATTCTCTCGAATTAGGCTGTGGAAGTATAGCCCCCCTTTATTCGCGAGTATTCATCGCGAATATATTTTCACTCTCACTCTCTTCTTGCAAAATTGGGATGCTCCCGACTCAAACAACCTGCTTGCCTATCCTGTCTAGCCAAAACCAGGGTTGGGAAAATATTCTGGTTGAGGAATTCCAACACCCCGCAGGTGAAGGAAGAAGTTATTACAGCGATGAACATGCAATTTGTCTATCTCTTGCACCCCGTCCAGTGCCTTTGTTGCAAATTCAGGGAGGCAAAACTTATACAGGGCTGTACGGTAAAGGTGACATTTCCATAACCCCTGCAAAAACACCATTTTTTGCCCGTTGGGATCTAGAAGACCATTACTTGCAGATTCGCATTGCGTCTGCTTTTATCCAGAGTGTTGCTAGAGAAACCATTGATACAAATTCCGAACGGCTAGAATTAGTCAGAGAATTCCGGACTCGCGATCGCCACATTGAGTCCATTGCTATGATGCTCTTGTCTGAGCTAAAACAAGAAAATTTAGGCGAAAAACTTTATATTGAATCACTAGCAAATGTCTTGGCTGTGCATTTGCTCAGACAATATTCTGCTATCAAACCCCGGCTTGCTGTTTACAACGGTGGTTTACCTGAGCGCCAACTACTTCAAGTCTTAGAATACATTGACGCATATCTGCATCAAGACATCAAGCTTGCAGATTTAGCCCAATTGCTAAGTATGAGTCAGTTTCATTTCAGTCATCTGTTCAAACAAGCTATGGGTATTGCTCCCTACCAATATCTGCTTCAACAACGAATCGAACGCGCAAAGCAGTTGTTGAAAAAAAGCGATCGCTCAATTATCGAAATTGCTTTAGTCTGCGGTTTCAACAGCCACAGCCATTTAAGTAAACAGTTTCGGCAAATCACAGGTATGACACCCAAAGCCTATAGGCAAAACTAGTAGTCTATCGCATTAATTCTGAAAGGTTCGTAGTAAGCACTTTAGTGCTTAAAAATCAAGGACTAAAGTCCTTACTACAAACATTTTTTCTCTACAAAATTAATGAGACAGACCACTAGTGGTCTATCGCATTAATTTTGATGAGTTTGTAGTAAGCACTTTAGTGCTTAAAAATCAAGGACTAAAGTCCTAACTACAAACTTATTTACCTATCATAACTAATGCGACGAACCACTAGTGGTCTGTCCCATTAATTTTGAGGGGTGAACTTATTCTTAATTTTTCTTTCTTTGCGTTCTTTGCGTCCTTTGCGGTTCGTTTCCCGATCCATATTTTTCACGACTCATTTAGGATTGCTATAACACCAATTCAAAACTCAAAATTAATAACACTAAATATCACACCTATTCCCTGCTACAAATACTTTTTGATTAAACCACCAATAATTTTAATTCCATATTCAATATCCTCTGGTCTTTGACAAAAGTTCAAGCGCATCGCTGGATAACCAAGTCCTAGAAAAAATGCAGCGCCACTAGCAATGAGGACATTGTGTGATAAAGCTTGGGAGCAAATTTCTTGAATGGGTAAATGATTGGGTAAATGAGTCCACAGAAACAAACCGCCCTTGGGAATAGTCCAAGCGATCGCATCAGGAAAGTAACTCTCCAAGGCTTGCAGCATCAAATTACGACTTTGCAAGTTATTAATACGTAAATGATTTAGGTGACGGCGGTAATATCCTGATGCTAAAAACTCACTTACTATTGCTTGGGATAACGTAGAAACATGCAAGTCATTAAGTAATTTTTCCTTCACTAAAGGTTGATGATGTTCCCCTGTCACCACCATGTAACCAACTCTTAGTCCAGGCATTAAGGTTTTTGAAAATGTACTGATGTAAGTCACCAAATTCTGGCGATCGAATGCCTTAATGGGAGGAGGAACGGGTTGAAATTTTAACCCTTCGTAAGCATTATCTTCCAAAATCAAACACTCATATTGTTGTGCCAACTTTATTAATGCTTGTCGATGGGCTTGGGAAGTTGTAATACCCGTTGGATTATGTAAAGTACTGATGGTGTAGATTAATTTTGGTCGGTGAGTTTTGAGATACTGCTCCAGCAAATCTAAATTCATTCCCTCCACAGTCATGGGAATTCCTATGACCTTGGCCTGTAAATTTTTGAGAATTCCCAATGCTCCATGATAGGTAGGCGTTTCCACAATTACCCAATCATCTTTTCGCAGGTAATATTGCATTGCTAAAGATAAAGCTTGCTGTGAGCCAGTGGTAATAATAATGTCTTCAGTGGAAACTTCTAATCCTTGCTGGATTAACATCTGAGCAATAAGTTGCCGTAGTAAAAGCTGCCCTTGAGGAAAGTCTTCTCTAAAAAAGGTATCCTTGGTTTTAGCCAATGCTCGTTTAGTCACCCGTTGCAGATTTTCTGAGATGGAAATAGATGGAAAACCGGAACTGAACTCAATAATGTTTCGTTGTCGTCGAGCTTGAATTGAAGCTGTATATTGCTCAAAAAACGACCCTTCACCTTGTGAAATAATCACCTCTTGAGAAGGGGCAAAGGTCGAATGCAAGGTGAGGCCAGAGGCGGCCGTTATTGTACGGTTGACAAAATATCCCGAACCCTGGCGAGCATGTATGAGTCCATCGGCTTCTAAGAGACTATACGCCTCAATCACAGTCAACTTGTTAACTTGAATACTCGTAGACAACGCCCGAATAGAAGGAAGCTTTTGTCCAGATGGCATTTTGCCAAACTGAATCAAACGACTTAGATGATTGCGGATTTGTAGATATATGGGGGTCGATGAGTGCCGATCTAAGGGTATATTCACAGTGCAACCCTTCCTTGCCGATGAAATCAGGGACTATAAGCAATAAATATAAGTGATTTTTTCCTGTCTGAACTGGTACAGTTAAGTGCAATTTAACTAGAACAGTTGGAAATACTGCGACTGTACCAGTCTAAATTCAACAAATCTGTACCTTCTCATTGCAAAGTTGCCAAGGGAATCTAGAAAGTATCTGAAACTCCATTGAGCTGAGAGAGACTTTTCTATGAAAACAGTTAATAGATGGGTACTACTAAAATCAAAACTTCAAAATGCTTGGCAGAGGTTAGTTATAGCAATAACAACCAGTTCTCAATTGCAAGTTTGGCAAACCCACCTTGTTAATGGCGATTGCTCTTGGCACGCCTATGACCCGATGACAGGACGTTCTGCTTGTTTTGGCACTGAAACTGAAATGCGAGTGTGGATTGAAACACAGTATTACACAAGATAGATCGGCATAATGCAAAATTCAAATATTCACCGTACCAACCCAGAAACACTGGGACTAGGTTATGGTTTTTTGGGTGTGTTGGGATTTAGTCTTACCTTACCAGCGACTCGTGTTGCTGTTGCTGACCTCGATCCAACTTTTGTCGGGTTGGGACGTGCGGTTGTTGCTGGCGTTCTGGCAATGATAGTTTTGTGGGTAACTCGTCAGCCTTTACCACATAGGAAACACTGGGGAAGCTTACTGATTGTTACAACAGGGGTGGTTTTGGGGTTTCCATTACTATCAGCTTGGGCAATGCAGCAACTACCAGCGACACGTGGTGCAGTAATTATAGGGCTTATTCCTTTGGCAACTGCTATTGCTGCCACAGTCAAAGGTAGAGAACGTCCTTCTCTAAAGTTCTGGTTCGCTAGTATTTTCGGTAGTACAACGGTTGTTTTATTTGCTATTAGCTCAAGTGCTGGACAAATCCAAAGAGAAGATTTGGTTTTGTTGGTTGCAGTAGCCGCAGCTGCCATTGGCTATGCACAAGGAGGACGTTTAGCTCATATTTTGGGAGGATGGCAAGTTATTTGTTGGGCTTTAGTAATAGCATTTCCGATTTTGGTTATTCCCGTAACATACACAGTATTTCAGCACGAATTAGTTGCTTCACCAACTGCTTGGTTGGGTTTTATTTATCTCTGTATTTTTAGTCAGTTCCTAGCTTTTTTTGCTTGGTATCACGGGATGAACATTGGTGGTGTTGCAAGGGTGAGTCAGATACAGTTACTACAACCATTTTTAACGATTGTGTTCTCTAGACTATTGCTAGGCGAACAAATTACGCCATTGATGCTGATAGTTTCTGGTATTGTAATTGCGAGCATACTGGTGGGAAAACAGGCATTAATTGAACGTGAATTCGATGTATAGGATTTTGACCTCACCCCCAGCTGCTTGAAGGAGAGGGGAGCAAAAAGCCTAATTTTTCGTTACAACATAATCAAACCTAAGCGGACACCAGCCGTCACTGCCTCAGTACGGCTAGAAACACCAAGCTTTTGAAAAATTGATGAAACATGAAATTTCACCGTATGTTCGGAAATTTGTAGGCGTTTAGCGATCGCTTTATTCCCCAGCCCATAACCCAGCATTCCTAAAACCTCCATTTCCCGATGCGTCAAAGTTTGCACGGGGTTAGCTACCACTTTTTCCCGCATCGGCAGCAGTTCCAAAACATCAGGGTGCAGCACTACCAAACCAGAAGCCACTGCCTCAACACCTGCAATAATTTCGGCCTCTGTGCTGGTACTAGATAAGATACCTTGGATACCCAAACGGAATGCTGTTTCTAGGTCAATACCATCAATATCCTCAGCGATCGCTATAATTTGCTGTTCTTGAATTAACTGCAATTTTGACCACATTATTTCTGGGTTACTACCTAAATCGAGTAAAACTACATCCGGTTGTAATTGCTCAATTTCTTTCGACACCACATCCAAGTCAGATGCACTGGCGACGACTGTCAGACGGGGATTGCTACTCGCTACCGCTGATAAACCTGCCCGCACCACGGGAGAAGTAGCAACCACAATCACCCGAATCATGTAGCCTCCACAGCAGTTTGTCCGGTGATGTAAACTACCAATTGCCGCCCATTCCGCAGGAGTTGTAATGGAATAGACTTGTCACTTTGATGCAGATATTTAGCCAAGTCATCAGGTCGAGTAAAAGTCCGTCCAGAAACTCCAACTAATACATCACCAATTTGTAACCCCGCATTTTTCGCTACACTGCCAGGAAGTATTGATAACACTAGTAAACCTAGAGTGCGTCTGTCTAATACTACTGGTTGCAGTGTCACTCCTAATTGCAGACGATGACTACTACGTAAAAAGCGGTCAACAGTATTGCTGGGAATCGCCACAGCCAAATTGTTGACAATCATCGTGTTAATACCAACCACTCGCCCAAGACAGTCAGCCAAAGGGCCGCCAGAATTCCCAGGATACAGCTGTAAATCTGCCATTACAGTGTGTGGATGATTAGTGTGAATAATCCCCATTGTGACTGCACCAGTATCAGCTAAAGGATTTCCCACCGCCAAGACTAGTTCCCCAACTCGTAACTTATCTGAATCACCGATAGTTGCAGTATTTAAATCCGTGGCGTTAATTTTCAGTGCTGCTAAATCCTGCTGGGGGTCAAAGTGCGATCGCACTGCTGCAAATACTCTACCATCCGATAATTCCACAGTTGCCCGGTTGCTAGTTGCTACATGGGCATTGGTAATAACCAGCCCGTCAGCTTGCCAGATAACACCAGAACCGACTGCTGTGGCACTAGTTTTAACTTTGACTGTGCTTTGACGGAGTTTAGTGGCTACTGCTGACAGTTCCTCATTGAATTGGGTAATCATAATTGCTTTAAATCTGCGGTAATTATTTAATCAACAGGGCGTTCGCCAATCAGGATGTCTAAATTAACTAATGCGCCGCCTCGAACAAGCTGCACGTTGACGAGTTTACCAATGCGATCGCTATTATTTAGTAGTGCTAGCACATCATCTGTATCACTCACAGCAATACCATCAAATGTGACTAACACATCCCCCAGCAACAAACCAGCATTATCAGCAGGGCCAGAGGGTTCGACATTAACAACAATTACCCCCGTGGCTGTGGGTAAATTTAAAGCAGTTTTCAGGTTACTAGGCAAGCGTACAGGCTGCATTCCCACACCCAAATAGCCTCGTGAAATATGCCCTTTAGTCAGTAATTGATTAACCACGCGATCGATTGTAGCCGCAGGGATAGTTAAAACTGTACCGCGTCGCCCCGATGTATTCATGCCAACTATATAACCAGCTGCATCTACCAGGGGGCCACCTGCAAAACCAGGATAAAAATTGATATCCGGGCGGATGAATTGGTCAATATTACCACCACTCATGCTCCGCCACGCACCAGTAACTACACTTACTGCTCCCATTGCTGCCCGTAAGTCACCTTGGCTACCCCTTGCCAGTCCTAGTACCAAATGGCCGATTTTGAGATTTGTCGCATCGCCAATTTGTACCACAGGAAGTTGATGATTTTGCAATTGAAAGACAGCTATATCAGTGCTAGGGTCATGGCCGAGGAAAGAAACTGGTCGAGTTACTCCATCTGATAGAGTGATAGCGATCTCTTCATAACGCCCAAGTGATTCATCCGAAGTGATAATAATACCGTTGCGCCAATGAATCCCGCTTGGGGAAATGCGTTTACCAGCGTTGACAGCAACTACAGCACTCCCCGCTTGTTCTACTGTGTCGGCTAAACTGTTAGACAGTGCCAGCAATGAAGACATAAAGTTCTCCAGCAATATTTTGTGATGCTTCTATCGTGCCGTTTTATATCTACAGGTAGCATCAGAAAAATGGAGAGAATTCTACCTAGAAAAATGGCTAGTTATGTTTAGTTTTGCTTGCTTCACGACTTTAAATGGCTAGTACAGGCACGGCAATGTTTTTTACCAACATATTTGTATCCTAGTTAAAGCTAATCAATATCAGTAGTCAGCAAACCCGACATAGCCAATACTCCAGATGATAAATGCGATCGCTAGTTTATGGTTATTTTATTCAAACTGACTGCCGATATAAAAAAGAACATTTTTTTCCGTACATACATTGACTGCTGCTTCTAGCGGTTATTAGCCACAACCGATCGGCTATTTTGGTGTCTCAGCAATTTTACTGTATTCATAATTGAGTTTGAAAAATTCAATAAATAATCTCGTAATTCTACTATGTTTATCCTGATAAATAGTAGTAACTTTATAGGGGTAACAGATTGATTCAAGGAAATTTCTATGATGAACTTATCAGCAAAAGCTCAATCGAATAATAAATTATTCAATCAGCTACGATATCAGCTTGAAGCTGTAGAAATACATAATGATAAACTTGCCAGACTCTTATGTAAAATCATTCCCTCACATTGCCCATTTGAGAGAACTGTTACATTTTTGGGACGGATACTTTTTCGCATTCCACCTTTATGTAAGTTAAACCCTCTTTATGAAGAAATAATTGGTCTTCGTTTTAGATGTTTGACGTTTTTAGCGGATGAATGTGGTGAAGATGTGACAAAGTACTGTTAAATAAATAATTTATTAACGAATATTGTTACCAATTTACTAGGGTTAAATAACTGTATCAACATTAGCAATAAGCTTGGTAAAAATTTGCATTAATGAAATATTACTACAGAAACCCTATCTCTTAATACTCTGTTTTTGGCGAAGATATTGCTAAATATGATGAGCATTTTTGTAATTCTGGCTAACCGCAAACAGCAGCTACGTTTACTTGTTATTGTCATAAGTATTGTAGTGATTTTTAGCCTTCACTATTCACCTACCTCCAGTCAAATCATAACACGAGACAAGTTTTTGTGGCCTTTTTCATCTAGCTCGCCTTGGAATATGCCTATTGGTTCAAATGCGCGTTACATCAGAGCAAATATTGAGAAGGCACAGAATATTAGCATCGATAAAGAGTACTTTTACAAGATTAATTCTAACCATCCATTACGTCCGGTTTATGCTCCTGGTACTTGGGGTCAAGGACGCTGTACAGGTACTCAATCAATGAATATTTATTTACCAATACCAGATACATTGATTATTCCAGATGCTACAACATATCCATACCACACACCTAACAATGCTTCAGCCTTTTTAATGCCAGATGGTAAAACTTTAGTACAGCTTGAACCTTTGACTCGTTGTCAAAAAGCAGGTTCAATCTATGGTTGGCGTTACTATCCTGATATAAATATTTATGGAGACGGAATAGGCGGCGCACATTTTGGCTCTGGTCTTTCTTCTATTGGTGGTTCTATTCGCAAAGGTGAACTTACCAACAGTCAACCCATTCGCCATGCATTAAAAGTTCTGCTGTGGGCTAAAAAATATCTTTACTACACAAATTCTATTCCTGGGTATCGTTGGCCTGCAAATCGCGCTGATAATTATGCAGCTCAAGTTTATGGCGGTAAAAACCCTGCCCTTGTGCAAGGAACTTTATTAGCCATTCCGCCAACAGTAAGGATATATACTCTCAAGTTGCAAACATCGGCAGCTAAAAAAATCTTTCATGCACTACAAAATTATGGTGCTTATGTAGTTGATGATTCGGGATGGGACTCTCATGACATTGCAGTTGAAAAAGGAGTTAACGAAGAGTTTCGTAAAATCTATGGCTATGATATGAAGGATAAAAATGGCAAGTTCTATGAGGACTTGATGAAATTATTTCAAGCACTTTATATTGTTGATAATAACAGCCCAAATAGCATTGGTGGTGGTGGTATTCCGCGTGTAGCTCTGGCTCCACCTATTGCTAACTAATATCAATTTTGGATTTTATATTTTGAATTAAAAGCTTTTGCTACAAAGTTGTTTCAATCCCTAATAGGGATTTAGTTTAATTGCAATGGCTGATAAACACCTACTCATCCGCGCACTCAGTAAAAAATTAGTCTAATTGCGAAGCTGCTCACTTGCAAAATGAGGGATTAAAGAAAGGGCAGATTCCTAACTCAACAGTCATCAGTCAACACTCAACACTCCCATCTAAGACGTTAAAACTGTTAATAAAACTTAAAATTTTTACTTAGTAGCTAACATCTGTACAATTTTGTCTACACGATCCAAGTCTCCAACGATTCGGCGAATTGGGTGAGGCCAAACCTTAACGAGAGTAGGAGTAGCAGAAACCTGATTAATTTCTGCTTGTTCTGGATGAGTTAAAACATCAATCACTTTTAAAGTATAAGGGTGTCCGAGCGATCGCTCTAACAACTCGTGTAGATTCTGAAGGATGCGTTCAGTAGTTCCGCTATGCCCTGCAACAAACAAGCGCAGCACATAGCCTTGTGTTGCTAATTGCTCTTTTTGTGCTATGACTGGCTGGTGATATTTTGGCACAGGTTCAGAAAGATCTAAACGTACAATTAAATCGTGATCTTCCCAAAGTTGCGGGAATGAGGAACGATAAGTTGATAGCACCATGCGATCGCACAATCCTTCTTGCCAAGGAGCTGCTTGCCATACTAACTCCTCTGTACCAAAAATAGCATTCAACAAAGGTTGATATCTCATCACAGCCGGATAAGCCTCAGCAAAAGTTCGCACTCGTTGACTACGCGGATCTAACCAGTGGTCAATAGTGGCAGTATAACAAGGCACTAAAAAATGCGGAGGTTCTGGTAAATCTAGAATTTCCTGCAAAGCAGAACACAAATGCAAATGCCATCGACCTTGCTTGCTAGGGTCGATGCAGTAAATTAAATCTCCTCCAGGTGTAAATAGCGCAATGCCTTTGAACAACTGGGGTGTAGATAGTTTGTTTGTCGTCAAGTTATTCACAGGAGGCTAAGGAACTAAAAAGTAAAAACTAAAAAACTTTCTCTTTTACCTTTTACCTTAGCGATAACTGCAACCAGGAACACAAAGATATTTGGGGATGGGGCATTGGGCATCTCAGAGGGATGAGGTGGTTGGGAGATGGGGAGATGGGGTGAAATTATCTGCCCATCTCTGTGATCCCCCTCATCTCCCTCATCTCCCCATTCCTAAACCCGACCTCGGAGAAATTGTGCCATTTCGTTAGGAGTTGGTGACATTTCTAAGGCAATTTCTTCAGTAATGCGACCGTCTTGATAAAGATTGAGCAAGGACTGATTCATTGTGATCATGCCGTCAAAGCTGGCTTGTTTCATCAATTCGGTAATTTCATCATACTTACCATCTTTGATCCATTCCTTGATTGCCTCAGTGTTAATCAAGATATCGTGGAAAGCAGCCCGCTTGCCGTCTGTTGTGCGGCACAAACCTTGGGCAATTACAGCCACTAAAGACTCAGAAATTGCCACGCGCATTGCATCTTGTTCTTCACCGGAGTAGAGGTTGAGTATCCGCTCAATAGTTTTGACAGCACTATTGGTGTGCAACGTTCCCATTACCAAGTGACCAGTTTGAGCAGCTTTGAGGGCGGTGTTGACTGTTTCTTTATCCCGCATTTCCCCCACCAGAATCAAATCTGGGTCTTCCCGTAAGGCTGCTTTCAAAGCGTTGTCAAATTTCCGGGTATGCATTCCCACTTCCCGCTGTTTGACTAAGGACTTACGGCTTTGATGGACAAATTCTATCGGGTCTTCAATGGTGATGATATGCTTAGCCATCTCTTTATTGATGTAGTCAATCATCGCTGCCATTGTTGTGGACTTACCAGAACCAGTCGGCCCGGTTACCAAAATTAAGCCTTTGTGATGATGACAAATATCCCGAAAAACTGGAGGTAATCTCAACTGTTCCATAGTTAAGATTTTCAAGGGAATCAACCGCAACACCATTGCAGGGCCTTTGAGGGAACCAAAGACGTTAATCCGCACACGAGCAAATTCGTACTGAGTTGCCCCGTCAAATTCTAGATGTTCTTCAAAGCGTTGAATTTCTGCCTCCGTCATCACCTCCCTCAACCAACTCATCAAAGTCTCTTTATCGGTTTCTGGATATTCTGTAGATTGAATTTCTCCTCGGTTGCGGAAACGCGGTACTTCGCCTACGCCCAGGTGAATATCGGAATATCCTTGATCGTAAGCTTCCCTGATAATCTGCGCTAAAGTTAGTCCTGGAGGGCTACTTTTAGGGCGAGCTGAACTAGGTATTGGTGGTGGTGTACCTGGACGATGACCTGATACAGGCGCAGAGTTAACAGCAGGAGAGTTAGCACTCATATCCAATGTTTGTGTCATTTGACGTTGCGTACTCATGCCTGGTGGTGGTGGTGGTGGTGCTGGTGGCGCTGGTGGCGCTGGTGGCATATTACGACCGGCAGCAGAGTTAGAATTTAATGGAGACTGTGATTCTGTCATATATCTTCACATTTGGCAGTTCAGAAGTTGAATTAGTAAGAAGTCAAGTAACTTTCTGAGATGAGTTCTGAAAGACGCTGGCATATAAGCTTTAAGGGCAATGCAAGGCAATTGAAACTCTAGAACCACGGTCAATATATTTCATCCCCCTCGACTTGTATCTTTTTTATCGGGAATTTGACTACTCAGAAGTTTTATAAAAACTATTTAGCCTGTATAACCTGGTTTAACACATGCAAGGCTACACGCTACCTCAGTAAATACTCTAAAATAAAAGTTCTATAAAGCACTAAAAAAATAGAAAGTAAATTTTCTAATTTTATTAAATGAGAAATTTATTGCAACTATCGAGTTTAATTGCTAGCAGCTAACAACACAAACATTAGCAGTTCATGAATTCAGCGAATCTTCTAATTATGAGAAGAAGTCCTAATTTTTATAAGAAATGTTAAGTTGAGTCGGAATGATGCCCTGGGGATCAAACTTGAAAGCTTATGCCTTTTACCTTCTATTCCTGAAGACAGATGAAGTAAGCAAGCTTTTTGAATAAAAAGCAACTTGAGTTTACATTCATAATTACAAAAAATTAACTGTAAAGTTTAGTAAAAAAATGCTCATTTTACTAATTAGGTTTTATATACTGAACTTCACTAAATGATTCAGTTTATTCGCAAAAAGCGTAAAAAAACTGAAAATTAAAACTTGCTGTGTATTTTTGGGAGGAAAAGTCATGGTTTCGGCTCAGAGCTCTAATCTAGGAAAGACCTACTCCTTGATGATGATTAAAAGCTTTTTAATATGGACTTTCACATTGGCAGTATGCTTGCTGGTTGTCGGTTTTCCATTAGTTGTTTTGATGGCTACGGTCGGATGTCTGTTGTCGATTGTTTTGCAATCTGTAATGCCTGTTAGTGCTGTTTTGCTGGTTGCAGGCGTTTTAGTGATGTTCAATGTTATGGCAGTTGTATTTGCTGCGGCTGTGCTAACTGCTAAAGGAGTTCATCCTAGCGATGTTAAATGGTTAAGCTGGCTGCATGGAGAGGCAGACCAAGCGCAGACTACTGTTTACGCATCTTGCCCTTTAACCTGTGAGATTAAAATCTAATCATTACATACAATTGAATTCGACAAACAGTACGTCTGCCCGGTTAAGCCGGGTTTTTTCATTTTTAATAAAAATGTTGATGGTTGACTGTTGACTCAAGAGTTAGGAGTACTACAGCAATTTGCAGTTGAATAGACCACAGTAGGGGCACAACAATGTTGTGCCCTTACGATAATTTAGTATTCAAGCATGTATTCCATCCAAATGAAAAGCGCTGTAGGTGTCGGTTAACTCAGAATCTCTGTTAGCAAGGAAGTCTTTTCCTAAATCTGGCCATAAAGGGATTAAGAATCATTCTCCTTGTCTCCTTTGTCTCCCTTGTCTCCCCACCTCTCTCATTACATTTCCCCACTGAAGCCAGGTTTTTTGATATTTTTTATGATTTATACTTTAATATTTATGGTTTCTGTGATGATTGGCATTTAAGTATTGACTATTGAGCATAGACCGTTGACTATAGCCTTTGACAAGTTACAACGGACAAATGACTAATCGAAAGCAAGTTTGCATTATTTTGGGTACTCGTCCGGAAGCGATTAAACTAGCTCCGGTGATTCAAGTTTTCCAAAAATGTTCAGATTTTGAGTCCCAAGTAATTTTAACTGGACAACATCGCGAAATGGTTGAGCAAGTCATGGAACTGTTTAATATCAAGGCAGATTATGACTTGGAAATTATGCAAGCTCAGCAATCTTTAAATGATATTACTTGTCGCAGTTTACAAGGTTTAGAAGCATTATTCCAGCAGAAAAAACCCGATTTAGTGGTGGTTCAGGGAGATACTACCACGGCTTTTGCCGCAGCTTTAGCTGCTTTTTATCAAAAAATTCCTGTTGGTCACGTAGAAGCAGGGTTGAGAACTGATGATATATTCAATCCTTACCCAGAAGAAGCTAATCGGCGGTTGATTTCTCAAATTACTCAGTTGCACTTTGCGCCAACTCCTTGGGCTGTAGAAAATTTGCAACGTTCTGGTGTTCTAGGTGAGATTCACTTGACTGGTAACACTGTAATTGATGCTTTGTTAAATGTTGCAGCAACCCAAGTTAGCTGTAATATACCAGGCTTAGACTGGAATTCATATCGTGTTTTATTAGCAACGGTGCATCGTCGGGAGAATTGGGGAGAACCACTAGAAGCGATCGCTGCTGGGTTTTTACAAATCTTAGACAAGTTTCCCGATACAGCATTACTGTTACCATTACATCGCAACCCAACAGTAAGAGTACCATTACAACAACTTTTAGGAAATCATCCGCGAATTTTCTTGACAGAACCTCTCGATTATGGTGAATTGGTGGGAGCAATTGGGCGATCGCACCTTTTACTTACTGATTCTGGTGGATTGCAGGAAGAAGCCCCCAGCTTAGGAAAACCAGTACTAGTTTTGAGAGACACCACAGAAAGACCAGAGGCTGTTACAGCTGGTACCGCCAAACTTGTGGGAACTGAGAGTGCAAATATTTTTGCAGCTGCTAGCGAGTTACTCAGCAACCAAGCCGCTTATGAAGCAATGGCAAATGCCATTAATCCTTTTGGCGATGGTCATGCAGCAGAACGCATCTTGCAGATTGTTCAAAATTATTTGGGTCTTTGATTATCAACATCAATTTAGGAAGCTATAGCAGAAGGCAGAAGGCAGGAGGCAGAAGGCAGAAGGCAGGAGGTAAAAGTCCTACTATTCCTGGCATTCAAGCTTGTTATTATGTCCTAACCTATGTGACTACCGCTATAAATTAAATAAAATCCTAAGTTTTTAATTTATTAGGGTGCATTCTTCAACACCGTCAGTCAATGAAAGCACTCTCGTATAGTGCGTTAACTTCATAACATGCTATATGAGAGTGCTAATTTATGCAGATATGATAAGTAACCTGAGTTCGGGATCAGCTCAAACCCTGATTCTATTGTGAGCCACAACCCCTATTATCTCGTAGAAACAATAGAAAAATAGCCTTAACTCGAACTGACGTTAAATACCCAGAGCTAATCTAGTTTCGGGGCCGACGACACCATCTACAAGTAAACCTTTACTTGCTTGAAAATTTCGTACTTGACGAACAGTTTCTGGGCCGTAAACTCCATCAACTCTCAGGTTACCTAAAGCTGTTTGAACGTCTCTGACAAGCTGACCTCTGGAACCAGGGGTGAGAATAAATGAACCACCAACCCCACCAGGTCTACTGATAGTCGGACTATTAGGTTTATCGCCAACCCATCGGGCAAAAACATATCTACCTGTAGACAGCCTAGCAAAACCGTTTTCATACCCTTGAATTGCTGGAAGCGGCGTTCCATTTTTTACACAGTCTACAGAGGAATAGTTAACGCTTGGGCCTGTACGAATACGTAGACAACTGCCGTTAGTTCTGACATATGCTGCCGAAGCTATTTGAATTTGGCTGACAGCAATAAGTAATACACCAACACCAGCTAAAGCTAACCAAGCGGAAGATTTAAGAAGTTTTTTCCAATTGAATTTAGATCTGAGTAAATTAGATTTGCTGTTTGTGGACGCGTGTTTTTTAGTAATAACTACAGAAGAATATTTCAGAGGTTTTTGCCAACTAAATTCAGGTTTAGGAAGTTTATATTCAATGTTTCTAGATGCCTCTTCTTGAGCAATAAACATGTGGGAATAAGCAAGATATTCCATAATGCGCTCCTGTATATGAAAAAATGAGTGATGACAGAGAGTTACTTAGTTTGTCTCTGTATTTATTCTTATGTATATTTTATAGTAATTACTAGAAAAAACTTTTTACTGGTAGTAAAATTCACAAAAAATAAAATTATTAAAAGGCAATAAGCAATAGGCAATAGGGGAATCCCGATAATCAAAATTAAGGGATTTTAAAAAGGACACATTAAAACATATAAAACATATACAGCCGATTGAAATTTGGTGAGGTACAGATTATCGTAGGGGCGCAAAGCTGTGCATTAGTGTCAACTTATACCGTTTCTTTGTGAAGCTGCGCCAAACTCTCTCAAACTCTTACCTTGGCGCTCTTGGCGTTCTTGGCGGTTCGTTAAAAAATTAAATGCATCTTCATACAGAATTGGTATTAAGCCCAAAGCTATATCGGACAGGCGTTTTGCAAATCCCTCACGCCCTCATCCCCTAACCCCTTCTCCCACAGGAGAAGGGGAATTTAATTTCTGGCTCCCCTCTCCCAAAGGGAGAGGGGCTGGGGGTGAGGGCAAAACCTTTCCACAAAGCGGGTTTCACGTTAAGTTGACACCAATGCACAGCTGTAAAGCCCCTACCCATGTACTTCATTTCCCTGAAAAACGCTGTAGATAAGGCATCTCGTATCAAATGCTTAATTTTATTCCTAATTTTAATTAGGGATAAAGATTCCGATTATTCAGGCAGGTTCTTTTCCCTATTGCCTTCTTACCTATTTCCTATTCTTAATCAAAGAGGTAACTTCATGTAAAAACTGCTGCCTACTCCTACCGTACTTTCAACCCACATTTGTCCGTTGTGTTGCTCTACGATATTGCGGCAAATAGCTAGACCTAAACCCGTTCCCCCTTGTTTGCGGGAATCGGAGGCATCTACTTGATGAAAACGCTCAAAAATAGCTTCTATTTTGTCAGCAGGAATACCTCTACCCCGATCTTGTACCTTAAATAAAGCAGATGCAGTTTCAGCGTCTTTTGCTGAAATTTTTTCTACTGCCATATATACAGTAGAGCCTGGAGGGGAGAACTTAATGGCATTACTCAGCAGATTTGTGAGAACTTGAATAATGCGATCTTTATCAACTAACAACTCAATTAATTGAGGAGAAACTGATAAATTAATTTCAGCTTTTTGGAATATTAGTTGCATCAAATCTGCTGCTTGGGATAATAATTCACTAGCATCAGCTTTTTGCTTGTTTAAAGTAACTCTTCCTGATTGTAATCTCTCTAAATCTAAAATATCGTTAACTAATCTAACTAAGCGTTCAGCATTCTCTGATGCGATTTGAATAATGCGCTTACCTTTATCGGAGTCAAGTTTTACTAATCCTTTCGCTAATAAATTTAATCCTCCCTGGATTGAGGTCATAGGAGTACGAAGTTCATGGCTAACAACTGATACAAACTCGTTTTTCATTTTATCTAATGCTTGGCGTTTAGTAATATCTTCACCAATAGTCATAGTACCGATGATTTGCTCTTGTGAATCTCGCAACAGTGTATTGTTCCAAGCAATTACTCGTGGTGTTTGGGATTTAGTGAGAAGTGAACTTTGATGGTGAGGATTTAATCCTTGACCTAACATTTCTAGAAACAATTTGTGTATTTGCTGTTGTTGCTCTTGTGGGATAAAATCTCTTACCCAATCCTTACCTAAAACTTCTTCTTGGGTATATCCAGTCAATTCTAAAAAGAAAGGATTGGCATATTCAACTTTACCTGCGCTATCAAGTCCCACAACTAACAACTGCACATTTTCTAATAAGCTACGCCAACGACGTTCTGCTTCACGCAATTGAGCTTCAATTTTGGTCTGTTGATTAATAGTTGTTGTTAAAATATTGATTAATCTATGTAGGTGGTTATTTGCTTTTGTTAATTCAGCAGTTCGTTGTGCAACTTGAATTTCGAGTTCTGCTTTGGAACGTTGTAAAATTGTTTCTGCTTGCTTGCGATCGCTAATATCCATAACAGCACCAAGCATCCGTACTGCTTGACCTTCATCATCATAGAAAAATTTGCCTTTACCCGCAATCCAGTGCCGGCTACCATCAGGCCAAATAACTCTATATTCCTGAGAATAATCGCATTTCTCGTTTTGAGATAACATGACTGCTTGCTGAAGTGCTTTTCTATCTTCTGGATCGATACAACTAATAAAAGCTTTATAGTTACCCACAAATGTACCTGGTACTAGACCAAATAACTGCTCATGTCTAGTTGACCACTTGATTTTGTTAGTGACCATGTTCCAATCCCAAGTTCCCATTTGAGCCGCTTCTAAAGCCAACCTTAAATGCTCCTCACTTTCTTTTAAAGCAATCTCAGTTTGCTTTTGCTGAGTTATTTCTTTCAAAAAAATTGATACGCCATCTCCAGAAGGATAAATGCGATTTTCAAACCAACGCTGAATTGATGGGTAATATGCTTCTAACTGAACAAAACTTTTCTCAGTGAAAGCTTGAGTATAAGCTTGGTAAGAATGCTGTCTAAATTCTTCACTAACTTCTTGCCAAATATTTTTACCTATTAAATCTCTTGGTTTTCTACCAAAAATTTCTGCTGCTTTTTGGTTAACGTAGGTGTAACACCAATTACTATCTACAGCAATAAAAGCATCACTAATACTTTCTAAAATATTTGATAAGTGTGTTTTAGTTGCTTCTGCATCTGCACAAGCAGCTTGCTCGCGCATCACCAGCTGTGCCATTTGTTCTTCTATTTGTTTGCGCTCGGTGATATTTGTCAATGTCACCACATTACCAATAATTTGGTTTTCTGAGTCTAATAGTGGGGAAGCACCCAACAATAAATTCGATTCTGTGCCATCTTCTCGGCTTAATAATACTTCTATTCCTTGAAAAGATTGACTTTGCAGTAAGCTAGATAGTGAAAATTCTCGTAAATTTTGCTTTTGAGATACTGCTTGCTCATGACTAAAAAAACAAGCTTCTATTTTTTGAACGCTACTGCAATGATTACATTTTAGAGAAAATGCCGCATCAAATTGTTGAAATAATGGATTCTTGCCACACACTTGCTGTGCTGCTTGATTGGCGCGAATAATTTGTCCATTTCCATCGCATACAATGATTGCTTCAGCAGCTTGTTGGAGAATCGAAGTTGCTAGCCTTTCAGAAGCAACAATTTCTGCGTGAAGTTTTTGCTCAGTTAAATCTGTTACTACTAAGCAAGTCACTGTTACATTGTCTATTTGCAATTCTTTAAAAGATAAATAAACAGGTATGTGGGTCTCATCATCAGCAATTAAGTTTAATTCACCGCGATTAGCTGCTGGCTTTTCTTGCTGAAATAACCCTCTAAACACCTGTTTTTCTAATGGTGCTATGTACTCTTCAAAATTAGAACCAATAATTTTCTGTAGTGGCTTTTTGAGCATTGTTGCTAGATGGTGATTACAGTAAAGAATTGTTCCATGCTCATCTAGAGTCACAGCACCTTCGTGCATTTCTTGGACAAAAACACGGTAAGGATAATCAGCATCTTCCAAGGTGAAAACTCTTTCGCCTTGAAGGCTAGATATAACTAAAGCATCTACTTCACCCATTTTGATGGCTTTAAAAATCTCTTCTAGGGTTTGTATTTGCTGACGTAGAGCTATATTCTCATTTTCAAGTTCTTGGACTGTTCTCACTGTAATCAACCTATTAACCTACAATCGAATATCAGAAAATTTTGAACAAGAAAGAATTCAGGATTCAGGAGTCAGGAGCCAGAATTAATTTTATATGACTGATGGATCGATAACCGATGAAATACCACACCAAATTTTAAATTTGGTGGTCTAAAACTAGTAGCGAATCTTAATTTTACACTAAGTAGAACGGTGTGAAAAATTCAATGTTTGTAGTAAGGACTTTAGTCCGAAGGAAAGGGCTAAAGCCCTTACTACGAGCTAAGTTTAGCTAACGTTATATTAGTTAACATACTTTGATTTATTCTCATCGACTTACTTAATTGATTCTGAATTCTGTTTTAAGCAATATCTAAAGCAACGATTACTTTATCAACATTTGTCAGATCGCCAATTAATTTCTGTAAAGGTGGTGGTAGCTCTTTGATCAGAGTAGGCACAGCAAATACATGGTCTTTTTCTAAAACTTCAGGCTGTTGGTATATATCAATAATTTCAATTTCATAATGTCCTGCCAAGTATTTTTCACAAATTTTTTTCAACATGGCAATAGCACGCATAGAACGGAGACTATTACCAGCGATATACAGACGTAAAACATATTTTTCTAAATCTTTTTTTGCTAGCAGTTTTTCAAATTCTGCTGTAGATTCTATAATCATCTCATCATAATTATCATTGCTTTGATTTAAATTATTCATGGCTCACCTTTGCTTATATTTACAGAACATGACGCAAGTCCAACCCTACTAAAACTTTTTCAGTATTGGATAAATCTCCAATAATTTGCTTTACAGGTTCTGGGAGTTTTCGCACTAAAGTTGGGACAGCTAGAATTTGGTCTCCCTTAGCTAATTGGGGATTTTCTATGAGGTCAATTACTTCAATGCGATATTTACCTTCAAGATGCTCTTCACAAATTTTATTAAGATTGGCAAATGCCTTTAGAGATTTAGGAGTTTGCCCAGCTACATAGAGTCTTAACTCCCAAATATCTATTTCTGCGCTGCTAGATTTATCTTGGTAATCTATGGATTCCATGATTAAATATTACCTTAATAATTAAGAGTCAACTGTACGTATTTTTGCTCTTTTATGTTTTTCTGCAATTAAAAAACTTTGTTGATTTTCTTCGATATCAATTAGTCGTTCAATTTCTTTCTGTTCAATTTGAAATTGGGCTTCTATAGCTTGAATCTGCGCTTGCATTAATAAACGTTTGCGTTCAATTTCACGCTGTTTTTGCTCAATTTTTTGCTGCTGGGCTAGGGCAGCAGCTTTGTCTTTAGCTTCTTGTACAATTCTCGCTGTACCTGTGAGTACTCCTTCTGCTCCTAGATAAACATCTAATAATTGCACTCCTTGATTTGTCAAAATAAATTCCCGCACTTGGTTAGAGTGTGATGTCCCGCGAGATTTTAAGATATGAATTAAACGATTTCGCTCGCCATTACTTTCTATGGCTCGTAGTAATATCCAAGTATCTGCTAACGAAGAAACTCCTATTTCTGTATATTCTACGAAAGCAGTATTAGCTTCGGTTAAATTTGTAAATATTGCTGTGATATTTTTGCTTTTTAAATAATCAATCAGGCGCATCATAAACGTTTTAATCTGAATATCATTACTGCCGAATGTGAGATTAGATATGGGGTCGAGAATAACTACATCAGGTTGAAATTCATTAACTACACTGAGAATATTTACGAGGTGCATTTCTAAGCCGTAAAACGTCGGACGTAAAGCTTGGAATTTTAGAAACCCATGATTAACAGCAGCCTCTAAATAAATTCCAATGGAACGCATATTGCGAATAATCTGTTGTGGAGATTCTTCAAATAGGAAAAATAGGCATTTTTCTCCCCTTTGACAAGTAGCATCAGCCAAATGAGCAGAAAATGAACTTTTTCCAGTTCCAGCTGTACCGGAAATTAAGATGCTACTACCACGAAAGAAACCTTTTCCTCCCAACATTTGATCTAAGGGTTTGATACCACTAGAAATCCATTCGTTTGTGACTGAATAATCTAAGCCGACTGAGGTAATGGGAAGAACAGAAATCCCATTTTCCTTAATTAAAAATGGATACTCGTTTGAGCCGTGCTTAGAGCCACGATATTTAATAATTTGTAACCGCCGAGTTGAAAGTTCATTAATGACGCGCTGATCGAGCCGGATTACACAATCGGAAACATATTCTTCCAAGCCGTGGCGTGTGAGGCTATTGTCGCCACTTTCGCTAGTAATGATGGCTGTAACGCCTTTAGATTTCAGCCAGAGAAATAGCCGTCGCAATTCCGATCGCACGATCGCCGCATTATCCAACCCGCCAAACAACACTTCTAGAGTATCAATAACAACTCTTTTAGCAGCGATCGCATCAATTTCAAATCCTAATCTAATAAATAGTGCTTCTAAATCGTATTCCCCTGTTTCTTCAATCTCACTACGTTCGACCCGAATATGATCGATGGCTAATTTTTTTTCTTTGATTAATTCTGCTAAATCCCACCCTAAAGAAGCAACATTTTGTCTTAATTCCTCGGCAGTTTCTTCAAACGCCATGAATACACCCGGTTCGTTAAACTCAGTAGCACCGCGCACTAAAAATTCCATTGCCATCAGCGTTTTGCCACACCCTGCTTTACCACACAGTAATACTGGTCTTCCTTGTGGCAACCCTCCAAAAGTAATTTCATCTATCCCTTGAATTCCTGTCGGGCATTTGGCGAGCATGGTTGTTTTTGTTTGTGTATCAGTTTTTACTTTATTCATGTTCAGCTAAATACTTATTGGTGAGAAATAACAATAAATACTCAGGATTGAAGTCGTTACTATAAATCGAACTCACTCTTCCACGGTTAACCTATACAATCTTTGTGAAGAATCTGTGAAGAAATACCTTGATTTACAAATCTCAAATTTTATGGTGAGATAAATATCAGATTTCGTCCTGCTGCTTTTGCTTGATACAATGCAGTATCAGCAGCATGATAAAGCATTTCCACACTATGGCCATCTTTGGGATACTCCGCCATACCTCCGCTGAAGCTTATACCAAAGGTTTGATGATTATTCGTGTGAAATTTTAGTTTCTGCACAGTTTATAACAAGTCATCAAGTCGTTTTAAGGCAATAAATCTGATGTAGATGTGGGGTGTGTCCTCAGGTAGCGCAACGCACCTTGAATTGCTGACAGTGCCATACCTTCAGCAGTAAGTAATGCATCGTACTGGCATGGTAAAGCTTTGCACCCTACATATTTTTGATATCTTGCAAAGATGTTTTGAATTGCTACTACTCATGCCTTTCAATGATGGTGTATCTACTTGTCTACAATTTATACCCTGAAAGTTTTTTGATTCTTTTTCCTTCTTTGAAAACATCCTTTGAGACTACTCTTTTAATTTTGACTGCTTCACAACTATTTCACAATTACTATTTACTATTTTGAAAGTATAGGAATCCGATTTGATTAGTGAACATACTTGTGTCGGGGGGTAACAGGTAACAGAAAAGGAGATAAGTAGAAATCTACTGAGTTTTTTCATGCAATCAAATACGAGTCTTATAGAACAAAAGTAAGGCTTTTCGGCTTTGATAAAGTGAAGTAAAAATGTAAAGAATAACTACTCTATTTTGAGTTAAATTCCTGTTTTTTTTCAAAAAGTCTGGTTAATGAGGAATAAGAATATGGCAAAACGAATTTTAGTAATTGATGACGAAGATGGTGTAAAGGAAATTATTCAAATCTGCTTGGAGTCAACGACCAACTGGGAGGTGTTAACAGCATCTTCTGGTAGAGATGGAATAAAAGTTGCCCAATCTGAGTATCCTGATGCTATTTTGTTAGATGTGATGATGCCCTACATGGATGGCCCAACAACTTTTAAGCAGCTACAAGCAATTCCTGGAGTTTCTGATATTCCTACTATTTTGGTAACAGCTAAGGCTCAAAGTTATGAACAACAAGAGTTTCTTGATTTAGGTGTAGCAGGGATAATTACAAAGCCCTTTCTTCCTGAAAATTTAGTAATTGATATCTGCAAGATTCTCAACTGGAATGACGTGGACTGTATAAACGAAAATTAACATTTTTGTACCTAACAAGCTAGTGGTCTGTCTCATTAATTTTGTAGAGAAAAAATGTTTGTAGTAAGGACTAAAGTCCTTACTACAAACGTATTTATCCCTCAAAATTAATGCGATAGACCACTAGGGACTTCCAAAAAATAAATTATCCCAAATTATTTGTACATTTGTAGGGGCGCACAGTTGTAAAGCCCCTACGATGGGATGTTTTTTAAACTGGAAGTCCCCTATTGCTTACAATCCAAATTCTGCTGGCAATATTTATAAGCCGCGTAGGCCATAGTCACAACCCCAGTGAGAATAGCAGACTCATCAACTTCAAATTGGGGATGGTGTAATGGGTGGTTAATGATTCTTTCTTTGTAGCCTACACCCAAGCGAAACATTGAGCCAGGGGCGTGTTCTAAATACATAGAAAAATCTTCAGCACCCAAAGAGGGTTCAGGTAAGACTTGAACGCGATCGCTACTCCAAGCTTCTTCTGCGGCTGATTGTAACAATTGTGTCAAAGCATAATCATTTTGAACGCTAGGTACACCCTGACGATAATTGACTTGATAGCTTGCTCCATAAGCGCGGCAGACGCTAGCTACAATATTTTCGATCCAATTTGGTAGATGGGCACGGGTTTCAGGATGAAGCGATCGCACTGTTCCCAATAACTGTACTTTATCAGCAATCACATTGGCCGCCCTGCCACCATTAATTTTACCGATGCTCAACACTACAGGACGCAAGGGATTTTGTGTGCGGCTGATGGCTTGTTGCAATGCAGTAATCACTTGAGATGCAACCCAAATGGCATCAATCGCTTCATGGGGACGCGCCCCATGTCCAGATTCACCAACAATCAAAATTTCTAAATCATCAGCAGCAGCTGTCAACGCCCCATACCGCACCCCAATGGAACCTGCGGGTATAGAAGGGAAAACATGAACCCCTAATATAGCTGAGACGTTTTCCATTGCCCCATCTTTCACCATCCAGCTTGCACCTTGGGCAATTTCCTCAGCTGACTGAAATAAAAAGCGCACCTTACCACCCAACTCGTCCGCTATTTGGGCAAGTATCATTGCCGTTCCTAACCCCACCGTGGTGTGGACATCGTGACCGCAAGCGTGCATCACACCAGGTGCGCGAGAGGCATATTCCAAATCAGTGGCCTCTTGAATTGGCAAAGCATCCATATCGGTGCGAATTGCCAACAAACCATCGCTTTGACTAGTGTTTTGCAGTTCTCCGATAACGCCTGTTTTACCGACCCCTTCCTGCACGTGTAAACCACTAGAAGACAAAACACCAGCTACAAAGGCAGCTGTTTGGTACTCCTGACCGCTGAGTTCTGGGTGGGAGTGAATGTGGCGGCGAATTTCAATTAAGCGAGGCGCTAGTTTTGCTGCTAAGTCTTTAATACGAGTAAGCATCGATATCAATTTATCTACAGGCTTGCTTCCATGATAAGAAACTGTTAACAAACAAAGCCGAAAATAAAGGTTTTTGGGGATTAGGAACTAGAAATTGTTTTCCTAATACCTAATACCCAATACCCAATACCCTATCGCCAATCTTCCCAATTTTGGTTAAAAATGGATGTATCCGGGAAGGCAGTCGGGTTACCATTTTTTTGCAACAAGCGTTTGAGTGCTTCGAGCTGTGGTTCTGCTTTGGGTAAGTCATCGACTAGTTGATAAGGTGCGATCGCATTTTTAATCGCAAAGCTAGCAACCGTTCCCGCAGCTGCGCCAGCCGACCATTCAAAGGAATGTACTCGATAAGCAGCGGCGGCAATGTGACTAGTCCCAATACTTTTACCTCCTACCAGCAAATTGTCAATTTTCTGGGGAATCATCGCTCTCAGGGCGATTTGGAAGGGATAAGCTTGACCTGCACCGCGTCTTTCACCTGCACGTTCTGTGTTACCAGGGGCTTCTGGGGGACTGTTGGTCATACAAGGATGGAAATCTATGGCGTAGTGACCAATACCCACAGCGTCGGGGAAGATGGTAGAACGAGTCCGGCGCATTACTTTGTCTGGTGAAACCTGCCCCGCAATTACAGATGTGGCTTCTAACCCTGCAAGTGCGGCTGTTAATTGCCGATACATATCTGCTGGCAGAGTTTTGCGGTAATATTCGTCATTGTAATTGCGGCGAGAAATATCAATTTCCCAAATAGTAAAGCCTCCTGGTTGCCCCCAACTAGGGCGACCAATAATGCGGCGTCCTTCTCGCATATAGGGATATTTCGATAAACCGTGTGCTGTCCCCATTGGCGAATTTAACCCAGCCACAAAGCGGTTATTAGTTCGCGGTTGCTTAACACCTTCTCCTAGTTGAGAATCTGTAGTGCCAGCCACCAACCAGTAATAGTAAGAAAGGGCATTTTCTTCACCTTTGCGGAGGGTTTCTGTCCGCAGTCCTCCCATCCAACCCCCTGACTGTAACTGCCCAGTACTTTGTAACTGTTGGCGAGTATAAATTAGGTTATCCTGTGCTGTTCCGGGGCGGTAGTCGTTACCCCAAGTCCAGTTTTGCATCGAAATATCACCTGGTGTCGCCGCATTAAAACTTACACCACCAAATTTTGTGGGTTGCCCTTTGTTAGGACTCCAGATGCGACGGTAGGTGAAAACTAAGTCAAAATTAGCCAGTCGTGTCAATTCATAGCTAAAGTATGGCGAGTATTGTAAATAAAATGGTGGCATTGTCTGGGGTTGTGGTTCCTTAGTTGCCTCCATTGCAAAGGTGTAGGTAAAGCCTTGAGTGCAATAAGGATCGTTGGTGGTACTGGAAGCAGAAGGTTCCAGGTAAGAACGGGCATCAATGCCTAAGCGGTAGGGGACATCAGCAAGGGCGATAATTTCCCCAGTTTCGCTGGCGTCTACAACATACCACTTGGGGGCATCTCCCTTAGTTTGCTTGGGAATGAAACGGAGAATATTTTTGGTAAATCGAGACGAGTTATCGTAGCGATAGGCGTCTTCAATGACTTGAGATAAAGTCAAACTGTTAAGGGGTAGTGCGCCTTTTGCTGGTTGATGTTGGATGGCGATCGCACCATTAATTAATTTACCATCACCACCGATTTCCAAATCCTTAATTACCGTGTTAGGAAACCATTGCAACTTTCCTTTGCCCTGCTTTTCAGCATCCTTGAGCATTTGAACCAAAATGCTGTGGGCATCGCGAGGCAAAAAACAAGAGTCACTAACCCAGCAATCACCAGGATTGAGTTTACCGTATTTACGCTCAATGCGGTTTCGCAATTCCAGATAGCCGCGAGAATAGAATTGCTTTGCCCGTTGGGTTGGGCGTTCATCTAATGCAGATGTCCCTTGAGCAGAAATTTGTCCTCCCAGCCAGTCGGTAATTTCGGTCAAACAAACCGTTCGTCCTGCGAGTAACCCCTCATAAGCTGTAGCCGCACCGGATAGTCCGCCACCCACAACTAAAATATCGCAATTTATACTTTTATCTGGACTTCTCGGTGGTGTTGCGTTTGCCCCATCAAGTGCAACTAAGCTAAATATTAAATTTAGACCGAACAGCGATGTCAAACCATAACCTACTTTGTGTCTACATTTCATCGTTAAGTAAACCCTTTCAAATCCTCTGTCACCTTGTAGACGGTAGCATCGAAGAAATGTCGATCACAAGGGCATTGGGCATTGGAGGCAGGAGGCAGGAGGTAGGAGGCAGAAGGCAGAAGTTCTTGAATGCGTGAATTTTGAATTGATTTGTCTCCCTTGTCTCCCTTGTCTCCTCATCTCCCCACTCACCGAAAGATTGGCCCACGCACCCCGCTGACACCAGATACTTTCCCCCCCTTAGTATTAGCTGCACAGCCTACGTAGTAACCACCGGCAAAATTTAAGGCTGTATCAGTTCGCAAAAAGAAAGCACGATAGAGTACATCTAATTCTTCTTCTTTTTTGGAGCCAGAATCATCAATGAAGGGTAACGTTAGTTTTTGGTGTTCAATCTGACGTTGAACTACGGCCAGGGTATGATTTGCGCGCAGTTCACGCACTAAATTAATCCATTTTTGCGCTCTTTGATAAGACCCAACGGTAACACCTCTAGAGCCATAAGATTGCTCTGGTGTTAAAACTTTGAGAACAAATTTTTGACGTTCAGGAATTTCTTCAGGAATTTCTGATAACAATTTTATTTCTGGAATAATTGTTTGAGCAACTTCAATATTTAATCCTGCCTGTTGCCATATACTAGTTTCGCTAAAAATCGAAGCTAATCCTAACTTAGACATTAATATATCGGGGTGAGGTTCTATTTCTATTTGACCTTCTACCCAAGACTGCAAAAGCAACTGTAGATTAGTTTTTAAGGGTGATTCGGCTTCGGCTTCTATTTTCCAAGGGTCAAAGTAGCGGTGAAAATGCAGCTTATCTTGTTGCAAAAATTCTGGCTTGAGTTCACCCAATAGATGCACTTGGTCGGGGTTACCAGACATTTCTTGCACAAAAAATTGTGCATCGTAATAATCTAAATCTTTTTGAGTTAAAAGAAAATGAATGCGATCGCAAATGTGAGTACGATACTGCTGAGCTAGGGTTGATTCGCAACCCCATACTTTCTGAAAAAGTGTGATAATTCCCAAACCACTGGGATTATGCTCGATTTCAAAAACTTGGGGTGTCCCTTCTACGGTTGTAAAATCAACACGCATTAGACGTGGAATTTTCGCCGCACCTACTTGGTTTAACTGACTTTGAAGAGGAGTTTGATTAAAGGGCGGCCATCTTTGCAGACCTAAGTCCCACGCTTTTGGTAATGTATCAATAAAGTTTTGCAGAAAATTTATGAGAATGTCAATTTCACCATGAAGATACAAAGGTTTGATGCCAATATTGAATGAACAGTTACAATCATCTTTGTATTTTTGAATAGCTTGAAATTTCTCGATCGCTTCGCTCTCATCTGTCAACACAGATGCTGTCTGCAATTCAAGCAAGTCTCCAGGACTAGTCGAAGTATATTGTTTATTTGCTGACATTTATACCTTGTTCTTAAATACACCATCAACCTGAGTGTAAATGGATTTCAGTATTTTTGTCTATCAATTTTAAATGCAGCTATCAGCTATTTTCTGTCTACCTTTAGCAAGATCTTCCTCAGAAAGTGCGATCGCCTATACTAATTTTCAATATTTAGGTAATAATAAAAACTCAATAAAAATGAGATACACAACCCCAAGTTGGGCTTCCATAATTAAGATAGGACTCAAAGCACTGCTCCTCTTGCCGTTTACCCACAATATCCCTGATACGGCTCTTGCTTTTATCCCTGCCAAATACTTAACCAGCAGCTAAAAAAACATCTTTAGCAAAAAAAATTGCCAATCGCAAGGAAAATTGCAAGGAGGTGTGATATTCTTTGAATGTAGGGAATCAAAACATCGAAGGCAAAGTCATGTCGTCCAAGGGAAATGAGATAAACCCAACGATTATGCTTTCACCTTGGCAGATGCGAATTAAATCCGCGCTCGGCTTTTTGAAACACACAGTAGCTCAAGCCAATGAAGCAGGATAACAATCTCCGTAACAACTTGAAATCAATTAGAACCCGTCTAGGCATGAGCCAACAAGATTTGGCAAACCTAGCTGGAGTTACACGTCAGACTATTAGTGGTGTAGAGTCGGGACAATATGCTCCCTCAGTGACCATAACACTTCGCTTAGCAAAGGCGCTTGGCTGTCAAGTTGAGGATTTATTCTGGTTAGAGCGGGATTTACCTGAAATTGAAGCAGTACTTTCCACACCTATCCCAACTAGTCAGCAGACGCGAGTGAGTCTGGCTAGGGTGGGAGGGCAATGGGTCGCTTATCCCTTAATTGGCAAGGATGCCTTTCGCCAAGACATGATTCCCGCTGATGGTGAGGCAATTGCGCTAAGTTACCCTGTTGCGAAGGATGAGGGTGAGAGTCAGATAAATACAGATAAAGTCCGAGTCAGACTCTTAGACGATAATCTGGAAACACTCCACAACACCGTTGTGATTGCTGGGTGTGCCCCTGTGATTTCATTATGGGCGAGAGCTACCGAACGTTGGCATCCCCAACTGCGAGTGCAATTTAATTTTGCAAATAGCATGTCTGCATTACACAGTCTATGCCGAGGTGAGACTCACATTGCAGGGATGCACCTTTATGATTCTGAAACTGGTGAATATAACACTCCTTTTGTTCGAGATGTTCTGGCTGGAAGGGAAGCAGTTTTGATTACCCTTGGTGTTTGGGAAGAGGGACTTTTGGTTAAGTCTGGCAACCCAATGGAAATCAGAACAGTTAGAGATTTAGTGTCACAGGGAGCTACTATCGTCAACCGCGAAACAGGTGCTGGTACTCGTTTACTTTTGGAACAAACACTCCAAAAAGAGCAAATACCGTTCCACGCTGTCCAAGGTTTTGACTATATTGTTACAAGCCACCAAGATGTTGCCCAAGCTGTGGCGTTAGGGGTTGCCGATGCAGGCATCAGTACGGCATCTGTAGCCACTGCCTTTGGTCTGGGATTTATTCCCCTACATCAATCAAGATACGATTTAGTGATTCTCAAGGAATATCTGGAAGACGGGTCAGTACAACAATTACTTAGTACTTTGGGACATCGAATAGTTCACTCCCAATTTGAAATTCTCGGCGGCTATGACATCAGCAAGATTGGGGAAGTTGTAGCGACGGTTTAGAGTTGATTGCAATGTTAGGTTGGTTGTGTGGTTTCGGGAAAAACTTTTGCTATGGCAGAAGTAGACCAACGTATTTCAACAAATAATCTGATAGATACAAGCCTAGAAACCCAGATGAAATTCAGCTTTCTTAATTTTGAATTTTATAGAAAGTCTGAGCGCCGATTTCCGACCCTCATATCATGTCCGCCTAATCATTTATCAAAAAAATTCTCCGCGTCTCCGTGTCAGTCCTAATGATAAGTCTTCAACCGGACATGATATCAGACTTTCCAAAAGAGAATTTTGAATTTTTAATTGGGACTAACTCTCTTCTTTGCCTTCAATTAGTTTCATTCCGTCTCCACTCCAACCATATAGCTCAACAAATCTTTTAAACAGCAACCCATTTTCGTGATTTGAAATTCGATTTGAGTGAAGTAAACGCTCTATCTTTCTTTCAGCTAGAGCTTTTAAATACGGCAAGTCTTCAAAGAGTGTCAAACAAGAAGCAAAATGTAAGATTATTTGCAATAATGGCTTTGGCCACTCTAGATCGCTATAAATATCTATAAACAATTGATGTTCTGAGTCACTTAATGGGAAGACATGAAAAATCACAATTATTCTTTTGCTATTGTAGACTGGAATACTCAGTTCAACAGTGTATGGAGTATGCAATATTAAATCTACCTCTACAATTGGCTGTCGCCAAATCCTTAAAGGATTAGCTGGCGAATCTAATATTGTTTGAAATTTTATTATCCCACCAATATTTGTAGGTTCAAAGTGGCTGATACTTAAAATTTTCAGGTTATTCAGGCTAAACTTATGAACTGTTTCTAAATGTTTTAAACTCAACAAATGATAAATTTGGCAAACGTAAGGAAAAGGTAAAATATATTCTTGGCTAATCATATGTAGCCTTTTGATTTTTAACTTTTCCGCTTGGATACGATAGAGATATTCTTGATATTGATTAGGGCTAAAATCATTACTATTAAAGCTCTCTTCTGGTTTGAGATATAACCAACTGAAAAAAAAGAAAGATGCTGTAAATAATTGAAAAATTTCTACAGTCGATACATAGCCATCGGTAAATGCAGCTAAACTTCTGTCAGTTATCCCAAAAAGCCAAGACGGAATTCCAAATAGCCAAATCCCATTTTTGATTTTATCTATCAAAATAGCAATGTCAACTTCTACAAATGTATTTTTAGATTGTTTGCTACTCACTTTTTCTAAATGAGATGTCTCATTATTTAGGTAATCATTACTAGACATAATATTATTTGATAATCTTTTATTTGCTTATGATCTAAAGGCTATAAATCTTCTACTTACTCTCGATCCTAAGCAAATCTAGTATTACTAACCTCTATCTTTAGCTGTAGATACAAGTAGTATGTATCTGCATATATATATAGATTCAAATTAAATTTTCATGAATTTGATTCTATATACAGATTTTATTATCTGTATATGTTACTAACTTCTTAGGAAAAGATTTTGTAAAATATGCTGTTTAATATTCAAGATTGTATCGTATGATGCATATATGCAATATCTGGTTGTTCTATACTAGATTTAATAAGTTTTTTCATAAATCAAATTATTTCTACACCAAGCGAAGTATAAGAATCCGGTTTGATTTCTGAAGTTATTTGTATAGATAGGCAAGAGGCAAAAGGCAACAAGCAACAGGATTCTATAGGACTCCTATTTTATTTTTGAACAAAATTCCGTATCCTTTAATCTTCTATAACCCTCTTGCCTATTGCCTATTGCCTCTTGCCTACCCACATAGATAAGTTCATTAATCAAATTGGAGTGCTATGGAAGATTAAGTGTACAGAGTTTTTTTTTAAAATCAAATATGATTCCTATATATACGTTGAGATGAAAATGTTTATTTTTCCAGACATAAGAAAAATATCCGTTTCTCTAGAATGAATACTAAATGAGCCATGAGAAATAAAAACTTAGAATTTCGGAGTGAGGAATTATAAAGTTTTCTGGTATGAATAAGACTATAGCCAGATAACTTATGCTATTTAAGTAGAAGGTAGAAGGAAGAAGGCAGACGGCAGAAGGAAAAAAGCTTATTCTATCTAGTTTCTGGAGATTGGCGTTTTACATTTAATTATGTCTACCTACTGATCTCTTTTAAGAGGATGTTTTAAAAATCCTTAGTAATGTATCAAAAACTTTAAGATCCCCTAAATCCCCCTTTTCAAGGGGACTTGAAGAAATTTTCCCCTCGTTTCCAGGGTGGTTAGGGGGGATCGACAAGTGCCTAAAGTTACAGCAACCCAGTTTTAAAAAAACCTCTCAGGTAAATACTGAATTAATTAGGAAATTGCTGTTTGATGAAGCATCTGTGACAATTACTGTAGAAACCGTATAATTGCTACTGTTATAGCAGTTGCCAGGTAGGTTAGGACATAAATCGAACGGTAAAACCCGAACATAAAGAGATTGTCAAGTATGTTGCCTGTTCTCTGCTATAAGGCTGTATGATTTTTGAATATTTTCGCCTAGATTTTTTCCAAGACCTTAGCAATGATGATTCGCCATGCGATGGAAACTGACTTAGCCACAATTGTAGCAATTTATAATGCTGCAATTCCTAGCAGGATGGCAAGTGCTGATTTAGAGCCGGTATCTGTGGAAAGTCGGCTTGCTTGGTTCAGAGCGCGATCGCCTTCATACCGCCCACTTTGGGTAATCGAAGTAGAAGGAGTAATTGCTGGCTGGCTGAGTTTCCAATCTTTTTATGGACGCCCTGCTTATAATAGAACTGCTGAAATTAGTATTTACATAGCACCTGCCTTTCATCAGCGTGGCTTAGGAAAAAAACTTTTAGCACAAGCAATTCAGGAAAGTTGTAGCTTGGGTTTAAAAAATTTAGTCTGCTTCATTTTTGCCCACAATCAACCGAGTTTAAACTTATTTAGAGCATTTGGGTTTCAACAGTGGGGATATTTACCTAAAGTTGCAGAACTTGACGGCGTTGAACGAGATTTAGTTATTATGGGACTCCGAATTAATCCAGCTGATATTGAATTATAATTTCCCGAATATACAGCAGTTTGCAAGTGTAGCAGGGAAGAAGCAATAAGCAATAAGATACATTTAACGTGGTTTAGGTTCAGGAATTGGACGGTTTAAATCTTTAGCTATCTCTATCCACTCCTGCATCACGATTTCTACATTATACAGAGCTTCTTGATAAGTCTCGCCATCAGCAGCACAGCCTGGTAATTCTGGTACTTCGGCAATAAAAGCTTGATTTTCCCTACTCCAATAGAGAATAACTTCATAGCGAAATGTCATTTTTACTTCCTAGCTGATACTTAATAATTACTGTACGAACTTGTTTAACTTGATAGCTTTTGGCTTTTCCTTTTTTATGTTGTAGGTTTAGTATTTCTTCAACACCATCTTTAACAAAAATACGATGATCGCCACGAATCCGTTCATCAAAGCCTAGTTTGTATAAGAGTTGCCACAACTGGGCAAAAGGGATGTCTGTATCAGAAGTCCCAGAGAGGATTTTTTCTAAGATTTTATCTTGCTGACTCACGTTTTTCTGACTATCTGAATATTTCTATAGTCTCATATTTTTTGAAAAATTTGTTGGCGCTAAGAAAAAAACGAGTCTTCTTTGGGCAATATGGCGCGATGTCTAGGACAAGTTCACTTATAAACTTAGTATCTTCTAAAATTAAGCAAATATCAAGCGCTGTATAGGTTAATAAACTTGATACCTAATTCTTTAGTAATTATAATTTATGATACTTTACCAGATATTTTCAAGATGAAGTATAAATCCAGGTAGCACATCTTTTCCTGATACAGTAGCTGGAGATTCCAGGACTTCAACTTGTTGTTTGGGGCGATAAATTTCTACCTTCAGAGTTTTTAAATCAATTAAACAACCTAATTTAGCACCATTATCTCGATACTCTCGCATTTTATTTTGTAGCCTTTGCAAACAATCAGAATCGGAACGCAATTCTAATACTAAATTAGGACATACAGGAGCAAATTTATCTTTTTGCTGTTGAGTAAAAGCGTCCCAAATTTCAGGCTTTAACCAAGATAAGTTAGGCGTAGGCACGAAGTGACTTGTCACAGACATCCACTGCACCATTTGGTAAAGTAAAGCCAGTGGAAGAGTCTGCGATCGCTAATTCTATGATTGCAAGCTCAGGCGTTCGCCTGTTATGAAAGAGTGAGTGCGATCGTCTCAAGCAATATTTAGCTACCGCAATAGTCCACAGATGTAACTCGATCGGCTATGCTGTGGTCTGGTTAGTGTTTATGTATTATTGTAGGAAAATGGTGATGCCTACCACAGCACAGGTGTTGAAATGTTTTCAGCTTTGCTGCGACCTTACCAGTAAGTACTGCTCTATTGACCTAGTAACTCTGGATAAGCGCACTAGGAACGTAATTATTCTGGCAAAAGAGGAAATTAATCTTGAGATTAAGCCTACCGGAGAAAGGGAATTTGTATGAGTGTCAAACCAGACTTTGCTACCATGACTACAACTGAACTTCGAGCCTACGTCCTAGAGAATCGGGATGATGAGGAAGCCTTACATGCCTATCTTGACAAGCTTCATGCCCAGAAATCAAGCTCACGGGTATATACACCTGAAGAAGACGTAGCCCAAGCGATCGCAGAATACCTGAAAAGTAAAAAACACGAAGAAATATAAGTTTACCTCAAAGCGATCGCTTGTCGATCTTAGAACTGGAAAAGTCTGAAAAGGGCACATAATTTATTGTTGTCCCTTAATTGAGGCTTTGATTTCTTCCCAAGTCAGCACATTGTCTGGATTTGAATCGTAATCAGCAATTCGGCGATCGAGTTCTTGTTTGTGTGCATCAGTAGTTTTATTGTAGTCACGTGACATTGTAATTTTTTTTATTTATACTACACTTTTGGTTCGATAGCACTATTACCTAAGCAATGTAATGGAGGTATTTTTATGGACAGAATTACCAAAAGTCTTATGGAAGCCTTTCTGAAAGAGCATGAAATAGAATCAGAAGGAGAAGCAATAGATTTTGAAAAGTTTTGTAATTATTGTGTAATTTCACGAGAGTATCCTGAGACTTTTAAAGTAGAAGAGGTTTCTGTAGGTAGTTCAAATGATACTGGGCTTGATGGCATTGCTATTATTGTAAATGGTAAACTTGTAGACTCTATTGAAGAAGTTGATGATTTAGCTGATATCAATAAACGTATGGAAGCAACATTTATCTTCATTCAATCCAAAACATCAAATACTTTTGATAGTGGAGAGATGTTAAAGTTTTTTGAGGGAGTTTCAGATTTTTTTGCAGAAGAAGAACCAGTTTTAGAACGCAACAAAATGGTTGCAGATAAAGCAAAAATAGCGGCACATATATATTCAAAAAGTAGCTTAATGTTACGAGGAAGACCTTTATGTAAGCTTTACTATATCACAACAGGTAAATGGACGGATGATAAAAACTTAGTCAGACGTATGAACGCTAAAAAAAATGAGATTGAAGATAAAAATATTTTTGAAAAAGTAGAGATTCAGTCGCTAGGTGCTGATGAAATTAGAAAGCTTTATCAAAGCACAAAACTAGCATTAAGTACAGATATTATTTTTGCTAATAGAGTAGTATTACCTGAAATTTCAGGAATATCTGAATCGTATATAGGTACTCTCCCTTTTTCGGAATTTAGAAAACTAATAATTGATGAATTTGATAATATCAGATTATCCATTTTTTATGATAATATTCGAGCTTTTCAAGGAAGTAATGATGTTAATCATGATATCGAAACTACATTAAAATCAGGAGAATTAGATAGATTTTCAGTCTTAAACAATGGAATAACGATAATAGCTAAGTCATTAGATACTGTTGGCAATAGATTTAATATTCGAGATTATCAAATAGTTAATGGGTGTCAAACAAGTCACGTTTTGTTTAATTGTAGAAATTTAAGTGGTATTAATAATTTACAAATTCCAGTAAAGATAATTGTTACAGACAAAGATGATGTAATAAATAGCATAATCAAAGCAACTAATCATCAAACACCAGTAAAAAAAGAAGAACTTGCAGCTTTATCTGAATTCCAAAAGAAATTAGAGCAATGCTACAACTCGTTTGAGTCTTTTCATGCTGGAGAACAGTTATATTATGAAAGACGTTCAAAACAGTATCATGATAGAGCAGATGTACCAAAAAATCGTGTTATTACAATTCCCGATCAAATTAAAACTTTTGCTGCTATGTTTCTTGATCAGCCTCATAGAGTATCGCGTTCTTATGGAGATTTATCCAGAGAAATAGGTAGTAAGATTTTTGGTGCTAATCATAGTCCAACAAGTTATTATACAAGTGCTTTTGCCTACTATCGTCTTGAAAACCTTTTTAATCAGAGAAATAAAAACAAGTTAGATCCTAAATATAAAAAATGTAAATATTATTTACTTATGGCTATGAGGTATCTGACAGCAGGAGCAGATATGCCCAGCTTAGATAATCAAAGAAAAATGGAGGCATATTGTAACAAAATTATATCTGTGCTTAATAGTCAGCAAAAATATTTACAAGTATTCGAGAAAGCAACTGAGATTATTGAAGAGCAATTTATCAAATTAAATATTAACATAGATAATCGTGACGTAATAACAACTGTAAATTTTGTTGATCAGTTCAAAAAAGGACTAGAAAGTGAATTTTCAAAAATAAATTCTAAGTAAAGCCAAATTAGGTAGAAAATTACAAATTAATAATGAGAATGGTTAACTTTATTTAGCAGTTGATGGTAAACTTCAAGGTGCTACTGCGTCTAAATTTGTCATTAATCTTGCTTGTTTTGTTATTCAGTTACCAAATCGCTTCTAAATTCAAAATAAATCCCTGTAAAACATCCTCCCCTGATAGAGTAGCAGGAGAATCCAGCACCTCAACCTCTTGTCCTTGTCTATAAATCTCCACTTGCCGAGATTTGCGGTTAATTAACCAACCCAAACGCGCACCATTATCTCGGTATTCTCTCATTTTTTCTTGAGCAACTTTCAAACTATCACTTGGTGAAAGTAACTCAACTACAAAATCAGGACAAAGTGGAAGAAATTTTGTTTGTTGTTCTTGATTGAGTGTATTCCAGCGTTCCAGTTTTACCCAAGAAGCATCGGGAGAACGATCCGCACCATTAGGAAGTTTAAAACCACCTGAAGAATCAAAGGCGATACCAGTTCCATCTGCGTCTGACCAATTAAATAACTGTTGATTTAGCCTACCATTACGGTTACTGGTTTCTCCTCCGGTAGGTGACATAATAATTAATTCTCCCGTTGCAGTTCGTTCAAATCTCAAGTCACGGTTTGCCTGACATAGATTAAAAAATTGTTCATCTGTCAGTTCCAATACTGATTTTAGGTTTACTTTTAAAGCATTCATAGATGTATTGGCTATTCCAGATTGAAAGATTAAGGCAGGCTTATTGCCTGCCCTACATTGTCTATTCTATTCCTTCAATCCGGTCTTCAACTTCTTGGTACAACTCGCGCAGCAAGTCTAAATTACTCTCGCTAGTTTCCCAATAACCGCGTCCATTCACTTCCAACAAAGTTGACACAACCTTGCGGAAAGAATGAGGATTGAGATTCATCAACCGATTCCGCATCGCTTCATCTTTGATGAACGTTTCGTTAGTATCTTCGTAAATCCAGTTATCCACAGCGCCGGCTGTCGCACTCCAACCCATTGTATTTACCAATCGTTTGGAGAGTTCGCGCACACCTTCGTAGCCGTGAGATAACATCCCCTCGTACCACTTGGGATTTAATAATTTGGTACGCGCATCCAAGCGCACGGTTTCTGATAATGTCCGCACCTGTGCGTTGGCTGTGGTGGTGTCTGCAATGTAAGATGCTGGTGTTTTACCATCGCCGCGCAGACTTGCGACTAATTTGGTGGGGTCGGAGTCGAAGTAATGAGAAACGTCCGTCAAGCTAATTTCGGAGGAATCCAAATTTTGGAAAGTTGCATCAGCAGTTTTCAATGTACTTTCAAAAATCTTCCGCGATTCATCCATTATCCCAGGATTATCGGAATTAAAGGCGAAAGATTTGCGGTTGAGATACATTTCCTGCAACTCAGCTTCGCTGTCCCAAGTGCTGTTTTCCACTGCCAAGTTAATATTTGACGAGTAGGAACCGGAAGCATTGGAGAAAACGCGGGTTGCTGCTTGACGCAAGTTAACCCCCATTTCTTCGGCTTGTTGCAAAGCGTGTTTGCGAACAAAGTTCATTTCCAAGGGTTCATCCGCCTCGGCCGCCATCTTCACGCCTTGGTCTAGCAGATTCATTTGGTTGATGAACAAGTCGCGGAATACACCAGAACAGTTGATTACCACATCGATTCTGGGGCGTCCCAATTCTTCTAGCGGTATCAATTCCAACTTGTTCACCCGTCCCAAGGCATCGGGAACCGGACGCACGCCCACCATCCACATAATTTGCGCTAGGGATTCACCGTAAGTTTTGATGTTATCGGTTCCCCAAAGGACACAGGCGATGGTTTCTGGCCATTTACCACCGTTTTCGGACTTGTTACGTGCCAAAAGCCTGTCTACGACGATTTTGGCTGATTGAACTGCTGCTGTTGTTGGGATGGATTGCGGATCTAGGGCATGAATATTTTTACCAGTAGGCAAGACATCCGGGTTGCGGATGGGATCGCCGCCAGGACCTGGTAGGACGTACTCGCCTTCTAAGCCTTTGAGTAATGCTCCGAGTTCGTTGTCGGCGCAAACTTGCTGGAGGCAGAATTCCAAATACTCAAATAGGGGTTTGAGTGTGGCTGTGTCAACTTTGGGATAGCCTGCTTTATGCAATGCTTCTACCCAAGGTTCTTTTTTGCCCATGTTGAAGAAATTCAACCGAGAAACCAGAGAAACTCGACCTTCGGCGTCGGTTTGCTCTTGAACAAGGGCGCTAACTGCTGCACGGGTGGCTAAGGTGATGTCTTGCAATAGCTGGACATCTTCTAAAACGCCTTTGTCGCTATTTTGGTAAATTTCGTCAATATTACGCCCGACGCTGTTAGCGATAATTCGCGGCAAGCTGACAATTTCTTCTTCTGGACGATCTAAGCTAGCGATGTTAACAAGAGTTGCTACGGCTTCTTCTGCACTTGGCGGTTTACCAATGACGTGCAACCCACAAGGCAACAACCGAGACTCAATTTCCATCAACTTGCGGTAGACGCTGCCAACAATATTATCCCGTTCTTCGGCGCTCATCTCTTTGGCGTCGGTTTCTGGCAGGTTAATATCCTTGTCCAAGTTGACGATGCGGCATTTATCCATGATGGAGTTGACAATGGGAATACCGCGTCCACTATCTTTTAAGGTTTGGTAAGAAGCAATTAATTCGCTAAGTTCTTTCAAACCTTTATACAAACCAGCGTTTTCTGCTGGCGGTGTCAAGTAAGAAATTGTTTCGGCATAACCCCGACGTTTGGCAATTGTCGCTTCACTAGGATTATTGGCTGCGTAATAATACAGGTTGGGTATGGAACCAATTAAGTTATCTGGATAACATTCTCCAGACATACCCATTTGCTTACCTGGCATGAATTCTAAGGAACCGTGAGTGCCAAAGTGCAATACGGCGTCAGCTTGCCAAACTTGCTCTAGGTAGGTGTAGTATGCAGCAAAACCGTGATGGGGGCTAGCAGAACGGGAAAACAACAGCCGCATCGGGTCGCCTTCGTAACCAAAGGTGGGTTGCACGCCGATGAAGACGTTACCGAAGTGCTTACCATAAATCAATAGGTTTTGTCCGTCGCTGTTGAGATGTCCGGGAGGTGGCCCCCAGTTTTCTTCGAGGCGTTGGGAATAGGGGGTGAGTGCCTCATATTCTGGCACTGACATTTTGTAGGCGATGTTCAGTTCCGGGCTGGCGTACTGTGCTTGGGCGTCGTGGATGACTTCTTGCATCAGTGCTTCGGCTGATTCTGGCAACTCTGGAAGGTCGTAGCCGTTATTTTTCAATGCTCTCATCACTTCGTAGATGGAACCGAACACATCTAAATAAGCGGCGGTTCCCACGTTGCCTTTATCTGGCGGGAAGCTGAAGACGGTGATGGCGACTTTTTTATCTAGCTTGGGCTTGCGGCGGAGGTTAGCCCATTTTAATGCTCTTTGGGCTACGGCTTCCATGCGGTCTTGGAGAGCGATCGCCTTTCCTGTTGCCCCGTCTCTCCCCGATAAGATAATCGGCTCAATTGCCCCATCCAATTCGGGGATCGCTATTTGCAAAGCTACTTGAATGGGATGCAAGCCTAAATCGCTATCCATCCACTCTTCTGTGGTTTGGAAAACTAAAGGCAACGCCACCATGTAAGGACGGTTCAAGCGTTTGAGCGATTCAATTGCTTTGGGATGGTCTTGTCTGGCCGGGCCGCCTACTAAGGCAAAACCAGTCAGCGATATCACTGCATCTACTAACTGTGCGTTAGTGGTCGGTTCGTAGAAGTAGGCATCCACAGGCTTGGAGAAATCCAAACCACCAGCAAACACAGGTAATACCCGTGCCCCTAGTGCTTCCAACTCCTGCACCATTGCTACATAATGGGCATCATCACCTGTAACTAGGTGGGTGCGTTGTAATACCAACCCAATACAGGGAGCTAGGGGATCTTTGAGATCGTTAGAGATATCCTTACGTGCTGTGTACCAATTTAGGTACTCTCTGACATCCTCAAACATACTCGGAGCCAAGGGGTGCCAAATTCCCATATCGGGATAAACCACTGGCTCTTGATATGTGCGAGGTGCTAGATTTTGTTTCTCTAAACCTTTAAATACGTATTTATCAGCTAGCATCAGTAAGAAGTTTTCCAGGTTTTCTGGAGAACCACCTAACCAATACTGAAAGCTGAGCATGAAATTTCGTGCGTCTTGTGCTTTGTCCATTGGCAGGAACTTCAGCACTTGGGGCAGCGTTCGCAAAAGCTTGAGCATCCCATCTTGGAATCCCGCACCGGATTTTTCTTTGCGTTTCCGCATGAATTGGGCGATCGCACTTTTTGACTGACCCAACTGTGCCAGGGAAAAGCTGCCCATTTTACTTAGGCGCATAACTTCTGGCATCGAGGGAAAGACAACGGCAACATCTAGGCGATCGCGATGTGGTTCTACTGCTGTTACTACTTTTTGTGCTAAGTCTTCGATAAAAATCAGGGAGGCGATAAATATATTGGCACTCTCCATATCCCTTTGGAACTCCTTGTAGTTCTCTGGATCTCGGAGTTCCTCAATTAAGTAACCGCTGATTTCAATCGCCAGTTCTTCGTTGCTAGCGTTAATCGCCCGCACCGCTTGTGACAATGCACTCTGGTACTGGGACTCAAGCACGACATAGACCACCTTGATTAAATTACGTCCGCGTAAGTTATCAGGCGCAATATGTCTAATGGTGGACTTGACGTGGGTGAACATGCTTCCTCGGCTCCTTTGATGCGTGTTCTCTACTAGAAGTTGATAACGGCTGATGCCGCCACAATTTACTTCGTTATTATTGGGCAATATGAGTTTTTTATCAGAAAATGCTTGCCCAGTGGGCATTTTATCGCCTATCTGACACAATTCGATATAAAAAAAGAAATATTTATTAACCTATATTGACAACTGATTAAAGTAATTACTCTTATTTATGTAAATTATTATTTACATTTTTATTTAACTATTGAGTTATAAAGTCTAATATAGCTTAATTTAAAAGGGAACAGGACTGGTGTTGGGCGTTCGCGGTAGCGTGCCGTAGGCAGGATTTAGATCCCGCCCAACACAATCGCCCCAAGAGGCGGGGCTTCTGACCCACCTTGGTGATGTAACAAATACTTTTAGATCCCCCTAAATCCCCCTTAAAAAGCAGGGCTGTTTCATTCGCTGCTGTCTCTTGATTTGTCAAGAGGATATCTCACGCAAAGGCAAGGCAGCGCGGTCTTTTTGGTTTCCACGTAGGAGCGACTACCGCGCAAAGGCACAAAGAAAAACAAGGTATTTAGGGCTGAAGGCGCAAAAATTTTTTCCCAAAATTGTATGCTTGTCCTCAATTTTTATCTGTTTGACCCTTGTAATTTTAACCATTTTAGGGAACGAAACAGCCCTGCCCTTAAAAAGGGGGACTTTGATTCTATTTCCCCCCTTTTTAAGGGGGGTTAGGGGGGATAAATAAGTGCCTAAAGTCACAGCCAACAACTTTTAAAACAACCTCTTAGAAACAGTAAACTAAGATAATATCTTGGCGTTAAAAGAAGTAAATTGTGTCAATTGATAAACAAGAAAACACCGAAAGTTCGCGATATTCCTATTATGTAGATGAAAAATTTTATAGTGAATTAATTCAAAGACTTCCAGAGTGGGAGAATGGAGGAAAACCAGTTAATCAATCAATTGAGTCAAAGTGCAAAGCCTTGCTGTTTCTGGAAGCACGGTTACTAGATGATGGAAAATTTGATGATTGGTTGGGGTTGTTTACTAGCAAATGCCTTTATTGGATTCCCACCACTCCAGGTGGTGGAGACCCAACAAAAGAAGTATCCATCGCTTTCGATGACCGTAGACGCTTGGAAGATAAGGTATTTTGGTTACAGTGTGGTTTTGCTTATGCTCAAACACCGCGATCGCGTACTAGCCGAATAATTAGCAACATCGAAATATTTTCATCTGCAAAGGAACAAGAAGTCAACATTCGTTCCAACTTTCTCATTCATGAATTTCGCCAAGGACAGACGCAAGCCTTTGCTGGTTGGTATGGACATAGGTTGCACCAGCAGGATGGCAAGTGGAAAATAGCTCTCAAGCAGGTAAATTTAATTGATGCCGATGGAGGTCATGAAAACCTCAGTTTCTTGCTTTGATGAAACTTACCAGAGTTCGAGTTTTGGCAGCTATTCATCAAGTTATAAAAAATGGGAAAAATTGTGTAATTTAGACAGATAGTAGCTTAAAGTTAGCAATATTACATTAAGTTATTCCTCAAATTTATTTTGAGAAAACCTAACCATGCTGCATGAAAACGGCGAAATTAGGCAAAGCTATGATTGGGATTATCTAATTCAGGCAGAACGAGTCCACCGTTGTGTTTATACAGATGCGAAAATTTTCCAACAGGAAATGATTCGGATTTTTGGGGGAACTTGGGTTTACCTTGCTCATGAAAGCGAAATACCCAACCCCAACGATTTTAAGACATCTAATCTAGGGCATCGTCCAATTATTATTGTGCGCGATCGCCAAGACAAAATTCGCGCCTTATTCAATCGCTGTACCCATAGAGGGGCGACAGTTTGCCGTGAAACTCGTGGTTGTGCCAAAACTTTTACCTGTCCTTATCATGGCTGGACTTATAGCAACACGGGCAAACTCACAGGAGTTCCTTGGGCAAAGGCCTACGCTGCTGACTTGCATCGCCCAGAATTTGACTTGGGACAAATTCCTTGGGTAGAAAGCTATCGCGGTTTTATTTTTGGGACTTTGAATTCCCAAGCACCAGATTTAATTACTTATCTCGGACGAGCCAAAGATTTATTAGATCAGTGGATTGACCGTTTTCCTAATGCTCAAATTACCGTCCAAAGTAGCGCACATAAAATGATTTATCAAGGTAACTGGAAGTTTACCTACGATAATGCCGCTGATGGTTATCATGTCGCGTTTTCACACCGTTCTCTACTGGCTGTGGCCAATCGCTTAGAACCCGACAAAGACATGCAATATTTTGCCCACAATCCCGATGAAGGGCCGATGTACGTACAGTACCTTGGTCATGGGCACATGTTCATCGATCAGCGCCCCAGTTACGAAAAACGAGACGGCGCTTTCTGGCAACAACAACGACCCCAGCCGGGACGGGAAGCTTATGAAGCAAAGATCAGAGAAAAATGGGGCGATCGCGCGCCTTTCTGGTTAGATTTATCTATTGGTTCCCAGATGAACTTAAGTATTTTTCCCAATCTGCTGATTGTTGGCAATCAAATCGAAGTGATTGAACCGCTAGCTGTCGATCGCACTCAACTAACAATATATGCCACCACCATCTCTGGCCTACCCGATGAAGTTAATGTCCTGCGAATGAGAAGTCAAGAAGATTTCCCTAGTTTTGGGATTCCTGACGATATGATGAATTTTGCCGAATGTCATCGTGGGCTAAGTATTCCAGAAATCGAGTGGGTGGCCATGAATCGCGGGTTTGGAATTAGCGATCGCCATCATGTAGATGAAGATGGTGTCATCACTGGGCCTGTAACAGATGAGTTAGCAATTCGCGGTTATCACCAAGAATGGAAACGCCTGATGAAGGCTGATTTCAAACTCACCGCACAAACAGTTGAACATGATTAGGCGATGGAAATGAAAAGACCTGGATTTATTGAACGTCATCACTTGTGGACAGACATCCAAAAAGAAGCAGTCCAAAAGATTAAGGCTGTTGTTAAAGAACAGGATCTATTGTTGATTCGTACTGCTTGGTCAGACCAGCATGGCATTGTTCGCAGTAAGTCGCTTTTACCACAAGCGTTTTTCGGCGCCTTGGAAAACGGTATGCAAATCAGCACCGGGACATTTCTATTTGACACTGGTGGTGCGATGGTATTTAACCCTTTCGTTCCTGGCGGTAGCTTAGACATGCCTTTAATGACAGGTGCGCCAAATCTTGTGGCTGTTCCTGACCCTAATACTTTTACAATTGTGCCTTGGGCAAAACGCACTGGTTTTATTCTCTGTGATGAATACTTTCAGAATGGTCAGCCAATGCCCTTTTCCAGTCGCGGTATTTTGCGCCAAGCATTGCTAGAGTTGCATCAAAGAGGCTTAGAGCATATTGTCGGCTTAGAAGTCGAGTGGTATCTGGCAAAATTAGAAGATCCGATGTTAGCGATCGCGAATGTTGGAACTTCTGGAAAACCCAGCGAACCTGCCAAAGTCAGCGCCGTAGAGCATAATTACCAATATCTTTTAGAATCCCACAATCCAGAGATTCACGATTTGCTGCGCCTTCTGGCAGAAAACTTAGTTGCAATGCAATTGCCTTTAAGGAGTGTAGAAAACGAAGGCGGCGCCGGTCAATTTGAATTTACCTTTGACCCGATTCCGGCATTGCAAGCTGCCGATACAATGATGATATTCCGCATGGCCACCAAGCAAATCTGCCGTCAACAAGGTTACATCGCTTCATTTATGTGTCGCCCAGGATTGCAAGGTTGTTCTTCCAATGGTTGGCATTTGCATCAATCCCTTGTGGACAAAACCACAGGCGAGAATGCTTTCATGTCTGCAAACTCCGAAACTCTCATGTCAGACTTAGGTCAACACTTCATTGGTGGTCTTCTCAAACACGCCCATGCTGCTTCTGTGTTCGCAGTCCCGACAATTAACGGCTACAAAAGATTTAGACCCTATTCCCTAGCCCCCGACCGTGCCGGGTGGGGATTGGAAAACCGAGGGGCAATGATTAGATTACAAGGCGGTTTTGATGACCCCACTACCCACATCGAAAACCGAATTGGAGAACCAGCAGCTAATCCTTATCTCTACATGGCATCGCAATTGATTTCTGGTTTAGATGGCGTAGATAATAAACTCGATCCTGGCTCCCCCACAGAGGAACCTTACACTACAGAAAATCCCACCTTACCCAAAAGTTTGCCAGAGGCGATTTCATATTTGAGCCAAAGCGAACTTTTTGCTCAAAAAATGGGACAGGAGTTCATAAACTTTATCGTTAAGATGAAACAAAGTGAAATGAATCGCTTTTTGCATTCCGTTGGCGATATACCATCAGAAGAATATTTAAAGCAGGTGACTACGTGGGAGCAAAGAGAATATTTTGAATTATTTTAAATTGAGTTTAGTTTAAAGCAATACAGTTCAGTTAAGCATTTCTTTCTTCTCTTTGCGTCCTTGGCGTCCTTGGCGGTTCGTTAAAAAAAAGAGTTTTGACCTTAGGGATTACCAAGAAATAAATTATCCAGTCTTGTGGGGTGGACATCTTGTCCGCCCCTTTCTACGGGTGGGCGAGACGCCCACCCCACAAGAAAAGTTGTATATTTTTTATTTGGTAGTCCCTTAACTGAACTGTATTGTAGTTTAAAGGACTTCTAAAAAATAAGGTTCTTCAGTACTTAGTACGCGAAAATATTTACATTAATCGACAGATGGCAGAATCAGATAATCCAGTTCAACCGCAAAGCCAGCGAGAGCGATGGCAGAAGGAAAGAGACTCACTAGCAGAAGCCTACGAGTTACAAAGAAAGAAAGTTGCAGAACTGCGAAAAGCATCGGTGATTGAGACAGACGTATCTCGCAAGTTTCAATACGAACAAAATCTTCAGTCAGCGGAATCCGAACTAAAGAAGCTTGATGATGATTTGAATTCAATTGAACAAAAATTGAATTCTCCAAGCATTTATAATTATACTAATATTTCACCTCCAGGTTTTATTTTTCCAGACAAATATTGGGAAACTTTAGTTGATATTATCTCACAAATAGATCCTGATATACGTACACAAGCTTGTAATTCAACTCTAAAAGATATTACTCAAGATGTTCGGGGTAGTTACCCAAAGATTGAAGAACTAAAAAAAATAAGTATATTGAAGAAAATTTTTTTAAAAGATTACCCATTCAATAATAAAGATATTCCCACAATCATTGAATTTGCCCAGCGTTTAAGTAAATATGAGGAAGTTGATAAATCTTATCGATATGAATTAAAAGAATGGATTGAATGTGTAACTAGAGAACTTAACATTGAGTTACCAAATTGTGATGAATCTAAATTAGCTGGAACTGCTCAGTCTTATTTACTCATCATAGTAATTCCTCAAGGAAACGATAAATTTAATTTAAAATCTGAGTTAATTTGTAATTTCACTAATATTAATGATAGCCCGAAACATATTAATCTAGAATTAGAATCTGGAATATCAGCAAGTAAGTGTTCTTGGAATGAAATAATAGATAAAATTTATAGTTTTATCAAAATCAGCCGCAATCATCTTCGAGACTATGAAGATTACAATCTAACAATTGAACTTTTTTTACCTTTGCCTTATTTAGATAAGAGCATAGATCTTGAAGAAATTCCCATTGGGTTTGGAGAAAAAAGGGCGATCGCGAATGAATATCAGTTTGTAATTCGTTCTCTGGAGCGAATTAGTGAGCAAGATGGTCACTATTTAAGTTTGTTGCATCGGAGATGGAAAATCTTAACTCAATTTTTAGATAAAAAGCCTACATTAAAAAATTTCTATGAAAAAATTGAGCAAATTCCTCCAAAAGAAAAATCTTGTTATTCTAATTTTACATGGGAAACGTGTAACTTGAAAGAATTTGAAAATAATTGGGATATTAAAAAAAGTTTAGGTATTCAAGTTACTTGCGATTTACCAATAGATAAGGAGGCAAAGAGAAAATTTTTTATTGCTCTAATTAGAAGTGGAGTACCGATGTCTTTATGGACGAGATGTAGTGCTATTCCAAATCTAGAGACAGAATTTAATGAAATATTTATTGATGAAACAGAAATTATTGCTGATTTAAATAATTTATGTGAATCTATATGGAAGTTACGTAGAAAAGCTCATGCCAAACAAGATGAAGACAAACAAAATTATTTAGGTTATCATTTAGGATTTATATGCGATCATCCTTATCGAATTCCGTTTAGTTTGACGAACGAAAATCAACGTCTTTTAGAACCAGGGCAATAAAATAGGAAAATTGGTATATGCAAGACTGGCGCTTTTTTTATGGGAACGGCGAACAACACAAAGAAGTTGAAAATAAACTAAAATCTCTTGACCCGCCTCCTTGGCGGCAGTTTGGTAGAAAAGAAGATATAACTAACTCTCAAGAAGATGATCAACGCTGGCAAAAACTCCGCCAATTAGCTGAAAATCAAGATAGGAATAGAAAACGGGGACAAAATTTTCGTATTTCCCAAAATGCCACTGATGTAATTAACGCGGTTAATGCAGCTATTTACTTACGAAGGCCATTGCTAGTTACAGGTAGGCCTGGAGCAGGAAAAACCTCTTTGGCTTATGCCATTGCTTATGAATTGAATTTAGGCTCTGTCTTATCTTGGCCCATCACAGCCCGTTCTACGTTGCAGGAAGGGCTTTATAGTTACGATGCATTAGCGCGATTACAAGATTCTCAACAAGATAAAAATATAGCTCAAAATATAGGTAAATATATTAAATTGGGGCCGCTAGGTACTGCCTTCTTGCCTTCTGTTTTACCTAGAGTTCTCCTAATTGACGAAATTGATAAAAGTGATATTAATCTCCCCAATGATTTATTAAATATTTTAGAAGAAGGAGAATTTGAAATTCTAGAATTAGTCAGACGTTCTCAACCTCAAGAAGAAATATCTCAACAAAATCAAGAGAACGAATTTAAAGTTCTTACCCAAGATAAGGGTATTGATGCTTTAATTAAGGCAGGTCGGGTAGGCTGTTGTGCTTTTCCGATTATTGTTATGACTAGTAACGGAGAACGAGATTTTCCGCCAGCATTTAAGCGCCGATGTCTGCGGGTTAGAATGCCAGATCCCAACCAAGAAACACTAAAAGCTATTGTTGAAGCTCATTTTGGAGAGAAAGGAAAAATAGTTTTTCAACAAGCAGAGTCTAAAATTAATGAATTGCTCAAAGAGTTTATGCCAGATGAAAAGCAACCCTTGGAGCGAGCAACAGACCAATTACTAAATACTATTTACTTGTTAACTCGTGAGGTAAATATTCAAGAAGAGGATGAAAAGTCAGTGAAAGAAATATTATTTAAAACCTTAACCAGTGGTGATTAATGTCAATGACTAGTGAATCATCGGCAAATAATCCATTAGAACAGCTAATTGCTATTTTAAGTAGCAAAAATTTTGACCTGACTGGAGAAGAAATTGCTGATATCCTCTGGTTAAACCTGCAACGGCAATCAATCGAGGAACCAAAAATCAGCGTAACTTCTTCTTCAACCTCCTCAATCTCCTCAACCTCCTCAACCTCCTCAACCTCCTCAACCTCCTCAACCTCCTCAACCTCCTCAACGTCCCCAAGCGCTGAGATTTATCCACAAACTCTACCCAGTAACAATCCAAATCTCCAGAGAACAAAAGCGCTTCCATTGCGAGTACCGGATGCACCTTCCTTACGAGAACCCCTAATTTTGGCGCAAGCCCTAAAACCTTTGATGCGGCGGGTTGAGTCTGGAAAAAAAACAGTATTAGATGAAACCACTACATCAGAACGTACCGCCGCCGAGGGAATATGTATACCTGTTCTCAAGTCAGAACCAGAACCTTGGTTAGAGTTGGCATTGGTGATTGATGAGAGCAAATCAATGCTGATTTGGCGACATACAATAAGGGAATTAAAACGACTGCTAGAACATTATGGTGCTTTCCGGGATGTGCGGACTTGGGGATTGATCTTAGTTAGTGATGAAAACGGAAAACAATCTATTCGCATTCGACCTGGAATTGGGGAAACAGCAAATGACCAACGGCTTGCTAGTCCCACTGAATTAATTGACCCTAGTGGTCGTCGCTTGATTTTGGTTGTGAGTGACTGTGTTGCAGCCATGTGGCGTGATGGTACTCTCACCCCAGCTTTACAATTTTGGGCAAAAAGTCAACCTCTAGCCATTGTGCAGATGTTACCAGATTGGTTGTGGTTGAGAACGGGTTTAGGTGCAGGTGCTTCAGTACGGTTGGGAAGTTTGGCTCCTGGGGTTGCTAACCAGTATTTATTAATTAAAGAACTTTTGCTGTGGAAAGATTTCGATCTCGACAGTGGAATTAAAATTCCAGTTTTGACCTTAGAACCAGAAGTTGCTTTGACTTGGAGCCAAATGGTAGCAGGAAAAAGCCAGGCAATAGTTTCAGGGTTTGTTTTTCCCTCACAATTAAAATTAGAATCACAAGCTGACACCAAAGATTTATCAACAACATCAAAAAATAATATTAGTCAAATTAATGCAAAAGACAGGGTTTACCGCTTTCGCATGACTGCCTCACCAATGGCGCGAAAACTTGCAGGGTTACTTGCAGCAGCACCAGTTATTAATTTACCCGTGGTGCGATTAATTCAAGAAACTATGCTGCGTGATTCTCGACAAGTTAATGTTGCAGAAGTGTTTTTAGGCGGATTATTAAAACCATTAACAGAGATTAAAACTGATACCAATCCCGATGCAGTGCAGTACGATTTTATGGATGATGAGATACGAGATATCTTATTAGCATCGGCACCTATAAGTGATTCAGCAGAGATAATTAATGTAGTTTCTCTATATATTGCAAACAACTTAGGTAAGTCATTGGCAGATTTTGTTGCCTTATTACAAGCACCAGAAGGAGCAGAAGATTCACTGATAAAACCGTTTGCCAAGATGACAACTAAATTATTGAAAAAACTAGGAGGTGACTACGCTGAATTTGCCAATCAAATAGAAGAAAACCAAGTAATTAACTTTGCTAAATCTCTGAAAAACGAAGATTTAGATATTGTTACTATTGTCAGAGTAATTATCGCAAATTTTACTGATTCCACACCTTCATATCTTACTCAATACATTAAAAATGCTTTAATAATTCAACCAGTTTATGAAGAATTTATTGAAAATTTTGGTGGAGGACAAGGCAATAGGTTTTCCACTAGAAGATTACAACTTAATGGAGAAGCAAACGAAATATTTTTAATTCGAGGCAAACAAATTCAAGCAACATTAGAAATTAATCATGATTGCCCTGAATGTGGTACAGCTATTAATCAAATTATTGTTGGCATAGGAGGCGAAGAACAAGCCCAAGCTTGTGTATGGATTGGGGGAAGTTCAAGTTATGGCTGGCAAACCGTTTCTTTTTCTTTAAATATTCCTGATATTCCTGGTGTTTATTACATTCGCACTCGCTACGCTCAAGCTTATAATCGCGAAGATGCATTAGGTTGGTGGAAAGTAGATCGCCCTGATGGCCCCACAGAAGCAGCGAATATTGGTGCTGTAGTAGTTGGGATAAATATTGTTTTAGAATTATTTGCTGGAGAGTATCTTTGTGCTGTGAAATGGGGTGGAGAATCTGGTGATTGGCATGAAGGTACAGAAAAATTATTTATTTCCAGAGATGGTGAAGTGCGATTTATTTCCCGATTTGGTTCTGCTGTGATTCATAATTGGCAATTAACAGAAAATACGCTTTCGTGGGAATTTGATGTCAATCAAACTGCTGCTAGTTTTACTTTTAAAGTAAATAGTAAAGATAGTTATTTTTGGGAAAGTAACCAGACAGGTAAGTTATTTGAAGGATGGTTAAATTATCCCAATGAAGGTCGAATTGATTTTCGAGGCAGATTTGTAAATGACCAATATCAACCAATTCATAACACTGTAAAAAAAATCCTGATAGTCTCGGCTAATCCTCAAGATAGAAATAGACGGCTTGTGCATGAAGAAGCTAGAGAAATTCAAGCAGGGTTAGAACGTGCCAAAATTCAAGAGCATTTTGCAATTATTATTACATCGGCAGAGCGTTTCGATGATTTACGCCGCGCTATTTTAGATCAAGAACCTCAAATTATCGATCTTTATGGATATGGGGAAGGAAATCAAGGTTTCGCTTTAGAAGATAACACAGGGAAAATACAACTTGTGAGTAGTGAATCACTCTCAAGCCTGTTTTCTTTATTTCCAAGTATTGAGTGTGTATTATTAAATGGCTGTTATGACGAAGCACAAGCAGAAGCAATTAGTCAACATATTGATTATGTTATAGGCATAAATCAAGCACTAGGAGAACGAGCAGCAATTGAGTTTGCAGTCGGATTTTATCATGCTCTTGCTGCTGGAAGATCCTATGAAGATGCTTACAAATTTGGGTGTTTACCTATTGATAATTTAGAGAATATCTCAGAATCGGCAATGCCAATCTTCATACATCGAAAAAACACAATTAATGCTGACATCCTGCAAAGTAACTCTTCACCATTGCCCCGGCCTTTTCGTGCCGTACAACCAGTTTCGCTGGAAATGCCAGAAGGAACGATGTCGAGTGAATCTCAATTTTACATAGAACGGTCATCAGATCTACTTGCTTTAGAAATAATTAAGCAGCAGGGTGTGACTATCATCATTAAAGGCCCTCGCCAAATGGGCAAAAGTTCTTTGTTAATTCGTACTATTGATGCTGCTGTCGCAGTAGGTAAATGGGTAGTATTTTTAGATTTTCAATTATTTGATAAAGCTACTTTAAACAATGCTGATAACTTCTTTCGGCAGTTTTGCTGTTGGCTAACTGATGAACTAGAAATGGCAGATAAAGTAGATGAGTATTGGCAGACGCCTTTAGGTTATAGCCAACGTTGTACTCGCTATGTAAATCGATATATCCTGAAGGATTTTGGCAAGCCTTTAGTATTGGCAATGGATGAAGTGGAAAGTATTTTTGATAGCGAATTTCGTTCTGATTTCTTTGCAATGTTGAGAAGTTGGCACAATAGCCGCGCTATCACTCCTATCTGGAAAAATCTCGATTTAGTACTGGCAACATCCACTGAGCCTTACCAGTTCATTGATAATCTCCATGAATCACCGTTTAATGTGGGAGTAGCCGTAAATTTAGAAGATTTTACAACAGAACAGGTTGCCGACTTGAACCGCCGTCATGGTTCGCCCCTCAATTCCAGCGAAGAACGGCAATTGATGGCGTTGCTGAATGGGCATCCTTACTTGGTGCGTCTTGCACTCTATGTAATTGCTAGCCAGCGTCTCTCCACTGCTGAATTATTTACCAACGCTACGGCTGATAATGGCCCCTTTGGTAATCATTTGCGTAATTACCTTTTTCGTTTGCATAACAAAACAGAGTTGGTTCAAGGTATGCTCCAGGTAATTCGCCAGAACATCTGCGATGAACGCGTTTTCTTCCGCTTGCACGGTGCAGGGTTGGTGCGTCGAGAAGGGCACAAAGTAATCCCCCGTTGCCAACTTTACGCTGAGTATTTTCGTGAGAAGCTTCGTGGCTGAATTAAGTGTTTATACAAGTTCTCCAAAAGATATAGGACTCCTATTTGATTTTTGAACAAAACTCAGTACACATTCATTTTCTAAAACCCTATTGCCTATTGCCTATTAGACATCTCCAGAAATTAAATATGCGTTATCCAAAACCCTTGTAGAAACGTAGCATTGCTACGTCTCTACATTATTTTTCACTCCTATGTCTATTGCCTATTGCCTTCCTACGCAAATCAGTTCAGTAATCAAATCGGATTCCTATATTGCTATGTAAGTGTGAATTTACTGCTAACTCAATCAATGAAATTTTTGAATTTTTTTTAGAGATAGATTTTAGATGATAGATTTTAAAACAACAATAATTCCAGTACGACCTGTTGCTAAATTTGTATTTGTCATCAGATCAAGGACAGGTTTGCCAACAATTTCCTCTATGATTTTTTTCAATTGTGGTTTAATTAATTTATCTAAATATAATCGCACTTGTTCAGCTAAATTGTCATAGCCTCCCTGAAGTAAAGTTTCTTCAACGGGGGTAACGGAGTTTTCTAGAGAAATTACAATTTCATTATCAAAAAAATGACAAATAATTTGGCTAGGTGGCTGTCCAAGTCTTTGATTATATAAATTTTTAACCTGGTCTGATATTTCTGTTTCTAATTGTCCAAGAGTAGGTTGTATCATTAGGAGTTAGAGTATAATATTTATTCCTCAAGTCTCCAAGTAGGAGTTTTGAAAATTATACTATATTCAGGTAATATTGTGAAAAATTTATCGATACTGTAGATTAAGTTCGTGTATCAATGTAATGTATTTAGTAGGATTTTTCAGGCAAAGAATCCCACATACCAGAAGTATAAAAGTTCTTAATCAAGGATTTGCGTTGTGTACATTTAATTACTGCTCCTTTGTCTTTGGTTAATGAGTAATTATTTTATTTTGTACCAAACAAGCGATCGCCTGCATCTCCCAATCCAGGGATAATATAACCATGCTCGTCCAAATGCTCATCAATGGCAGCAGTATAAAGTGGTACATCAGGATGCGCTTGGCAGAAACGCTCAATACCTTCCGGTGCAGCAAGTAAGCAGACAAACTTAATTGATAGGGGATTAGTTGATTTCAGGCGTTCCACAGCTGCCACAGCTGAATTTCCAGTGGCCAGCATTGGATCGACCACAAGCATATCGCGCTTTTCAACATCATGAGGAACTTTGAAATAATACTCAATAGGAATTAGAGTTTTGGGATCGCGATATAAACCAATATGTCCCACCCTTGCTGATGGTATTAACTCTAACATCCCATCCAAAATTCCTTGTCCTGCACGCATCACGGAGACTAGCACCAATTTTTTATCGGGAGCCAGCATTGGTGCATTCATTGAAGCTAATGGTGTTTGAATCTGTTCGGATTTTAGCGGTAAATCTCGCGTCACTTCATAAGCCAATAACAGGCTAATTTCTTTGAGGAGGGTGCGAAATTTCGTGGTGCTGGTTTCAGCTTTCCGCATCAGCGTTAGTTTGTGCTGAATCAAGGGATGTTCAATTAGTGTTACTTGGTTGTGCATATTTTTTCACGAAAAAGGGTAAAGGGTAAAGAAATTGGAGGAGGATTGTGACCTCCCTCAATTAAAGACCGGACTTAAATGAGGGGGCTTTAAACCCATTTGGGGGAAGGGGAAAGGGAAAAGATACATGCTCTAAAAAATCCATCCCTTTACCCTTTACCCCTTCCCCTTTCCCCTTTTATTGGTAAAATTTGATAGTTAAAATACTGTACCATCACTATCTATTTGGATAGGTGACGTACCACCTGTTCTAAGTTCAGCGGCAATCTTACGCCCAGCTGTCCAAGTTCCACCTTGGAGAATTTTCACTAATGGCATTTCTTCGGGGGTCATATTCAACTTTTCGCGCACTGTAGCGGCGATATAATCTAAGAGAATCACAGTTAAAGCACGCCATTCAACTATAACTTCTGATGCTACTGAATGGGGCGATCGCCAAACCTCTGAGTCTTTCACACCAATAAGTCCTAAATCAATGCACAATCCCCCATTTCGATATTCTGGTAATCCTGTAAGGGCATCTAAACCAGTAATTACTAAACCGAGTTCTTGTAGTGGTTCTAATAAAGAATATGTCAGCCATTGAGACAATTTGTGAAAAGGCACTAAACCATCATTGCTAACAGCTGGATGTCGCCAAACATCTCCCAAATTTACCCCAGCAACTTCTAATCTCCCAGGCCAAATTTCACTAAATCCTTCTAAAACTGCACTGAAAACTGTTGCAGCTGCTAACTGCCCATTTTCAGATTTACCCAAAAGATAATTTACCAAATTTCCTGGACGAGGGTTTTCGTTACCAAACAAATTAGGTGAATAAACTACAGCTTGTCCTAATTTTTGTAATAATTTCAAGCGCCCAGAAATTCCCACAAGAGGATTTTCTGCATTTACCTGAAAACCTGTGGCGAGTTCTGCTTCTGTAAATCCTTGCAATTTTTGAGCATCTACTTGGGGCAAATTATGACTCGAAAAAGCACCTTCACAAAACATTTGAAAACTGGCTACAGCTAACCCTTCCGATCGCCCCAATTTTAACCCAGTCTCCTGTTCATCATAACGCCAGTTGTTCCCTGCACCCGCATCCAACAATACACTGACAATCGCCAAATCAAACTTAGCAGCAGCTTTTTCCAGAGGTGTTAGTCCCGCCAGCTGAGTATCCAACACAGCTAAACGCGCTACACCCCCAGCCTCAAAATGTCGCCAACGGCTATGAAAGGGAATTTGCAAATCCGGGTACTCGCAACGCATGACTTCGATTACATAATCTGCAACTTTTGTCAATTGCGTCAAATCGCAATTAAAATAACGCGATTTTCCCTCATTTACGAATGCAAACAGTTGCCTACACCGTTCCCGAATCGCCGCTGGCGAACGAAGATATGCAATTAATTGTTTTTTGTCATTAGTCATTGCACATTGGTAAAAATAAGGCAGAAGGCAGAAGTTCTTTAATTTTGAATTTTGAATTTTGAATTTTGAATTGATTTCTCCCTACTCTACCAAGCCTCGCCCTTTCACCTCAGCTAAGCCATCAGCATCTAACACATCGCCTGTGGTGTAATATCCAGCGGCTTTTTTTGCCTCGATTTCTACGCGTGCATCTTGGGGAATTAAATCTTCTGGGATGGGTATTCTTTTTACAATCTCAATTCCCGCCTGGGTGATGGCATTGTATTTCATATTACTCATGGATACCATGCGGTCAATGCGGGTAATGCCCAGCCAATGTAAGACATCTGGCATCAATTCTTGGAAGCGCATATCTTCCACGCCGGCGACACATTCGGTGCGGGCAAAGTAGGCATCAGCGCGATCGCCTCCTTCTTGCCGCTTCCTGGCGTTGTATACTAAGAATTTCGTCACCTCTCCTAAGGCACGGCCTTCTTTACGACAATAAATAATTACACCCACCCCGCCTTCCTGGGCGGTTTGGACGCATACTTCAATTCCATGTACTAAGTAGGGGCGACAGGTGCAAATATCTGAGCCAAATACGTCAGAACCGTTGCATTCATCATGAACTCGCACGGCTACGGGTTTATTGGGATCGGCGATCGCAGTAATATCACCCACAATATACACTGTCACGCCTCCAATTGGCGGCAAAAACACCTCCAAATCCGAACGCGTCACCAATTCCGGAAACATCCCGCCGGTTTGTTCAAATAAAGCACGGCGCAATTGCGCCTCTGAAATGCCAAAACGCTTGGCAATTCCTGGTAAATACCAAACTGGTTCAATGGCGGCTTTAGTGACGACTAAATCGCCACCTAATTTCATAATTTTGCCATCTACCTGCAAGCGCCCTTTGTCTATTGCATCTTGCAGTTCCGGCATATTAATGTGAGCTTTCGTGATGGCGATGGTGGGACGAATATCATATCCCTGTTGGTAATACGATGAAAATACCTCAGATGGCATCCCGCCAAAGGGATCGAGGGAAACTATCTTCTGGGCATCAAACCAACTGGGGTAAGGGCCGATATGCTCTACTGGGGATGTATTTGTCAAATCGGCTCGATGATCTGACTGCAAAGCACCGCTAGCCACTGCTAAAGCACGATAAATCGCATAACTCCCAGAGTGAGTACCGATGACGTTGCGATGTGCTTGCTTGGTCAGCGTGGCAATAATCGGCCCCCTTTGCATGGGATCGGTTGCCCCCCATTGAATGGGAATTGGCTTAGGGCCAAAGCTACTAGGATGCGAAGTAAGAACAATATGCCTGGAAACGTCGTTTTGCTTTGGCATAGTCATGAATATTTTTGTAATGTTTTTATGAACTATTAGTTACTAGGGAACTGTCAACTACCTATAGTTAGTTTTTATTTTTAAAAGCGTGACATCCTTACCAACAAGCAGTTGTGACTTTCAATGTCGAGTTTGGCATTAGTCATATTGTCGAATACAAAAAATAACACAGAAATTTCATAAATAGCAATTGTTCTCCGTAAATTTAAAGATGACTTTAAAATTGTTTTAGACGTTAAATTTTGTGAGAAAGTAAAAATAAAGGTATATTCACCGATCTCAAATTCATGGATTCTTTATCAATTAATTCCTTACTTGAAGAGTTGAAAAATCCCGATGCTACAGTCCGCGAACAGGCAACCAGAAAAATCTGGCGAATCTGGTTTCAGCAAAAGGGAATCTATGGGCTAGAAAGGATTGACCGCAGCCAAAAATTACTAGATGCGGGCGAAATTACTGAAGCGGAAACAGCACTGACGGAACTTCTCAGAGAACAGCCAGATTTTGCCGAAGCTTGGAACAGGCGAGCTTTTCTTTATTACAGCATTGGCGATTATCAAAAATCTCTGGCAGATTGTGAGATGGTTGTGCAGATCAATCCAATACATTTTGGTGCCCTTCATGGTATGGGCTTGTGTTATGCAGCACTAGGAAGGTATGGCGAGGCAATCCGCGCTTTTAAACGCGCTCTTGAAATTCAACCCTATTCCCTGGTGAATCAAAAATTGATTCTAGAATGTACGTATAGATTGACCTACGACGGTAGATAGGAGATACTATCATACTATTTTATGAATCCGTCTTCGCCCTCATCAGCAACAATTCATCGCCTAACTCGCCGTGATTTTATTCAATACGGTTCTATCTGTATTGCTAGCAGCTTAATTGCAGCTTGTACTAACAACAACCAACCGTCAACGAAAAGTTCGGGGTTGGACAAAGTGACATTCGGCACAAACTGGATAGCACAAGCAGAACACGGGGGATTCTACCAGGCGATCGCCACTGGTATTTACAAAGACTACGGTTTAGATGTCACCATTAAAATGGGTGGCCCCCAGGTAGGGAGTGGTACTCAATTGTTGATGGGGGGTGCGGTAGATTTCTTTATGGGTTATGGCATTGATGCCGTGAATGCCATTGCACAGGGTATTCCCAAAATCACAGTCGCAGCAATTTTTCAGAAAGATCCTTGGTGTCTCATCGCCCATCCCAACACAGCAATTAAAACCCTTGGCGACCTTAAAGGCAAACCAATTTATGTCTCTGCTTCTGCCAATATTACCTATTGGCCTTTACTCGAAGCAAAGTATGGTTTTACCGACGATCAAAAGCGTCCTTACAATTTTAATCCAGCTCCTTTTTTAACTGATAAAAATTCAGCCCAACAAGGTTATGTTACATCTGAACCCTTTGCCATTAAAAAGCAGGGCGGTTTTGAACCAGTGGTATTTTTATTAGCAGATTATGGTTATCAACCATACGCAACCACTATTGAAACCAAAAAAGAACTCGTAGAAAAAAATCCCGAATTAGTGCAGCGATTTGTTGATGCTTCCATCAAAGGTTGGTATAGCTATTTAGAAAATCCCCAACCAGGTAATCAACTGATTAAAAAAGATAATCCAGAAATGACAGATGAGCAATTAGCTTATAGCATTCAAAAGCTCAACGAATATGGAATCATTCTTTCTGACATAGCAGAAAAACAAGGTATTGGCGCAATGAGTGACGAGAAGTGGAAATCACTCTTCGATAGTATGGTTGATACTAAGATTTCCCAACCCAATGTCAATTATAAAGAAGCGTATACCTTGCAATTTGTGAATAAAGGAGTAGGCTATTACAAGAAGTGAATCAATTTTGGGTTTTAGATTTTAGATTTATTTTATATATGATTCGGGGGCTTGCAACCTGTTTAAATTTGTAATATTCAATCCAAAATCTAAAATTTAGAATCTAAAATTAGGTGAGCGATCGCTGTTATCCTTCAAACTTTTTGCATGAGTAACCGTCCCATTATCACACTCAGTCACATTAGCAAAGTCTACGCCAATGGTACTGTTGCCCTGCAAGACTTGAATTTAGCAATTCCAGAGTCACAATTCGTTAGTTTAGTTGGCCCCTCTGGTTGCGGTAAAAGCACAGTACTGCGATTGATTGCCGGACTAGGGCCTATGAGTTCTGGTAATATTGACTGGGGCATAACTCAGCAAGCAAAAAAATTGGCTTTTGTTTTTCAAGATGCTGCACTCATGCCTTGGGCAAACGTTTGGGAGAATATACGCCTACCACTAAAGTTGGCGGGAATGTCTAAAAAAGATAGTCAAAAATTGGTGCAGCAGACATTAACGCTGGTAGGATTAGAAGGTTTTGAAGAAAACTATCCCCGCGAATTATCTGGTGGGATGAAAATGCGGGTATCAATTGCTAGGGCATTAGTAACTCAGCCAAATGTCTTGTTAATGGATGAACCATTTGGGGCATTAGATGAAATTACTCGGAGTAAACTCAATAGCGATTTACTCGATTTATGGTATCAACAGCACTGGACGGTGGTTTTTGTCACCCACAATATTTACGAAGCAGTCTATTTATCAAATCGGGTGCTAGTCATGGGGACAAGTCCGGGACGTATCGTAGCAGATATAGAAATTGATGCTTCCTATCCCCGTGACGATGACTTTCGTACATCATTGCTGTATAACCAATATTGCCGTGAAATTTCTCTGCATTTAGCCCAAGCTATGAGTTAGAATTTAGAATTCTGAATACTCTATGTATAAACAGAGAGACTTTTAATAAGTGATTTACAAAAAATAAATGATTCAATATTGTGGGGTGGGCATCTTGCCCGCCCGTAATTATGGGCGGGCGAGACGCCCACCCCACAAGAAATAATTGGATGTTTTTATTTAAACGTAGCTAAAAATAATGTTTAAAAAATCAAATAAAATACTAGAAAAATTAATTTCCGCTGATGTTTTCGCACCGATCGCAGTTGGTATTGTAGTATTATTTCTATGGGATATCTTAGTGCGGGTAATGCATTTACCTCCTTATATCCTCCCAGGGCCAATATTAGTATTTCAAACCTTAATTAGTGACTGGAATGAGCTTTTTCCATCATTATTAATTACACTGCAAATCACAATCTTTGCCTTTATTGCTGCGGCAATTTCCGGTTTGCTGATGGCGATTTTGTTCGCTCAAAGTAAATGGATTGAGCGCAGTTTATTTCCCTATGCAGTAATTTTACAGACAACTCCCATAGTAGCGATCGCACCTTTAATAATTCTTTGGCTAAAAAATAACACTTTCGCCGCCTTAGTAGTTTGTGCCTGGATAGTGGCCTTTTTTCCCATTGTTTCTAACACTACATTAGGACTCAACAGTGTTGACCGTAACTTGCTCAACTTATTCCAACTTTACAAAGCTTCTCGCTGGCAAACACTACTATATCTCCGGTTACCTAGTGCCATGCCTTACTTTTTAGGCGGGTTAAAAATCAGCGGTGGTTTAGCATTAATTGGTGCCGTGGTTGCGGAATTTGTTGCCGGGACTGGTGGCGCAAAATCAGGTATTGCTTACCGGATTTTGATATCTAGCTATAACTTACAAATTCCTCGGATGTTTGCAGCACTATTTCTAACAACTGGGTTGGGTGTATTGATTTTTGTTGGTCTGAGTACTTTATCTGATTTTATATTAAGTAAGTGGCATGAAAGTGCTCTTAAAGAAGAAAACTAGATCGGAATTTGATTATGCTCTAGAGGTCGGAGAATTTCAAGAGTTAATTCCTCTACCTTTCAAATTTTTTATTCAATTTCGATATTTCTTTGTTTCCAGTAATTTGGTTTGTGCTTACCATGCGCGATGGCAATAACCCAAATCACCTCTTCAAGCTCAGTATAAAAAATCAAATAGGGAAAACTTTGAATAGTATAACGACGTATTCCTTGAATTTTATACGGAGTTCCTAAATTAGGATTTTGCTGAATTCTCATTACAGCTTTTTCCACTTCAGACAGTAAATCTAATCCCAAGCCTACTTTTTGAGCTTCATAGTAAGCTATTGCAGCATCAAGATCCTTTCGCGCTTCGGTGTGGATAACAATAAACTTCACAAATACTTTTCTCGTAACTCAGAAAAAACTTGAGATGATGCTTCTCCAATAGCTGTTTTACGATTAATATCCTCCAATCGTTCGGTTAATTCATTATCCCAAGCAGTTTCTAGATTATCATCTATATCTCCATCTAGAGAATGAATTAAAAAGTAGGCGATTTCAGCACGTTCTTTTGCAGAAAGCTGAGAAAGTTCGAGTTTAAGTTTTTCGGCAGTTTCACTCATACTTTGAAGTTTTACCAACACATTCACAACTAGATTAATAATCTGAAAACAATGACTTAAAATCCAGTATTGTATTATTTTATCAATTTTATAGACTTTAATACATTTGAATCTTAAGAGGTGTTAACAAATCTTGAGTTTACTAAAATTCATTGTTTTTATCGATGCGTAATGTATTCTGATATTAAAGATGGCAAATGGCTGTAACACAATTTAAGCGATCGCAATCCAGCAGAAGAATTAGCGATCGTGGGAGTATCGCCAGATATACTGGGTTTCCAAGCTCCTTACAAGTATAAATATACAGATTATGGCTTAGGGTAATTAATAATAAGCTATAGCAATAACCAACTTAGAAACCCTGATTCATAAATTATGACGACAACCAACTTAGATACACTAATTAATTCTCTAGAAGGCATAGAAATTATCACTGAACCAGCCCAAGTCGCAAAATTATCACACGATTATCACACCTTTAGCCCGGTGCTTGTACCAAAACTAGAGGGAAAAGTGGGGGATATTGTGGTGCGTCCCACTAGTGAAGCAGAAGTTTTAAAAGTTGCACAAACTTGTGCGAAATACCGCGTGCCTATAACCGTCCGGGGTGCTGGAACTGGGAATTATGGGCAATGCGTACCGCTGCACGGTGGCGTAATTTTAGACATGACGCGGATGCAAAAGATTCTTTGGGTGAAGCCAGGGGTGGCGCGGGTAGAAGCCGGGATAAAGTTGGCGGCTATAGATAAAAAAACACGAGAATTCAGCTGGGAAATTCGCATGGCACCCTCGACTTACCGCACAGCCACAATTGGCGGATTTATTGCTGGGGGGAGTGGAGGTATTGGCTCGATACAATATGGATCTTTACGCGATCGCGGTAATATCTTGGCACTGCGAGTGGTAACTTTAGAAGATGAACCCAGAGCGATCGAGTTGCGGGGAGACGATGTACAAAAGGTTAACCATGCTTGGGGTATTAACGGCATTATTACCGAAGTTGAAATTCCCTTAGGGCCTGCTTATCCTTGGGCAGAAGTCATCGTTACATTTGACGAGTTTATGGCAGCAGCAAAGTTTGGTCATGCACTTGGCAATGCCGATGGCATGATTAGCAAATTGATTTCTGTCTTTGCATCGCCAATTCCCCAATATTTTCACGCCTTACAACAATACATTCCTGAAGGTACCCATGCGGTATTTTTGATGGTTGCCGAACCGAGTTTAGAATTCTTACCCGGTTTGGTGCAACGATATGGCGGCCAGATTACTTATGAAAAATCAGCCCAAGAAGCAGCTAAAGGCACACCATTAGCAGAATTTACCTGGAACCACACCACCTTACACGCCCGGACTGTAGACACTGGAATTACCTACCTACAAAGTATGTTTCCTGCGGGTAAAAGTCTGCAACTTGTAGAGCAAATGTATAATCATTTTGGCGATGAAGTAATGATGCATTTAGAATTTTTTCGCGTCAACGGTGCTGTAGTTCCTGGTGGTTTGCAACTTGTACGCTACACCACAGAAGAACGTCTTAACGAAATTATGCACTATCACGAAGAACACGGTGTGACTATTGCTAATCCTCATACCTATATTATTGAAGAGGGTGGAAGAAAAGTTATCGATCCTGAGCAGTTAAAATTTAAAGAAATAGTAGACCCCTATGGGTTAATGAACCCTGGTAAAAGCAAAGTTCTCCAATTACAGCAGAATTGAGGAGTCTGAATTGAGAACTCAGAATTCAGAACTCAGAATTCAGGAGTTAAAATTCAGGTATCAGAAGTAAAACAGGTTTGGTATCTGGCTAATATGCCTAGTCTATGTACTTTACGCTTCTGCAAATCTGCTATAAAAATTGAGGTATTCTGAATTCTGAATTCTGAATTCTAAATATTCCGTGGGCAGAACCCAAAATAATATTCCAAAATCACCCATGATTGAAATTGATGGTTCTTACGGAGAAGGAGGCGGACAAGTTCTTCGCACTTCCTTAAGTCTAGCCGCTATCACTGGCGAACCGATACGGATTACAGGTATTCGCGCCGGACGCAAAAAGCCAGGATTAGCACCACAGCATTTAACAGCTGTTCGTGCCGCAGCTAGAATTTGTAATGCCCAACTATGGGGTGATGCTTTGGGTTCAACGCAGCTGGAATTTATCCCAGGTAGTGCTGTGCAACCTGGAACTTATGCCTTTGATGTTAGTAAAGCACAACCTAGTGGTTCTGCGGGTGCGATCGCTCTGATTCTCCAGACAATTCTTCTACCTTTAGCACTAGCACCCGGCAATTCCCAAGTAACACTCAAAGGTGGAACTCATGTGAACTTTAGCCCCACAGTCACATACATTGAGCAAGTTTATCTGCGGATATTGCAACGCATGGGAGTAGAAGCAAAAGTCAAATTAGGCGCTTGGGGTTGGTATCCCCAAGGCGGCGGAGAAATAGAATTGCAAGTTACTGGTGGTTGTCAACTCCGTGGGATCGATTTGTTGGAACGGGGGACTTTACAGCAAGTGCGCGGAGTTGCTGTGGTAACAGAATTACCTTCCCACATTCCCCAACGCATGGCCAATCGTGCCGAAAATTTGTTAAGAGAAGCCCATTTAAAAGTTGCTGTGCAAGCGTCACGAGAAAAAGGTGTTGCACCAGGCGCGGGTATTTTCCTCACTGCTGAGTATCAAAACAGCTTAGCTGGTTTTGGTGGCTTTGGGCGTTTGCGGTTATCAGCCGAAACAGTTGCGGAAATTGCTTGTCAGCAACTACTTGAGTTTCATCACACAGGCGCACCAGTAGATGAACACTTAGCAGATCAGTTATTATTGCCAGCTGCTTTAGCCTCACAAGAAAGTCATTATCGAGTAGCCCAAGTGAGTAGTCATTTAACTACCAATGCTGGAGTAATTCAACAGTTTGGATTAGCGCAGATTAAGGTAGATGAACTTGACAAAAAAGTGTCGGTAAAGAGTTTGATTAGATGAAACAAGTACTATAGCAATCCTAAATGAGTCGTGAAAAATATGGATAGGGAAACGTAGACGCGGAACGGCTTGCCGCAGGCTACCGCCAAGGACGCCTAGACGCGGAGCGACTTCCCGCAGGGTAGGACGCAAAGATAAGAAAGAAGAAAGAGATATATAATTTTCACAAATGATTTAGGACTGCTATATAACAATTCTCTATAAACTTGCACTAAATAATTTAATCTCTCTTGTTGCTATTTTCTTGGCGTTCTTGGCGTTCTTAGCGGTAGCCTGCGGCAAGCCGCTGCGCGTCTACGTTTTAAAAATAAAGTGCATCTTCACAGAGAATTGGTATATTACTTTAGTAATGCTTACTATCAAAATCAGGCGTTGCTGAATTATGGGATGAAACCCGAACTATTGAAATCTTAAACTCCTTATTCTCTCTGCGCCTCTGCGCCTCTGCGTGAGATAAATCATCCCGCAATTATGCAACACCCAAAATCAATATTGTGATACCTCATTAATAAAATTATGTCTGAGGTGTTGAGCAAAATAGAAATTTGTCCCATTTCCAAAAGTGGAAATGAGCCAAGCGAGTTTTATAAGTCTTTAACCCGACACAATATTACCAACTACAATCAATGAATAATTGTTGTCGAATACAGGAATGGATAGTCTGTATAACCTTTCTCATCACCTCCATAGAAGGTATTGCGATCGGGTTCGTTGAGTGCTGTATTTAAACGCAGGCGTTCTGGTAAATCTGGATTGGCAAGGAATAAAGCACCAAAAGAAACTAAGTCAGCATCACCATTAGCGATCGCTGCATTTCCCTTTTCTCTGTCATATCCACCATTGGCAATTAGGGTGTATGCATAAAGAGGACGAAACTCAGAAACAGGAATTGGCTTGCCTCCATGTCGGATATCTGCTGGTGTTGGTTCCATGAGGTGAAGATATCCTAATTCAAAAGAGTTGAGTGCAGCGATCGCATAGCTAAATGTAGCTTTAGGATCGGAGTCATGAATATCGTTAAATGTGTTGCTGGGGGAAAGTTTAATACCCACACGATTTGCACCCCAAACATCAGTCACGGCTTCCACTACTTCCAACAAAAATCGGGTGCGATTTTTAATGGAACCACCATACAGATCGCTGCGTTGATTAGTACCATCTTGAAGAAATTGATCGATTAGATACCCGAATGCTCCGTGAATTTCCACACCATCAAATCCGGCAGCCAGGGCATTCTTAGCTCCCTGACGGAACTGATCGACAACATCAGAAATTTCCTCTGTTTCTAAAGCGCGAGGGGTGACAAAAGGTTGATTACCTGTATAAGTCATCGCATTACCAGCAGGTGCGATCGCCGAAGGAGCCACGGGTAATGCTCCATCTGGTTGCAAAGATGGGTGAGAAATTCGCCCTGTATGCCATAGTTGCAAAAATATCCGCCCACCTGCATTATGCACCGCATCTGTCACCAACTGCCAGCCTGCAATCTGCTCTGGGGAATGAATTCCGGGTGTTGCTGGGTAACCAAAACCTTGGGGTGATACTTGTGAACCTTCGCTAACAATCAGCCCAGCCGTAGCACGTTGAGCATAATAAGTGGCATTGATTGGCGTTGGCGCATTGCCAGCACCAGCCCGATTACGGGTCATGGGTGCCATAACAATTCGATTTGGGAGTATATAAGGGCCAAGCTGGACAGGAGAAAATAAGTCGGTGCTAGTTAGTTGAGTCATTGATATTATTACTGACTGTGAATGTTGCTTGAGAAATACGAGATTTTGTGTTTCTACTTAGATGGATAGAGCCAGCCTTTAAACAGGCGTGTCACTTGGGGCATGACCACCCAAGTCATCAACGGCATCATGATACTAATGTTCACCAAGTTAGCTAGCCAAAAAGGTAGCACACTGGTAATTGGTCTGAGCAAACCAGGCATGAAAGAAATTACTGGATAAAGACCCACTGCACTGACAATTGCAGTTTTCCATTTTGGTGGTGGTGGCGCAATAGGTATTTCGGGTAAGGCAAACCAAGCTTCAAGGCAGTTGACACGCATAACTCTAGGGCGATCTATAGTCAAAGCCTCAGCTCGCGCAATCCAACCTTGACAGATCGGAGATTCTTCCCACTCTCGCAAGTGTTCAGGGGTGTCAAATCGCAAAATTAGTTGCCACTGACCTCGTTTTGTAGCGGGGTATAGCACATCACTTCCTATATAGCCGGGGAATGTGCTAGCTGCGAGAATTACTCCGCGTGTAGCTTCTTCAAATGCAGTTTCTAATCCTGGTTTAACTCGATGAGCGATCGCAATCACTCCAGGGGCTAAATTGATGGGTTGTTTAATTTGTTCCATTGGCTCTTTTCTTAATTCTCAAAATGAAAAAACAGTCCGCACTGTGCCTGTGATAATCGTGCCGTTTGATTCCTGATTACCAGGGTTATTAATAACCTGTATCAAGGGTGTAATTCGGATTTGGTCGTTGAGTGGAAAATTATAAAAGCCTTCAAAATTTGTCTGAGTGGCGTTTCCCACTGCATTTTCAATGAATGGCTGGCCGATGGCCATTCCGGCGATCGCTCCCTCAACAAATAAGTTGGGAAATGCTAACCCTACCATCCAATAGTTAGGGTTAATATCTCCTACCGTTGTGTTGGGATAAGAACCATAGCCATATCGCCCAAATATACCCAAGCGATCGCTCAATGCTAGTTCAAAATTCACCCCTAAAGCATCAAAATCACTACCAAAGACTCTACCGCCGCTATATTGCAGACGCACAGCCAAGGCTTTATTCGGCGCATATTCTAATTCAATAACTCCTTGATAAGGATCGCCAAATAAGCCTCCATCTGCTCCACCACCACCGACAGGAAATAGTCGAATATCTTCAGGTCTACCACCTCCAAAAACTTGGGCATTTTCTGGCAAGGTATTTTCTGCATCTCCAGCAATGTATACTCCTCGTAAATGTAAAGCGCCTCTACCTGGATTCCAAGCAATAACAGCACCGGCGCCTCTGGCTCTAGGAAATAGGATGAAGTTATTGACTAAAGCTTGGGTAGAAAAATCTAAAAAACTGACGCTAGCATAACGATTTTTGTCTACAAAATCAGGAGCTGTAATTGATGGGCCGAGGGTTACACTCACATCATCAAATAAAGGAAAAGTGTAATAAAGGCGAGCAATACTCAATTCTCCATTTCGACCGGGAATTGAGAATTCTAAAGTACTACCTAAGTTGGGTTCAAGGAAGCCTGCTGCATTATCATCAGCACCGTCACTACCAGTCACCAATCTAACTTGCAGTAAATCCTTACCTGTAAAACTAGTGTTCAGGTTGAGGGTAACTCTGTAAATTAAAGTCGCATTTGGGTCGTTTTCAGTAATCTGAGCGCCTCTAGGAGCAATAATGCGATCGCTATCAAATCCCCCTGCATTCATGGCCAAGATGACTTGACCTGCTAGTTTTGTTGTTGTAGAAAACTGATTTGCCTCTAGTTCGCTGGAGCGAGTTTCTAACTGATTTACTTGCTCTGGTAACTTAGTTAATTCTGCTTTAAATTCTGCTTGAAGTCGCTGCAATACTGCTAAGTCTTCTTGGGAAATCAGATTTGCTTTTCCCTCGGCAATAAGTATATTAATTTGCTCTAAAACTGCATTTAATCCTGCCGCAAATTCATATCGGCTAATTGCTTGATTGCCTCGATATGTACCATCTGGATAACCCGAAATAACACCGTATTGTTCAACGAGCGATCGCAGTGCTTGAAATGCCCAATCTGTTGGTTGCACATCCAAGAATTGACTAACAGAAGTGATTTGAGATGTTTCTATTTTTAACTGACTGGAGAGCGTTTCCTTTGAAGGCAGCGCATTTGAAATCATCGGACTAGCAATAATGGACATACTGCTGATAAGTAGCAGCGTCATGAGTTTGAGCATTGCAGAATTGAAAAAGATAAACCGTTGAACTAGAAGTATTATCAATTACGAATTATTCCACTTAAAGTTATTGACTGTTGACTGCGAACTCTCAACGGTCAATTTTTTATTTGGAAGTTTCTAATTTGATGGAGTTTGATAAACTCGATTTAAAACTTGGGATATTGCTTTTTCACTATCCGAGTTTACTAAGCTTAAATTTGTGGGGGATTGGCTAATAAATTGAGCATAGGAAGCAGTTATATAAGGCTTGTATTCTTGGCGATCACTAAGATGAGTTTGGAAAAAAGCTACTCCCAAACTCTTCATATAAGAATAGACGCTTTTTCTATCAGGCCCCAGCAATCCTTGTGGTACAGGGATAACTGTTTCGCTGCTTGGTAAGTCTGATTGTACAGAAAAGTGAGTGGCATTTTCAATGAGTGCTAAGTATTTATCTTTGCTGGGTAATTGAGAAAAAGGTTGAATTTGTTCGGGAACTGCGGGAGTAAATATATCTTGGCTACCAGCTACCATCATTACAGGGATTGTTATTTTACTGAGTCCTTGTTTTCCAAACAAAACACTATTTAAAGGATTCATCAGCATAATTGCTTTGATGCGATCATCTTGGATCAAATAGTTATTAGGGTTGAGGTCGTTGGCGCGACATTGTAAAAATGTAGAAATATTTAAAGAACGATTCGGATTACATTCTTGGCGAATTTTTGCAAAATTAAAACTTCCTCCAGCCAATGCTAAAGCTGTATAACCGCCGAGTGAATGTCCTATTAAACCAACTTGTTGCACGTTTAATTTATTTTTAAATCTTGAATCAGTTTCGTTCAGACGTTGCAGTTCATCTAAAACATACTTGACATCTAAAGGACGGTCAATTAATTCTGTGGGTTGGGGAGGACTAGCGATTCCTGTTAAAAATTTTTGAAATTGTTTAGAGTTAGCAACAGGATGATCGAGAGCAGCGACGGCAAAACCGTATGATGCTAAGTGTTCAGCTATATATACAAAACTACTGCGGTCTTCTGCTAAACCGTGGGAAATCACAATTACGTGGTAAGGTTCTGGTGCGATCGCTGATTTGGATTGTGGTAAGTAAACATCAATATCATATTTCCGTTCTAAAACAGTTTTGGACTTTCCATCACGAGAGCGATCGTGTAAGGTTAAGGTAATTTTTGTAGAATTAAATTCACCACGTTGACGAATATCTGGTTTTTGAGCAAAATCTATCGGTGAAACATTGGCAGTTTCTTGAGTTGCTATTTTTTGGATTTCAGAAACAACTATATCTCTTTTTTGTAACAGTTGAGATAGTTGCCCTATTGTCTGTATACTTTCTGAAAAATTGAGGCGAATACTAGGACTAGAATATTTTTTAATAATATTAATCACACTCAATCCCTCAGGACTGGCAGCAGACAATATTAAAGCAGAACGCAGAGCGTAAAAACCATTGATTCTATTTTGTGTTTGCAGTAATTCTCCTAAGCGTTGCAGCATTTTTTCGCCAATGGGAGAATAAGTAAATTGGGAGATAACAATAGGAGAAATTTGAAATTTAGTTCTCAAAAATTCTCGCATCTGAGCTAATTGTTCTGGCTTAGTACGATTGGCATAAAAAGCAAAGTCTTTAGTAATTTTTCCTTCGTTAGCAAATACTTCTAAATCTTGTGTGGCAATCTCAAAGTCACCAAAAGGCGGATAATTAAATTGAATGCGGTCTGCTCCTAATGTAGGGGTAGTAATGGTAATACTGGAGGTAATGCCAAAAAAGTAACAAAGAGTTTTTTTCCACATAAGAAATTGATGGACTGGAATTTATGAAGTTGTAGATATAGGAGGGAATAGGCAAAGAAAGCTGGAGTCATGAAGATTCCAGCATTATTGAAAGCGATATCAATTCGACCATACTTCTGAACGCAGCTTTGAATCAAAGCTTTAACATCCTCTTCTTTTCTGACATCGGCTCGCATATACGTGCCTTCACCACGGAAGTCTTTGATTTTCTTCTCAACTTGTTTGCCCAAATTTTCGCGTCGTCCGCAGAAGAAAACTTTTGCTCTTTCTCGCGCGAAAGCATAAGCCGTTGCTTCTCCAATTCCTGACGTTGCGCCTGTTATCAGCACAACTTTGCTTGCGAATTTACCATTGCGATCGATAGTGGCTTTAGGTTCTAGGGGTTTTTGAGTATTCGCTTGGACACGTTTGCCTAATAATGTCGCAGTAATTCCAGTAGCAGAGACACCACTAATAAGTATTCGTCGCCGAGAAACTCCCATAGTTGGCTTTTTATTTGTGTGGTTTGTATGTGACGGGTATTGCTGATTGGGATAAGCGATCGCTAGGATAAATCAACTGTTGAAATTATGCCGACTGATGAGCCGGTGTGATTAACAGACGACCGATATTTACATTACTTGGTTGTTCTAGTATGAAACGAATGCCTCTAGCAATATCAAAAGCAACAAGCGGCTGTTCAATTGCTACCATTTGCTTTTGTTCATCAGTCCAAGTCTGATACAAGTTTGTTGCCACTTTTCCTGGTTCAATACAGCCTACACCAACTCCACTGCCTGCTAATTCTAAGCGTAGGCAATCGGTGAAAGATTCAATGGCATGTTTTGTACCGCAGTAAGCCGCCATAGTGGGATAGTTGGTTGTCCCTGAAATACTAGAAAGATTGATAATAAATCCATTATTTTGTTGTTGAAAATGCTTTGCAAAAAAATATGCCAAGCGAAATGCAGCTTCTACATTAATACGAACCATTTGACAAATTTCTTCGATGTCAATAGTTTCTACAGTACCAACAACCATGACGCCAGCATTATTTATCAGCGCATCTACCCGACCAAAGGAATTAAGTGCCGTCTCTAATAAGTTTTTGGGTAACTCCGGATCTGTGACTTCGCTGGCAACAAAGGTAGCATTGGTGAGTTTGCTAGTAAGTTGCTGAAGTTTCTCTTTATTTCTGGCAGTAATCACAAGGCTCATACCTGCCGCATCTAATTCGTAAGCCGTTGCTTCGCCAATGCCACTGCTAGCGCCTGTGATGATAGCAACTTTATTTTTTAAGTCCATATGTTTGTTGATTGTAGGATGAATTATTAACAAAGCTTAAAAGCGAACAGGGAACGGCCAATAGGCAACCGGGAATCCCGATAATTCAAATTAGGCGATCGCCACATTTTTTGGAACTTGAGTCATTCTGAAACTAGCTTACTCTCATCTCTGGAGTAGGAAAAAATAACTTGCTGTCCGGCTTTCGCCCAAATCTTACCTAAACCTACGCCCATGTTTATTGAGCCAAGAATGCCAATTTTCATTGCTTTTGTGAATAAATTACAGTGTTTGATCGCAGCGCTTTTCTGCTTTGAGAAGTGCTTCTAAAAGACTCTCAAAATCACATTGATTTTCATAGCGGAAGTTATTGATGAAAAATGCAGGTGTATTCTTGACACCACTACGTATACCACTCTGAAAGTTTTCAGCCACACGCTCAGCATAGATGTGATTTGTCATATCGCGCAGGAATTGGGGGACGTTGAGTCCCAATTGATGGGCGTACTCTACTAGATAACCGTTATTTAGTAAATTTTGACACTTAAATAGGGTATCGTGCATTTGCCAAAATTTCCCCTGTTCGGCAGCTACTTCCGCTGCTTCCGCTGCTTTTTGTGATTGGGGATAGATTTGCGGCTGGGGAAAATGGCGAAATGCAAAGTATAGTTTGTCGCCAATTCTGTCTTGAATTTGTTGGATAATTTTGTGAGCTTCATTACTATAAGGGCATTGATAATTGCCATACTCAACTAGCACTATAGGTGCATCCATCAATCCTTGAGTGTGATCGTGTTGTGAAATTGGTGCGATCAATCTGTTGTTATTATTTGTTTGATTCATGGAAAACCTTTGTGGAGGAAAATCAGAATGCTCTAAAGGCTGTGAAAGTCTTGTGACAAATCCTCCCGATTGATATGTCTGCGCTAAAGCTTTTATTTTGCACTTACAAGATATGAGTTTACTCTATAAAATTAGCCAAACTTTGTCCCTATCCCAAAGTTTAAGTTTTTAGCAGATGTGAAGGTCAGTATTTACTTAACCCCAAGATGAGGAAATTACCTTAACTTATGGCTAGGGTAATTATCAGTGCTGAGTGGAGGAATCTCATCTCATGTCCTGATTAAAACTCTGCGTTCCTTTGCGCGAACCTCTGTGCTACTTTGCGTTTAAAAATCAAATTTTCATTCAAGACTGATAATTCCGCGCTTTAAGGCTGTAATCACTGCCTGAATGCGATCGCTAACTCCCAATTTACTCAAAATATTATTGACGTGATACTTCACAGTACCCTCTGATATCTGCAAAACAGCACCAATTTCTTGGTTAGTCTTTCCGGTAGCCATGAGGCGGATTACTTCTAGTTCTCGTGGGCTTAGTTGCAGTATACCCACCCGTTCTGCTAGTTTGGCTCCCACTGAAGCAGGAATGTACTTCTGTCCTGCGTTCACAACGCGAATGGCTGCCAGTAGTTCATCTGGTTCAGCATCTTTGAGCAAATAACCTTTTGCCCCAGCTTTAAGTCCGCGATAGATGTCTTCGTCACCGTCGTAAGTAGTCAGGACAATAATTCGGCAGTTTTCAAACTCGCTACAGATGGCGGTAATGGCTGCAACTCCATCCATTTCTGGCATCCGTAAATCCATGAGTGTGACATTAGGTTGATGTTGACGAAATGCTGTAACTGCCTCACGCCCATTACAAACCTGTCCCACAACTGCCATGTCTGGTTCGCGATCAATCATTGCGGCTAAACCCTGGCGAACAACGGGATGATCGTCAACAATCAAGATGCGGATTGGGTTTTGCGAGGCCATATCAATTTTGGATTTGAAATTTGAGATTTTGGATTAATATGCTCACTATAATTAAAATAAAAATTCATATATAGCAGTCCTAAATCATTTTTGAAAATTATATATCTCTTTCTTCTTTCTTACCTTAACAATTATTTTTTATATCTCTTAAAAAATAAAAATAACATGCTGAACTTGAATCTTGTTCAAAGCCTCGCTTTCTCAGCAAAGCCAAAAAATTTTGTTTAGAATCAAACAGGGATAAACAAGGTTTTTAATATTATCCGATGAAAGTAAAAACGATAATTACTTGTCCGCTTTGGACTTGAGTCCACAAAAATTTATCTTTATTATTGCCTTAATTTCTAGTTATGTAAAGTTTTGTAACCATAAAGCAAATTGATATCTACCAACAGGTATATAATCAAACGCAGAGTAAACAAGCTCATCAATATAACTCTTCCTGTAGCAAGAGTTTGAGTAACTTCTGTTCCTTAATTTATTGTTAACGCTCTCTTTTCACTTTTAAGGATTGCAGGGCTTTAGTTTGAGCTTTTTGTCTATAAATGTGAGTTTTTGTTAAACAATAAAGCCTCAAATTTTGATGAAATAAAAGTCTCAGAATTTGGCTGTTAATTATGTTTTGGTGAAAGTGACAAAACAGGATTAAGAATTACCGAATAAAACCAAGGACTCTAATTGAGATCGCACCTTTGGGAATTGTGCCTTTTGAAGGCAAAACTTTTTATTCAAAGGAGTTGTTCAAGTTAATGAGTATTCCGATTCAGGTTTCACCTGCAACGAACGATCTAACTCTATCCATAGATGAAACGTTCGGCGAAGTGGTGAAAGTCACTATCCCGAAATCTGGGGTAGTCCCCAAAGTGGATGCGTATTTTCTCGCGGACACGACCAGTAGCATGAAGACGGCGATCGACGCCGTGAAAAATGGGATCTCGGATGTCCTAACCCAAATCGGAGAGCTAGGTGCCGATGTCTGGTTCGGGGTTGGCGAATACAAAGACTTTCCGGCTCCGGTTACTGGGGAACATCCCTACGCCTTCGCGCACCAGCATAGCTTGAGTGCCGACACCGCTGCGATCCAAGAAAAAGTAACTAGCTGGACGACTACTTCTGGTAAGGACGTTCCAGAGGCTCAGTTCTACGCTCTCGATCGCATTGCCGAACCACCAGGTGGTCAGATCGGTTGGCGTGCAGATTCCAAGCGGATCATCGTCTGGTTTGGTGACGCCGCTGGTCACGACGCAGTATGCCAGCAAATCTCCAACTTATCCTACGACATCACCGAGGCATCGGTTACCGCGAAGCTAGTTGCAGAGAAGATCAAGGTGCTGGCTCTGAGCTTGAGAAGCTCCGGCGCTCCCGCGGGGCTGGACGACGATCCGAAAACGAAAGCTACTGGATATCAGTCATTCTGCGGCGATCCGGGCGGCACCGAGGGACAAGGGACAAGGATCGCCAAGGCTACAGGTGGCAAACTTGTTCAAGGTGTCAGTGCAGATACGATTGTGGAGACGATCGCTGCTGAATTGGCAGCACAGATCACCACCATCGGGAACGTCAGTCTGGTAGCCAGCGGTGACACGGCACAGTTTGTCCAAGCGATCGCACCAGTCGCCGGTCATGGTTCCCTCAGCAGAGACCAAGACCATGAAATTAGCTTTGACGTTTCCTGGATTGGCACCGTACCAGCCACCTACGAGGATCGGGTCTTCAACGGCTCCCTCGATGTCGTTGCCGATGGAGAAGTCATTGGCGGCAAAACCGTCAAAATTACAGTACCACTCGATGAGGAAATTCCAATGCCACGCCCAGATGATGTTTCCGGTTCCTGGATGTTCATTCACCAAGTGACTGGTACTTACATGCAAGCCATAGGTTACGATCCTGATGTCAACGATTATGTCCATACGTGGAACCTCGATCCTCCCAATACTAGAGCAGGATACCAAGGACACCTGTGGGTTCTGGTCAAGCAGACCGACGGAAGTTACCTCATCCAAAGCTTCGATAAAAGTAGCACCTACAAGGAGCAGTTGTATCTCCAAGCGCCAGCCAAACCTGGGGCTGACGGATACCCAAGGTTGCAACGGCGCAGCGAAAGTGATTTGCAGTCCTGGGTATTGGTTCCAGTCAGTAACGATCCCGACACTTACGCCATCCGACCAAAGTCATTCCCTGAATATGCCTTGGGTCTTTATAACAATAATTGCCAAAACTCCATAAGTGTGGTTGCCCACCGCACTTGGGGAAAACCAACTTTCCATCACTATTGGCGACTGAGCAAGGATTACACTGAGGGTAACTAAATCTCAGTACAGACGGCTATCTATCGTGGCGGTACCAATGCCAAAGATAGTTGCTTAAAACTTTCTTGAACACAGATATTGTTTTGTTGCTTAATCTGTGGGAGCTAATAGTTCCCACAGAATTATCGTTCATGAAGCTTCACATGCACTTATCAAAAATCTGGGTTTAAAACCTCGTCCTAGAAGGACGACTTCGTGATACAATACACAGCAGGTTGCCGACCGTGAGAACGATGAAGAAACAGGTTTAACGTCCTACTCCGTGATCTCAAAATTCCTAGCAGTCAATGGTGTAAAAGTATGTCCAAACTGTAAGGACAAAGACAAATTTAAACTACCGTGGGGCACACGGAAAGGTACGCTTGGGGAGTAGTCCATGAGTGGGGCATATCGAGAGAGATGTTTCGGAGTAGACATGAAACTGTAAGACCAAAATCAACATTGTTGGTGGAGGCAAGATTCAGCCCAAGAATCCTCGCACCTTTAGGTCGAGGAGTTGTCAAATTGGTATTATTGCCTACTGTCGGTTAATTAGTATTGTAATTTCCGTTCCTTGTCCTGGAATACTTTGGATTGTTAACTGGGCAGAAATGCGATCGCTACGTTCTTTAATACCCATCAACCCAAAACCCTTAACACTAGACAAACTACCTGTATCAAATCCCTGTCCATTATCTTTAACTCGCAAAATAAATTGCGTCGGTTCGTACACTAGTTCAATTTTGATTTCACTGGCAAATGCATATTTAATCGCATTTGTCAATGCTTCTTGCCCAATACGTAGTAAGTTATTCTCGATGTCTACCGATAGGGGATAGATGTCGCCGATAATATTACAGTTTATCTGCGTACCAATAGAGACAGACATTTGAGCAGCGAAGCGACTAAAAGCTTTAGACAAATTGCTAGTTTCTAAGATTTGGGGACGCAAAGCATTCACCGAATGCCGTGCCTCGGCGAGTCCTTCACGAGCCAGATCCCGCGCCTGAGTGATGTGTGCTTGCACCTCTGCCAATTCACCAGGAACTATCCTAGAGGCAGCACCCAACTGGACAATTACGCCTGTGAAGGCTTGAGCCAGAGTATCGTGGATTTCTCGTGCCATGCGGTTGCGTTCTTCCAAAACAGCAGTTTGGCGGCTTTGTTCGGCTAAATGGGTCAAATGAATCGCTAATGTGGCTTGTTGTGCTAATGCCATAATCAGTTCAATGTTTTGCGGCAAGCTAGTCCTTGGTTCCCGGAAGCACAAACCAATAAAACCCAGAGGGCGAGAACCCAGAATCAACGGCACGCGGACAATAGAACGATGCCCTTGATTCCGATGCCATTGAATTGCAGAGTCAACCTGTTGATTCCAGTCATCTAAATTAAAGAAAATCGCCTCGCCTCTAAAAAGTGCTTCTTTCCAAAAAGAAAGCAGATTACCTTTTACAGGCACTCTAAATTGTTCTAATTCACCAGATGTTTTAATGGGAAGCACCCGTCCCTCTCGGACATATCGTTTCATGACTTTTGTATCTGAGGTTTCGTTGTAGAGGAACAGGGCTGCTGCATAGGATTTGGCTTGGCTGGAGGCTTCTAGCAGAATATGTTCCCAAAATGTCTCTAAGTCTGGTTCATCTGCCAGCCGATTGACACAGCCTCGCAGTGATTCATTGGCTCTTACTAGTTCGGCAATCTGCTCTTTTGCGGCTTTTTTTTGTTCTTTGAGGATAGCGGCTTGTTTTGCTTCTTCTGCTAAGCGAGTCAATTGAATTGCCAGTGTTCCTTGATGTGCCAAGGCTTGCGCCAATTCAAAATCTTCAGGTTTCAAGATAGCTTTTTGCTGGAATGCTAACCCCAAGAAACCTAAGGCTATGTCACCCAACATCAGGGGAATACACATAGCTGTCTGATGTCCTCGTCTGCGATGCCATTCTAAGGCTACAGGCCAGTGTTCTGGATGAGCATTTTCCCAAATTGCAAATTCCAGGGGTTGTTTTGTTTGTACCAAGATTTGCCAAGCGGCGGTAATATCTGCGGGAATGGGATCTAGGAAAGGTTCGATGTCTTGTAGTTGATTCTTGGGCAGTACTTCATCTGTCTCACTACCCAAATGCAACCGCAGTGTATGGAAAGCAGGATCGTAGAGGAATAGATGTGCCCCCTGGGCACCTAGTTGGTGTTTAATTTCTAAAATCACGTGACCGAGAAAGGTATCGAGTTCGGAATCGGTAGCGAGGCGATCAAGACTATTTTTGAGTGCTGTGTTGGCTTTAGACAATTCTGTAACTCGTTGTTCGCCAACTCTGGCGCGTTCTGCAATTAAGCGTTCAACTAATTGTTTGCGGTGTAAAGCTGCTCCAATGCCTTCAGCAGCAGTGGTGAGTACATCAATCTCTTGTTGACTCCAGTGACGAGGGGTAAGGCAATCATCGAAGGCAACACAGCCGATGTAACGCCCTTCAATGAATAATGGAACTCCGCCAGAGGATTTAATACCAAGAGATTCAAACTGCATTCTGATGGTATCGGGCAATTGGTCAACTATACGCCAAATAGAACGACCTGCATACAGTTCTGTAACCATCACTTCGACATCATCATTGTCGATCGCTCCCGTAGTGGGATGATTGATTTGCGGGGTAATTCCCTCAGCTACCCACTCATAGGTAACCCAGTGCTGTAATTTTTGTGTGGTTGGATTTTGGCGTTCGAGGATTAGTTGGACGCGACTCATATTTGCTACTTCCCCGATCGCTTGTAGGGCACTTGGAATTGCTACATCAATATCCTGGGTTTCCAACAAATTTTTAGTGACTTGGGCAACTACAGAAAGTAGCCGATCGCGCTGTTGCAATTCTTGATTAACTTTGGCCAATTCTGCTGTGCGTTTTTGTTCGGCTTGCTGAATGCGTTGACGTGCAATCGCACTCCCAATACAAGCGGCTACGGTTTTAAGTAAGGCTAGTTCCGCCGACCCCCGGTGTTTTGCTTCACGACAGTCATCAAAACCAAATACTCCCCAGCACTGACCCTCGACAAAAATCGGAACAACATGCAATACCTTGACACCAAGTGCAGCTTGCCCACTGCGAAATGGCTCAGGCATTTCCTCTAGAAGATAGCTAAGGTTTTTTCCTTGGTTAATGCGCTCATACCATTCGGCAATCCCTCCCTCTTCATAGCTTCCTTGGGCTTCATCAGGATGAGAGATTTGGGATACCGTATGAGGTGAATCCCATTCGTATAAAATTTTCCAGTAGTGTAAAGGTTGAGATGGATGGTCAAAATTCTCGATTACCGAAACGCGATCGCAATCCAAACTTTCGCCAATTATTTTCAAGGCAGTATTCACTGCTTCATCCAAGTTGTCTATGGTGAGTAAAGCATTGGCAGCTGTTGTGGTGGCTTCTAAAATGCGATCGCGGTTTTCTAAAAGACGATTTTGGGCTTCGAGTTCTGCGACTCGTGCTTGTTCGGCAGGCAGTAAAGGTTCCTGGGCTTGCGAAAATTGGTAAGATCTTAGTTCAATCTGCGGTAGTTGTTGAGCATTCTCTAATTCCGCTTTTTGCACAGTAGAGTCTCCTGGCACTAAGAGCAAGCTTGTTGGATAAGTTTTAGTTCAATTATTAAACTTATCATGACAAATTAGCTGGAATTAGGCCAAATTATAGAAAAATACCCTTTATCTAAAGCAAGTTCCTCTATGGGAGCAAGGGAACAGGGATTATCTGCCTCTGTTCTCTTGACGTTGTTTGAGTTTCAGCATAATTTGGGCGTGCATCTCGCGGGTAATTGGATAAAAATAAGTTAAAATTAAGCCAAAAATCAAACAAATCGTCGGTATAGGGCCAACAGCAATCCGAATAGCTAACAGTGCTGATTCTGGTTGAGTAGGTAGTGTAGCTTGTCCAGCGACAGCGGCTTTAAAACCAGCTACTTGCAACGCATTCCCTACTAAAAATAGCCCGAAAGCTAAACCGAATTTTTGTAGCAAAACCATGAAGCCATAAAAAATGCCTTCTCTGCGTTGTCCGGTTTGGAGTTCATCTAATTCAATCACATCTGGAATCATCGACCAGGGAATTAGATAAGCTGTCGATACACCAACACCTGCCATCACAGCCATAAAATACATCAAAAATATTTGACCGGGTTGCAAGAAAAATAATCCTGCGGCTGCTATAATCCACAAACTCATTCCTAGAAAATAAACAACTTTTTTGCCAACTTTTTTGCTTAATTCACCCCAGACAAATAGCATCACCAAAGCAGTTCCTTGGACTGCAATCATTACCGTGGGAACATCTGATTCCTTGAGGCGCATACAATCGACTACAAAATAGGGAATAGTGCTGGCTGTGACTTGCACGCCTAGCCAAGAAAAAAGATATATACCAATAACAAATAAAAAAGGTCGGTTAGTGAAAACAATTTTTAACTGTTCAAAGAAAGGAAGAGATGGAGGTTCTTCGATTTGGATGCGTTTGGCTTCAAAAGCGAGAATGCGATCGCGGACTCCAAAAACACACCAATATAATCCTAAAATCGAAATTACCGTACAAATTGCTGCTAAAACGAGATATTGTTGTTGGCGATCGCTAATTTGAGAAAAAACAATTTGCGCTAAAATCAAAGACAAAATGCTACCACCAATAGAAAATGTAAAGCGATAGCTGTTAAGGCTGGTGCGTTCGTCATAATCTTGAGTTAATTCTGGAGTCATGGCCGTATAGGGTAAATTCACAACAGTGTAAAACACCTGAGATATCACCCCAATCAATACGTAATACCAAAATAACGGCCAAATATTATTACTCTGGTTTGTGCTAAATTGCGGTACAATCCATTGCAAGAAAAAGAATAATCCAAAGGGAATTGCCCCATAAAACATCCAAGGAAGACGACGACCCCAGCGACGAGATTTAGTTTTATCAGTCAGAAAGCCGACAACCGGATCGTTTACCCCGTCCCAAATTTTGCCAATCATCAAAATACTGCCAGCTAAACCCGCTGGAATACCAGCAACATTAGTAAAAAACACCAGCAGGAAAAACACAGAGATATTTGCAGTAATGGCCGGGCCTAAATCTCCTGCACCGTAAGCCAATTTTGTTTTAAAATCCAGTTTTTCATTTAAGGGATTTCGTTGGGCATCACCATCAGCAACAGAATCATTCATAATAACTTGTCCTCATACTAAAATGTTTGCGTTTGCCTTCCATAGTAGCTGTTTACCAATTCCCTAAGATTTATGCCAGACCTTTATGTTTCTTGGTCAGATTATCATCAAAAAATTGAACAACTGGCCATTCAGATTTATGAATCCGGTTGGCAATTTAACCAAATTATTTGTCTTGCCAGAGGAGGACTACGAGTTGGAGATATTCTTTCTCGCATATACGATAAACCCCTAGCAATTTTAGCAACCTCATCTTATAGTGGCCCCGGCAAGCAAGAAAGAAGCGATCTAATTTTGTCCCGCCACTTGACGATGACCAATGAAAAGTTGGGTTCGGACATTCTTTTAGTTGATGACTTAGTAGACTCCGGAATTACACTCCAGCAAACTATTCCTTGGCTAAAACAAAATACAGATTTCGCCATTGAAGAAATTCGCACAGCCGTACTGTGGTATAAAGCCTGTTCAGTTATAGCACCCGATTACTACGTTGATTACCTACCCGATAACCCCTGGATTCACCAACCCTTTGAACACTACGAACAGATGAACATCGCCGAACTCGCGGCTAAGGAGATTAGGGGTGAAGGGGTGAAGGGGTGGAGGAAGTAGAAGAGGCAAAGGAAGCACGGCAGACAACTGATAAATACCCCATGCCCAATGCCCCATGCCCAATGCCCCATGCCCTAAATCAAAACAGCCACAGCCAAATCGGCAGAGTAACCAGCAATAAAATAACTCCACTGGCTAATGCTGTTACTGCCAAATCGCGATCGAGATTGAATGCCTCAGCAATTACCAGTGTGCCAAAAGCAGGAGGCATAGCCATTTGCAGCACGATCGCTTTTGCTGTGGAACCTGTTAATCCAAATAGTGGTAAGATGCTACCCAAAATTAAAGGAACTAGTAGCATTTTGATTCCCAAGCTCATGCCTGCTTGTGGTAAGGTTCGCCAAGAGCCGATCAGTGCTATTCGCATTCCAATTAGCACCAAAGATAAAGCTAGGACACTCCAAGCCAGTTTATCTAGCCAGAATTCTACCAGTGTGGGAATTGCTACCTCTCGAAATAGCAAGCCAAATCCGAAACTCCACAGAGCAGGATTAATTAATACAGCTCTGAAAGTTTGCCAATAATTCTGAGTACTGCCCCCAAAATGCGCTGCTACTAACACGCCTAAGCCGTAAGTTCCAGGGAACGAACCCAACAAATCGTAAAATAACGCCCAAGCAAAGTATTCCTTACCTACGATTGCTAAGGAGATGGGAAAGCCGAGAATACCTGTGTTACCCATCATTGCCGATAGGAGTAAACTAGCCTGAGTTGGCGCTTGGGGAACGGTATTTCTAAAATGGGCTTGTGCTTTAATGCCTACCCAACCTAAAAAAGCACCGAGTAGAATGGCTAGGTAAGCGATCGCAGGTGCAATCCAAACCTGCGCCGACAAGCTGGATTGACGCAAAAAAGATACTATGCTTATGGGTACTCCCACCCAATACAGAAACCGTCCTAAATGGGTAGGAACCGTTACAGGTAGTTTGCGTCCCAAAATAAAACCTACCAGTACTAATCCTCCCAGCTTGACGTATAGTTCTAAAAGGTTTGTCAAAATTGCACCTAAGAACCACCAATGTAAAATGCTACCTGTTACTTATACTTTTTGTCCAGTGCAAAATCTGTTATGGCTATCCCACAAAACAGGAGTTTTCCCTTGAAGAAAGCTGGGTTTTCTAAAAAACTGCAAAATTCATCACCCGACCCTGATGATATTCCAGTGGCTATACGCGATACTCCTGTTGCAACACCGAAGGTGTGGTTGCAGCCCCAATTTTTACTGATTGGGGGAGTAGCGGGCTTTTTGCTGCTGGCTTTAATAAGCGGTTTTTTGTTTTTCCTCACTACGCCGAGAAAAACTGTTAATTCGGAACCTTCACCAATTAGTTCTGCTCCTGCAACTCCCGCACCATCTAATAATTCCAACAATACTCTGTTGGGACATTTGACATATCCACAAGCGCCTGAGTCAGAACTAGTAACTATTTCCGGAAATAGGGGCATCAGAATGCGAAAAACTGCTGCCCAAAAATTTCAGGAGATGGTAGCAACAGCGCGGAGTGCAAATGTAATTTTGGTGCCAATTTCTGGTTTTCGCTCAGTTAAAGACCAAGAGCAATTGTTTTTTGGTCTCGGTGCCCAGAAAAATCAAACACCAGCACAACGAGCTGCCCTCAGCGCTCCTCCAGGTCATAGCGAACATCACACAGGTTATGCTGTGGATATTGGAGACGGTGCAGCACCAGCAACTAATCTCCAAACTAACTTTGAAAATACCAAAGCTTTTAACTGGCTACAAGCAAATGCAGCGCGTTTTGGTTTTGAAATATCCTTTCCCAAAAATAATGTTCAAGGCGTGAGTTATGAACCTTGGCACTGGCGTTTTGTTGGCGATCGCGATAGTTTAGAAACATTCTACAGAGCCAGAAATTTAAAACCCACCCCAGTAACTAAATAAAAGTTTATCTACGCTCAAAGCCGAATGAGCGTTTTTTTTATCCTTCACTTCCGAATTTACTTTTATTTCAGGTTTCTTCGCTTTTTCTTAACCAAAACTTGTTTTGAGCATCAATATTAGGACTTACGCATTGATAGAAAAGCCAAAATGACAGGTATGGTTTTCAAGGGTTTTAGTGAGATTTTGAATGATATTTATTTTAGCGATCGCCAGCAATCTAAAGTAACATCTAAACTCCTGAAACAACCTATCTACGTTAATTCACAAGATAGTTCTTTTGTACAGTGCGTAAGTTCTAAATAAGATTAATCATTTTGTGTTCATGCATAATAAGCGCGAACAACTCTTTTTTGTCCAAAACTGTCTTAACTGTCTTAACTGTCTTAACTGTCTTTTAAATTAATTCCTTAACTGTCTTAACTGTCCTTGCATTTTTCTTAAAAATGTAAAAGTATATTCATATCAGTTCAATTACTTGAACTTGTAAATGTGACTAATCACCACTCCTTTCAAGGCTAAGTGTGCTTTTTGTAATTTCTGCAAAAAGCCTAACTTAAAGGTTAGGTAATTTTTCTAAAACTAGAATTTTGAGTGAAATGGAACCATGAACATATTTAAATACATCAAAAAGGCGATTGTTTTTTCCCTCGTCGTATTTGGTTTGAGTTGGGCGCTTCAAAGCCCTAGTTTCGCGGCCGGTTTAGAAGGTAATTGGAAACTTACCACATTAGGCGATTCTCCTGTTCCGGCAGAAGTTCAAATTACAGCCAATTTTGATCCTAGTGAACATGGAATTAATGGCAGAGTAGTCTGTAACCAATACTTTAGTGGATACGAATCTACAGAGGACGCAATCACACTTAGGCCTGTAATAAGTACACGTGCATATTGCGGCGATGACCGGGACTACCAATATATAAGAGCAATTGAATTATCCAAGTCCTATAAGGTAAGCGACCAAGAGCTAACAATTAATACCAACGATCCAAAAGCCAACGTTTTGAAATTTGTCAAAGTTCAATAAAGTTGTAATGCTCTTGTATTAAGAATATAACAACTTTGGTTGGGTAAGGCTCATCTTTACCCAACCGATTATTTTTGACAACTGATAGCATTTTGAATTTTAGATTTTGGATTGTGAATCGCTTTGTCAGCTTGGGTTTTGTAAATCAAAGGTTAGGAAAAAGGTTTTTTCTTAGTCTTTAACCTTTAGTGTTGCCTGTTGCCTGTTGCCTGTTGCCTGTTGCCTCGACCGAAGGTCAGTAAAAACACGACACCAACAGACTCTTAAACCTGTTGCCTATTGCCTGTTGCCTACTAAATTTAGTTTTATCGACTCTTTGGTGGGTTTTCACTTTCTGGTTTTTGATATTTACCTGGATACTTCCGAGAAAAATATTCTTCCATAATTTGTAAAATCATTGGCGCAGCAACGCTACCACCACCACCACCGGAATGTTCAGCAAATGCCACAATCAGGATTTCTGGCCGATCTGCGGGAGCATAAGCACCAAACCAAGCGTGATTTTGTTTAACATGACCCTTCCATGCTTCAGCGGTACCACTTTTACCAGCTACGGGAGGAACTGTTGGTTTATTCAAAGCTTTACCGGTGCCTTCAGCTACTACTTTCCGCAGTCCCTGACGCAGGACACTGATAGTTGTCGGCTTCATATTTAAAGACTCTCGCCAGCTTTTTGCTTCTTCATTATCTTTGAGCAAATGCGGCTGGACTCGGTAACCACCGTTAGCAGGCACGGCAAACATTATGGCGACTTGCAAAGGTGTTGTTTGTAAAGCACCTTGACCAATTGACATATTAATGCTGTCTCCTACAGTCCAAGGCATCTTCCATGCTTTCTGCTTCCATGCTTCATCTGGCACTAAACCTGCTGTTTCTTCATTAACAAATTCAAAGCCTGTTTTTTTACCAAATCCATATTTTTTAGTCCATTCAATTAAAGTCGGCCCGCCAACTCCCCGACCAATTTGATAAAAGAATGTATCACTACTCCACTGTAATGCTCCGGCAAAACCCAACGGGCCGAATCCCGCATGGTTCCACTCACCAAAACGCGTACCCCCAATGTTTAAGGAACCGTAGGTTTGTAGAACTGTGTTAGGAGAAAATTTTCCCGATTCTAGCCCCGCAGTGGTGGTAACTATTTTGAAGGTACTAGCAGGTGGAAAGGCGCTGAGGGCACGATTTACCAAAGGATGTTCTACGCCTTGAACACTTTGCCAATCTTTTTGGCTGAGTTTTTGCTTCGAGAAAATATTCGGGTCAAAGGTGGGGTGAGATACCATTGCTAAAACGGCACCATTCTTAGGATCGAGCGCCACGATCGCTCCATTGCGATTGCCTAAAGCTTTTTCTGCCGTCTTTTGCATCTCTAAATCTACGGTCAAGTGCAAATCATTACCTGCTTTGGCTTGTTTTTCTCCCAAAACCCGCAGCGGTCTACCAGCACCATCTACTTCTACTTGTTGACCTCCCCATTCACCCCGCAGCATTTTCTCATAAGCTTTCTCAACTCCCATTTGACCGATAACATCACCCAATCTGTAGCCTTCTTGCTTCTTTTTCTTTAACTGTTCGGGGGTGAGTTCTCGCGTATAGCCTAATACATGTGCTAATTCCTTGCCATGCGGATAATAGCGAACTGCTTCCGTGGAAATTTCTACGTCTTTGAGTTCGCTTTCATACTCTTTTAATGCCGTAATTTGGGCTTCATTCAAGTCACGAGCAATCCGAATCAGGGAAGAAGAGTTAGCACCAGCCTCTTCTAGTTTCTTTTCCATCTCTTCTTCGGGAACTTCAAGAACTTGAGATAGACGCCGAGCCACAACTGGCCACGAGGGTTTAGTATGTGCCATCGGCCACAAATATACAGAGCGCGGATAGCGAGTACTAGCTAAGAGTTTGCCGTTGCGGTCAAAAATATTGCCTCGTTCAGGTTGTTTGGGGATCATGCGAATTCGATTTGCTTCTGCTCGTTTGCGGTGATTTCCTCCTTCAACAATTTGCAAGTATGCTAAACGAGTACCAATTCCCGTCACCATCAACAGAGTAAATACGATAAAAAATATCGGCTGGACACCGCGTCCGACTGTACGTGTATTTTTTTTGCCACCAAATGGAGACGGTTTTAATAAGGTCATAAGACAAAGAGTATTTCAAAATTAAGATTATCTTTAAATATTTGCGATCGGCACTACTGGGTGCTAGAGAGTTAGGCGGGTATATTTATGAACATATTGTTTTTGGCGGATACAATAAACCAAAGTGTCAAGGGAAAGACGCGATTAATCGCATCTTTACTAGTCTGCCCAATAGAGTAGATAAATTGACCAAATCAGGTAAAATCACGGCATTCTACTAAGGATTATGGCTCAAACTGTGATGCAGAATCAGAGGGGGATCGCAGGTTTTCATCCACTTGACGTTGAACTGCGTAATGTATTCAAGTTTTTCGATCGAGAACCAGCAGTACATGGAATCGACTTAGAAGTTAAACAGGGGGAATTTTTTAGTATTTTAGGCCCCTCTGGTTGTGGAAAGACAACAACACTGCGCTTAATTGCTGGCTTTGAAATAGCTGACACTGGTAAAGTTTTGATCCAGGGTCAATCTATGACTAATGTGCCCCCTTACCGCCGACCAGTCAATACTGTTTTTCAAAGTTACGCTTTATTTAACCATTTGAATGTCTGGGATAACATCGCCTTCGGACTGCGGTTAAAAAAATTACGTAAAGCAGTAATTGAAAGTAGAGTCCAAGAAGCTTTAAAACTGGTAAAAATGGAAAGTTTGCGATCGCGTTTTCCCAACCAACTTTCTGGCGGTCAACAGCAACGCGTTGCTTTGGCTAGGGCTTTAGTCAACCGTCCTGCTGTCGTACTATTAGATGAACCTTTAGGCGCGTTAGATTTAAAATTACGTAAGGAAATGCAAGTTGAGTTATCGAATTTACATAAAGACTTGGGTTTGACCTTTGTGATGGTAACACACGACCAGGAAGAAGCACTTTCCTTGAGCGATCGCATTGCTGTGATGAATCAAGGCAAAATAGAGCAAATTGGTACTCCCAGCCAAATTTACGAACGTCCCCAAACATCTTTTGTGGCTGATTTTATTGGCGATACTAATTTATTTAGCGGTGAAATCCTTGCGGTTAACTCTGCTAATGTGGAAATTTTGACAAAAACAGGACTCTCAATTATCATCGCTCGTGCTGAAGATACGCCAACCGAGTTATCACAGTCTGTGGTTGTAAGTGTACGCCCAGAAAAAATACAGCTTTCACTTTATCCACCGAATTTACCAACAAACTCTTTTGAAGGTCGGTTAGTTAATGTTATGTATTTGGGCACACACGTTAATTACATTGTGGAATTAACGAATGGCGTCAAAATTAATGCATTACAACCTAATACTTTTGGTAGTTTACCAGACCGCGATACGCCAATTTATGCTTGGTGGGCAGAAACCGATTGTTTAGCATTATTAAGTAATTAATCGTCCTTTGTTCCTCAGGAGAGGACAAAAAAAGCTAAGATACAGATTCTGATAAAATTCATCAACCTTAAACTTCATTAATAACATTTCTGTTAATTCCGATTTAATTTGATTAATTCGGTTAATAATTTTATGTAAGCTTACTTTGTACTGAATTGTTATTGATAAAAAACTAACAAACACATCTTTCGGAAAAATCTGAAAACTATAGCAGGTAACAAATATCAATGATCCGACCGCGCAAGGTCTTTGCTCAGCATTGGCTTAAAAGTGAAAAAGCACTCGACGCAATTATTAAAGCAGCAGAGTGTAAAGAAAGCGATGGCATCCTGGAAATCGGCCCAGGAACGGGTATTCTCACTCGTCGTTTACTACCTTTAGTACAATCTCTACTTGCAGTTGAAATAGACCGCGACTTATGCGAACTATTGGCAAAGCAACTAGGTAAAAGAGAAAATTTTCTACTGCTACAAGGAGATTTTCTCACCCTAGATTTACCATCTCAATTGGTAGCATTTCCTAATTTCCAAAAGCAAAATAAAGTAGTAGCCAATATCCCCTACAATATTACAGGCCCAATTATTGAAAAACTACTCGGTACTATCGCCAACCCTAACCCCGAAACATTTGAATCGATAGTGTTGCTGGTACAAAAAGAAGTAGCAGAAAGATTGTACGCTCAACCAGGATCAAAAGCCTTCGGTGCGTTGAGCGTGCGGGTACAATATTTAGCTGAGTGTGAGTTAATTTGTACAGTCCCAGCCGCCGCATTCCATCCACCACCAAAAGTCGATTCAGCAGTTGTGCGATTGCGTCCCAGAAAAATAGACATACCAGCACTCGATCCCAAGCGGTTAGAGAATTTGGTAAAGTTGGGATTTGCTGCCAAGCGCAAAATGTTACGAAATAATTTGCAATCAGCCGTAGAACGCGATCGCTTAACCCAATTACTGGAACAATTAGAAATAAATCCCCAAGCCAGGGCTGAAGACCTCAGCGTTCAGCAATGGGTAACTCTGGCAAATGAGTTGGGAGTTAAAAGTCAGGAGTGAGGAGTTAATAGTAAACTGGCAAATCATCCTCATAGATTTAAAACTCAAAATTCACCCACTCCCAGCTCCCAACTCCCAACTCCCAACTCCCAACTCCCAACTCCTAACTCCCAACTTTCAAAATGCATTCCTACAGTTTAATTGCCCCTGCTAAAATCAATCTGTATTTGGAAATCATTGGCGATCGCCCTGATGGCTATCACGAGTTAGCAATGATACTCCAAAGTATTTCCCTTGCAGACCGGATTGATGTCCTATCTACAAACAATGACAGCATTCGCGTCCACTGCAACCACCCACAAGTACCGACAGATAAAAGTAATCTAGCGTACAAAGCAGCAGAACTTATGGCGAGGCAATTTCCTGAAGCCTTTGCTAAATATGGGGGCTTAGAAATTAGTATCAACAAGCAAATTCCTGTAGCTGCTGGGTTAGCTGGAGGTTCCACAAATGCTGCGGCTGTGTTGGTAGGAATAGATTTACTCTGGAAATTGGGACTAACTCAGTCAGAATTAGAAGAATTGGGAGCGACACTTGGTTCAGATGTGCCATTTTGTGTATCAGGTGGAACAGCGATCGCCACAGGTAGAGGTGAGCAACTTTCTCCATTACCAAGTTTGGATAACATATATATAGTATTGGCAAAATACCGCAGCTTAGAAGTTTCCACCGCTTGGGCTTACAAAACCTATCGTCAGGAATTTGGTAATTCTTATGTTAGAGATACCAACGACTTAGTAGCACGTGCTAATGCAGTCCACTCAGGAGAAATAGTAAAAGCCATCTTTGAGCGAGATGCACGAAAAATAGCCGAAAAGCTGCACAATGATTTAGAACGCGTAGTATTACCAGCCTATCCCCAAGTCTTGCAACTGAGAGAAATCTTTGCAAATCAAGAAGGCGTTCTAGGAACAATGATGTCTGGTTCCGGGCCGACAGTGTTTGCTCTTTTTGAGTCTGAACAGCAAGCAGAACAAGTTAAGCTGCATATCAGGGAAGCAATCTCCAATGAAGATTTAGAATTGTTCGTGGCTCGGACAATTACACACGGTATTCAAGTAGCATCTTCAGTTTAAAAATGGGAAGTAGGGAGATGGCTTCGCCAAGGGGAAAAGGGAAAAGGAGGGATCTTTCTTTTCACCTTTGCCCAATGCCCTTTGTCCAATGCCCTTTGCCCAATGCCCAATGCCCAATCCAAAATCCAAAATCCAAAATCTAAAATTGTATGAGCGACCAAAATTTAACCCCAAAAACAGATGCTCCAGTACAGGTGAGTGCGAGTCCTTTACGCTCCACAATTGGCGCTGTAATTTCTGGAGGAATGGCATTTGCAATGTATTCGCTAATGATTGCGATCGCCACAAACTTTGCTACCAAACCAGTCCATTCATTGAATCCACTAGTAATAAAAATTACCTCTGCTGTTCGTACCTTGGTAGTTGGTGTAGTTGCTTTAGGAAGCGGTATATTTGGTATAGTAGCAATTGGTTTGTTAGCTTTGACATTGCAATTATTGGTACAGCAATTAACTAAACCAAAAAGTAGCGAAAGCTAATAATTTGCTTTTAATCAACAACCTAAAGAGACAAGTTTTTCCAACGAACCATGATTTTTGATTAATTGTAGCTTCGTACTTTTAGAAGATTCAAGAATTTGTTGCTGTTTCCTCCAAGTTTTTGGAGAAAAACCGTGGTGTTGACGAAACTGGCGGGAAAAATGACACGTATTTTGATAGCCTACTGTAATAGCAATCTGCTCAATTGTTTGATTAGTATTTTTGAGTAATGGACGTGCTGCTGCCATACGCCGTTTGACAATCCAAGCGTTTACAGTGTCTCCTGTTTGTTTTGCCACTCGGTTGGTTAAATAAGCAGGCGAATAACCAACTGCAACAGCTACATCAGACAAAGTAATTCCTTGGTGATAATTATCTTCAATGAAGTCGAAAACTGATTGTAATTGAGGAATAGATGGAAAAATGGACTCAGAGTTTATTGCTGAAGTTAGTGGTAGGTTAACTTGATGAGAGTTATTTGTGTACCAATACTTTAATAAAGCCTGCTTTTCAAATCGGACAGCGATCGCTCTGAGCAAATCCTCTATAGTAGAAGGCTTAGTCAGATAATCATCTGCTCCCAACTCCATACCTTTACGAAGATCTGCTTGAGTATTACTACCAGTCAAAAAAATGAAAGGAATAATACCTGTGTCAGGATGTTGACGCAGTGTAGTCAAAACACTGTAACCATCCATATCTGGCATTTGAATATCGCAAATCACTAAGTCAGGTAAATGCTCTTGTGCTTGCTGGATACCACTTAGTCCATTTTCAGCACCTATAGTATTAAAACCTTGAGCCTCAAGAACCTCTAAGAAGACATTGCGGGTAACGGCATCATCTTCAATGATAAGAATTTTTTTCGATGATTCGTGTATCATTTTTCCATCAATAGGATTTTTGTGGCAGGAAATGACGATCAAACTTAGTGCCGAGTGTTCTTGAAAAACCGATGAGTCCTTATCCGAACATAGTTATTAATTAATAACTAAGAAAACTCCATCAATGAACCAGTAAATTTAAACTCCGCTTCTGACTGTGGCACTAATGGAAAGTTAAATTAAACTCACCTGTACCCGCCAGAATTTATCTATTTGATTATTCGTTGAAAGAAATCGGCACTATACCCATTAATGAGTTGCTAATCACAGCTTTATACAATCTAATCTTGCTATTCATTTAGTCAAAAATAAAATGCATTAGCAAGAATCAGAGATACGTTATGATTTTAATTTTGATTTTAACAATAAAATATAATTTTTTTTATAATGGTAATGTAAAGATATTTTTGCTTATATTTTTCATATAAATAAATATTATATATTAAGCCTATTTATGCCAAAATTAAAAAATAAACTATCCAATAGTAGATACGTAAATGTAATAATGTAGATTTTCCTTTAATTTTCTTTCTAAGAAGAAGTTTTAGCCATTTACTAAATTAAAAAATCACTCATTTTTTATTTTACGTATAAATACGTAACAATTCGACAGTCTCTTGATTTTATATTTTTAAATAGATTAATACCAGATCTAAAAGAATATTGACGATACAAAAAGGTTATTAATAAATATAAATTATCTTAAATTCTATATTTAGATATATTCCTCTAATACACTAAACTCAATCATTAAAAGAGCTTTTATAAATTTAATTTTTTAATTTATTCATTAAGGGATTAAACTATATAATTATAAACCTTGTCATCTGTCATAGGATATACTTTTTTAGATGAGATTTATGCTTGTTATCTAAAAAATCTTCCAAAAGAAGTAGAAAATTTTCGGAAAATATGTATTATTAAAAACTATTTATTGTAATCATAAGGATGTTTGCACCTCCTAAAAGCTCTAATTGCAGAACTGAAAAGTCCCATAAAGGATACCGCCTTAAAACATAAAACTTGATAAGAGCCATTGTGCCTTCCTCAAGTCTAAGTTAGTTTTCCTAAAGAAAATAAATTAGATTTCAAAAACAAAAAAATAGACACGTATATCAAAAAATTGTTCATATACTAGTTTACCAAACATTGAGTAAGCTAAATGAAGAAGCTGCTTCTGCAATACGGTTCATCTGTAAGAGCGGGTTAAACTAGATATTTATTCTGTCAGTTATACCCGCCCCTACTTTTAATATAAATTTCCAATAATTTATTAATTTATCTAATTCTATTTATGGTGGATTTTATTATGCCGTAATTGATCTTACCCCTGAAAAATACTCTTGAAAATTTTTATATTGATAAAAATGAAGTAATTTTACAGCAAACACTTCTCATCAAAAATTAACTGTAAGTATTAAATAAATAGCTAATTTTAAGTTTAGTATTTTATTATATTAAAGTGTTTATGCATTTTATAAAAGGAGAAATTTATTAGTTAAATTCATCAAAAAACTACTAGCTAGATAGATTCGGAAAAAGTAGAAACAATCATCTGAAAAACAGTTGTTGTAGTATCAAAAGAGTCTAAATTATGAATCAAAACATTACTGATTATCAACAAGCAAAAATTGAAAAAAAAATTAATAGTGAGCAAATTGAGCAAATACTCAAAGCAATTATCGCTGGGAAATACTCTTGGGCATGTGTTTTAATACTACGTTTTTCTGGTTATAATCCAATAGATTATATACCCTATCGCACCTACATACGATTACTGAAAAATAACTGTTTAGTTGAAAGTTCAAAATCTAGTCAAACTAATAGTGAATGTATCGAAACTTTAAATCTAAAGTCTACCTGGCTTCAACTCTGAAAAATGAAAAAATGGCGTTTACACATACGCTCATTTAAAAAAAATATGTAGAGGTAGCCGTAAATTTTCTAATTCATACTTTTTGGTCATCGTTAACATATGACTTACCCATTTACTATGCCTAATACTCATTTACTGCAACCTACTCTCAAAGAGATCGTATGGCAGAAAAAGTATGAAGTTACACAAATCCAGCAGGAAATGTCTTTGGCTTCATTGCAACGTCAGTTGACTGCTGCACCTACAGTGCGAGATTTCCTTACTGCTTTGCAACAAAGTCATTACCGACCTTGTATTATTGCAGAGGTGAAGAAAGCATCTCTAATTCATGGAATAATCAAACCAGACCTAGACCCAGTTGCGATCGCCAAAGCTTATGAGCGTGGTGGTGCAACTTGTATCTCTGTAGTCACCGATCGCAAGTTCTTTCATGGTAGCTTTGAGACTTTACGCAGCATCCGTCACAGAGTAGCATTACCTCTACTATGCAAAGATTTCATACTAGATCCGTGCCAAATTTATTTAGCACGAGCAGCAGGCGCAGATGCTGTGGTACTGATTGCAGCCATTCTGTCCGATCGCCAACTGCAAAACTTTTTGCGGGTGATTCACTATCTGGGGATGAACGCTTTGATAGAAGTCCATACGTTGGCAGAACTGGATCGAGTGCTACAGCTTGATGATGTGCGCTTAATAGGGATTAACAATCAAAGTTTAGAAGATTTTACTATTGATATCGATACAACAGGGCGCTTGCTGGCAGCTAGGCGATCCCAGATCCAGAGCTTAGGCATCAGTATCGTGAGTGAGTCTGGCTTGTATACACCAGATGATTTATCCTTTGTAGCTGAAGCTGGTACACATGCTGTTCTACTCGCAGACACCTTAATTAAACAAGACGATGTACAACAGTCTGTGCGTAATCTGCTCCAACTAAACCTTTCCACCCACAACAACCTTCTCAAGAAGGCAATCAAGGAAAGATAGTTTTGAAAGTGATTGAAAAATATCATCTTCCTTTTGGTCAACTCATGGAGTTGGAAGCACCACTGCTCAATGGATTTGACCAAATTTAGAAAAATTTTTCCTTTACCCCTTGACAATCCCTAATAGACTCGTTACTCTAGATAAGTGTGAAGGCGAGAGAGAACGCCGACAACACCTGAACCGTAAAAAAACAATACTTTGAAAGCTTAAGAAATAACCAATCCTCGTCAAGAGAGTCTAATTTGGTAAACCCAAATTAAAGATAATCAAAAACTATAACTAGGATTCCGAAATGAGATTATATCTTTTTCGGATATCAAACTCGAAACACAACAAAACGGAGAGTTTGATCCTGGCTCAGGATGAACGCTGGCGGTATGCTTAACACATGCAAGTCGAACGAACTCTTCGGAGTTAGTGGCGGACGGGTGAGTAACGCGTGAGAATCTAGCTTCAGGTCAGGGACAACCACTGGAAACGGTGGCTAATACCGGATGTGCCGAAAGGTGAAAGGCTTGCTGCCTGAAGATGAGCTCGCGTCTGATTAGCTAGTAGGTGGGGTAAGAGCCTACCTAGGCGACGATCAGTAGCTGGTCTGAGAGGATGACCAGCCACACTGGGACTGAGACACGGCCCAGACTCCTACGGGAGGCAGCAGTGGGGAATTTTCCGCAATGGGCGAAAGCCTGACGGAGCAATACCGCGTGAGGGAGGAAGGCTCTTGGGTTGTAAACCTCTTTTCTCAGGGAAGAACACAATGACGGTACCTGAGGAATCAGCATCGGCTAACTCCGTGCCAGCAGCCGCGGTAATACGGAGGATGCAAGCGTTATCCGGAATGATTGGGCGTAAAGCGTCCGCAGGTGGCTGTGTAAGTCTGCTGTCAAAGAGCGAAGCTCAACTTCGTAAAGGCAGTGGAAACTACACGGCTAGAGTGCGTTCGGGGCAGAGGGAATTCCTGGTGTAGCGGTGAAATGCGTAGAGATCAGGAAGAAC
>LWTK01000053.1 GCA_003326205.1 Nostoc sp. ATCC 43529
TTACAAGCTTCTACTCCTTGCTTACCTCAAGTGACATCTTCAAAACTGAGTAAATACAAGCATTTAGGCAAAGCTGGTACTACTGAACATATTGATGCTGTTATGTCTGTTTTCAGACGTTATGTTTGGGATGAGCTACAGAAAATAATTGATACCCTTGATAATTGTCTACTAGATATTAGTTCTGGTTCTGAGCAAGAGGAGGAAGATCCACAAGATTAAGTTCCCCCTTATTATTCGCGACGATTCGTCGCGAATAATTTTTCTTTCTTTATTTTTGCAAAATTGGGATGCTCCCATTTGGAGGGCTAAATGCTCCTTATAACCGTTTTTTTGATAATTTCAACGATTATTCGTTCCTCTCAGCAAAGCAAGCTATTGTAAATGCTGTTGCTAATGGACGTAATGGATTGGGAACAGCGATCGTATTTTCAGCCGGTAACGATCGCCAAAACGGAAATAATACTAACTATCACAACTTTCAGAACTCCCGCCACGTCATTACTGTAGCAGCACTTAATTTTGATGGTTCGGCATCTACATATAGTACTCCAGGCGCTTCCATTCTCGTTTCCGCCTTTGGTAGCGGTATACCTGGCAGCATTATAACCACCGATCGCATCGGATACTATGGTTCTGATTACAGCGATTATAACTACGGTTTTAACGGCACTTCAGCCGCCGCCCCAATGGTTTCTGGGGTAATTGCTTTAATGTTGGAAGCAAATCCCAATTTAGGTTATCGAGATATCCAAGAAATTCTGGCCTATTCTGCTCGTCAAAACGATCCTTATGCATGGGGAGGAGATTATATTTGGCAATACAACGGTGCTAACAATTGGAATGGTGGAGGCTTACATGTCAGCCAAGACTATGGATTTGGATTGATAGATGCTCATGCTGCTGTGCGTTTAGCAGAAACTTGGCATCAACAAAGTCGATTAGACAACGAACAAAGCCTTTCTTTTAGTTCGGGTTATTTAGGCTGGTTTATCCCAGACAACGATAACGCAGGTATCAGCCATACTTTTACCGTCGGCGCAGATTTAGATATTGACACTGTTGAGGTAGAACTCGATCTGACTCATCCCTATCGTGGCGATTTGGTTGTTTATCTGACTTCTCCCAATGGTACTGAAAGCGTTCTTGTTCACCAACCCGGCAATAAAGAAGATGATGGAGATAATATCGTCTTTAAGTTTTCTACCACGCAACACTGGGGAGAAAATAGTGGCGGCAACTGGACACTTACAATTAAGGATTTAGGCCCTACAGATATTGGTATCTTTAATAGTTGGAAATTAAATTTATATGGCGATGCAGATACTATTAATGATACTTATTTCTACACCAATGAGTATGGCATCTATGGTGCCACAACTTTAACTGATACTGACGGTATCGATACAATTAACGCTGCGGCAATTACTTCCAATTCCTACCTCCATCTGACTCCAGGTTTTGTGAGTACTTTAGACGGAACTTTCCTGACTATTAGTGCTGAAACCGTCATTGAAAATGCCTTGGGTGGCGATGGCGATGACATCATTACTGGTAATAGCGCTGCTAACTTTTTATATGGTGGCAGAGGTCATGACATCCTAGTTGGTGGAACTGGCAACGATACACTAACTGGTGGAACGGGATATGATTTCTTTACTTTCTACTCTCCCATTGAAGGAATTGACACAATTACCGATTTTAATCCCCTTGATGATACTATTTTTATCTATGCGGCTGGTTTTGGTAGTGGACTAATTGCTGGTGGTGCGATCGCTGTTAATCAATTCGCTTTAGGTACGGCAGCTACAACGAGCGATACTAGATTGATCTTCAATCAAGATAACGGTTCTTTATTCTTGGATCAAGACGGAACAGGAGCGATCGCTCAAACCCAAATTGCTACTCTCAACACCGGACTTTCTTTAAGCAATGCTAATATTTACGTTTTTGCTTAGTTAACTTAACCACACAGTAAGTTAAAAATCAACTTTCTTGTAAATATGCGATCGAAAAATTTGAAATCAAATCAGAGGATAGTACTAAAATACTATCCTCTGATTTATATTGACATGATAATTGCATTTAGTAAACAAAAGTTAATATGAAAATTTAATTTTTTATGACAAAAACAAAGATTTTGTATAACAAGTCACTTTTTACTAGTAAACTATCACACTAATATCACAATTTAATCATTGATAAGCTATTGCGCTTTTAAATTGCACGTCACTCATGCTGTTGACAACTGACAGTTAACTATCAACCGTCAACAAAAAAAGATGTGCTGTGTTAGCTGCGCTACAGCTTATTGTCAGCTTTCTATGAGTTGGCTAATTCATCAACAGGAAAATTTATCAAAATATGACAAGAGAATTTAACCGACGCAAGTTTTTAATTTACGGATCTGCAAGTTTGACAAGCAGCTTTTTTCTGAAGGCTTGCGCGAATAATACCCCAGTAGCTACAGAAACTGCCCCTCCCGCCGCTTCTCCTGTTGCTGCTGGCGCTGGTGACACCATCAAAGTAGGTATATTGCATTCCCTCAGTGGGACAATGGCTATTAGTGAAAAAAGCGTTGTTGACGCTGAAAAATTAGCAATTAAAGAAATTAACGCTAACGGTGGTGTCTTAGGTAAACAAATTGAAGCAATTGCTGAAGATGGTGCTTCTAACTGGGATACTTTTAGAGAAAAGGCAACCAAGCTAATCGACCAAGATAAAGTTGTCGTAGTTTTTGGTTGTTGGACTTCTGCCAGCCGCAAGAACGTCAAGCCAGTATTTGAGAGCAAAAATCACATGCTCTGGTATCCTGTACAATACGAAGGTCAAGAGTGTTCTAAAAACATTTTTTATACTGGTGCTGCACCAAATCAACAAATTGAACCATCTGTTGATTGGCTGTTAAAAAATAAAGGCAAAGAATTCTTTTTAGTTGGTTCTGACTACGTTTTTCCTCGTACCGCTAACACAATTATTAAAGCCCAACTAGAAGCTTTAGGTGGTAAAACAGTAGGCGAAGATTATCTACCATTGGGTAACACAGAAGTTACACCAATTATCACTAAAATTAAACAAAATTTACCTAACGGTGGCGTAATTTATAACACCCTCAACGGTGATAGCAACGTTGCTTTCTTCAAACAATTGAAAGGGGCTGGATTAACACCAGATAAATATCCCTCCATGTCTGTAAGTATTGCCGAAGAAGAAGTCAAAGCAATTGGTGTAGAGTATCTCAAAGGTCACTACGCTGCTTGGAATTACTTCCAAACAGTAGACACACCTGCTAACAAAAAGTTTGTTGCCGCTTTCAAAAAAGAATACGGTGAAAATCGAGTCACAAATGACCCAATGGAAGCAGCATATATCGCAGTTTATTTGTGGAAGCAAGCAGTAGAAAAAGCTGGTACTACTGATTTGGAAAAAGTGCGTGCTGCGTCAGTTGGTCAAACTCTAGATGCACCTGAAGGTAAAGTGACGATGGATGCCAATCATCACATCTCTAAAATTGTGCGGATTGGCGAAGTTAGACAAGATGGTTTGTTTGATATTGTATATGCGACGCCTGCACCAGTTGAACCAGTTCCTTGGAATCAATTTGTCAAAGAAACTAAGGGATTTGCTTGTGATTGGACTGACCCAACTAAGGGTGGTAAATATAAGAAAGCTTAAATAATTCGTAATTCGTAATTAATTACAAATTAGGAATTAGTCAATCTTAGCTTTGTAGGGTGCGTTATAGCAAAGTGCAACGCACCATTTAGCTTAGTGCGTTAGGGGAAAAATATTTATTGTCGCTATGTTTAGCCAGTTATGCCATAACATACCCTAAATCTAATTACAAATTAGTATATGGAGGGAGAAAGAAACAAGTGTTAGCAGGATTTTTAGAAGCTATCTTTAATGGTATTAGTATTGGCGCTGTATTATTAATCGCAGCGTTGGGACTATCTATTATATTTGGATTGATGGGTGTCATTAATATGGCACATGGCGAATTAATGATGTTTGGTGCTTATACAACGTTTGTTGTGCAGAATGGCTGCAAACAATTGGGTGGTGTGTGGTTTGAAAGCTATATATTTTTGGCTTTAATTGCTGCTTTTATTTTCACAGCCGTTGTAGGATTGATTTTAGAAAAAGGTGTGATTCGTTATCTCTATGGACGCCCACTCGAAACTCTATTGGCAACTTGGGGCGTGAGTTTGATTTTTCAACAATTTGTTCGCAGTGTGAATTGGGTTTTAATAATTGGCATAGCTATATTTTCTCTGTTGTTTTTTGGCGGTTTATGGATTATCAATTCTCGCACGAATTTAGAAAGAGTTCGTAGTTGGGTTGTCGCGGTGTTATTACTGCTATCCCTTGGGATAACAATCATCGCAGGAAATTTATTAAGCCAAACTTATCAGCTAGCAGTAACTCAACCTTGGTTTGGCGCTCAAAATGTCGATGTAACTGCACCTACTTGGTTACAATCAGGTATGTCTTTGGGTGGCGTGCAATTACCCTTTGCGAGGTTATTTATTATTGCTTTAACAATCATTTGTGTGGCAGGTATTTATTTATTTTTGCAACGTTCTAGCTGGGGTTTAAGAATTAGGTCTGTGACGCAAAACCGCAGTATGAGTGCTTGTTTGGGTATCCCGACTCAAAAAGTTGATGCGGTTACTTTTGCACTCGGTTCGGGTTTAGCTGGGGTGGCTGGATGCGCCATTAGTTTACTCGGTTCTGTAGGGCCGAATACGGGACAAAACTATATTATTGATACTTTTATGGTTGTTGTTGTTGGAGGTGTGGGGAATTTAGCAGGTAGTATTGTAGCAGCTTTGGCAATTGGTACGGCTAATTTTTTAATCGGTTCTGGGACTTTGGCTTTGTTGTTGAGTTCTGTTAAGCCTTTGGCAGATTTCTTTAATTTTTTCGCTACGACGAGTATGGCGAAGGTGATGGTGTTTGCACTGATTATTGTGTTTTTACAGTGGAAGCCTGGGGGGATTTTTCCGCAGAAGGGACGTACTGTTGATGTTTAAACGAACCGCAGAGGCGCGGAGGACGCAGAGATGAGGAAGAAGGGAGGATTGTTAATTGAGGTGGGGGTGGTGGTGACGATCGCACTTGCCCTGATAATTATTATGCCAGTGGTGCTGTCGGAATTCAGGCTGAATTTGTTGGGGAGGTTTTTATCGCTGGCGATCGCTGCTTTGGGTATTGATTTGATTTGGGGATATACTGGTTTATTGAGTTTGGGACACGGTATTTTCTTTGGTTTGGGTGGATATGCGATCGCTATGTACCTGAAACTGCAAGTTCCCACTGGTGATTTACCCGATTTCATGGGGCTTTATGGAGTTACGGAACTTCCAGCGTTTTGGCAACCTTTTTATTCTTTTCCTTTCACAATAGCTGCTGTGGTATTAATTCCGGGGTTATTGGCAGGATTATTAGGATATTTAGTATTTAGAAATCGCCTCAAGGGAGTTTATTTTTCGATCTTGACTCAAGCAGGGACGATTGTATTTTTCAATTTTTTTAATGGGCAACAAAAGTTATTTAATGGTACAAATGGGCTGATAGATTTTACAACTTTATTTGGGGCGACGGTCAGTGATGCCAAAACGCAATTTGTTTTTTACGCGTTGACAGTGGTGTTTCTCGCCGCTACCTACGGTATTTGTCGCTGGTTGACAAGTGGACGCTTTGGGAGATTGTTAATAGCGATTCGGGATGATGAAAGTCGGGTAAGATTTTCTGGCTATGACCCTACAGATTTTAAGGTTTTGGTGTTTGGAGTTTCCGGGGCGATCGCAGGCATAGCAGGAGCATTTTACACCATTCAAAGTGGTTCTGTTTCACCCAGAGCAATGGATATTGCCTTTTCTATTGAAATGGTCATTTGGGTAGCTGTAGGAGGACGCGCAACTTTAATCGGTGCAATTGTTGGTACTTTATTAGTCAATTATGCCCGGACGTTTTTAAGCGAACAATTTGCTGAAATTTGGCTATTTTTCCAAGGGGCACTATTTTTGATTGTCGTCACAGTGCTTCCTGACGGTATAGTCGGATGGTTGCGTAGTCAGAATTTTTCTCTTTTCAAACGCCGTCAAGAAATTGCTACATATCCTGCTTTAGAAGAAGATGCCGAAGTACAACATGAACGCCAAAATATTAGAAACTGAAAATGTAACTGTTAGCTTTGATGGTTTTAAAGCTATAAATCAGCTAAACTTTAGCATGGATGTGGGAGAGTTACGAGTAGTCATTGGGCCAAATGGTGCGGGAAAGACAACATTTTTAGATGTAATTACCGGGAAAGTAAAACCAACCATTGGGCGAGTTTTATTCAAAGGTAAAAACCTGCGTTCTTTCTCCGAACATCAAATTGCACGGTTGGGAATTGGGCGTAAATTTCAAACACCAAGAGTTTACCTGAATTTAACGCCCCGTGAAAATCTAGAAATTACCAGCAACTGCAATAAAAATGTCTTTTCTACCTTGTTTGGTAGTTCTAGTACTAGTGAAAAGAACAATATTAAAGGTTTATTAGAAACCATTGGTTTAACTTCTAAAGCAGACATCCCAGCAGCTTTACTTTCTCACGGTGAAAAGCAACGTTTAGAGATTGGCATGTTAGTAGCACAGTCTCCTGATTTGTTACTCGTTGATGAACCGGTTGCTGGTTTAACAGATGAAGAAACCTACAATATTGGCGAATTACTTTTAGCTTTAGCCCAAAGCCATTCAATATTAGTCATTGAACACGATATGGAATTCGTGCGTCAAATTGCTCGTAAAGTCACAGTATTACATCAAGGTTCGGTGCTGTGCGAAGGCAATTTTGAAGAAGTGCAAAATGACCCTCGTGTCATTGAAGTATATTTAGGAAAACAAGAAGAATGAACTTCACGACTCATTTAGAATTGCTATATCGTAGTTATAACTCATACCTGGAAATAATATGAAGTATAGGAATACTTTAGGAACAAATCCAATATTTACTCAGTGCTTAATACCAAAACGTAAAATTTAAATCATGCCTAATTTTTCTAAAATTATTGCTTTTACTTTAACAAGTGTAGGTTTTTATAGTGCGAGTATATTATTATTAAAACCTGTTTTTGCTGGTGAACCAATTATCGATAAAAACTGCCAATATCATCAGAGAACGCAAGAAACGTTTCAGAAAATTCCACCACAAAATCAAGGTAAAACATTTCAGACATCTGCCTTTCAAGTTAATAATCAAAAATATGCTCTACAATTACTAAAATTTCCCAACTCTACAGGGGTTTTGTGTCTCTGGAAACCTAATGCTCGGCGGCTAGAAAGATTAGCAGATTTGTCAGTTATTCAAGACAAGGTAATTGAAAAAATTGAAAAAGATGTTTCTAAACCAGCAAATTATATAGTTACGGTGAGAGGCGATAAAACTGAAGAGATATTAAAAACAATTTATAGATTAAACTTAACTAATCCCAATCAACCACAGTTGACACCGTTAATCAGAGTTTACAAAAAATAGAAGTGTGTTTTTTTATGTATATTGGGTTTTAATGTTTTAAAAATATTACCTGGACTTGGTATTCTTGAACGACTTTCACTTAGTGGTATACTACTTATTAGTATTATCGGTTTATAAATGAAGCCTAAGCAAAATTAATTTACAGTCACTTTTATAATGTTAAAAATCTCTAACCTCAACGTCTACTACGGGGAAAGCCACATTCTCCGCAACGTAGATTTAACTGTACCATCTGGGCAAATGGTCTGCCTAATTGGACGCAATGGTGTAGGTAAAACAACCCTACTCAAAACCATCATGGGATTACTCAAACCCCGCAGCGGTACAATTAATTTAGCTGAACAATTAATCAACTCTAAATCTCCCGACCAAAGAGCAAAATTAGGAATTGGTTATGTCCCCCAAGGGCGAGAAATTATCCCCCGTTTAACAGTCAAAGAAAATCTATTGCTGGGGTTAGAAGCCAGACGCAAACCAGTCAAAAAAGCAGAAATTCCTGAAGAAATTTTTAGCTTATTTCCCGTATTAAAAACTATGCTTTCGCGCATGGGCGGAGATTTGAGTGGCGGACAACAGCAACAACTGGCGATCGCTCGTGCTTTAATGGGAGAACCTCAATTACTCGTCTTAGATGAACCCACCGAAGGCATTCAACCCTCCATCATCCTAGAAATTGAAGCCGCAGTCCGTCGCATCGTCCAAACCACAGGCATTTCTGTTTTATTAGTAGAACAACATTTACACTTTGTCCGTCAAGTCGATTATTATTACGCCATGCAAAAAGGCGGTATTGTCGCCTCCGGTTCCACTGACGAACTCAGCCAAGATGTGATTCAACGTTTTTTAGCGGTTTAATTTCTGATATTTTTATCTCAATTTTATCAGAAGCAATTAAATCTGCTGCTTCCTCTAAAAGCTCATGTTGTTCCTTTTGAATTTCCTCTAAACGACTAGTAATTTCTGCCAATCTTAGCTGCCTATTTTTTGGTAAACTCTCAGCTAACAAAACTGGCAGATTATCGGTTTCTTTGGTAGTTTTCATTCGTTGGGAAACAAAACTACCAACTTTAGTTAAAGAAAAAAAGCTAACTTTAACTAAAGCCTGAAGCAACTTTATTGGAAATTGAAGTATTGACCAACTAGCTGTTTCAATGATGCTGACAATTGCTTTGATAATACTCCAAAGTAAAGCCAGCGCCAAAATTATAATTACAACACTAATAATCGGATGGTTAGCTCCCCAACTGGCTATTTGAATTAACCGAAAAATTACAGGGTGTTGTATCAGCCAATCATTAAAATAAGAATTAATTGCTGTCTCAATCGCCCCTGATGTACTACTTTTAAACTGTTCAGCCGTTTGCCAAGTTTGTTCTAAACTTGTCGTAACTGTATCAATTGCTGTATTAGTCCTTGTAGTCGCTTGTGCTTTTAAAGACTCGCCGACTTGTTGTACTGAGTTAGTCAAAGAGTTAACGTTTTGGTTGACAAGATCTTTCGCTGTTTGTAAGCGCTGTAAAACTTGTTCAGGCAAATTTATCTCTATAGGAACTACCATAAAACATTTCCTATCAAGTCCTGCTAATTACTTATCATTATCCTCTCGCCTTTGCTTAATATCAGGTTCGGTTGAACACTTGTGGTGACGCCAAGACACGGGGACGCGGAGAATTTTGAATTATAAATAATTAGGCGAACTTAATATAACAACTAATATGCGTAATAGGCATATTTTCGCCTTGTCTCCTTGTCCCCTTAAGCAGATATGATATCACCGACGTTTAAATCGAACTCGCAACCCATCTTTAGGGCGATTAGGAATTCCCATTGTATCTAAACTTTGATTGGGTAAGATTTCCCAATCATAGCTCCGTAGAAGATGGGCAGCGATAATCTTCATTTCCATTTTGGCAAAAGCTATACCAATACAAACACGCGGGCCACCACCAAAACCAACCAAACTAAAGGGATACTGTTTGTGTTCTTGACGCTGGGGGCTGAAGCGGTTTGGGTCAAAACACTCTGGCTGAGAGTAAATTTCTGGTAGGCGATGAGTCAGTGCAATGGAATAATATAGTTGCCAACCAGCAGGAACATAAAAGCCTTTAAATTCAAATTCTTTCACAACACCACGAAATCCCGCACCAACTGACGGACGTAGCCTTTCAACTTCCCATAAAACTTGGTCTAAATAAGGCATTTGCCCCAGTTGTTCTAAAGTTAAAGAATTAACATCAGCAAATTTTAGTTGCTCTTCCCTAGCACGGTGCAGTACCTCTGGATGACGGGCTAATTCTAAACACAACCAAGTCAACATTGTAGTTGTGGTGTCATGTCCAGCAAAAAGTAGTAGTACCGCTTGGGCAATGAGTTCTTGTTCGCTCAGAGTGTTACCATCTTCATCTTGCGCTTGCACTAACAAACTCAGAGCATCTTTGGTTGGATTTTGCCGACGTTCTCTGACGACCTTAGTTACATGCTCTAAAATTTGATTACGAGCTGCTAATGCTTTACTAAATTTAGTAAATGGTAAAGGCAATGGATTAATAGCAAATAATCCATTTGATAGGGTTGTAAACAAATTACTTAGGTGCATACCTTCGGTGCCAGGAGGCGTACCCAACAATAATTGACTAGCAATATCAAACGTCAGTTGTTTAAACTCCCCAAACCAGGTAAACTCCTGCTGCTTTTCCCACTTTTGCAGATAACTACGTGTGATATCTTCCATAGTGGCAACATAATTCGGCAATGCTGGGCCATGCAAAGCTGGCATCATCAAGCGGCGATTTTTACGATGTTCCTTTCCATCTTGCAAAAAAAGTGATTCGCCCAGCAAGATCTTGAAATTAGCAGGCCATCCCTCGCGCCAAGAAAAATTCTCCATATGGCTTGACAAAACAAACTCCAATGCCTCTGGGCCTACCATCACCACAGTTGGCCTGCCAAGAAGATAAGTTTTGAAGATAGGCCCATACTGGTAATAGCGCTTTTTGCTAAAATCGCGGTCAAAAAAAAAGGAAAGTGTTTCACCTAATACAGGTAAACCAAAGCTTCCAGGAGGAATTTGACTATTTTTCATGCGTTAAGTTATTACAAAAGTTATTTAAACAATAATTTGCAATCTGCTTTATTTATAAATACAGCATTTTTTAGGTAAATTATGTACATAGATAGGGGCGCACACCTGTCATTAGCATTTTACCCGACCCCTTAATCTCCTCTTTGCAAGCTCTTAGAAGAATTTTTGGCTTTAGACAAAGAGCGTGTTTGAAAAGTTTTTTGCTGTGAATTTAGGCACTTTAAGATCCCCCCTATCCCCCCCTTTTTAAGGCTACGGTGTACACACAAGTTGTTCAGGGCACGGCAGTGCCGTGCCCCTACCAGAAATCTCTATCTGTATCAAGGTTTTCGTGAAATCGTATTACACATTGACAGGAAATACCAAACATAGATGATTAAAAAACCACATCTTTTGTAGGGGCACAGCAGTGCTGTGCCCTTGATTGAAGACGAACCACTTCGCTTCGCTATCACTGCACTCGTAATGACAATTTATTGGGTATAGAAGCCTTGAAACCTTTGCAGATAGCACTTGTGTATACACCGTAGCTTTTTAAGGGGGGAACCTGAATCAAAGTCTCCCAATTTATCGGGAGATTTAAAGGGATCTAAAACTTTTTATACCGATAGGAGGACTTTTCAAACATCCTCTTAACAAAGATTGTGGCGCACTCAATATAATTCTAGAAGTTTAAATTGGCATTGCCGAATCAAGGGATGATTTAGCAATGCCAGAATTTATTATCTTTTACTCTGTCCTAGTTTTTTAGATATTGATGGGCGAATAATATCAAGTATCTGTTGTACTATGTGTGGTGCCAGAGATATAATTAAGACTATATACGTCATACCACCCAAGAATATGCAAACAGCTAATAATGTTTGTATATTTACGAGATTTCTTAACAATTCCCTAAAGACAAAAATCACACCTGTCATAGCCAGCACTCCAGTTAATGGAATCACGTACTGCCCCAGATAAGGTCTCAATTTAATACCAATTAGTTTACGAATGAACAACAGATCTACAGGTGTCAACAAGTAACTGCGAATTACATAAACTGCTGCAACAGCGACAATTCCCCAGTGTACAGCAATTGCAAAACCGATAACATTTACAATGGTATGCATAAAGTTTAGTTTCAGTTTCCAATCAGGTTTACCCATCGCCGTGATTACAGTACTGTGGAAGTAAGAAACTGAATGAATAATACCAATAAAAGCCAGTATTTGCATCACTGGAATACTTGGCAACCATTGTTCTCCGAATAAAACTCTTACTAATTCGGGTGCTAACGCTGCCATGCCCAAAAATGCTGGAAAAGAAATCAGGCTGGTAAGTTGGGTTACCTTGTAAAAAGCATTTTTCAACTTTTCAGGTTCTTGCTGTAACCTAGAAAATGCAGGCATCGCAACCTGATTGATTACACCAGTTAATAATTGGGTAATGATTAAGAGCAAGCGGTAAGCGACGGAATAATAACCCAAAGCAACTGGGCCTAAAAAATAACCAATCAGTAAGTCATCGGATCTGCGATTAACAAAGTTGAGTATTTGGGTTCCAACTACATTAATACCAAAGGCAAATAATTCTCGAAAATGCTTTTGAGAAAACCTAAATCTTGGTCGCCAATTGCTAGCTGACCAAAGAACTACAACCTTAGCCAAACCATTTACTAACTGCTGACTAACTAGACTCCAAACACCAAAGCCCATAAAAGCCATTGTCACACCGACCACCCCACCGAGGCATACCGCGATCAATTCGCGGATCGCTAAGGGTTTGAAATCCAGGTTGCGTTGAAAAATTGCCTCCTGGGTACTACTCAGGGAAATAATTACAAAACTGAGAGACAACCAGCGAATTATTGGCGTTAACTGCGGTTGAGAGAAGAAATCGGCAACTAATCCAGCAGCCGCAATACTGAAAGCTGTCATCAGTAAGCCGATGCCAAAGTTAGTCCAAAAAGCTGTATCGAGATGTTCTGGTTCCAGTTCCTTACGTTGGATAATCGCTACAGAAAATCCTTGGTCGAGAAAAATAGTTACGAATGCCAGGAATATACTAGCTGAAGCAACTAAACCAAAGGTCTCAGGCCCAAGCAGACGGGCAAGCAGCGCAAAAACAATAAAGGCGATCGCTTGGCGTCCCCAATTCTGAATTGCAGACCAAAATACACCTTTTAATGCCTTCTGTCGAAAATTGGATGATTCTTTAGGTGGTTCCATTGGTTAAGTCTCTAAAAAAATTAATTCCTTCTGCTTGTACCGATATAGCCACAAGTATGGTTGTGATTTTTTCGAGTAAAAAACTGTTACTGCAATTAACTAAATCCTTTCATACGAAACTTGTTAGAGAAATCGCCTCAAAAAATACCCAAACATTGCTTCCACCTTGGGGCACAAGTGCCAGAAATATGCTTGATGAACAATAATATTCTCCATCTGCCTGGGTATTCTTTTTGATAAGTGCCTTAAAAGACATGGTTGCTAACAATACCCTATTATGATTGTGGATCTAATCAGCTGATTGTTCCTAACCGGAATTAAAAACTCCAAATTGGACAAGTTATCAAACTATATCAATAAAGTACAAAGTTAAATATATAACATAAAGTGATTTTTTACTCATCTAATTTAAGTATATACTCACATTGTAGCTATCCTAACGCATAAAGGTTTACGAACTAAAGTCTAATACTCACAAAATTCCAAAAAGTAAATTATCCAAGTTTTGGTATCAAAACGACTTTCTTTGCCTCTGCTATGTGTTTCCATGCCTTAAAAGCAATGGGATATTTTTTTATTTATAAGGTTATATATCTTTATAAGTCAGCCTTAAAAAACAGAAAATTTATCAAACCTTTAAATTGTAGTGGCTTAGAGATCTGAGTTCTTCAGTTATGGAAACTGTGATATCTGCTAGATTCCAATACCTTTGAGTTAACCAGTAAAAATAAATTTGCGTCGGTTAGGTTTCGTTCGTTAAGCCAACCTGAGGAAAATTTTAAATTATCAATAATGTCAGCAAATTTGATATACCTCTTCAACCAGATATGATAAACTAATACACATTTTAATTGCAGAAGTAGGGCAGGCTTTTCGACCCACCCTACAAGAGTTTGATTTAATCTGATTATGCAGTTGAGATGTTTTTTAGTTTATTAGTGCCAAATCTCCACTTCAAAATAAATCTAAATCCGTCACTGCACCAACACTACTAGAAGATACCAACTTGGCATATTTCGCCAGCACGCCTTTGGTGTAACGTGGTGCAGGAGGTTGCCAATTAGCACGACGACGAGCTAATTCTTCATCAGAAATATTTAATTGTAATAAACGAGCAGGTGCATCAATGGTAATGCTATCGCCTTCTTCTACAAGAGCGATCGCTCCTCCAACTGCTGCTTCTGGTGCAACGTGACCAACTACCATCCCATAAGTACCACCAGAAAACCGCCCGTCAGTAATTAATCCCACAGCATCGCCCAAGCCAGCACCAATAATTGCAGAGGTGGGAGCCAACATTTCTCGCATTCCAGGGCCGCCCTTAGGCCCTTCGTAGCGGATAACTAAAATATCCCCTGGTTGGATCTTACCCGCCAAAATCGCATCTAAGGAAGCTTCTTCCGATTCAAATACCCGTGCAGGCCCGGTGATTACTGGCTTTTTGACTCCGGTGATTTTAGCTACAGCTCCTTCTGTTGCCAAATTACCTCTAAGAATAGCTAAATGTCCTTGGGCATACATCGGGTTATTCCAAGGACGAATTACATCTTGGTTGGCAGATGGTTCTTCTGGGATGTCTGCTAATATCTCTGCAATGGTTTGACCGCTGATGGTCAAGCAATCCCCGTGTAGTAGATCGTGGACGAGTAGCATTTTCATCACTTGGGGAATGCCTCCAGCTTTGTGCAAGTCTGTAGCTACATATCTACCACTTGGTTTGAGATCGCATAAAACCGGGACACGACCGCGAATAGTTTCAAAGTCGTCTATAGTTAACTCTACCTCTGCGGCACGAGCGATCGCCAAAAAATGCAACACTGCATTTGTGGAACCACCCACCGCCATAATTACAGAAATAGCGTTCTCTATAGATTTGCGGGTGATAATTTGCCGGGGTAAGATTTGTTTCTTGATGGCTTCGACTAAAACAAATGCCGATTTTTCTGTGCTGTCAGCTTTTTCGGCATCTTCGGCTGCCATTGTGGAGGAATAGGGTAAACTCATACCCAACGCCTCGAAAGCAGAAGACATGGTATTAGCTGTGTACATGCCACCACAGGAACCAGCACCAGGACAAGCCCGACTTTCGACTTCTAATAATTCCTTTTCGTCAATTTTCCCAGCACTGTATTGACCAACAGCTTCAAAAGAACTAACAACCGTTAAATCGCGTCCATTGTAGTGACCGGGTTTGATGGTGCCACCATAAACAAAGATAGCCGGAATATTCATCCGCGCCATCGCCAGCATTGCCCCTGGCATATTTTTATCACAACCACCAATGGCCAGTACACCATCCATACTTTGTCCAGTGCAAGCGGTTTCAATGGAATCAGCAATAACTTCCCGCGACACTAGGGAATATTTCATCCCTTCAGTTCCCATTGAAATCCCATCACTAATGGTAATGGTACCAAACAATTGCGGCATTGCTCCAGCAGCTTTAATCCCGACTTCTGCCCGTTGTGCGAGTGTATTGATCCCCATATTACAGGGGGTGATTGTACTATAACCATTGGCAATGCCCACAATGGCTTTGTTGAAATCCTCATCTTTAAAACCAACTGCACGCAGCATAGCTCGATTAGGCGATCGCTGCACCCCTTTGGTGACAATTTGGCTTCTCAAATTCTCCGACATCTTTTTTCCTTTCGTGCCATCATCGCAACTGTCGCGATTGTATTATCTGATTTTCTCATGCCTGGGGGGTGCGATCTTTTCTTGAGTAATTCTTGATGTTTCATCAAAAAAGTGCCCACTAGGCAGTGAATAAAGATGAAAAAAGGGAGAGGCAAGTTCACCTCTCCCCCCGACTATTCAATTATTTTTACTTAACTTAATTAAAGGATAATGTCACTTGCTACTAGTGCTGGCGCTCCTGCCAGTTGAATCTCGAACTCAGATTCTAAGCCGAAAACCAGATCGGTGTTAGCTCGGAGAATGCCACCGATATAACTGACTTGGCCGACTGCGGTGAATAAGTTAGCCCCAATGAAACTGAAAGCTTGGTTACCTGCTAAAAATGGGTTAGCATCAATGGTTGATAGATCGATGCGATCGCCTAATGCAAGCCCATTACCAGCAAAGCCATTTATGACATCGCGGAAAGCACCAGGTTGACTTTCAGCAAGTGAGTTGAAATCGAAAACATCGTTACCTAAACCACCAGTGAGAACATCGGTTCCATTACCACCAGTAATAGTATCGTTGCCAGCACCACCATTAATGTTATCGTTGCCATTACCACCGGATAATTGGTTACTTTGACCATCGCCAACAATGTTGTCACCTGCATTTGTACCGATGACATTATCAAAGTTGACCGCAGTAAATGACAATACTCCCAAACCAGGAACGTTGTTAGCAGATAAACTTTGAGTTTGCAAGTTAACGTTAATAAATACCCCAGGCAAAGATGCGGATGCATCTATGGTGTTATTAGCGGCACTCGCATTGGCAATAACCCTTTCGACTCTAAAGAGTTGGTCTTGCCCAAACCCCCCAGCTTTTTGAACGGTTCCAACACCTGACAGGGTGATTTGACCTAATTGACTGTAGTCTGCGGTATCAAAGCCATCTCCACCATTAATATTGTCATTACCAGCACTCCCTTTGAATGTGTCACCGCCAGCACCCCCATTGAGGCTGTCGTTGCCAGCACCGCCATCAATGCTGTCGTTACCATTGCCTCCAATGATGGTGTCATTACCACTACCACCGTTAATAGTATCGTTACCATCCAACCCAGAGAGGCTATTATTAGCACCGTTACCGTTGATGACGTTGCCTCTAGCGTTGCCTGTGCCGTTGATTGCTCCAAACCCTGCTAAAGTTAGGTTTTCCAGATTAGCACTCAAGGTGTAGCTGACTGAAGACTGTACGGTGTCTACACCACCAAGAGCATCACCAAATACTTCTGTAGCAATATCCCCAGCGTTGTCTACGATGTAGAGGTCATTATTATCACCACCGTCCATTCTGTCAGCACCTGTGCCGCCATCGAGGGTGTCGTTGCCCAATCCACCATTGATAGTATCGTTACCAGCCAACCCAGACAGTCTATTATTGGCACTGTTACCGTTGATGACGTTGCCTCTAGCGTTGCCTGTGCCGTTGATTGCTCCAAACCCTGTCAAAGTCAGGTTTTCCAGATTAGCACTCAAGGTGTAGCTCACTGAAGCCTGCACAGTGTCTACACCACCAAGAGCATCACCAAATACTTCTGTAGCAATATCCCCAGCGTTGTCTACGATGTAGAGGTCATCATTGTCACCACCGTCCATTCTGTCAGCACCTGTGCCGCCATCAAGGGTGTCGTTGCCCAATCCACCATTGATAGTATCGTTACCAGCCAACCCAAAGAGGCTATTATTGGCACTGTTGCCGTTGATRACGTTGCCTCTAGCGTTGCCTGTGCCGTTRATTGCTGCAAACCCTGTTAAAGTTAGGTTTTCTAGATTAGCACTCAAGGTGTAGCTGACTGAAGATTGTACGGTGTCTACACCGCCTAAAGCATCACCAAATATTTCGCTGGCTACATCCCCAACGTTGTCTACGATGTAGATGTCATCATTGTCACCACCGTCCATTACGTCAGCGCCTGTGCCGCCATCTACAAAGTCGTTGCCCAATCCACCGTTAATGGTATCGTTACCAGCCAACCCAAAGAGGCTATTATTGGCACTGTTGCCGTTGATAACGTTGCCTCTAGCGTTGCCTGTGCCGTTAATTGCTGCAAACCCTGTTAAAGTTAGGTTTTCTAGRTTAGTACTCAAGGTGTAGCTGACTGAAGATTGTACAGTGTCTACACCGCCTAAAGCATCACCAAATACTTCGCTAGCGACATCAAAAATGTTATCTACGATGTAGATGTCATCATTGTCACCACCGTCCATTATGTCAGCGCCTGTGCCACCATCTACAAAGTCGTTGCCCAATCCACCGTTAATAGTATCGTTACCATCTAACCCAAAGAGGCTATTATTGGCACTGTTGCCGTTGATAACGTTGTTGCGGAAGTTGCCTGTACCGTTAATTGCTGCGAACCCTGTCAAAGTCAGGTTTTCCAGGTTAGCACTCAAGGTGTAGCTGACTGAAGACTGTACAGTGTCTACACCACCCAAAGCATCACCAAATACTTCGGTAGTAATATCCCCAACGTTGTCTACGATGTAGAGGTCATCGTTGTCACCACCGTCCATTCTGTCAGCACCTGCGCCGCCATTCAGGGTGTCGTTGCCATTGCCTCCATTGAGGGTATCGTTGGTACCAAGACCTGTGAGACTGTCGTTACCGTCAAATCCGTTGATGACATCAGCCAAATCAATACCAAAAAAAGGAAAATCGAATACACCGACAAGATTGTCATTGAAATTAGTACCGTCAATGGTTGCCATAATTAGGTTTATCCTTGAATTTGTTAGGTAAAGAACTATCCCACTACTTCCCGATTGGGAAATGAGGTGGAGAAATCAAAAGACAGTTAAATCAGACATGATTGGAATGAGCGATCGCACTCAAGTCCGATCATTTGAAAACTACTGCACATATCAACGATGCTGGCATCAAAAATTTGGCTTGCTGAATCGAAAGCATGGATTGATGTTTTCGATATCAGTAAACAACAATTGTTTGAGCCTTGACGAAGGCAGTCATTCTTTCATGGAAACTAAAAAGGATATTAAACACAGTTGCTAACCACATTCCCCATACACTTGAGGACTGCTTGAGACTTGACGAAGGCAGTCATTCTTTCATGGAAACTAAAAAGGACATTACATACAGTTGCTAACAGCAGCCCCCAGACACTTGAGGACTTGCTAATGATAGAAACCTGTTAAGACAGAGGCTGCATGAATGATTTGCCTCATCCTACGGTGAGGCAAATTTATACTTTCAATCAGCAACGCCAAAAATTATATTAAGAGTGATGCTGTATCCTTGTGCCCTCATGTCTTTGCTAGTTGTAAGACTAGTTTTCTAAGGAACAAGGAGATTCTTTCGTCTCAACTGTGCTTGTTTGGGAATGTTTTTACTCTATATCAAAATAAAAAGGTAATAATAGTACCCCTAAGGGTACTTTTTTTAGCTATGATACAAAACTAACAAATAGCACTAAGCAAAGTAAAAAGTCTTATTCAATGGGCTTTTTAGGGTTTTTAAGTGGTTGGTCTATTTACAGCTTAATGTACTAGAGAATACGCTTAAGTACATAAGACTTACGCAGCAATACGAAAAATCAAGGGTTTTAACAGGGGGTGACCAAAACCCCTACACCCTTAAACCCAATCTCAACACAAAACTTTTGTACGTAAATCCTGGTACAGAAATCTATAGAAATAAAAAGGGAGAGGCGAACTTACCTCTCCCACCGACTATTCAATTAGCTCTACTTAATTAAAGGATAATGTCGCTTCCGGGATTTCCTGCCGCTACAAATAGTCCTGGCGCTCCTGCGATCTGAATTTCAAATTCAGCAGCAGCATCAAAATCGGTGTTACCTCGAAGAATCCCTCCTGAATAACGAAGTTGACCGGCTGTCGTGAATGCTCCAGACCCAATGAAACTGAAGGCTTGGTTGCCTGCTAAAAATACGTTAGCGTCAATGGTTGATAGATCGATTCGATCGCCTAATCCAAAACCATTGCCAACAAAGCCACTGATCACATCGCGCAGTACACCAGGTTGACTGTCTGAAAGGAAGTCGAAATCGAAAACATCGCTACCCGATCCGCCAATGAGAGTGTCCCTTCCAGCACCACCTCTGATAGTATCGTTACCGCCATTACCATCGAGAACATTGTTTCCGGAGGAGCCAATAATTGTTTCACCGCCTTGGCTACCCTCAACGTTTTCAAAGTTGAGGATGGTTTCACTATTACCACCAACAACATTAACGGTGGTCAAGCCTGTTGCTAAGTTAATGACGACAGATGAACTGAAATTGACGCCTGAATAATCGATTGTGTCAACACCAGCTCCACCATTATGGAAATCGAAGTTTACAAAGTCGCTATCAATAATGCGATCGTTGCCGTTGCCTCCACTGGTTGAGTCAGACCCACCACCACCATTAATAGTATCGTTACCATCCAATCCAAAGATAGTATTACTGGCACTGTTACCGTTAATGACGTTGCTTCGGAAGTTGCCTGTGCCGCTAGTCGATCCCGAACCTGTCAAAGTCAGGTTTTCCAGATTAGCACTCAAGGTGTAGCTCACTGAAGCCTGTACGGTGTCTACACCACCAAGAGCATCACCAAATACTTCTGTAGCAATATCCCCAGCGTTGTCTACGATGTAGAGGTCATTATTATCACCACCGTCCATTCTGTCAGCACCTGTGCCGCCATCGAGGGTGTCGTTGCCCAATCCACCATTGATAGTATCGTTACCAGCCAACCCAGACAGTCTATTATTAGCACTGTTACCGTTGATGACGTTGCCTCTAGCGTTGCCTGTGCCGTTGATTGCTCCAAACCCTGTCAAAGTCAGGTTTTCCAGATTAGCACTCAAGGTGTAGCTCACTGAAGCCTGTACGGTGTCTACACCACCAAGAGCATCACCAAATACTTCTGTAGCAATATCCCCAGCGTTGTTTACGATGTAGAGGTCATTATTGTCGCCACCGTCCATTCTGTCAGCGCCCCCACCCCCATCGAGGGTGTCGTTACCATTGCCTCCATTGAGGGTATCGTTGGTATTAAGACCTGTGAGACGGTCGTTACCATTAAATCCGTTGATGACATCACCAAAATCAAGGAACAAAAAAGGAAAATCAAATACACCAACGAGATTGTCATTGAAATTAGTACCGTTAATAGTTGCCATAATTAGGTTTATCCTTAATTTGTCAGGTCAAGATACTACCTCACTACTTCCGGATGGGGAAATGAGGTAGAGAAATGAAAGAACAGTCGAATTAGGCATGATTGGAATATGCGATCGCAATCATGTCTGAAGATTTAGGAAGCACTGCAAATATCGATAATGTTGGCATCAAAAGCTTTGCCAGCATTTCGTGTTGTTTTTTATTTCCTCACTGGTTATACGACCAGGCTGCAAAGGAAGAAGCAGCTTTTTTTGTGTCCAACTGTATACGCTTTTGAGATGCTTTTACTTTATGTCACAGCAACAAATAATGAAAGTACCCCTGAGGGTACTATTTCTATTGGTGGAAGAAAAAGCCAGTATAAGAAAAGTTTTTCGGTTTATTGCTGTATGGGCAATTGACCAAATAAGCCTTGGAATCTGCTTTTGACTCAAGTCTATTATGTTGAGCGATCGCCACATCAAACAATCATCATTCTTACCTCCAAACCGCAATTGTTTCTCTTGTTCAACTACTAACGTCGAGTGTATTACCAACCTAAAGATTAAAGTAAACACCTGCCTACGTTTAGCAAATATAGGCTATAAAGCTTGTAAATCAATGTAAATAAGCTATTTTTCTTGGTGCAAATGACCTGAGGTAACTAGGAACTCATAGTTTAATGCCATGGACAATTTACCAATATATTTAGCAAATGCCTACTTTACTGGTAAAATCTCTGTATCCTATCCCTTTTACTCTCTAGTGTCAAAGCTGTGTGTGAGTCATCAACTCTTGGAGGAATAGCAGTTGCAGGATTGCTAGGAATTTGGTTGAAGAAAAAGCGATCGCTATCACTACCACCTGATAAACTCTCTAACTAATTGAGGACTTACGCAAAAACTCTCTCTTGCTCTTATCCCTCCGTGCCCTCTGTCTTGAAAAGTGACGCGTATTTTCAAAGCAGAAAAAATAATTGCAAAAGAGGCTAGGCATGAGCGAATTTGTATGTTATATTCATAAATGACTAAAAAGCATGGCTCAGTAGCTCAGTTGGTTAGAGCACGGGACTCATAAGCCTGGGGTCGTTGGTTCAAATCCGACCTGAGCCATTTTAAAAATTATCTAGACAATCTTAGTAGAAAGATTCCAGATTTTAGCAACTAAAAATAGTACCTAGGATGAAATCACATCAGTGAGTGGCGGCGCTAGTAAGTAGCGGTATGGCTTAAGACTGCCTTTTGCGCCCAATGTCAACACCACTCGGCACTATTTAATATGCCGAATAACTTCAGCAACTGACCAAGCTTGAGCGATCGCTCCTCTGGGTGTATGAGGTGGATCGCCATCAAAAATCTCAGAAATAGAACCTATACAAGCGCCAAATAAAAAGTGATCTATCAGAGGTTGCCAATCAAAAGGCACTGCTTGTTGTGGATAAAAACGTTGCCAAGCACGAATATATGGGCCAATTAACCACGGCCAAACACTACCTTGGTGATAAGCGCGATCGCGTTGCTCTTGGTTGCCCTCATATTTCCCTTTGTATTCGGGGTCTCCTGGGTCGAGACTGCGGAGACCGTAGGGAGTCACCAAGCTGGTAGTTGCCAAATCTAATATCTGACAGCCTTGCTGTTGGGAAAATCCACAATGGTGCAGCGATAGCGCCAAAACAGCATTGGGACGAATTTGAAAATTTCGGCGATCGTCTGGCTCAATAGTGTCGTAAAGATAACCTAGCTGGGGATTCCAAAACTTTTGCAGGGAATTTTTGACCTGTTGTGCTTGCTGAGCATAACGCTGTGCTTGTTTAGCAAGACGCACTGGTTCACCCAACTCAAGCTGACTCAAGCGTTCTGCCCACTGACTTAACCAACATAAAGCAGAATACCATAGTGCATTGATTTCCACTGGTTTACCACGACGAGGAGTAACAGGGGTTGCCCCAATTACCACATCCATCCAAGTCAAGGCTACACCACGAGCATCCCAACCAATTAATCCATCGGTAGCATCAGCCTGGATATTATAGCGCGTGCCACCGACAAAGGCTTTATGAATTTGCTGAACTACAGAAAACTGCTCTGCTAAAAATTGCCAGTCTTGTGTAGCTTCCAAATAAAGTCCTAAAGTTTCAATCCACCAAAGCGGCGCGTCAATACTGTTATAAAATGCTTCTCTATCAACTTCGGGAAAGGCATTAGGAATCAAACCGTGGCGACAGTAATGCCCAAAAGTTCGCAATAGTTCTTTTGCTAATTCAAAGCGCTGCGGAACTAACGTCAATCCCGGTAAGGCAATTAATGTATCCCGTGCCCAGTCCTTAAACCAATGATAACCAGCAATCACCGTTGGGCCTGCTATTGAGCCTCGATAGGCGATAAACCGATCGCTGGCTTTGAGTAGTTGTTGGATAATTGGGGATGGGGTATGGGGCATTGGGCAATTGTACTGAGCGTAGCCGAAGTATGGGGCATTGGGCATGGGGCATTGGTTATTCTCCGCGTCCCCCGAAGTTGTGAGCGGCGGAAGCCGCCGCTCAGACTTCTCTCCGTGTCTCCGTGTCCCCGCGTCTCCCTCATCTCCCCATCCCCCCATCTCCCCATCCCCCATACTTCGGCTACGCTCAGTGCAAGTGCCCCATGCGCTATTCCATCCAAAAATCTGAGAGAGCCTTTCTTGTTCTGCTTCCACTGCTTCTGCAAAGGTTTCGGGGGTGAGAACGCCTAGCAGTGGGTTGGGAAAACCTAATCGTGCCTCCAGAGTCACTGTATCTCCTGGTTGGAGTGTAACTGTCAAGTAACCAGGGCTGTGCAGATCTTCTCTATCGCCTAATCCGCGTTTTGTCTCCTCAGAGAATCGATAATTCCAATACCAAACTGCATCCGGTTGATAATTTCCTTTTGTCCAGCGTAAATGCCAAGGTATACCAAAATGGTCAGATTTTCTTGCTTGCAGGCAGACTTGCTGTTCCCCAAGCAGTTGCGAGAATTGTAATTCTGAGCTAAAAGTCTGTTGTTGGTGAAAGTCACGTTCTGCTATCAACAGTCGCAGCCGTAAAATCGCTTGTTGGCTTCCTTCGTAGCGATACTGGATTAAAATGCGATCGCAAAATTGGACAGGGGCATTGGGGAGGCAATGCGGTCTTGGGGTCTCCCCAAGTGGAGCAACTGCCGTCATTGGGCATTGGGGAGGCAGTGCGGTCATTTGGTCTCCCCAAGTGGAGCAACTGCCGTCATTGGGCATTGGATATTGGTTGTTAAATATTCCCCCCTGCTCCCTGCTCCCCTGCTCCCCACTCCCTATTCCCCATTCCCCAGCCCCTACCAAGCCATAGGGCATCACTAATTGTCTGGTTAATTGCCAGTCATCTTCACCCCAAATCCATTTTGGAACTGGGTTAATATCAAAAGAGCGCAACAGTTCATAGCCACCCCGCTCTATCTGAACGTTACCCCAAATATTTGTCCCCAGCCCGATAACGCCCCCTAATACTTCCAAACTCGCTTCGAGGTGCGATAACAGCAAAGTACGCTCAGAAGGTGGATTTTTTGCGGCAAACAGCCAACCGTGATAAGTACGTGTGCGGATATCAGAAACTGTACCACTGGCAAAACTTCCTAGACCATTGGTAAGTAACCATTCTCTTGTATCTAAATCAGACATTTGTTACTCAAAATCGTTATGAGTATGATATAGTCGTAACAGATCGTAATCAAACTGTGAAGCGTGGATGGGTGAGTTTTACTTGACCCAAATTCCAACGCTAGTAAACCGATAAAGGAGAATTAAGTTAATGTCTCTAACTTACGGAACAGAAGGAAGCCTCCGCGTTGGTCAGCAAGCTCCCGATTTCACAGCAACAGCTGTGGTAGACCAGGAATTTAAGACAATCAAACTTTCCGATTATCGTGGTAAGTACGTCGTCCTGTTTTTCTACCCCCTAGACTTTACGTTTGTTTGTCCTACTGAAATTACAGCATTTAGCGATCGCTATGAAGAATTCAAGAAAATTAACACGGAAATCCTTGGGGTTTCCGTAGATAGTGAATTCTCCCACCTCGCTTGGATTCAAACCGATCGTAAGTCTGGTGGCGTAGGCGACTTGAATTATCCTCTAGTCTCCGACATCAAGAAAGAGATTAGCGCAGCTTACAACGTGCTTGACCCAGCAGCAGGCATAGCCTTGCGTGGTCTGTTCATCATCGACAAAGATGGTATCATACAGCACGCCACAATTAACAACTTAGCATTTGGTCGCAGCGTTGATGAAACCCTGCGGACATTGCAAGCAATTCAGTACGTTCAATCTCACCCAGATGAAGTTTGCCCAGCTGGTTGGCAACCTGGTGACAAAACAATGAATCCTGACCCAGTGAAGTCCAAAGTCTACTTCTCTGCTGTCTAGATTAGATATGCTGGAGTTAATCCAGCGATCGACAATAACCACAGATAAACGAAGAATCTATCTGTGGTTTTGTTATTGAAAGGCGAAATGGGCATGGGGTAGAAGAGGCGGAGGGGCAGAGGTGCAAAAAAGAAAGAACTTGTACAAAAACTCTCCTCTGCTCCCCTGCTCCCCGTCTCCCCCAATCCCCAGTCACCAATCCCTACAGGACTTACGCAAAATTATGAAAAAACGAACCGCAAAGAACGCAAAGTACACAAAGAAAAAGAGTTTCAGAGAGTTTTTGCGTAAGTCCTACCCTAATCCCTCTAAATAATCTAAAAATATAAATATGCTGACTTCAACTGATTTTAGTGGATTATTAAATGAGCGATTTTTTCGCAACTTTTTACCAGTTCCAGCTACAAATCAACTTAGATTAGGAGTAGGAACGCCAGATTTTCAGTTACCAGATATTACCAATGGTACTTTAGTAAAATTGTCTGATTACAGAGGTAAGCAGCCAGTTTTACTAGCCTTTACTCGCATTTTTACTGAAAAGCAATATTGCCCTTTTTGTTATCCTCACATCAAAGATTTGAATGAGAATTACGAACAATTCAAAAATCGTGGAATCGAAGTTTTGATGATTACGAGTACTGATGAACGGCAGAGTCAAATAGTTGTGAGAGATTTGGGCTTACAAATGCCATTGCTTAGCGATCCTAGTTGCCGAGTGTTTCGTACCTATAATGTAGGGCAAGCTTTGGGAGCGCCTTTACCAGCACAGTTTGTATTAGATGAAGAAGGAAAATTGCAGTATTTACATTTATTTTCCTTTTTGGATAGTAATGCTAGTGTTGAGATATTGTTAAAACAATTCGTTGATGATTAAGGAAAAGACTTGATATTTCAGTCTTGAAATTAATGAGATGGTGTAGCTCGATTATAAATTGAGTTATTCCTTAAAAAGTGAGTCAAAAATTAATTTTACTAGGTGTTTTTGTTTGAGAATTTGAGGAGCGATCGCCAAACCTAACTATTTCTATCGCAAAAATCAATGCCTTCATTGGTGTATTTGATCGCTTGGTCTGCATTATTGTCTATAAAATAAATGTTATTACCTTTGCCTCCAATCATTTTGTCAACATCTGCATCACCATCTAGAATATCGTTACCATCTAAATCTGTTAGGTGTCATTGAAATCCCAAGCATAAATATAGTTGCTGATATTAGTGGTCTGTCCCATTAATTCTGAAATGTTCGTAGTAAGCACTTTAGTGCTTAAAAATCAAGGACTAAAGTCCTTACTACGAACATTTTTTCACTACAAAATTAATGGACGGACTATTAGTTTCAATAAGATCCAAACTCGATATGCAGGATTTTTCACTACCTTAGCTACACCACTCCGTAGAGACGAGGGTTACCCTTGTCTTTACCTAATTCGTTTGCCTTGGGCCTTGCGATCGCTTATGCTAAATGTCAGTCTAATTGGCATTACTTTCTGTGGACACAAACCGCGAACCGTTTATTAGTCTGGCACTTTACCACGCCTTTAAATGGTCAGTCGTCAGCCCCATGCTTCACACTTACTTTCGAGGTAAGATTTATGGTGCGGAAAATGTCCCGCGATCGGGGTCATTGGTGGTGGTGAGTAATCATGCCAGTTACTTTGACCCGCCAATTGTCTCTAATTGTGTACGCCGTCCAGTGGCGTACATGGCAAAGGAAGAATTATTTAATATCCCTGTTTTGGCGCAAGCGATTAAACTGTATGGTGCTTACCCAGTGAGTCGGGGAAGCGCCGATCGCAATGCCATCCGTGCAGCCTTAGAATATTTGAATAATGGTTGGGCTGTTGGTGTTTTCTTGCAAGGTACTCGCACCCCAGATGGTCGAATTACAGACCCTAAAAGAGGTGCCTTACTGTTAGCGGCGAAAGCCAAAGCGCCAATATTGCCAGTAAGTGTTTGGGGTACCGAGGCAATTTTAGAAAAAGGCTCGAAAATACCCCGCGCAGTTCCCGTAACTGTGAGAATTGGTAACTTAATTGATGCTCCCAGTTCTAGCAATAAAGAAGAATTGGAGGCTTTGGCACAAAAGTGTACCGCTGTAATTAATCAAATGCATGATTTAGGAAGATGAGTTAGAAAAGTGTAAATATCTACTTTAGGGGGGTAGCGATCGCTATTACATTCCTCTAATCTTAAATTCGATTATATCAGTAGTCTTCCTTGAAATTCTATTAACAGTTTTTGCTAAAGACTTCAAATAATCCAAAATCTAAAATCCAAAATCTAAAATTAATATGAGCGGCTTTGAAGCCAAAAATTTCTGGCAACGATTAAATAATCTGGCGTTAGTCCGCTTTTTACTCTTAGTTGCTTCTGGATGGGCAATTGTACAGCTTTTAGCTTACTTTGAAACAGTCATAGTTATTTTCACATTCGCCGCTATTTTGGCTTTTTTGCTCAGCTATCCTGTACAATGGCTGCGGCGTTTTTTGCCCCACGGTGTAGCGGTTGCTGTGGTTTTTTTGCTCAGTATTGTAATTATCGGTGGTCTGATAATTACCGTAGGTTTAACGATTTTATCCCAAGGACAACAATTAATTGATAGTATAACTGGATTTCTAAATTCTTTATTACCCCTATTAGACAATTTAGAAGACTTTTTACGTAGCCGCAATCTGAATATAGATTTAAGTTTTGTTCAAGAACAACTACGCAATCAAGCTATAACAAGTATTGTTACTAGTTTAGCTATATTACAAGGTTTTTTGACTAATTTCGTGACTTTTATCTTGATTGCAGTTGTAGCTTTTTTTATGTTGTTAGATGGGGACAAGCTATGGAATTTTATATTAAAAATAATACCAAAACAACGGCGTGAGAGATTTACTAAGGTTATCAGACGCGCCTTTCTGGGATTTTTTAGAGGTCAGTTTTTATTAAGTTTATTTCTTACAAGTTCAACTTTCTTAGTTTTCTTAATATTACAAGTACCTTTTGCTCTACTATTATCAGTAATTGTTGGTATTGTTGATATCATTCCTGGGATAGGTGCAACATTAGGAATCAGCATCATAACTGTGGTTGTATTATCTCAAGGTTTTTGGTTAGCATTGAAAGTATTGATAACTTGTATTGTTCTTCAGCAGATACAAGACAACTTGATTGCACCACGAATTATGCAAGGTGCTTTAAATCTTAATCCTGTAGTAGTATTTTTTGCTTTGTTAGTAGGTGCTAGAGTAGCAGGATTATTGGGTGTTTTTATCTCAATTCCTATAGCTGGAGTAATTGTGTCTTTGTTTGAGATAGAAGAAATGAAATCTGAAGTTTAGAGACGCGATGAATCGCGTCTGTACAAGAGATGAATCGCGTTTGTACAAGAGTTGGGAGTGAGGGATTAGTAAGTAATGTAAAATAGTTTATTATGGAATAAAAATTGAGGAATTATGTCGGATTTAAAAGCAGAATTAACAGAAAACTTGGACGAAGCTGAGTGGGAGTGGTTAATTCCTCATGTGCAGCGAGATGCAGTAATTTTGGTAGCACATGAGTTAAACTTGGTGGATGTTGGGGTAGCGATCGCGAATGATAATACTCCATCAGTGGAACAATGGATTAATGAAAAATTAATTACCAAACCTACCACAGCACAGCTGGGAGAATGGAATACTAATATCACGAAGCGATTTAATACTCTTATCGTTCAGCCTTACGTTTTAGTCCAAGAAATCATCGCAGCCTAACGAAAATTGTTCAAACCTCTGAACGAGATTTAAAAATATTTCGCCACGATTTGACTGAGGTTTGTAAATCTTGGGATAGCCATCCATCAAATTGCGGATAAACTGGTAAACGCTCAATCAATTTCCACCCCGCAGGTTGTAAAATTTTTCTTAATACCTGCTCTTGAAGATGAGGATAATCAGGATTAACCTCATCTTTTGGGCTAATTCCGCCTAAGTCTCGCGCACCAGCTTCCACACAAGCAAGCAACCATCGGTCATCCTTAACTAAATTTGGTGGAATTTGAATTGTAATATCAGCCGGTAAAATTTCACGTGCTTTAGCAATTACTTCTGGCAATTGATGTGGATTAAAAGGCGGTGCATTAAAACTTTGCTGAAGCCCTGGACTATGAGGTTGTAAAATTACTTCTTGGATGTGATGGTAACGCTGATGAAATTGAGATATTGCTGCTAATGTTTCCCAGCAATCATCAGCAGTTTCCCCAATTCCTAAAAGTAATCCTGTTGTAAAAGGAATCTGCAACTCTCCAGCCCATTCTAATTGTTGCAGCCTCACTGCTGGTAATTTACTCGGTGCGTGTCGATGTACGCTATTTAATAATGTCGGGGTTAATTGTTCTAACATCAGCCCCATTGAAACATTTACACACTTAAGAATTTCCATCTCTGCAAAACTCAATGGCCCTGCATTAGTATGTGGTAAAAACCCACTTGAAAGCGCTAATTCACACAAATCATAAATACGTTGAAACCACGCCTGACGCTTTGGCGAATGGGGATGCACTTCACCGCTAAGTATCAGAATTTCACAAACTTTTTCATTTTGAAGCGATTTTAAAATACTTGCTGCATCTGAAATATTTATCCAAGGACTTTTACCTGGTTCAGTGCGAAAATTACAGTAGCTACAACGATTAAAGCACTCATAAGTAGGAACAATTGTATAAGCAGGACTATAGGTAACTACACGAGAATTATTAATTGCCATCAAAACTAATTTAACAACTGGAAATCCAATTATAAGGTGTATTTCTTTTTGGCTTAACTTACCGCTAGATAACAATAAGCTCATCGCAGCCTCAAAGGTGATGAGATTTAGTGTTAACAGTTAACCGTCAACAGTTAACGTCTTAGAGGTTGTTTGAAAAGTCTAATTTATTACTCGCTGGGCGACTAGAAGTCACGGCTATACAGACAAAACCCACCTCCGTGGGTTTGAAAATCCCGATTTTCTGTTAGGACAAGGGAGGCGGACTTAGCCTGTGTAGTAGCGAATTCTATTCGCCCAATACTTTTCAAACGTCCTCTATACCTTTTTATACATTTCTGGTAATCGCCACCAAGGAAGATGGGGATTTTCGTGATGTTCTTTGTGGTAACCGAAATGATAACAGGTAAGAAATGATAACCAAACTGGAGAGTCAATAGTTTGGGCACAATGCGGTTGAACATAACCCCTGATTGGTTCGCTATGGGGTATAAAAGTACCAAAATAAAATAATTGTAATGAACTCAAAAGCGAGGGAGCTACCCAAAATAAAATCAAATTTTCATGGGGTATCTGCAGTATACGATTAGCAAATTGATAGCTTAAAGTTATGGCAATTATTTGTCCCCAACTCCAGTAATTTATCATAAAGTGAAAATACCAAGCAAAGAAGGTTTTGTGTTTTCCGTCATGGAAATCAGGATCTAATTTACTTGCTGGATTACTGTGATGCGACCAATGTTTTGCCAATAGTTTGTCGTATGGTAAAAGACCATAAAAAGCTAAGCTTAATCTCCCAATCAAATGATTAATCTTGGGGTTTTGAGGAAATACTACGCCATGCATAGAATCATGGGACGTAATAAATAACCCAGTATATAAAAATGTTTGCCAAGGTATTAAAGCACATAGCATCCAAAATTTTAATTGCGAGATATCAACTAAAAGTAAGAAAACTAAGCTTATAGCCCATAGGCTAATAATTAAAATAGCAATCAAAAGACCTCTAAAAGTAGATTCATTTTTTAGTAATGGGGTTAGTTTTGTTTGATGATTAAGTGATTGTTCTAACTGGATCACGCTTTTACTCCGCCTAGCATTCAGGTAAAAATTCCTCAAATATAGTCATGGGAAAATCACTAACCACCAGCCAGAAAATTCTATTAGTGGTCAGTGTTTTGGAATGGACAGCGCTAACACTCTACAAATTATTGAAAAATATTAAGATACATTACATATTATTACATAAACGTCCCATACCAAAAACTGTTTTTGCTTAGAAGGCTAGGTAAGAAGAGTAAGGGCACTGATAAGCTTAGTATTTTTAATCACCAGCCGCCTCTCTTTTATACTTTGCGAACACTCAAGAGTTACTGAGGAGTATAAGAAATTAGATGCAGTACGTCTCTGACTACGCTGTAGCCGTTGAGATCCCAAAGTAGATAAGCTAGAAAACCAATCATAGCCAAGCGACCATTCCAAAGTTCAGACTGAGGATTTATCCCAAGATCCCCTGCATTGCGGTCTTTGCCATTGTATGCAGTTTCAGTTTTATCACTAGGATAAAGTGTCATTGTTAAATTTCCTTAAGAAACTAATTACATTCTTCATGGTACTTGCCCATTTATTTAGCGCTATCTGTCTCTAGTTTCAAAGTACAAGCAAGCCTAAAGAATGAGATCTAAGCAAATTCAGGAAATATTTATCTAACAAAAGTTTAATAATAGTTTTTATTAATCTATTGAATATAATTTTTCTCACAAACAGGAGCAAAATACTATTTTAGATATAAGGATAAATCTAACAAAAGTTAGAATGTTTTGTAAGTTTTATTACTCAGACTAATAAGCAGTAAATTATCAAGTGGGTTTCTCGGCAAGGCTTAAACAATTAGGTAAGTGAACAATTTTGATTCTTGGCGTTGCATAAATGCAATATAATTTGTATGGCGATCGCTTTGATTTTTGAACTTATACCAATTTTCTAAAATAAAGCAACAGATGTTAAGTCAGGAGAGCAATATGTATGTACGGTAGAGGCATATATCTGTACGCCTCTACATATCGTTGTATTGCCAAGATTTTGATAAGTAAGCCAACTTAATTAAACCTACGGCAATAGAGAATAGGGAATTAGCCTTTTTCAGTTGAGGGTGAATTTTTTGACGCAATTAAATAGGAGTCTGATAGATTTTTCTTTGCGTCTTTGTGCCTCAGAAAGTGGAAATACTTAAAGGCGATTTTCATCCCCAAGTTCAGCAACGGCTACTCTTTTCAAACATTGTGCTATTGTGATTCACATTCTTTTTTGGTTATGTAGTGGCGATAGCGAAACATTGCTTCTAGTTGTGCTTGCACTAACCAACCGCTGATAAATTCAACTGTTCCCCCACCAGGCATTGAAAAGGAAATAGCATCAGTCAGCCTAGTTTTACCAGCATCTTCTGGTTCAAATTGGTGTCGATGTACCCAAGATTCAAAAGGGCCAGATATCTGTTCGTCAGTGAACAAGCGATATTTTTCGTGTTCAGTATGACGCGCTAGCCAAGTTAAGGGTATCGGGCCGAGAAACAAGCGAAATTCTGTGATAGCACCCACATCAAGACCACCATCACGGCGGACTATTTGGACTGGCTGCCAAGGTGGAGTTAGCAGTTTTAAAATGTCTGGCCTTTCGTGAAATTTCCAAACTACTTCTGGTGGCGCATTGATGACTGAGGAATGTTTAAAGTGCAGCATGGAAAGAAAAACCTAAAATTCAACTTTCAGATTCGGTATCAATCTCGATATCTAGGGTGTCTTCATCAACCCTGACATACAAAATATTTGGGTTACAGCAAACTTGACAATCTTCTACATAGGATTGTTGTCCCCCACCACTCAAATCAATAAAAGTTAAGTTTGGTTCGCCGCAATAAGCGCAATAATACTCAGCTGTGGTTTGCATTCAGTTTCAAGGTGTAATTTTTGGGCATTGGAAGTTAGGAGTTAGGAGTTAGGAGTTAGGAGTTAGGAGTTAGGAATTATCCCTCTGCTCCCTCATCTCCCTTATCTGCCCATCCCCCCATCTCCCTTTTTAAATTAGTTGAAATAACTTTTAGCATCACTCAAATGCTTTAGTAGTGTAGACTGTGGCAGAGGCCCTTGCAAGTGGCTCCAGGGTAATATTTGCTCTGTTGACCAATCAGCGTGGACGTAAAAATCTAAGTCGGGGATTTGCCCTTTGAGTTCTTTGAAAGCACGTTTGTAACTACCCAAAGAATCGCCAAAGTTACGAGTTAGTTGCAGAAGTTTGGAGAGCCTGCGATCGCCCCTTGATAACAAAGCCTGTATAATCGACCAATTATAGCTTTCTGGGCGAAATTCTATCCCCTTTGGTTTTAGCTGTTTTTGTAAAAACTGCAAGCGTTTTTCTGCTTGACGATTAACTCCCAACCATTGAAATGGTGTATGCGCTTTGGGTACAAATGTGCTACATCCAAATGTTAATCGCAATCCCGGTGCAGCTTTTTTGATACTATGCATCATCGCCACGGTTTGTTCTAAATCTTCTGGTTGTTCGCCAGGAATTCCCGCCATTCCGTAGAGTTTCAAACTTGTGAGTCCACCAGCTTTGGCATTGATGGCTGCTTGGATAATTTCATCGTTATGCAGCTTTTTGTTGATGATTTGGCGAATTTTTTCGGAACCACTTTCTACAGCAATGGTAAGCGAACGCGTGTCTCGTTGTACCAAAGTTTTCGCTAACTGGACTGTTACGGTATTGGTACGTACTGAAGCAATACTCAAACGAACATCATCATATTTTGGTTGACTAATATAATTTAGTAACTCTTCAAATTCTGGATGTTGAGTTACAGAAGCCCCCAATAATCCCAGCCGATTTGTAACTTGTAAACCTTTTTCAATCGCTGGAATTAATGAACCTTCCAAACTTGCAGTTCTAAAGGGTAATGTCAGATAACTTGCCAAACAAAAACGGCACATTTCTGGGCAACTTCTCACCACCTCCACCATATAAATATTTTCCCAAGCGGCTTTTTCGGTGACTACAGTCGAGGCTGATAGAGTATTTCCTCGATAAGTTTGTTTTTGCACCACTGCGGGAATTTCCGGGGAAATTGGTTGAATAGACTTTATTGCACCATTTTTAGTGTGATATTCTACCTCATACAAACTGGGAACATAAATACCTGGTACTTGTGCCAATCTTTTGAGTTGAGTTTGTCTAGAAGCATTTCTAACTTCTTTGTAAGCTTCAATTAAATTCCCCAGTAAATTTTCGCCATCCCCCAATAGAATGACATCAAAAAAATTTGCAAATGGTTCTGGGTTAGCAGTGAGAACCGGCCCGCCGCCAAAAATTATTGGATGAGAGTCATCACGAGAAGTTGCTAAAATCGGAATTTCTAAAGATTCCAGCAAATTGAGAATATTCACATAATCTAATTCCCAGGAAATAGAAAATCCAACAATTTCGGGATTTCTGGGTAATTGTTCGTGAGTATCAGTAAATAGGCGACTTACCTGCACATCATCACGCATTGCCAAAGTCGCCCAAACTACCTGATAGCCAAGGCTAGTGATACCGACGCTGTATTCATTAGGAAAGGCGAATATTAGGGGGATAGCGTTGGTGTCTGGAGTAGTGGGTGTAAATAAAAGGCGTTCTAAATCGAATACAGATGATGTCACGGGCTTTTTTATAACTGCTTGAATAAATTTAGTTTCTTAGAAATCGCGCCTACACAGAGAAAAGCTAACTCTATGAGTTTTATTTTAGTTCCAGCAGGCCGATGAGAATTTACTTTACCTATATTTAATTTTAAGCCATAGAATTATCAAATTAAAAAACAATGTGACGCTGTTAGCGAGAATAATTGGTAAAGCTTGGAGATAAATTCCATATATTAACCACAAAAAAACACCGCTGTTAAATGTAACCAACATCACAAAAGAAACATCTTTTGCTGATTTGGTTTGCCAGGTTTTAAACATCTGTGGTAAAAAGGCGATCGTAGTTAATGTAGCCGCAGCTAATCCTAGAACCGTTAAAAAGTCCATTTATGCAAACCTATAAAATTAAGTCTTGATTTGTTGAAAAATTTAACAACCAATTTTCATCATACTGTATTGATGTGCTCGTTTTAAATTCTATCGTCAAGTAAAAATTGGATAAAAGAAAATGGGGAAAATAGTTTAGATTTTCCCCAATCATCAAATAATATGCGATCAACTAAATTAACTTTGCAACAAACATTAATCAACTAAGATTTTTTTGATTCGTGTCTAACCATTCATGAGTAAAACAAACCCAAACCAAAATCAAAATCCTTCGACACTAGCCAAACCTATTAATTAATTCTTCACGCGATAACTGCAACAATAAACGCGTAAACTCTTCGGGTGGTAACGCTAATAAAGGTTCAATAATTGCTTGAAGCTGATTATCTATTTGACCAAAGCGAACTTTGAGCAAATTTTCTACCACCAAGCGTTCTCCTTGCTGAATTCCCCGTTGTTCCCCTTCTTGTATCGCTTGTTCTCGGTCTTGTTGGTAAAGTGGTGCTAATCGCATAAGTAATTCCTTATCTTCTTCGTCTTGATTTTGAGTGAATTGTAAGTTTTGTTGTAAGTTGTACAACAATTCTAACGCCGCTTTGCGGAAAGGGTTATCAGGACTAAGCGCTTCTAATTCGTCAATTGCTTGCTTTTGAACGTTTCCTCTACCAATGATTCTTAACCATAAAGTTTCTGGGATAGAAGGTAACTGATGAATTGCGACTATAGCAGTACGCAAATATTCTGGCATGAAGTGTATCCCAGGCAAGTAGTCATCTTTTGGGTTAGCACCAAATCCTGATAATATTTGGGCTGATGCTGTGGGGGTAAAAATCCATAATTTTGGTAAATTAGATTCGAGAATTCGAGTGTTATTTCGATTTGCTTGTCGTTGTAAATCACCGCGCACTTCTAATAATTTTAAGAGACAGTCGCAAATTTCTGTAGCGGATGCAGGGTTACGAAAAGGCTCAAATAACGATGGAGTAGTGACAAACTGACCTAATAAACCTAGTGTATTAGGAATAGTGCTTTGTTGTGGATTGGGAATGAAATAAACGTCAATTTGTCTAACTTCTCCTGCAACTCGCTTGGATGCTTGAACTTCACCGTAAGGAGTTAGTAATTGTTCGAGGTAGTCTTTGGCAAATTGGTCATGAATGAATCTCGTCATTTGTTGAAATTTTGGCGATGCAACCCAGTTTATTTATGATTATCTTACGATTTTTTGAGATAAGACTTAGCCCAAGAGTAGCGTTGAGAATCTTTTTTAAGCAGGTATTCTATTACTTCCTGGCGCTTGTTTTCATCCTTAGTATTTTTCACAACTCGCTTGATTTCAGAATCCGTATCTCTAGGATTAGCCCCACGTTTTATTGCTTCTTGAAACCAATACTCCCCATCTAAATATTGATGCCGTTCAAAACAAATAGCTCCCATCAAGGTGTAAGGATGATGGCTTTTTCGCTGATACTCAATAGCTTGACGAGCGCAATTTTCTGCTTTATCTAGTTTTTCAATATCTCGAAAAGCTCCACCTCTGCTAGTTAATAAAGCTGACTTGAGTTTATTTTCTTTGATTTTGTCGAATTCCAAATTATTCGTCAGTTGCAATGCCTTTTCTGGTTCGTCTGCTTTGCGCCAATGGCTGCTAGCATTTGCTAAGTTCCATTTGTTGCCAGTGCGTTCAAACTCCTGCTCATAAAAATTTGCTTCAATTGTGTGGTAAACAATCAAAATTTTACCAGAAAATAATTTAGCTCCTTGATACTTAGGCTCCTCTTGCCACCTATAATAACTATATGTTGCTTGAGGCACTTCAGTTTTATTCTCCTGGAGCCAAGCAACATCTGTTGGTTCAAGTCGCTGTTTTGACTCAAGCTTTTGCAAAATTGTGTATAAAAGACTAGTGGGTGATTTATCTTGATACCTTAAAACATCATATTTTGATTTCAAAACTGCGAAATGCTTTTGTTGAAAAAGAATAATGATATCTTCAAGGTTATTATTTTTTAGCCACTCAATTTCTAGATCATTAAGTAGTTCTCCTAAATCTATTTTATATTTAAGGGTAGAGACGTATTTTTCATTTGCAATTTCTATAACCTCAGTCAGCTTACGTTTTTTCAAGAAGTTAACATCTTCTTCACCTAACTGATTGGACGACTCAAGTCTTTTGAGAATTTTATACAAATGACTCTTAAATGATGAATCCTGATACTCAGTTGCTTTATACTTAACTTTTAAGGCAGCAAACTCTCGTGTTTGTTCCAATTGTTGAGCAAGAGTAATTGTTTCGCTTAGTCCTTGTTGTTCCAGCCAGTTAATTTCTGACTGACTCAAATTATTTTTCGTGTCAATATTTTGCAGTATTGGATATAGTGGACTTGATAGTGATAAATCAGAGTGTTTATTCACTTGATATTTGTCTCTTAAGTGAGCAAAGTGAGCTTCTTTTTCTGACTCTTGTTGTTTAAAAATTTCTGCTGTATCAAATAGTTCTCGTTTTACCAACCATTCTAATTCAGGAGCGCTTATTCTTTGTTTATTTTCCAGTTTATTCAGAATTTTATATAGTGGACTATTAATTGATGAACCTTGGTATTTAGTAGCTTGATACTTTATCTTTAAAGCAAAAAATTGCCTCTCCGATTCCATCTTATGAGCAAGAGCAACTGTTCCAGCAAGCTGATTATTTTTTAGCCATTCAATCTCTGAATTAGTGAGTGTTTTTTCTGAGTGGATATTCCAGAGAATTGGGTAGAGAATAATAGAAATATTTTTGAAAGCTCCCCCACCTTTAGGTACTTGATACCTGGACTTGAGGTCAGAAAACTCATTTTCCAGTTTTCTAAGTTCTTCTAACTTATATTGCTGCTGTTGGCAAATGATTTGAATACTTTCAAAAAGTTTATGCTCTTTTAACCAATTGAACTCTAATTCAGTTAGCTCAATTCCTAAGTCAACTTTTCGCAAAATGAGATATAGCAGACTAGAGGGTGATGAATCTTGATAATTACTAGCTTTGTATTTAGATTTTAGTGCAGCAAAGTGTTTGAGCCGATTTTCAGATTCTGGGTTCATGTTGATAGTAGAGGCGATCGCCCCTTAACTCAAGTATCATCCGCTACTATAACAACACTAATAAAAAAGGGCGAGTTCCTTACCCACCCTAGAAGAACAAGTAATTATTACTTAAAGACAGTATAACTTTACAACACCTTACACTGACCATGATGCCGCAGTAAATGGTCGCATAATACTAACGCCACCATAGCTTCAACCATCGGAACTGCACGCGGTAACACACAAGGATCGTGTCTTCCTTTTGCGGCTAAAAGCGTTTCTTCACCTTCACGAGTTACCGTTTTTTGTTCTTTTCTAATTGTTGCTGTCGGCTTAAAAGCAACTCGCAAAATAATATTTTCTCCGTTAGAAATTCCGCCTTGAATGCCTCCAGAACGGTTGGTTACGGTGCGAATTTCGCCATTTTCATCAATATAAAATTCGTCGTTATGCTCAATTCCTGTTAACAGCGTCCCGCCAAAACCGGAACCTATTTCAAAACCTTTGCTAGCAGGCAAAGACATCACACCTTTAGCAATATCAGCTTCTAATTTATCAAATACTGGTTCGCCCAAACCTTTGGGCACATTTCGCGCTACACATTCTACTACGCCGCCAATAGAATCGCCTTGTCTGCCGGTTTGCTCGATTAATTCAATCATGCGTTCCGCGCACTCAGCATCGGGACAGCGGACGATGTTGCTTTCCACCTGTTCTAAAGTAACAGTATTTGCATCGACTACGCCTTCCAAATCCTTGATGCGCTTGACGTAACCAATAACTTCCACATTGGCAACTTGGCGGAGAATTTTTTTAGCGATCGCACCTGCCGCTACTCTACCTATTGTCTCACGCGCTGACGACCTACCCCCACCCTGCCAATTGCGAATTCCATATTTTGCATCATAAGTTGCATCGGCGTGGGAAGGGCGATATTTTTCGGCCATCTCATCGTAATCTTGCGGACGAGTGTCTTTATTCCGCACCAAAATTGATATCGGCGTTCCTAAAGTTTTGCCCTCAAATACCCCCGATAAAATCTCGCAGGTATCCGCTTCTTTGCGAGGTGTCGTGATTTTACTTTGTCCCGGTCGCCTTCTATCTAGTTCTACTTGGATTTCTTCTGCTGAAATTTCTAGTTGTGGAGGACAACCATCAATTACAACTCCCACGCCACCGCCGTGAGACTCGCCAAAAGTAGTTATCCGAAATAGATGACCAAAAGTGTTACCCATGATTATTGAGTGAGGAAAAAGGGTGAGGCTTATCTATCCACTCTAGTGTAAAATAGCCCCGCCCGCTTATGGGCTGGGCTTTTGAGTAGTTTCATGTGCTTTGAAGATTTTTTAAGTATAATTACTTAATAGGTATAACTCAGTCCCAATAAGAAGCGATTTTTTAGCATCTGTTAATCGGAATATTGTTAGGAAAACCTGATTTAAAGTTGCGAAAAATCAAAGGTATTGATAAGCTGAAACACCAATAGTATAAGCCTTCTGGCGGTTTTATTGTCTTCACATTTCCCTAGACGCCGACGCAATATAGGAGTGTTTTTTAGTGAACGCATCTGAACAGGCAACTAACCTAGAACTCACCAGCAAGATTGCTACGGTAGTTAATTTGTTCAAATTCGAGTTTCCTGATGCCAAATCTGACCTCAAACCCTGGAAGAATGACCCCCAAACAAGGGAGTTAGTCGACCCAGATTCTATAGATATTGGCTTTCACTTTCCTGGTATTAGTAAATCTTGGCGAAGTCGCAGCGTGTTAATTCAAATCCGATTTTATCAAGATCCCATCAATAATTCACGGCGAGCGATCGGTGTGGAGGTAGCTGGATTCGATCATCGTGGTGAGGCGTGGCGACTCTCTACAATAGAAAACTGGAATATTGTGGGTGCATCTTCGCCTTCTGGTGAAATCGAGGATAAGCTCAAACAGATTTGCCGACAGATTTTAGAAGTTTTTAATAACTGAAGTTGAGACTAGTGCTTCATCGCATTATTTATCAGTGATGTTAGTAGTGGTCAAATCTCACTTTAAAAGAAAATGGCATTACACCCACACTCTAAAATTTTTCGTTATTCCAACAGATGCAGAAATGTTGCATTGCAACGTCTCTACCAACTTTGTATATAAACAACAGTCTAACCCCCATTTGCCAGCTGCGTCCTTGAATAAGTTGGCGACTTCCTGTTTAGATTTAAGCTTGATTAAGCTCCCTTACCTAACATTGCAGGTACGTCAATCTCTTTAATACAAGTAGCTCGTGATAAGGAAAGAATACAGTCAAGAATGTGAAAAAGATCGCTTAGAGGAATCGCTTCACCGCCCGTTAGATTCTCTGCTGCAATATCTGTCAACACTTCGGGTGTACCAACATTGCCAGGGTTAATCACAGTTACACCGATTTGCTGCCATCGCAACTCCTCCCGTAAGGAATGCACCACTCCCCGCAGTCCAAACTTAGATGCACTATTGGCAACTTCCCTTCCTGGGAAATTATCTCGACCTGAGAGTGCCCCCATAAAAATGATTTTCGGATTGTGCGATCTTCGCAGGGCAGGTAGTAAAGCTTTCACCAACCGAATTGGAGCTACCAAATTGACTGCAATTACTCGGACAATATCCTCATCAGAACAGGCTTCAAAGCGATATTGAGGTGTAAACGCATGGGTTTCCCAGGTTCCACCCATGTATAGCAAAGCATCTAAAGAATCATCCCCAATCGCTGTAACAACCGTTTCTATCCCTGCCAAATCAGACAAATCTGCCTGCACCCATTCACCAACAGTCGCCACTGTACGAGACACCGCTAATAGGCGATCGCACTGGTCTATGAAATGTTCTGCAACCGCAAGTCCAATGCCGCGGCTTGCACCTGCTACTAGAATTGTCTTAAAAGACATTGCTTTTCTCCTATCTAATTGAGGCGCAGACCAAACTTCGTAACTCCCGGAAACTCAATATTGAATTGTTCCGAAAAGTAATCCGCGTGAAAGGTTTGATAAGGTTTAAACCCAATGGACTCGTAGGTATGGCGAGCTACCTCATTACCATTGATCACCATAATTCCTGCAAAGTCATGCTGCTGCGATCGCCCCTCCTCCAGCAAGGCTCTGAGTAACACTTTGCCAAAGCCTTGCCCCCGCGCTTCTGGCAATACGGCAACATTTTCAATAATCCACGTTGCTTGGGGTGTTAGAAAAATCGGTCGCAAATCCCCTCCCCAAAACGCCATATAGCGATTGTGAAAGGTGGTTAAGTTTTCCCTAGACCACTTCAACTCGTGGGCGATCGCCTCTAGACGAGATAGGCGCAATGGGCAGTAGTCTTCTGTACCAGGCACATAACCTGCTGCGGCTGCAACGGGTTTGCCCTGAACCTCCAAAATCAGAAAATCTGCTACGTTGCCCCAATTAGAAGCATCTGTACTCAGTTCTGCCTCAATAAACTGCAAGGCAGTGGTTCGGATACCATCCAACAAATCTTCCCAAAAGCAGTGATTCAAAGGCGGTAAAGAAGCCTCATACTCAATTCTGGCAAGGAATGGAATATCGACACTTGTGGCCTTGCGGGTGTTTAGCGTGGTTGACATCAAAGCTCCTTTGAGGAAATCCCCGATAAAAGATACAATCTGTACGTATCTTAAAATAGAGGAAAATTATCTTTTTTGTCAAGATACATACTGTTTGAATGTTAAACCTGAGCGATTCATCATGCCTGCTAAGTTGACCAAAGCTGAACAAACTCGACGAACTCGACGCGCCATTCTTGAGCGAGCGCGTCACTTATTTGCAACAAAAGGGTATGCCGCTACAGGAACCGAGGAAATCATCAGTGAATTAGGGATTACACGGGGGGCTTTGTATCACCAATTCAGCGATAAGCTTGGGGTCTTTAAAGCAGTCATTGTTGAAGCCTATAGCGAAATAACAGACTACATCCAAACTAAAATCCGACCGCTTGATGATAATTGGCAGCAGTTAATCATTGGCTGTCAGGCATTTCTAGAAGTTGCTCAACAGGAGGATCTGCGGCGTTTGGTGTTTATTGAGGCTCCAGCCGTTTTAGCAGCAGACGATGTAGTTGAAATCGATCGATATGCTTTTGGTTTGCTCCATAAGTCAATCCAGATAGCTGTGGATGAGGGCAAGTTAAACACAATCGATGCAGAGGGTTTTGCTCACTTAGTAAATGGCTCGCTAAATGAGTTAGCCGCTTGGGTTGCACAGTCCAATGATCCTGAGCGGTTGAAAACAGCACAATGCTTGGTTGAGACGTTACTTACGCGGCACCAGAGTAAATGATGCTCATCTCATATTTCGGATCTGATGTGCAAATTCAGGTAGTCTTCCAAGTTGGCGATGCCTGCACCCTTACTTGTTTGTGTAATTTACCGAAGAAAGGCAGAGGGCAGGAGGCAGGAGGCAGAAGGAAGAAAATATAATTTTTGCCCTCTGCCTTCATGGTTTAGAGCAAGTAAATTTATTTATGAAAAAAAGAAAAAATATGTATTTCGAGACGCACAGCGCAAGAAATACTACGTCCGTGATTGTTTCCCCTAAATTTATTTATGGGGTTTCTCTTCTGCTCTCTGCCCTCAGCATAGCTGCCTTCTCAACAAGTAATACAGTTATATTAATTGCTGATGATTACTTAAGCTCATTTTCGCTTTTGGTGTCACTTTCTTACACGCTCTATTCGTGTATTAGTGGTTTATCCAAAGAGGTGCAAGATATAAGTTACAGCATTTTTCAGGTAAATGAGGTATACAGGTAGTGGCTTTACAGCTGTAAAGCCCCTACGATAACCTGTACTTGACCAAGCTGCAATCTGCTGTATGTATTTTTAGACACGCATTATGGTAATGATACAGCTTTGCATATTAAAAAAGGGAATTTATCCCATAGTAGAACGTAGGGTAACACAGATGTGCTACCCTAATTTAGTAATTTTTACTTTTATGTAGCAGTACTACATAATTACAACTTCAGCATGATTGTTGAGCATTGCAGGATCGATGGAAATACCTAACCCTTCAGCGACACGAAGACCATAGGAGACATCTGCTCTAAAAAAGTGGCAAAGTTGCCGCATTTGGATGTCTTGCTTTGCTTGGCTGAGGCTACCAACGATATTTTTCACAAGACGCTCTTGCTGTTCGGGAGTCATTAACCGATAGAGGTCGCCTGCTTGAGTATAATCGTCGTTTCCTTCACGATGATTGTAGCGATCGACGGTGGTATCTCCTAGATGGGTTGGTGGTTCTGCGTAGGCTGGATTTTGTTTTGGCGTACCTTCAACAGTATTCGGTTCATAGTTGGGAGCGCTACCACCGTTATTTCCCAAGGCCATGAAGCCATCTCGCTGGTAATGCATTACTGGACATTTGGGCTGGTTGACTGGTAGTTGCTGATAGTTACCACCCAAGCGATAGCGTTGAGCATCTGGGTAAGAAAAGATCCGAGCTTGAAGCATCTTGTCTGGGGAAAAACTAACCCCAGGAACCACGGCGCTAGGACTAAAAGCGGCTTGTTCAACTTCGGCAAAATAATTCTCTGGGTTACGATTTAGCTCTAATATTCCGACTTCAATTAAGGGATATTCTGAATGCTTCCAAACTTTTGTCAAGTCAAAGGGATTATCTCGGTGTTTTGCCGCTTGCTCCTCGGTCATCACTTGAATGCAGAACCGCCATTTGGGATAATCTCCTTGAGCGATCGCTTCAAATAAATCGCGAGTCGCATGATCGGGATCTTCACCCTTAATCTTACCTGATTCTTCCTCTGTCAAGGTTTGATGCCCTTGCAAGGTCTTAAAGTGAAATTTACACCAAACGCGATCGCCCTGAGCGTTAATTAAGCTAAAGGTATGGCTACCAAAGCCGTCCATGTGTCGATAGGTTTTCGGAATTCCCCGGTCAGAAAACAAAATCGTCACCTGGTGGAGTGATTCCGGACTCTGTGACCAAAAATCCCATTTGGCATTGTGGTCTTTACAATTTGTTTGGGGATTGCGCTTTTGGGTATGGATGAAATCAGGAAACTTGAGTGGGTCACGGATGAAGAAAATCGGAGTGTTGTTTCCTGTAATATCCCAGTTGCCCTCTTCTGTGTAAAACTTGACAGCATAACCTCTGGGGTCGCGCTCTGCATCTGCTGAACCTTTTTCCCCACCAACTGTAGAAAAACGCAGCAAAACCTCTGTTTTCTTGCCAATCTCAGAAAAAAGCTTGGCTTTTGTGTAGCGTGTAATATCGTTAGTAACCGTAAAAGTACCGAAAGCGGCCGCACCTTTGGCATGGACAACTCTTTCAGGAATACGTTCTCTGTTGAAATGAGCTAGCTTTTCTAACAGGTGAAAATCCTGAATTAATACAGGGCCACGTGCCCCCGCAGTTAGTGAATTTTGGTTATCGGCAACAGGGATACCGTCAGCAGTTGTCAAGTTTTGGGGTTCAGTCATGCCAAGAAACTCTCCATTTTCCTCAAATTGTCAACAGTATATTTTAGTCAGTAGATAAACGGATGCCTACTGATGGAAGCTAAAAAATCATAGTCATTTCGAGTTTGTATATAAATCATACTCGAAATGACTATGATTTACTAGAAATTTTTTTGTATTTTTGTAATTTGTCGAGGCAGACAGCTATCCATCCCTAAGAATGAATCTATCGCAGTAGTGTTGTGAAATACTATGTAAATAGAATTAAAATAGGGATTTTTGATTAATTTAAGGCTTTATAAGGCAAGAAGTATCTCTGTGATTCCTTACTCCCAATTCAAATGTTTGAGAATCAACGAACAAACATCCGTTGCCTCAATTATGTTGGTATCAACTAGGTGAGTTTGATGGGTGATAAATAGCGGCCCTTCATTTGTAGAAGTGGTAATGTGACCGTGAGAACCACGTACTAAGGAAGCATCCAGAGGAATCACATCCATGAGGTAGCGAAAACCGAGTTGTTTCTTAAGTAGCTTGAGAGCGATTTTTCCTTGAGGAAATTTAATTTGCGGATCGAGGAAAAGTTCTACAGGATCGTAACCGGGTTTGCGGTGAATATCTACGGTTCTAGCAAAATCAGGGGCTTTGTTATCGTCGAGCCAATAATAATAAGTGAACCACGTATTAGGGCTGGCGATCGCCACTAACTCTCCCGATCTGGGATGATTGAGATGGTAGGCTTGTTTACCTTGTTCGTCTAATACTTGGGCTACACCTTCAGTGGCTTCTAAAAGCGATCGCACTTTTGAAATGTAGGCTGGATCGTTGACGTATACATGAGCAATTTGGTGATCGGCCACAGCAAAAGCAATACTAGCACCAAAATCGAGCAATTCTCGCCCCAATTCTTCCCGCACTGCAATTAAGTTATTTTCCCGTAACACGCGGTTCAAATGTACTGCTTTGTTAACAGGAGTAATGCCATACTCAGAAAGAATAATTACCTGAGTATTTCGTGCTTGATAATATTCAATTAACTCCTGACAAACACCATCAATTTGTTGTAAATCTGCTTGGATATTTTTTTCATCGTGACCAAATTTTTGCAGACAATAATCTAAATGTGGCAGATAAACCAGTGACAATGTAGGGCTATAACGTTCCTCAATCCATTTAGCAGAATTGGCAATCCATTGGCTAGAAGCAATTGAAGTTTTTGGCCCCCAAAAATCGAATAAAGGGAATTGACCTAAATCAGATTGAATTGGCGATCGCACATCGCTAGGATGGGTATAAATATCAGGTAATTTTCTGCCATCTGCCGGATACATAGGGCGCGGCGTAATAGCATAATCCACAGAAGAATACATATTGTACCACCAAAAAAGGTTGGCACAAGTAAAATTTGAATCGATGGATTTAGCAATTTCCCAAACTTTAGGAGCCTGTACTAATTTATTAGATTGTCGCCAAAATTTTACTTCACATTCATCTCGAAAATACCAACCATTAGCAACAATTCCATGTTCATTAGGCAATTTTCCTGTTAAATAAGTAGCCTGAACAGAACAAGTTACAGCAGGTAGAACTGTTTTGATTGGAACTACTTGGCCTTTTGCTGCCCAAGTAGATAAAAATGGTGTGTTTTTTCCCAATAAGCTGGGCGTTAATCCTACGACATTTAGAATAACTGTTTTTTTCATAAACTTAATTCCCAGCAAATTCTGTAACAATTTAGGAGGTTAATTATAGAACTATTCTGAATTCTGAATTCTGATTTTTTTTAATACCCAGTCATATTCCCGTTGAATAGAAGTCAGCAAATCTATTTTCATTTCTGGCGGCAATACATCCCAAGTGTAAGTCTCTATTTCTAAATGCGAACAAGCGTGATTTGTTTGCAGTAGATGTAAAACAGTGGCAATATCATCTTGTGTAGACTGCAAAATTTGATAATCATGAATAAAAATTGGGACATGGAAGTGAGTACGCCATTCTTTAGCTAAAGATTTTTCCAAATGAGGTAATGCAGTGACTAAATCGGCATAGTGATATAACGTACCATCAGCGCGACGTTCGATTACTTGGTGAAGATAAGTAGATTCTGCAAAAGGACGTAAGCGTTCAACTATCAAACTACGTTTCTCAACTTCAGTAGGAATTTGTACTTGAATCGCTGCACTAATTTGAATCTTGCCAATCTTAATTCCTGCTGATTCTAAACGTGCGAACACAGAATCTGGTTGCTCATATTCAACTGAAAAATGGCAGGTATCATAACAAATGCGAATATGCTCTAGCAATTTTGCCTCAGCTAAACTTTGTTCAATATTTAGTTTTTCTGATAAATAATTACCTCCAATGGGCAATAACCAATTTTGGAAAAAATCAATTACTTCTGATGTATTCTCAATTAATCCATCAGGTTCTGGTTCTAAATCGATATGTAATAATTTTCCTGTTTCTTCCCAAAGGCGGATTGTTTTTTCAACAACTGATGCTAGGTTTAAACAACTCTGTTTGATAACCGAATCGCAAGTTTTTTGGTCTTCTCCCCACCAAGGTTTATAGGATAAAGGCAATGTAGAAATACCGCCATCAAGTCCTTTGGGTAAGAGAGTTGCTAAAATTTGTGTAAGATTTAATGTGTAGTTTACTCGTTCTTGTGTAGACCAATCTGGTGCATAAACTTGGTCTTTTACTATTTGTCTGTGGAATCCTCCATAAGGAAATCCGTTTAAAGTAAAAACGTATAAATTTTGCTGAATTAACCAGTCTTGGAATTGAGCCAATTTATTATTTTCTAAAAGTTCCTTGGCGGCTACATCTGCTAACCTTAAACCAATACCGAAAGGTTTTGTTGGTGATAAACGCGATTTAAGTTCGGGAATATATTTTTGTAGATTTGCGAATACCTCTACCCAAGTTTCACCAGGATGAATATTGCTGCAATAAGTCAAATGGAAGTTGTTGTTTTTTGTAATTTTCATCTTTATCCTCTATTTTATTTGCACGCAGAGACGCAGAGTCGCAGAGAGGTTTTTATAATCTGAATGATTGCAAAATATTGTACAAAACTCAATCCTTCTCTCAGCGCCTCTGCGTCTCTGCGTGAATTTTTAAGTTACAGCAAAGATTTGTGCTAATTTCATAGAAATTGGTAGCAAAATCAGCACTGCTAAACCATAATACAAACCCGCAAAACCAGATGCAACAGTCGCGTCTAAAACAATTAGAGATAACACGCCTATTTTTACAGCGTTGCGGATATTTTCGGGTAAAGGGTCACGCGCAGCTTTGACAAAATTAGGCAGTATTCGGATAGCTAAGAAAACGGCGAATGGTAATGCTGCGATCGCTGTATACTCTGGTAATATTCCTAATGCTAGAACTGCCGTCAAAACTATTGCAATCAGAACTAGTGCTAAGACTCCTGTAATCTTCTTGCCTCCGTGAACTTCGCCCTGACTAATTGCGGTGATTGCAGCAATATAAATAACAGGAATCAGCGTTAAATACCAACGTTCTCCGATGATTTCCGGGACAGCACTTACACCTAATAATAAATTACTGCCACGGCACAAACCCATATTCAGCGGCCCGAAAAAAGAATGATGTTTGGCAAGGGAATTGTACAGCAGTGCTGAAAGAGTAATGAAGATAGCGATCGCGCCGCTCAACCAAGATACTTGAAAAGCTGCTGCAATACCGATAGCAAACAATATACTGCCTAATAAAGTAGCATTTTTTGACGACACCCGACCACTAGGTATTGCTCTATTTGGTCGTTCTTTTGCATCTAAATCAGCATCAAAAACATCATTAAAAACGATGCCACCACCATATAAACCTGTTGTTGCTAATAACAACCAACCTAATGGAATTAAAACTGCAAAATTGACATCACCATTAATTAATTGAGTAAAAATAATCCCCGATCCGGAAGCAGCAAAACCAACCAAAATATCAGCCCAAGCAGTAACAATATTAGCTGGACGCATCAATTCAAAATAGCCCCGCCAGCTTTGAAATTTTAAGCTTGCAACATTCACTTATCTGCCTCCTTAATACTATTTTGGATTGTGAAAGTGACAACACAATGATATAAATTTCTCTTGGAATGCTCCATGCTCAATTTTCTATTCAATCAACACTGAAAGTGAGTTAATACCAGGTTCTTGTCCTCGCAACACAGAATTACCATTGAATAGCTGGCGCTGGTCGATAGATTCGGGGTTGAGCCAGTCTGAGGCTTGCATCTGCCCGGTTTGACTGTAAGCAGCTAGAGCATTTTCGTAACAAACTGCTTGCACGTGTTCTTCAGGAATGCCTCTTTCTAACATCAACTGAGCGGTTTTTGGTACTGCTAATGGATCGCTAATTCCCCAATCAGCACTACTATCAACAATGATGCGACGAACGTTATCACGTCCCGCTGCGCTATCGCTTCCATATTTACGAACAACTTCTACCATCCGGGCATTACCCATTTTTGTCTGGGGATAAATCGTAAAAGCTGCCCAAAAACCACGTTTTAATACTTCTTCAACGGTTTCCTCGTTGTTATGATCGATAACTACTTGTGAAGGATCTAAACCATATTCAATACACCGATCCATACTCCGACTTGCACCAGCTTTCTTATTACGATGAGGAGTATGAATTAGTACTAACATATCGAGTTCTTTAGCTAACTCTAACTGTTGACAAAAATACTTTTCTTCTGCTTCTGTCATATCATCGTAGCCAATTTCGCCAATGGCAACGACTCCTTCTTTACAAGCATAAAGCGGTAAGAGTTCCATCACTTCTGCTGCCAGTGCTTCATTGTTAGCTTCTTTGGGATTTAAGCCGATTGTGCAGTAGTGCTGGATGCCAAACTGACTAGCACGAAACCTTTCCCAACCCACTAGACTGCTGAAATAATCTTTAAATGTGCCGGCGTTGGTTCGGGGTTGTCCCAGCCAAAAAGCTGGTTCGATAACGGCAACAATGCCATATTCCCGCATTACTAGGTAATCGTAAGTAGTACGGGAACACATGTGAATGTGAGGATCGATAAACATCATGGTGTGGTTTAGTGATTAGGAAGTTAGGAGTTAGGAGTTAGGAGTTAGGAGTTAGGAGTTACTAGTTATTCTCCTTGTACCCCATTCCCTATTTGCTTTTATTTACACGCTAAAACTATTCCAAGTCAGGTTACCCTGTTCTATGGATGACTGTAAATCTGGATAATGAGAGAGTAATACTTGCGCTTCGGGTAAACCTGATTCAGCACAAGCTAACGCTGCTGCTTGTTGTTCGGCTGTATCACCATTTATCAGGACTTTTTCTAAATCTGCGATGATTGCACTATCGGCAAATTTACCTACAGGTCGCCAAAGTTGTGGGGTAACTGGGCGTTTCGCTGCCCAACGTTCGTGGGCATAGTCTGTTAACATCTTCGCTAATTCTGGGTTAGCGCGACGATCTAAACCCCAAATTAGATGCAACGGACTACCGACAAACACGGCTTTTAAGACCATCTGATTCCAAGCGGCATTATCTAAATAATTGGCTGGGTAAGGGTTGCGTAGTGCTATGGCTTGGAATACGTTGCTCATATTGCTGCGAATTCCCTCAGCAGCACGCTGACGGTGTAATTCTGGATGCGGCAATAGGGGTAAACTCTGATACAGTGCAACTAACTCGCCCATGTCAGCACTAGAGAAAAGTTTATCAAGCGATCGCACATAACCCTCGGCATCATCGTGGGGCAAAGCTAAAACCAACAGGGTGCGACCAGCTTGATCTACAGTCCAATTACCAGGATTCCAACCCGGAATTGCCTCCTGCGCTGCTGCTAAATCTTCGGATGTTAGCTGCAAATTCTGTTTACCTAGATAACGCGGCACAGCACTAAAAGCTGTGAAAAACACTCGCTCCCCAGCACCACTAGTAATTTGTACCTGCTTTTGTTCCAGCCAAGCAATACCGGTGTGAGAAACAGACTGTAGTAACCACTGATGTAGTAACTTGTTTACTCTACTCATGACAAATTTCAGATAAGTTGCCCAACTTTTTTTGGTGACAACTATGTATAATATCTAGCATTAAAATTGATACTTTATTCTTCAACTAGTTATATAGTATATTACTTAGCTAATAACTTCATTGAATCTATAAAATACATATAATTTAGATAAGATACTGTGAAGTTATGATTTGAAATCGATAAAACCCTAAGTTCGTTTACGGGAAAAAATTAGATTTGTGTGTAATAATGATATCAACTGTCAAACTTAGATAGAAAGTCTAAGATATACTGATAGTACAGCCATCAAGAAATTTGCCAACCACTTTTATTTACAGCTTTATTCAACAATGAATAATACTGTTGTAAGACAATGAATTACTAGCTCTGCTTATCTAGTAATTGATTGTAATTTTAAAGTGCAAATTTATTTGTATTGTTGAAATTGCCACTAATCTGAGTTCAGTTAGTGCATATACATACAATTAATAGTTAATAATATTTGGATATGGCTATTAAACAAAAGACTGCTCTGAATCTACAACCCATTAACCAATGCGTTCAAGTAACCTTTAATTATGATGTTCATTTTACTAGAGGTTTGTTTGAATTAGATAATTCTTTATTGGCACAAGTGATTGCAAGAAATGGGGAGATAACTCCAAAACGAGTTTTAGTAGTGGTAGATGGAGGAGTTTTAAATTACCAAAATGGATTACTAAAAAAATTAGTACATTACGCCGATCGCTATGCAGATGTACTTACCTTGACTGGTGAACCAATTATCGTTCCGGGTGGAGAAGCAGTCAAGAATGATTCTACATTCATAGAGCAAATTCATCAACGGATCGATGCAGTTGGATTGTGCCGTCATTCCTACGTAATAGCAATTGGAGGTGGAGCCGTATTAGACATGGCAGGATACGCCGCAGCGACGGCTCACCGAGGAATTAGGTTGCTACGGGTGCCAACAACAGTATTAGGACAAAATGATTCGGGTGTTGGAGTCAAGAATGGAATTAATGCCTTTGGCAAGAAAAATTTTCTTGGCACATTTATGCCACCTTATGCTGTATTGAATGACTTTGATTTTATTACTAGCCTTGACGATCGCGATTGGCGATCGGGTATTGCAGAGGCGGTAAAAGTAGCACTAATTAAAGATGCAGATTTCTTTAATTTTATTATGACTTATGCCGATAGATTAGCTAATCGAGATATGGAGATTATGGAAAAGCTAATCTATCGTTGTTCGCAGTTGCACTTAGAACATATTGCTGGTGGTGGTGACCCTTTTGAAATGGGTTCATCGCGTCCTTTAGATTTTGGACATTGGGCAGCTCACAAGCTAGAACATTTAACTAATTACAGTTTACGTCACGGTGAAGCTGTGGCGATCGGCATTGCTTTGGATACAACCTATTCATATTTAACAGGACGACTTTTACAATCAGAGTGGCAAAGAGTTTTAGTTACACTTAAAAAATTAGGCTTTACATTGTATGTATCGGCACTAAAAGAGCAATTAGATCGGTCAGATCATCCTAATTGTATATTTAGAGGTCTTACCGAGTTTCGCGAACATCTAGGAGGAAAATTAACAATCACCCTTCTAGAAGGAATCGGTCAAGGGATAGAAGTTAACGAAGTAGATTTATCTTTCTATAAAAATGCTATTTCCTTGCTGCAAGATTGGGAAGTATTGCGTTAATTATCTATCTATAACAATCCCCATTTTTATTATCAATCCCTTGGGGGTCATAACCTAATTTTTCGCCGTTCAGATGTAGAGACGTTGCAATGCAATGTCTCTTTTATATTGGTGCGTTACACGACAACACAGCCTACATTTACAGCAATTTTCAGATAAATAGACCACGTTGTAGGGGCAAAACAGCTGTACATTGGTGTTAACTTAACGTGAAACCCGCTTTGTGGAAAGGTTTTGCCCTCACCCCCAGCCCCTCTCCCTTTGGGAGAGGGGAGCCAGAAATTAAATTCCCCTTCTCCTGTGGGAGAAGGGGTTAGGGGATGAGGGCGTGAGGAATTTGCAAAACGCTTGTCCGATATAGCTTTGGGCTTAAGTTGACACCAATGACAGCTGTTTTGCCCCTACCGAAAATTGTGGTTCAAATAGATGAAAAACGCTGTAAATTTCTGACAGCTAACGGTCAACCGTCAACGCAAAAAAGATATGCTGCGTTAGATGCGCGACACCTTAATTTCCAGTTATCATGCCTTTGGAATAGTATTCGCATAGTTTTTTCATTAATCAGAAAATATTTATGAGATACAAACTCTTGGGCAAAAGCGGGTTAAGAGTCTCTGAACTCTGCTTAGGAACCATGACCTTCGGTGAAGATTGGGGTTGGGGTGCTTCCAAAGACGAAAGCAGTAAAATCTTTGATACTTTTGTGGAAGCAGGAGGCAATTTTATTGACACCGCCAATGGTTATACCGACGGTAGCAGTGAAAAAATTGTCGGTGAATTAATTGCCAAAGACCGAGAACGCTTTGTAGTTGCTACGAAATATTCCTTTCCCTTGCGGATGGGCGACAAGAACGGCAACCCCAATGGTAGCGGGAATCATCGCAAGAACTTAATCCAATCTCTAGAAGGTAGCCTGAAGCGCTTGAATACCGACTATATTGACTTATTTTGGTTGCACGCTTGGGACTTTACCACGCCCATTGAAGAAGTGTTGCGATCGCTTGATGATGTAGTCCGCCAAGGTAAAGTACTTTACATCGGTATCTCTGATGCACCAGCTTGGATTGTTTCCCAGGCAAATACCATCGCTCAATATCAAGGATGGACGCAATTTATCGCCCTGCAAATTGAGTATAGTTTAATCCAGCGGACACCAGAACGCGATTTACTACCGATGGCCAAAGCTTTCGATTTAGCAGTCACACCGTGGTCACCTTTAGGTGGTGGTGTGCTAACAGGCAAGTATAATAAACCTCCTCAAGAAAGTAGCGAACCAGGACGGTTAGCAAATCCAGCCTTAGGAACTATTTCAGAAAAAAGTTTAGCGATCACGGAAGTTGTAAGTCAAGTTGCAGCAGAAATTGGACACACACCATCACAGGTAGCATTAGCTTGGTTACGCGCTCAAAGTGGAGTAATAATTCCGATTGTTGGCGCACGTAAATTAACTCAGTTTCAAGATAACTTAGCTTCTTTGGATGTGACTCTTTCCTCAGAACATTTGCAGCGTTTAAATGAAGTGAGTCAAATTGATTTAGGTTTTCCCCATGACTTTTTGCACAGTGATGTAATTCGCGATCGCCTCTTTGGTGGTACATTTAATGCCATAGATAACCATCGTAGCTAATTTGATTAGTCATTAGTCATTAGTCATTTATTACTTGTACATTATTAGTCTTTTATTATTCACTAATGACCAATGACCAATATATTTACACTCAGCATTGAACAAAAATAAATTTTCCATCAAAATTGTATCAATTACAAACAATAACACATTCAGCCTTTAATTCAATCTATCGTCAGAGAGTTTCGCTTTACCAACTAAAATCTGTAAAGTTAACTGTAAAAGGCATTAAGTAAAACCATGAGTGACAACACCCTAGCATCACGTTTGTACCCCACACGCATTGACATTCCTGCTGAAGCGCGAGTGCAAATTGTGGTTATTCTCAACAAAACCCTGGCAGCTACTTTAGATTTGAAAACCCAGGTAAAGCAAGCGCATTGGAATGTTAAAGGCACCGATTTCTACCAGCTACATGAATTATTTGATGAGATTGCTGGTGAATTGGAAGAATACGTTGATATGGTTGCAGAACGCGTCACCGCTTTGGGTGGATATGCTGTAGGAACAGCGCGTGCTGCTGCTAATAATTCCATTCTGCCAGAATATCCTTTTGATATTTTGGATGGTAAAGACCATGTAACAGCTTTAGCAGATCGTTTTGCACCTTACGCTAAACATATCAGAGAAGCGATCGCTAAAACCGATGAATTAGGTGATGCTGATACTGCTGACCTTTACACCGAAATTTCCCGCACCATTGACAAACGTCTGTGGTTCTTAGAAGCTCATCTACAAGTAGCAGAAATCAAGGGAGAAAATGGCAGCGCAGGCGCTACCAAAACTCAAAAGTCAGTAGCTAGCGTCAAGTAAGCACTTTTAAATTAGGGAATAGTAAATCTTAAGTAGTAGGGTGCGTTACGGCTTGAGCCTAACGCGCCATATTATTTATATACAGGATAATTTAATATTAACAATAGCCTCTCTATAGCAATCCTAAATAAGTAGTAGTGGCGTGTCTAGACTAAAATGTTGCAATAAATTTTGTAGGTTGGGTTGAGGAACGAAACCCAACACCGATATCCAAGTTGGGTTGAGCGGAGCGAAACCCAACCTACCTAATGCACTATTTTAGCCTTGTCACGCTAGTAGGGTGCGTTAGGTTAAAGCCTAACGCATCATATTATTTATCGAAAATTTTGGTTTAAAACCCCGTCCTTATTTAGAAATTTAGAAATGGGGATACCTTTGGTGAGCTTCTCTACCAGACGCTACATGAACGCTAACGCAAAACTACAAGAATTTATAGATAGTCGCCCAGATGCCCTATAGACAAGTCTTCACACTAGCCCCTGTGTCGTTTTTAGTATAAAAAATCGCTAGATAGGTGGTCCATCAGGATACATTAGTTCGAGTCGTTTCTGGCGTAGTTTGGCTTCTTCGATACAGATTTCTTCAATTTGTTTGACCATATCTTGAGAAATGCCCAGTTTAGCTGCCATTTTGGTTACAGTTGCTCTTTCCTTGTCACTATATTCTCCATCAGCACTGCAAGCTTTAATAGCATCGTAAACAAGATAACGCCGTGAACCAGTTGCTTCTGGAGCATCACCAATCACCTTCTCGATATCTTCGTCAGCTTTATAAGATTTGAGTTCCTCCACTAATGAGTCTGGTGCGCCAAAAGCACAAAGAAGCCCAACAACCCAGTTTCTTTCTTCAGGGGTTAATGTGCCGTCTCCATTGGCACAAATGAGAATCGACTTCGAGTAACCATCATAAGCTTCCAAACTTGGAAGTTTGCTAAAGCTGTATTTTTCTTTAAATAACCACAACAGACCCTCATTTTCATTAGTCATGCTTACCCTTGATAAATAGATTAAGGAAGTTATTCAATGTCATTATGACATCATATAGGAATCCGATTTGATTAATGAATATATTTGTGTAGGAAGGGAACTCTTAACAGTGAACAGAAAAACAGGAAGTTTGAGGTGTACTGAGTTTTTTCACTAAATCAAATATGAGTTTTATATATGTTGGGTTAAGGAACAAAACCCAACACCAAGAATACCTGGTTTTATTGGCTCACTCTCCGATAACCAAACCTATAAATAGTTAGATTTTTTTTTATAAAAAACAAGGCTATTCAATTGAAAACTACTGTAAAATCTCACAGTATATTTTTGGTAAGTATAGCACTTAAAAGTGCGTACTTTTATTTCATCTGTACATACTTTACTATTGAAATAGTTCAAAATTAGATTGAATAAATAAGAATTCTGAACACTTCTAAAAACAATTAACAACGAGGTAAATCTATGTCTAAAAATACAATCACCCACTTAATTCACGATCGTAATGCACGCGGTCACGCTCAAACAGGCTGGCTGGATAGTTATCATACATTTTCCTTTGGTAGTTTTTACGATCCCAACCGCATGGGATTTCGTTCTCTGCGAGTAATCAATGATGACCGCATCGCGCCTGGTGCTGGGTTTCCTACCCACGGCCATCGGGATATGGAAATTCTTACCTACGTCTTAGAAGGTGCTGTGGAACATAAAGACAGCTTGGGTACAGGCTCAGTAATTCGTCCCGGCGATGCCCAAATTATGAGTGCTGGTACTGGAATCAGTCACAGCGAATTTAATCCTTCGCCAACTGAACCACTACACTTGCTACAAATTTGGATTCTGCCCGACGAACAAGGGTTGACGCCAAGATACGAACAAAAAGCTTTTCCCATCGAAGAAAAGCGCGGCAAATTACGCTTAATTGCTGCTAAAGATGGTCGTGATGGTGCCGTAACAATTCACCAAGATGTTGATTTATACGCATCTGTTTTAGAACAAGGTGATGTTGTTAATTATCAAGTAAAAAGCGATCGCTATGCTTGGTTACAAGTAGCCCAAGGTATAGTCACCCTAAACGGCGAAGAACTTAGAGCAGGCGATGGCGTGCAAATCAATGGCGAAGAACAGCTAGAAATTAGCACCAACATCGGCAGCGAAATCTTGCTTTTTGATTTGGGCTAATATGCTAAGTTCTGTTTGAAAAAAGCTAGAGCAATTTGTAGTTGAATAGACCACAGTAGGGGCAAAACAGCTGTCATTGGTGTCAACCTAACGTGAAACCCGCTTTGTGACAAGGTTTTGCCCTCACCCCCAGCCCCTCTCCCTTTGGGAGAGGGGAGCCAGAGATTTAATTCCCCTTCTCCTGTGGGAGAAGGGGTTAGGGGATGAGGGCGGCAGGGATGGGCAAAACCCCTGTCTGATATAGCTTTGAGCTTAAGTTGACACGTATGCACAGCTGTGCGCCCCTACAATTATTGGTGTCGATTTCGCGTTAAGTTCAAACTGGTATCGGGAATTCTAAACATGGGAAAATGATGGTTTTCTTGGAGAAACGAACAATTGAGTATGCTGATAATGGCTACAATAGTCGAAGCTCAGCCATTTCAGGAACCAGTCTTTGCACCATCGTACTTATTACAGTATCAGTTTTTGGGATGTTGGCTACAGCTACAAAGTCGGAGAAACTCCCGCAGGTGATTGGATAGGAGTGCGAACCCAAAGGGAATTTGAATACAATCCTTAGAAAGACTAGCAAAAATCTCATGTCCAAAAAGCCCGATTCCCAGTTACAAAATCTCTTCGCCACCCACAAATCGACCAACTGGCAAGAAAGATTAACACAAATAGCCTACCGCTTCAACCGAGAATACCAAGGTCAAGCCGTTGAACTCCCAGCCGAAGTCCAAGCAATGCCAATCTTTCGGGAGTGGGCTAGCGGCAATTTTTCCGGGAGAATTGCTTCTCCTTTTTGGGAAGTTGCCAAACCTCAAAAGAACCAGCACTGTTTAGATATCGGCTGCGGTGTCAGCTTGCTAATTTATCCTTGGCGAGATTGGCAAGCATTTTTTTATGGGCAAGAAATCAGTAATGTGGCGCGAGATATTCTCAATTCTCGCGGGCCGCAGTTGAATTCCAAGCTATTCAAAGGTGTTGAGTTGGGAGCAGCTCACGATTTAAACTATTCACCAGGTCAATTTGACTTGGCGATCGCCACAGGATTTAGCTGCTATTTTCCACTTGAATACTGGAAATCTGTCCTGACAGAAGTTAAACGAGTTTTAAAACCAGGTGGACATTTTGTATTTGACATCCTCAACCCCCAACAGCCTTTAGCAGAAGATTGGGCAGTTCTGGAAACTTATCTCGGTGCTGAGGTATTTTTAGAACCTCTCGCTGAGTGGGAAAAAACGATTAAAGCTGCTGGTGGTAAAGTCATAACTCAAAAATCAGGTGAATTATTCGAGTTATACAAAGTGCGTTTTTAAAAGAAGAATTCAAAACTCAGAATTCAGTATCTCAATGACAAATGACAAATGACAAATGACAAATGACAATCATTCAGCAATAATTGGACTAGTTGGATCTAAAGAAGTTGTAAACACAAAATAAATGACTCCAGCGCCGAGAATCATCACAGCTAAACTGAACAGCAGCACCCAGCGGTCTGTTGGTTCATAAGTATCTTCTTCGATGTCACGACGGACTGCAAAATAGTGTCCCGTTGACAGCCACACCGTAATCAAACCCACTAGCGAGAAGACTAAACCTAACTTCCAGCCGTTGCCAGGACGGGGTACTAGAGGTATTTGGAAAGCACGCAGACGCACGATAACTACACCAAAACCCAAAAGAGCAATCCCTGTCCGCATCCAAGCCAGGTATGTACGCTCATTTGCTAAGTGGTCACGTATGCGAGATGGATTTAGTCGTCCTGGTTTCTTTTGCTCTTTAACTTCTTCTGTAGGTTTCGATTTTAGCTGCATCAATAATACCTTTATTCCGAAAGAGGCTCGTCTCCAAAAAACGCGAAAGTAGTAGCAAATTTCCTTCCAGATTATTTGCATCCAACGCACTAATTGTGCTAGTGAAATATATTTATTGTGATTGTACATTTTTTTGCTAAGTTTATTTTAACTAAAATTTGGTACTCTTCTCAAGTAGCATGTAGGAACTAACCATCGCAACACCAAAACCAGGATTTTAGCTAACGCTAAGCAAGTAATTACTTATAGAAAAAAGCCAATACCAGAGAGATTTTTGACCAGTCATTGTCCTGTTTTGTCTCTGATTTTGGCTGTGAACCTGTTAAATTTCAAAACATTTCGTTGAGAAACAGATTGCAGTAACTAGCGTTCACTAGTAACTGTCTACTATTGGCTGATTTAAGACTTCTCAATAGGCGCATTGGGAACTCGTGTATCTATTAAAGCCTGTGATACATTCGGAATAAACCAATTGACTTCATTAGCTTTAACAATTTCAGCATTAGGAATGTTGATTTCAATTGCAGCATTCTCTGGATTGGCTTTAATTGTTAACTTTGTGCCATCAGGTATTTTGATAGCTACTGGTTCTGTAAATTCTTGAATTTCTCCGTCTGGAGTTAAGGCTGCAAGTTGAGCATCATTTGGCAAATAAAATCCATCACAATCCCAATTATTTTGAGTTGATTGACCATCAGCTAAAAAATACAGACCATTGTTATATACAGCATCTTCTTCCTCTTCTTCATTTACAGCTTTGCCGTACACTGCAATAGTATTACCTGTTTGGTTCTCGCATTGACCCCAGTTAATTCCCGTCTCCAAAGCATATTTTTGGAATTCTAACTCATCGATTTTCTTTTGAATTTCTTCTGGTGTCACACCTGCAAGTTGAGTTTTGGCTTTTTTTACCTGAGTAAGTTGCTTCAGTGCTTTGGTAACCTCGGTATAATCAGGGTTTTCGCTAAATTTTGGTCTATCAGCAAAAGAAGGTTGAGCAAAGGCGAGATTAACAAAAATCATCAAGACGATTAGCAGAGATTTCCAGATTTTCATGATTTAATTCCTGTTGATGTTTAGTTTATTTTGAAGAGAAGTTAGAATTATGATTCACTCTTGAATTCTGACTCCTGAATTCTGAGTTCTGCTCAAAATGATTGAAAAAAAATAACTAGAAACTACAGATAATAGAGTCCAAGTAACATTTTCTGAGACAATAAACACACCCAAACCAATTAAGATACAAGGGACAAAAGTATTGCCATTATCAGTTAAAAATTGAGCGATCGCAGGTAAGTAAGTGAACTTATAAGCGGCATAACACCAGATACCTACTAGAGAAAAGAATACGCTCACAATCACCAGCAAACTTTCTAATTCAGAATTGGCAAATAGAGGTACATAAACACTGATATTGTCACTACCGTTAGCAAAGGCGATCGCAGCTACATTACATGTTTGCGGAGACAGAAAACTCTTAATTACAGAGGGATAAGAACGCTCAGTTTCTTCTGGCACTTCCTCTGGTGAATCCTCTTCACGTTTTAATAAACTACTCATACCAATAATGATTGGCATAAAACCAAGTAGTCTAATCCACGACTGCGGTATAATTAGTCCACCTAAAAAACCTGGAAGACTAGCAGCGATCAATGCCGCAAAACCTAGATATTGGCCTGCAATAATGTGACGACTGCGAAAGGTTTTATTTACTTGGGAAAAAAGCAACGTCAAAATCACAATATCGTCAATATTCGTGGCACTGAAGGCTGTAATTCCTGTGGTAATTGCAGTGACTAAACCGCTCATTTGTTGAAGTCCTTAATTTTGGAAATTGGGCATGGGGCATTGATTATTGACTAATGACCAATGACCAATAACTACGTAGTAAGCTTTGATTTATACTTTAGGCAAACTAAACGATAGAATCAAATGCTTTTTTTTGTCAAAATGATAAATGAAAGTGATGAAAACTTTGACACCAACTTTTAGGACATACCATCAATGGCAGGAATGACCCTTGAACAGCTAAAAATATTTATGGCTGTGGCGCAGCACTTACACTTTACTAGGGCAGCAGAAGAACTTTATATTACACAACCTGCTGTCAGTGCAGCGATTCAGAACTTAGAGCAAGAATATGGAGTCAAGTTATTCCATCGAATTGGTCGTCACATCGAGATTGCTGAGGCTGGTAGGTTACTGCAAGTAGAGGCGAAGAAAATTCTCGATCAAGTCTCCTTGACTGAAAGGGGATTGCGGGAATTAAATAATTTGCAACGGGGTGAATTGAAATTAGGTTCAAGTCTGACAATCGGTAATTATTGGCTACCAAGCAAGATTAGTGAGTTCAAGAGCCGATATCCTGGTATCCAAATTGACTGTACCCTTGCCAATGCCGAAACAATTTGTGTAGGAACAGCAATGGGACAATTTGATTTGGGTTTAGTGGAAGGAGACGTGAAGCCAGCACTTCAGACCACTCTAGAGTACGAAATTGTGGGGAGCGATCGCTTACAAATTGTGGTAGGTGAAAAACATCCTTGGTTTGAGAAGGGAGAAATTGAGTTAAGCCAACTGACTCAAACTCCTTGGGTGATGCGAGTACCGGAATCTGGAACCCAGCAAAGATTTGAGGAAGCCTTGCTCAATTGGGGAATCAACCTCAGCGAACTGAATGTAATTTTAGTGTTCGCCAGTGGTGAGATGGCAAAAGCAGCCATTGAAAATGGCGAAGGTGCAACTGGAATTTCTGAGTTGATGGTAAAAAAAGAAATTCAACTTGGAACTCTACGGCCAATTAAAGTTATTGATAACAGAGAAAAAGAGAGTGCGATGCCTACGGCGGGTTACGCCAACGTTGAAATAGTTCGACCCTTTTTCAAACTCAAACATCGTCAGCGTTTCCAAACTGCTCTTTCTAAAGTCTTTGAACAAATGTTGTTATCCTCAATGTTAAATAATTCACATCAACAACCAACAAAAAATGAAAAAGGAAAAATTAAAAGTTAATAGTCATTAGTCATTTGTCATTAGTCATTAGTCATTTGTCATTTGTTTTTCTTTGCGTCTCCGTGTCCCCGCATCCCCGCGTCTCATCCCCTCATCTCCCCATTCCCATAAACAATTTTTCAAAATCTATCATTCACCTTTAGGTAGATTTAGATCCAATTATCAAAACAGTATATTTTGAATGGGTAAATATATAATTTGCCCCAATAGCTCATGCCAAATCAGGAATTTCAATAGATAAAATCTTGATTGAGTTCTAATTCATTATGTTCATTAAATTCCTTATCAGCCATGACATCCCCAGAGCCTCAAACTGATTTTGGAGAAAACTCTTCGCAAACCTCATTTGAGCCACCTCCAGAAAAACGGCGGTGGCTTTGGTTATTTTTAGCTGTACTACTATTGCTAGGAGGCGGAGTAACTATCGTTTGGCGTTTGCTGACTCCAAAAAATTCAGTACCTTCAACTGCTAATGTTCAACCTCAAGGGGTAAGAGTCAAAATATCCACAGTACAAAGCGGCATCATTGAGGAAAGTTCAGATTTTATTGCTAGCCTGGAGTCCCAGCGCTCAATTAACCTCAGACCAGCGATTCAGGGTCAAGTTACCCAAATATTTGTTAAACCTGGAGATTCTGTAGCACAAGGGGCAGCAATTATCCAAGTAGACTCTAGACCGCAACAAGCAGGAGTCAATAGAATCAATGCTCCGTCTGAGGCGTTTTTAGGACAACTAGAAAACGCCCGCGCTACACTCAAATCTTTAGAGGCGGAACGTTCGTCTTACGTTGCCAATGTGCAACTCAGCCAGCAAGAATACGAAAAATATTTCAACTTAGCTCAGCAAGGAGCAGTATCTCGACAGGCTAGCAATCTGTACGCTAATAGGCTAGCTGCCGCTAAGACTAGTCTAAATGCAATTGATTCTAGGATTCAAGCCCAACGAGCCAATATCTTAGAAGCTGAAAAATCGTTACAACAAGCCAATGTAAATAGAAAACAACAGCCCCAGTACGAGAAAATTACTGCTCCCTTTGCTGGTACAGTTGGCGAAATCTCTGTGAAAGCGGGGGATTTAGTTAATACTTCCACACCGTTAATTACCCTGATGCAAAATCGACCTTTAGAAGTTAAAGTTTCTGTGCCTCCACAGCAAAAACCTCTATTGCGTGAGGGAATGCCAATGGAGATTATGAATACACAGGGTCAGAAGTTAGGTAGAACTAGAGTATTTTTCATTGCACCTAATGGCAGCGCTCAAACACAAGGGATACTAATTAAAGCACTCTTTAATAACTCTAATGGTCAGGTACGTCCAAATCAATTAGCTAGAGCCAGAGTCATTTGGAATGAGCGCCCTGGAATTTTAATTCCAACAACAGCAGTGACTCGTGTAGGTGGAGAAACTTTTGTCTATGTTGTTGAAACCCAAAAATCTCCCCAAGGTCTGTCTGTGCAAGTGGCTCGGCAAAGGCGAGTGAAACTAGGTCAAATTAGAGGTAATAATTATCAAGTGATTGAAGGATTACAGCCAGAAGATAAAATTATTATCTCAGGACTGCTTAATCTTACCGATGGTGTGGCGATCGCTCCAGAATTTTAGCACAAGAGAATCGGAAGACAAGGGTTTTCCCTCCCTTTCTAATTACCCTTGTCTCTTGGTTCTCTTAGCTAATGTCACAGGATACGGTGATTAACCCTCTTCTAAGAAACAAGGCAGGAGGCAGGAGGCAGAAGGCAGGAGGCAGAAGGCAGGAGGCAGGAGGCAGGAGGCAGAAGGCAGGAGGCAGGAGGCAGGAGGCAGGAGGCAGGAGGCAGGAGGCAGGAGGCAGAAGGCAGGAGGCAGGAGGCAGAAGGGAAGAGGATTTGACTTGTTTATTTCATCCGTAGCGGGTGGCAGCGCCGCCAGTGGGGCTGCTTCTAAGAAACCAGATTTTCTGAGGGCTGAGGAATAACCCTCTTTTGTCACTCTAGACAGAGGAAAAATAGAAATAAGGGATATTGAAGTTTTGAAAAATTGAGCAAGTCAGATTATTAACAATCATTTGTTGAAAAAATCCCTCAGATAGCTTAGGGACTGTAAAGACCGCTAACCAAGGTTTAATTAAGTTAAAAAGTTCCATCTTCAAGCAACTCATAAGTTGCTTTGTGTATCGCTGTACGAATGTAATTTGTCAACATGTATATTATTTTTTATAAGTTAATTTAGCTTTTTAATCAATTTTGTGATAATAAAATTTTACTTTTAATTGAAAATCCGCCAAACTCTAATTATGTATAATTTCTAATTTATTAAAACGCGATCGCGCCAATTTACCAAACGCGATCGCATTAACTTTTCTGCCCCTAACTAATAAAATGCAGCTGATTAATTACTGCACTAATTAGATGATGAGTAACAGGCAAACTATCAATTACCATTCCCAGACACAACAGCATCATGTAGGAAATGGAATAGAGAAACAACTCTCTAGCGACAGTACGATCTTCTGGATTTTGCAACAATCGCCAAGATTTGTGGATAAATAATCCTCCCAGACTAAGAGCGATCGCAGCATAAAAAACTCCACTCGCACCTAAGGGATAAACTAATAACACTGTTGCAACTACAGTAATCAAGGTATAGTACCAAATTTGCCGCACCGTTGCCGTATCACCTTTAACTACTGGTAGCATTGGTATTCCGACTTTTGCGTAGTCGTCCCGAATCATCAAAGCTAATGCCCAGAAATGCGGCGGTGTCCATAAAAAGACGATGGCAAAAATTAACCATGCTGCCCAGCTTAAAGTACCAGTGACAGCTGCCCAACCCACCAAAGCCGGAATTGCCCCAGCAGCGCCACCAATGACAATATTTTGGGTGCTGTGGCGTTTTAGCCAGTGGGTGTAGACCAAAACATAAAAGACGATGCCAGAGAAAGCCAGTACAGCGGCTAACAAATTGGCGAAAACTGCCAGTAGTGTAAACGAAAGTGTTGCTAGAGCGATCGCAAAAATTAGAGCATCGCGCGGTTGCACCTTACCGGAAGGCATGGGGCGATGGCGCGTCCGCTCCATGTCATAATCAATATCCCGGTCATAGATACAGTTAATGGTCTGGGCGCTTGCAGCAGCCAGAGTGCCACCAGTCAGAGTTACTAGTAACAGCAATGGGTCTACCTGTCCCTTAGCAGCAATCCACATACTGCCAGCTGTGGTAATCAAAAGCAACGGAATAATCCGAGGCTTAGTTAGCTGGTAGTAGCTTTGAATTACTTGGAGAAAAGTTTGGTGGTGGCGAGAGACATTAGTCTCAATCATGTTGACTCTGGTTCCTTATTTTTCAATAACTTATATGCAGCCCCCGCTCAAGCTGGCTCTTTCGGTCGAACGAAAATACTTTTTCACACCTTCGTGGGTCGCATTATGCCCTTGGAGTGGGGAGTCAGGGATAATACCAATGCCCAATGACGCCACTTGCTCGACTTGGGGAGACCCCAAGACCGCAGTGGCTCCCCCATGCCCCATGCCCTACTCAGCACTAACTGAATCACGCAATGACAGAACTGTGAAAGCCACTAAAGTACCAAGCAAAGCAGCTCCTACAGCTTGGTGAGACACAGTGAGAGGTTCGACTTGGAGGTGTAATTTGAAAGTGGCGACTCCTAACAAAATTTGTAAGCTCAACAATGCGCCAGCCATATTTGCCAGTCGCCGCAAGGCTGGATGTAGCGCCGGTGTACGCCAACTGAAAAATACCATTGCCAAGGTTGCCACAGTTGGCGGCACCAAACCAGCAATATGGCTGTACATTACGGTACAAAGTTGAGAATCGCCGAAGCATTGGTGTAGCGCCCAACGAGATCCTACTAAAGCACCTAAGAGACTTTGCAGGTAAACCAAAACAGCAGCAGTTAAACCGACCCAAGGCAACTTACCAACCGTTCCAGTCCCCTGATAGGGTGTGAGTGCGGTGCCGATAATCAACAGGGTGGTAAAAAACAATAACGCCGTTCCCAAATGGGCGGTAACGATATCAAACCGCAACAATTCGGTGACGGTGAGTCCTCCTAAGACACCTTGGAAGACGATGAGAAACAGGGCGAATGTAGATGCCCAAGGCAGCCAGGTGGGTAGCAAGCGACGGTGCCACCAGGATAAACCAAAAAGTGCGATCGCGCTGACACCAATTAAGGCAGCATCTAATCTGTGAAACCACTCTAAGAATACCTGGAAATTCATTTGCTTGGCTGGCACCAATTCGCCATAGCACAAGGGCCAATCTGGGCAAGCAAGCCCAGCATTCATAACGCGGGTGGCAGAACCTATCGCCATCAAAATCAAAGTGGCTATGCACATTCTCCACACCAAGCGACGAATCATTTCCTTGGGCTTTTGTTGCTGAAGAGCCGCTTCATTTTGTTGTTGTAGGACAATTTCATTCATGAACAGTACCTTCTGCCCGCTCTTGGTGGATCTCTAAATAGATTCTTAATTTTCAATACTGAACAGACACTTTGCAAGAGCGGGGGAACCCCGGCAAGCAAGTGTCCTCCCCATCTCCACCCTAGCGTATACTCTAGGGGTTTATAGATTGGCACTCACTTATACTTTGAATCACTCTCGCTATGTTTTGCCTGAAGCTTTAGGTATTTTTCAAGATGTGAAAAATCTATTGGTGGCAGTTAATTTAACCATCCTAAATTTTTCCTTAAATTTTTCTACTGATTTGCATCTATTTTTGGGAATATCTGTTAGTCACCTTGTACTCAAAATTAGTAAGATAGTCAAAAAAATTAATAAAAATTTCAGATAATTGAACTCTATGTCTCATAGCCTAGACTACCTTAGTAAGTGAGCAGCTTTAAGATAACGTAGTAAATTCAATCAAGTAAGCCGTGAAGATTCCAAGTTCAATATGGACATTACTCATTGGCATCGTGCTAACCCTCACCAGTATTTGGTACGGTCAAAATCATGGTCTGTTGCCAGCAGCAGCCACTGATGAAGCCGTCTTAGTCGATGGTCTATTCAATGCGATGATGGTCGTTTCTACAGGTATATTTCTGATAGTCGAAGGTGTTTTGATTTACTCTGCATTTAAATACCGTCGGCGTGCAGGTGATAATGAAGACGGGCCACCAGTTGAGGGCAATGTACCTTTAGAAATACTCTGGACGGCGATCCCAGCAATTATCGTTATCGGTATTTCTGTTTACAGTTTTGATGTGTACAACGAAATCGGTGGCTTCGATCCTCATGCCATCCATGAAGCCCCGATTACTCAACAACAGTCAATGACAATGCCTGGGCATGGAAGTGCCATAGCTGCAACATTGAGCGATACACCTCCTAGCACCGAACCCAACCTCAATCAAGAAAAATCTGATGAGGCTATGCAAGACCCAGCGACAGCAGAAGTCCGCAATGCTGACCAAATTCCCCAAAAGCAGGATGCTCCAGGTGTCGGTAGTGTTGCTCCCACAATTGGAGGCAGTCCCGATAAAGCAGGTAAACCAGCAGCATTGCAAGTCAACGTCACCGGTCTACAATATGCCTGGATTTTCACATATCCAGAAACTGGGATAACCACAGGTGAACTGCACGTTCCCATCGGCAAAGAAGTGCAAATCAATATGACAGCCAACGATGTGATCCATGCCTTTTGGGTGCCAGAGTTCCGTCTCAAACAAGATGCAATCCCCGGTAGGCAAAGTGAGATTCGCTTCACCCCCAACAAAGTAGGCGATTATGCTCTAATTTGTGCTGAACTTTGTGGCCCATACCACGGTGCTATGAGAACAACAGTGGTAGTTGAGCCAGAAGAAGCATTTGAGAAATGGCAACAAGAGCAGTTAGTTGCCAACAAAGAAACACTTAACCAAGCCATTGCCGTTAACCCTGCGAATTTATCCCCACATGAATTTCTTGCCCCCTACACAAAGGACATGGGAATTCAACCAGAAATGCTCCATCAAATTCACCACTAGTCAATATGTCATTTAGTCAAAATCTAATGACTAATGACTAATGACTAATGACTAATGACTCATTCCTATGACACAAGCTCAGTTACAAGAAACCGCCAATATCCCCGCTCATGGTCAAGAACCACCGGTGAGAAAATGGCAAGATTACTTTACCTTCAATACCGACCATAAGGTAATTGCGATTCAATACCTGGTCACCACGTTCATTTTCTACTGTATCGGTGGTGTGCTTGCTGACTTAGTTCGTACAGAACTGCGAACGCCAGAAGTAGATTTTGTCAGCGCGGAAGTCTACAACAGCTTGTTTACACTGCACGCTACAATCATGATTTTTTTGTGGATCGTGCCAGCTGGTGCGGGTTTTGCTAACTTCCTGATCCCCTTGATGATTGGGGCAAAGGATATGGCATTCCCACGCTTGAATGCTGTTGCCTTTTGGATGATCCCGCCTTCTGGTCTGTTGCTAATCGCTAGTTTAGTGGTCGGTGATGCCCCCGATGCAGGTTGGACTTCCTACCCTCCCCTGAGCTTGGTAACAGGTCAAGTAGGTGAGGGAATTTGGATTATGAGTGTCCTCTTACTCGGTACATCATCGATTTTGGGGGCAATCAATTTCCTCGTAACAATGCTGAAGATGCGTATCCCAGGTTTGGGATTCAATCAATTGCCTTTGTTCTGCTGGGCGATGTTTGCTACTTCAGCATTGACTTTGGTATCTACACCAGTGTTAGCAGCAGGTCTGATTCTGCTAGCTTTTGACTTACTTGCCGGGACGACATTTTTTAATCCTACTGGGGGCGGCGATCCCGTTGTCTACCAGCACATGTTCTGGTTTTACTCGCACCCAGCAGTGTATATCATGATTTTGCCCTTTTTTGGCGCAATTTCAGAAATTATCCCCGTGCATTCCCGCAAGCCAATTTTTGGCTATAAAGCGATCGCCTACTCTTCTCTAGCAATCAGCTTTTTAGGGCTAATCGTCTGGGCACACCACATGTTTACCAGCGGTATCCCCGGTTGGCTGCGAATGTTCTTCATGATCACCACCATGATCATCGCCGTACCCACTGGTATTAAAATATTCAGCTGGTTGGCAACAATGTGGGGCGGAAAAATTCAACTCAACTCTGCTATGCTCTTTGCAATGGGCTTTGTTGGCACCTTTGTGATTGGTGGCATCAGTGGCGTGATGTTAGCAGCGGTACCTTTTGATATTCACGTCCACGACACCTATTTTGTAGTGGCACACTTACACTACGTTTTATTTGGTGGTAGCGTTCTCGGTATTTATGCGGCGATTTACCACTGGTTCCCGAAAATGACGGGACGGATGCTCAACGAATTTTGGGGTAAGGTTCACTTTGCCTTGACAATTGTCGGCTTAAACATGACCTTCTTACCGATGCACAAGCTAGGAATGATGGGTATGAACCGCCGTGTTGCCCAGTACGATCCCAAATTTACTTTACTCAATGAAATCTGCACCTATGGTGCTTATATCCTGGCAGTCTCTACATTTCCCTTCATTATCAACGCGATTTGGAGTTGGTTATACGGAGACAAAGCTGGTAATAATCCCTGGAGGGCACTAACCTTAGAGTGGATGACTACCTCACCGCCAGCGATCGAAAATTTTGAAGGAACCCCAGTACTAGTTACAGGCCCCTACGACTACGGCTTGGAAAAGGCGAAAGAAGGCGTACCCTTATCTGACCCCAATCCAGTCTTGTCTGCTGGCCCGAACTCGGTATTAAGAGCAGAACCCGACCCAGCGGTTGCTGCTAATCCCGAAGATCGAAAGTAAAGAGTTAGGAGTGAAGAGTTAGGAGTTATGAATAATGAGTTATGAGTTTAATAAAGTTATTAGTTTAAAACTCCCAACTCCCAACTCCTAACTCCCAACTCCTAACTCCCAACTCCTAACTCCTAACTCCTAACTCCCAACTCCCAATCCCCACTCTACATTTATCAAGATTCATGCAAAGTCAGACGATTGACCCAGCTAAAACTGAACTGAATCATCATCATGCAGCAGAAGCAGCTGTCGGCCATCATGAAGAACATCCAGACCATCGTTTGTTTGGGCTAATTGTCTTCCTGATTGCTGAAGGGATGATTTTTATGGGGCTGTTCGGAGCCTATCTGGCTTTCCGCGCTACCCTACCTGCTTGGCCTCCAGAAGGTACCCCAGAGTTAGAACTATTGCTACCCGGTGTTAACACTGTCAATCTGATTGCTAGTAGTTTTGTCATGCACAATGCCGACACTGCTATTAAAAAGAATGATGCGCGGGGTGCGCGGATTTGGTTAGCAATTACCGCCGCGATGGGTGCTATTTTCTTGGTAGGGCAAGTATATGAATATACTCATCTAGAATTTGGTTTAACTACCAACTTATTTGCCAGTGCATTTTATGTTTTGACTGGTTTCCACGGACTGCACGTTACCATCGGCGTTTTAGCGATTCTTGCTGTATTGTGGCGATCGCGCGTTAAAGGCCATTACAGTAGTGAAAAGCACTTTGGTATTGAAGCTGCTGAAATTTACTGGCACTTTGTTGATGTTATTTGGATTATTTTGTTCGGATTACTGTATTTGCTGTGAGTATTAATTAATTAGTTGTTCACTCCACGCGAACAACTTATACAAGCCTCCTTTGGGGGCTTTTTTATTTTCAGTATCCAGTCAGACGCTAACAGGAGTTTTTAGGTATCTATAGAAGGGAATAGGCAATAGGGAATAGGCAAAAAAAGTCTCTTAATAAAAGGATTATACGAATAGTTGATGCGTTTAGCTTCCAAATGCCATAGACTACAATTGACACAGAGAATAGGTACAGAGGCGATTAATGAACTTTGTACTGGAATAAGGAGTAGTGTAGTTCTCTGTTTCTGTGCCATAGCAATCGAAGCAGAGTTTAGGAGATAAAATGATGGTAATATTACGCTTTTAAATTGCAGGATTGCTCATGCTGTTGACCCCCGACGGTTAACTGTCAATAGTCAACAGCCAACACAAAAAGATTTGCAAATTAAATCCTCTTGGCAGCTGAAAACACCGATACAAAGAAACTTCCAAGCCTATTGCCTGTTCCATGTTGCCTATTACTTGTTATACCAGTGGAAAGACATAGAGTTTTAATTACTTATAGTATTGCATTTACTTTATTTGTCAAAACTTGTATCATTTATATTTATTTGTAGATTAAAACTTAAATTTCAAACCAAAACATAAAACTGCCTTCAACTATATGAGTTCTGGAAAGATGATTGCCTCAAAATTGAAAAATCAAGAGGTAAATATTTATTCTTTCACCCAAGCTATGACAATCTCTGAATGGTCAGCAATTAACAGTATAATATACGCCACATGAGCCAGAACCCTCTCATCAAAAAAACATTCAGGAGTAGCTTTGAGACTGTTAAAGTGTTGGAAAGCGCAGAATCTGGTAAACACTACTCATTAGAAAGTGGAATACGTAATAGATATCACCAAAGTTTTGTTAGAAAAACACTTAGAAATCGCTTTGAAATTATTAAACAGTTGGGAAGCGGAGGTTCTGGCGATACGTATTTAGCTATAGACTTAGATCTACCAGGAAGACCGCATTGTGTTGTCAAGCATTTCCACCCAAAAGATCCTAATCCCACTGTTGGGGCGATCGCTAAAAAATTATTTGCCAGAGAAGCAGAAGTTTTATATCAGCTAGGTAACGACCACGAGCAAATTCCTCGATTGTTTGCTCATTTTGATGAAGGTGGGGATTTCTATCTAGTCCAAGAATATATTGATGGCCATTCCTTGACTCAAGAAATTATCCCAGGCCAACGCCTGAGAGAAAATGCAGTCTTCAATTTATTGAAAGATATCTTGGAAGTATTAGCCTTTGTGCATGAACACAACATTATTCATCGAGATATTAAACCGCAAAATTTAATGCGGCGACACTCCGATGGCAAGATTGTCTTAATTGACTTTGGAAGTATTAAAAAAATTGGTGCTTTAGGAGCAGGTTTAACCGTTGTGGTTGGCACTCCTGGTTATATGCCAAGCGAACAGGCTAAAGGAAAGCCAAAACTTTCCAGCGATATTTATGCAGTAGGGATGATTGGTATTCAAGCTCTCACAGGGTTAGTACCTAGTCAGCTACAAGAAGATCCTAATACTGGAGAAGTTATCTGGCGGCATCAGGCACAGGTAAGCGATGGTTTTGCAGATATTTTAGACAGAATGGTTTGCGATCGCCATAGCCAACGTTATCAATCTGCCGCAGAAGCTTTGGAAGCGCTTAATTCCGGTTTGGTGGGATTACAGTCATCACAATCTGGTGGGCTAAAGCAAAATATTGTCGATAGCTATTTTCTAGCTTACAGGAATTTTATTTTGTTACTGGGTATTGGACTCGGCGCTAGCACTAGTTTGATAGTACTTGTTTTAATCTATACATTTTTGAATGCAAGTACATCAATTCCACAGCAACCTACTCAATTAAAAAATATCATAGAAAAATTTATTCATCAGTCACACTGAACTAATACAAATACCTTAAAGTACCAAAACAGAATTCAATAAAAGCAATTGCACCATTCATTGCAAAGACCACCCAGGAAATTAATTTAACTGCATAACAAACAAATAATCTTCTATTTGGAAGATGTTTAAAAATTAATAACTGATATGTGAAAACTTGAAATCATCCTAAATCGATTTTGAAAAAGAGGACTTTAATTAACTTATTCCCCCCTTGAAAAGGCTTGGTTGGGGAGATATTGAAATAAAAAGCTGGATATTGACTGGCTGATAAAAGCTTCACTTAAAACTTAAATATCGACAGATTTTTATAGGGTAAATACTGAGAAATTACTGTACTATAAATACAAATCGATAAATAAAATTTAAAAATATGGACAATACCAACCAAAGAAAAGCTTTAATTAACGGCGAAATTGCCCTCTTTCTTAGAGGTTTGATTATTGGTAAAGTATTGACACTGATGGTCATTGGCGGATTGCTTTGGTGGTTACTCAAGCCAAACTTATTATCCCGTAATAGTACTAACTCTTACTCCTCTAATCAAAATGTAAAAACCCCCTCTAGTGGGAGATCGAATTTTCAGACAATTACGGATGTTCCTAGCGGCTCATTTAACTACGGTGGTAGTACAGCTTGGGCATCTATCCGGCAATTAGTAGATTCTCAGATTCAAAGCGATCGCCCTGAACTACAATTACGCTACGTAGACCCTACAAAGAATAGCCCTGGCTCTAGTTCAGGTATTCGTATGTTGCTTGATGGACAATTGGACTTTGCTCAGTCCTCCCGCCCTCTGACAGATGAAGAACAAGCAATAGCCACACAGCGAGGCTTCACCCTTGAACAACGCCGGGTAGGCATTGATGGAATAGCAGTGGTAGTCAACCCATCATTGAAAGTGCCGGGTTTAACTTTTGAACAATTGCAGCAGATTTATTCTGGAAAAATTACTAACTGGCAGCAAGTAGGTGGCCCAAACCTGCCCATTATGCCTTTGTCTCAACGACCAGAAAACGCAGATACAGTAATATTTTCTAGCAATAACAACTCGAAGGGGCAAGTATTTGGCTCCAATGTACAGTATGTCTACTCAACTACAGATGCTGTGCGCCAGCTGAGCAAAACTCCTGGTGGTCTTTATTACGCTTCTGCTCGTTCAGTAATTCCTCAGTGTAGTGTGAAGGCTTTGCCATTGGGTCGTACTTCTAGTGAGTTAATTCCCCCTTACCGCGAACCTCTAGTGTCACCTGAAAACTGTTTACGTCAGCGTAATCAAGTAAATACTGAGGCTATTAAAAATGGTAGCTATCCAATTACTGCTGAGATGTTTGTGATTATTAAGCAGAATAAAGGACGAGAACAGCAAATAGGCGATGCCTACGCCAAACTTTTATTAACTGAACAAGGGCAAAAAGCAATTGAGCAAGCTGGTTTCGTTGCGGTTCGCTAATAAAATTTGGAGGATAATTAAGCCCTCTTTGGGGGTTTAATTATCATTTGTTTAATCAACTATCGTTGTTTAGCAAAAGCCAAATCATTTTCAATTAACTTTGCACCTGTTAGATTAGCCCCACTCAAGTTGCAGAGTTGGAAATTTGCCCCTCTTAGGTCTGCTAGTGCTAAATTAGCTCCTGTTAAATCTGCGCCAGTGAGATTAACTTCACTTAAGTTAGCGCTGCTTAGGTTAGCTCCTCTTAGTGAAGCTTGTTGCAAGTTTGCCCCACTAAAGTTTGTCCTCATTAAGTATGCCTGATTTAGGTCGGCTCCACTTAAATTAGCTTGACACAGTTCTGCCGCTGTTAAATCAGCTTTACTGAGATTAGCTTGGCTTAAATCTGCCCAACTCAACTTTGCATAACTTAGGTTAATTTCACTCAGTTTCACCGATGTAAGTACTGCACACCTCAAATTAGCATTAACAAAATATCTTTCTCCTGTTGCATAACGGCGTAAAATTTCATCAGTTGTTACTCTATGTAAAACAGCTTTTGATGCGCCTTCATAACACCATGTAGCTATCTGAAGTTTGGCAACAGTATTAACAGCTACTTCATCACATTTAGCCACGATTACACCATTGCAGCCATCCCATTGACCCTTAAGCATAAGAGCAATCTCACTAGCGGCAGCAATTGAATCAAATAGTAAAACAGAGCCTTTTTGCGGTTTTAACCACTTATTTAAAACAATCGAGATAATATTTTCCATTTTTAAAATTTTGGCAGTAGTTTGTGACAGAGTGCTGCACTAAGACTCAGCATTGATGCAGTCTATGTACAGCACCCAGTCACAAAGGAGTTACAATCACCTTAAGTATAAATCTCTGCAAGAACTAAGTTTTATGCAGCTGTATCAGAACGTTCTATTTGCTGGCGAATGGTATCAATAGAAGCATTAAGACCAGCCAGCTTGGACTCTAAATCATCTCGCATCCAAATCAAGAATTTTAATTTTCGCTCTAAGCTAGCTTTGTGCGAAATGGGTTCGCTTCCATAACAGGCATTACCCCAAAAAGGAAACATAATTTACCTCTGTATTTAGCTTTTGTAAGAGTGCAATATATTGCACCACTATATTTTGACTAATAACAATCAGACTGGTGTGTGTGACAACCGACCATTTTTGTACGGGCTTAACGAACACTTAGTAAAAGTTGTCTTAATAGACCTGCCTTGAAAATAGGGACTGGGGACTGGGGACTGGTGACTAGGAAAGAAATATTTTCATTCCTTTGTTGTGAATTGTGTTCATGGAGTCTCTTGCACGAATGGAGAATTTGCCCTCATCCCCCAACCCCTTCTCCCAATTGTGGGAGAAGGGGAGCAAATTTCAAAGTCCCTCTCCCACGCTTGCCAGGGGGATTTAGGGTGAGGGCTTTTGATTCATCGAAGAAGTCTAATAAATTATGTAGGTATTTGACCAGACTGCCATCAAGTCTTGCCACTCGTTGTTTAAGAGAAAGTTGAAGTAAATGAGCGTTAGCATAAACTAACTACATCAAATGCTTATTTTGTCGCAGGTAGGGTATCAACTCGCTCGTTAAGTTCTCGAAGTTGTTGGTTTAATTCCCTCTGTCGTTTGAGCAAAATTTCCAAATCTTGCTTCGTTGCTAAATCCGCCCTAGCGGGAATAACTTGATTTAGCTGATTTAGGCATCTATTCAAGCCAGCAGCAAATTCATAGCGCGTAACTGGGCGCGAACCCTGATATGTGTCATCAGGATACCCAGATAGGCAACCTGTCTGGGGAACTGTGTTGCCTTGGTCACTTGGTGTTTGTGACAAAGTTTTTGATGGATAGAAAATAAGTGTTGTTAGTGCCAAGGTCGTTGTAACAGTAGCAAATGGAAGCAAGCCAGTAATTGATGACATCTTAAACATTGGTCGCACCTACAAGCCATTTACTCCTTCACAGTATCAAATTAATATTGGGCTTTCAAACTTTAGCTTAATTCTGAAAATAGAGGTGCACTGCTAACTATAAATGCCTATACCGCAATTATAAGCAAGAGTTTATATAGGAATAGTATTTGATTTTTGAAAAAATAAGTAGGGGAGCCAGCGTAATGGTACGTTAAGGATTTCATCGTAATGTACCCTACAGTACCTATATTTTGTTAAAAAATTAAATATGATTCCTATAAGTCTCTCGTCCCAGATAAAATGAAAGCTTTTTCTCAATTTATATTTCATTGGAATTAGGGGAATTCATCATCAGAAGTAATAGGAATTCATCCTTATGGGTATTAAGAATTGGTTCTGTTGGGAGAGTGAATGTCAATGTTGAGATTGTTATTGTGTATTTGTCAGTGAGAAAAGTTTATCAAGTTAACAACAATGAATATCCTTGCTTGGATTGTTTTAGGTTTAATTGCTGGTGCTATTGCGAAAGCTATCTACCCCGGTCATCAGGGCGGCGGAATCTTAGGAACTATATTGTTAGGAATAATTGGTGCTTTTGTTGGGGGAAGTCTGGGTGTATTCTTCAGTACAGGAACTTTGGCTCTAGCGGCTCCAACTCTGAGCTTAACGGGAGTTTTAGTAGCAGTTCTTGGTGCAATTGTCGCAGTTTTCCTGTGGAACTTGCTAAGTCGCCGCAGTGCAATCTAGGGAATTAAATTGTAATTAATTATTAGTAAAAATCAGGGATTCATAGCAGTAAACAGGCAATAGGCAACTGGCTTAAAAGTCTGGTTATGTTACAGCTCTACATCAATTTATGTCGGAACCTAGCTGACAACTGCTATCACTATATTTTTTCCCTGAATTTAATTAAAACAGTAGCGCTTAGCTCTAGTTGAGTAAGCGCTATTATTATTTTGATAAATTAGTTGTCTGAGGATGTTGAGGGATACTTTTTTAATTAAGTAATCGATCGCTGTGTGAGAAATTTTTCGAGATGAACTTTGATCTATAAGCTTAATAAATTGTTACTTACGTTTTACTGGAATTCCCCAAATCTTGATTTTTTGATCGAATCCACCACTGGCTAGTATTCGTCCATTTGGACTAAAAGCGATCGCACTTACCCAGTCTGTATGTCCACTTAATGTATTGATTAACTCACCTGAACTGATATTCCACAACCTAATACCATCTCTACCAGCACTAGCAAGGGTTTGTCCGTCTGGGTTGATGGCGATCGCATTTACCCAGTTATTATGTCCTGTTAGGGTGCGGAATAATTCTCCACTATTGACATTCCACACTTTTATGGTGCGATCGCGGCTAGCACTAACTAATGTTTGTCCATCGGGTGTAAAGGCGACGGCAGTCACAGAATTAGTATGAGCTACTGATTCACTAATTAATTTACCACTACTTAGGCTCCACAACTTAATCGTACCTTTATTGTCGCCAGTAGCCAAGGTTTGCCCATCAGGACTAATAGCCACTGTATAAATCAAGTTGTTAAAGCGTGCTAAACTCCCAAGGGGACGCTGCTGTAATAAATCCCACAAGCGAATCCCATCTAAAGCGCCGCTAATTAAAACTTTACTATCAGGAGATACTGCTAAAGATAATACGTTACTTGTATGTCCTACAAAAGAGCGGCTAAAGCTAAACTTGAAATTTTTCACATTCCAGAGGTTAATCGTGTTGTCAGTACTGCAACTAACGAGGGTTCGACCGTCTGGCGCAATTACTAAAGATTCTACGGAAGTTTTGTGTGCTTTGTTAATATTTCCCAATTTTTTGCCGTTTGCTGGATTCCAAAGACGAATTATACCTTCGTTTTCAGCACCTCCACTGATCAGAATTCTGTTATCTGGAGTAAAGGCTAGGGATTTAACAGTTCCAGTATGTCCTTTGAGGGTGTAAAGTTGCTGGAAATTCGCAAAATTATTTGTAGTTTCGGAGTTTGGTGCAAATTCAATGGCAGCATCAGCCTGATGAATATAAAACCCTTCCCAGGTCGTTACTGGAAGGGCAACAGCTACCATAAATGCCAGGATAATATACCGACGCCACAAATTCCCCCCACCTCTTCCCTCACTCCTCACTATTTTTCCTCACTTTTCGAGTAGGTATAAAAAAACATATACAAACAAATATTTCGAGAGTTATGAATTATCACTCATAACTCCTAACTCCTAACTCAACACTCCCTAAAGAGGTGGTTTTTTCTTAGAAATACTTAGCATTGGTAAAGTTGGACTAGAAGAACGAGAGGGCAAGTAATGTTGTACTATAGGCTCTTCTGGTAGAGGACGACGCTGTTGAATACGCCACAACTTTAAGCCTAGCGCTATCCCTGCCGTTCCCAAACCAAAAGCAAACAACGACCAGCTATCATCCAATCCGCCAATCAGGGCATCTACCAGTCCCATCGTAATCAATATACTGATTAGTGGTTCTTTACGGTAGGTTGACTTCAAAAAACGAGGTAATACAGCATTCATCACAGGTTGATTGGTTCCAGTTCACCTTTTGTGTATATTATTGACCAAGAATACCTCACCTATATTTTGCCTTTTTCATTGAAGGCATAAACTAATTTAATTATGATTTTCTTGAGTAGGTGAGGAAGCCTACTCATTAACCTTCTTATTGCAGGCAATAGGCAATAGGCAACAGCTTTGAAAATCTTTGTTCGGCTTTTATACTTGGTTGATGTCCTAACCCACCTTGCAACTGCTATACATGTGCTAATTGCAACTTATAAGATATTTCAGTCAGTAATAGATATTTAGATTCCTCTCTTGGTTACATTCTACGGCAACAATTTAGAAATAAATCTAATTAAAGTGTTGAGAGCGAAGTACTTCGCTATCAGTCTTTAAAGTCAAAACCAACTGGTTATACCAGCTGGTTAAAACTCCTCTAAATACTAGCTTACAATTTGTGTGCTTGTTGGTGGCACTATTTTAGACCCAGCCATGATAGCACCCCTTGATTGGTGACGTATTCAATCACCAACATCAAGGCAAAGCCAATCATTGCAGCTCGACCATTCAACCGCTCAGCATATTCGTTAAAGCCAAACTTCGGCTCTTCTAGTTTAGGTGTAATTGTTGGTTGTGGTTGTGTCATTTTTTAGAAACCTCTTTTCGGCAAACGGGACTTAATATCAGACTTTGTGGTATCGGTTGAGCAAGGAGTAATGGCACCGGTTGAAAATTTATCATTAAGACTGATACCGGGGACGCTCTGACGCGGGGACGTACAGAGATTTCAACGTTCAGTGATTCACCGGACTGGCATAAAAAGTAAGGAAATTAAATTTTTCCTTAACCTTTAGCTTATTTTGACAGTTGAGGAGCGATCGCAGTGCTTAAATGCCAAGATGAATTGATAAATTCAGCTAAAGCCTCCTAAAAGGGAGCCTGCAACCGCTTTTTTAATAAATTGTTATTATTCTTTATATATTGTATAAATACTGAAGCAATAGTCAAGAGTAAGAGTTGGCAGCCATTTGGATTAAATTGATAGCCTCAAGACCGAGAATAGCTATTTCTAATACAGCTATTCCGAATAGATCGGTAGCAAGCTTGAGATTGGCAGGCTACAGTTAAACAAAAAAATTATCAGAGGCGATATATGGAAATCGGCGTTCCGAAGGAAACTAAAGATCAAGAATTTCGGGTAGGTTTAAGTCCTTCGAGTGTGCGGGTGCTACGAGAAAATGGTCATAACATCTTCGTCCAGACACAAGCAGGTGATGGTGCTGGATTTACAGATGACGACTACATAAGTGCTGGAGCAGAGATTGTCCCCACAGCAGAAGCGGTTTGGAATCGGGAATTGGTTGTAAAAGTCAAAGAGCCATTAAAATCAGAGTATAATTTTTTGCAGAAAGGGCAAATATTATTTACTTATTTACACTTAGCAGCTGATCGCCAATTAACAGAGCATTTAATTGATTGTGGCACTTGTGCGATCGCCTACGAAACTGTAGAACAACCAGGTGCTAACAGACTACCTCTGCTCACTCCCATGAGCGTAATTGCTGGTCGACTTGCAGTACAATTTGGAGCGAGATTTCTAGAACGTCAGCAAGGCGGTAGAGGCGTGCTTTTGGGTGGTGTACCTGGAGTCAGACCGGGTAAAGTCGTAATTCTCGGTGGCGGTGTCGTCGGCACAGAAGCAGCTAAAATTGCTGTGGGCATGGGTGCTAGCGTCCAGATTTTAGATGTGAGTGTCGAACGGTTATCTTACCTAGAAACCCTATTTGGCTCTAGGGTCGAATTCCTTTACAGCAACTCAGCTCATATTGAAGCCGCAGTTAAAGAAGCCGACTTACTCATCGGTGCAGTTTTAGTACTGGGACGTAGGGCACCAACCCTAGTATCCCGCGAATTAGTCAAACAAATGCATTCCGGTTCGGTAATAGTTGATGTTGCTGTTGACCAGGGTGGTTGCGTGGAAACCTTACATGCCACATCTCACACAAATCCTGTGTACATCGAAGAGGGTGTGGTGCATTATGGGGTTCCCAATATGCCAGGAGCCGTACCTTGGACAGCAACTCAAGCACTCAATAACAGTACATTACCTTATGTTGTGCAGTTAGCGAATTTGGGAATTAAAGCATTGGAAGTTAACCCAGCCCTAGCTAAAGGTGTGAATGTACAGAATCATAAATTAGTGCATCCCGCTGTGCAAGAGGTTTTTCCTGATTTGGTAAGTTAGGTTAGAAGCCGTGTAAGTTTTAGGCGATCGCCTATCATAATGGTGGTAATCTTCATCAATTAGACTAATTTCGTTGCCAGATGCGCGGATGGGTAGCTGTAGAAAATCAAACGAAGCAAAAAATGGCTGCATCTTAATGCGTACAAGCTTTTGAGGACTATAGGACTTGTAAACCATCCGCGCACCTTACGGAGACTAAGTTTCAGCGATTTGCATCTGGTGTTACTACCATCTCCTGTGTTATGATTCACTCATCCGCGCAACTGCACCTTGAAAACCAAATACAGTAAGCCTTTCGAGTTTCTGCCATTGCAATTAACTAAACTCCCTATTAGGGATTGAAACCGCTTGAGCCGATCCAACCACCACAGCTTCCAATGTTATTGCAATTAACTAAACTCCCTATTAGGGATTGAAACATATCATTGCATACATCGAACGAAACCTTGACCGATTGCAATTAACTAAACTCCCTATTAGGGATTGAAACGAATACTTGCCACCATCCGACACGAACAATGCACAGGATTGCAATTAACTAAACTCCCTATTAGGGATTGAAACTTCAAGTTGGTTTAGGAGTCGTTTCCACCCAAATTATTGCAATTAACTAAACTCCCTATTAGGGATTGAAACGTATCTGGCTGGATATCCCTGTCTTTTCGAGAGATTATTGCAATTAACTAAACTCCCTATTAGGGATTGAAACTCCTGGTATTATGCTTTGATTATATGGTACAGCAAATTGCAATTAACTAAACTCCCTATTAGGGATTGAAACTTCTTGGAAACCAGCATCTGGATCTACACCAGGAACATTGCAATTAACTAAACTCCCTATTAGGGATTGAAACAGCAATTTTGATGTTTCAAACGCTAAATCTTCTAAATTGCAATTAACTAAACTCCCTATTAGGGATTGAAACAATTGCGGGAGCGGGAAGTTGGCTATAAGAAGGTGCGGATTGCAATTAACTAAACTCCCTATTAGGGATTGAAACAAGTACTTCGTGTATTTCATGGTAAAGGGAATTAATTGCAATTAACTAAACTCCCTATTAGGGATTGAAACAGAGATATCGATACGTATAACCCCAACAGAAGATTCTAAATTGCAATTAACTAAACTCCCTATTAGGGATTGAAACACAATATAACGCAGTGTTACATAGCAAAATCCATTGCAATTAACTAAACTCCCTATTAGGGATTGAAACTTTGCCATAACAAGGATGAGATTTAAATCTTTAATATTGCAATTAACTAAACTCCCTATTAGGGATTGAAACTGGTGGCGCATTTTGAGCATTTACCGATTGGGAATTGCAATTAACTAAACTCCCTATTAGGGATTGAAACGTAGATTGCAATTCTTCTTCAAGGATGTCTGCTAAGAAATCATATTGATTAGCGATCGCAATCACGATTGTGTTGCTAGAGCGGTGGTATTATATCATATTTTTCGCTATCGCCCTAAGACATCGCACCATACGAATCTTACTACAGACTTATCTCCATGTCCGGACTCCATTTTCACCCATTCAGTGTATGGCGATCGCTTTGCTCTTTGGATATGCTTTAAGAAGTATTAAAACTAGGCTCCTATTTTTCGGTAATTGTATCTAAGCAATTGTAATTATTAAACTGACAAGCTTGAGAAATTTAATGATGAAATCCTTTTCTATTCCCTTAATCATTGTGATGAGCGCACTTGCTATCCCACAGAATGCCTATGGTAACGAACAGAATGTCCCAAATGCAACAGGCGATGGCAATGAGGCTCAAGCTTTATTGACTCAACCCGCCACTATTAATACTAAGTGGAGAAATTTTAGCGGACAAACTTTTAATCTCAGACCAACTTCTCAATCTATTTCAGGAGTCCAAGACCAAGAATGTGCAAAAATAAACCCGTTGGAAATCCTCAATAACCCAGAGTCTTTCTTCAAGGAATGTCCGCAGCTAACAAACGCCCGAAGAAATCAAAATTATGAGCCAGTTGAGTATTTCAAGGTTCCTAAACTGGATTCTGGCATTAAACTAACAGTTACTCAGTTTTAATAGAGAAAATCTCTTAAATCATCAATAACTAATTTTTGGTGTAGTGTAATCTATCTAATTAGTTTATGTAGAAAATGCATGAGATATTTATGCTGGCTGCTTTAGAACAAAGCAGAAAAGCTTTGCCTGAATGTTTACCGAACCCACCAGTGGGGTGTGTAATTGTAGATGGTCAAAACATAGTAGCTCAAGGATACACCCACGCCCCAGGCAAAGATCATGCTGAGGCTGACGCACTTCGCCAAATTGAAGTTCAAGCTTTTGATTACTTAAAAATGTATGTAACTCTTGAACCTTGTTCTTTTCATGGACGCACACCCTCATGTGCTTTAGCGATCGCTAAATATCCTCAAATACATGAGATATATGTATCTATAATCGATCCAGATCCTCGCAATAATGGTCAAGGATTGGACATTCTCAGAAAAGCAGGGAAGAGAGTTCATGTAGGGTTATGCGCCAATGAGGTGGGCGATTTTCTTTACCAATATTTATTTACCCCCGCACAGCAAGCCGAACCGAATTAACCCACGCTGATAACCGCGACGCATCAACCCTAGCGACAGCGCCCCTTGGATGGTAGTCCAACCAGCATTGAGTAAACCCCAAAGGGCTTGGGGAGTAAATGCCGAATCAATTACCACATTCCAGAATGGGGCAACAGCCTGCGACCAGTCAGCAGTGCGGATATTGTTTAATGGTAATTCACGGGCGATCGCTTCATACTCTGGCAAAGAAATTACATAAGGCAAACAATAAACCCGATAAATATCTTGTAAGTGCTTTTCCTCATCTGCCGTCAGTGGTGACTCATCAGTTGCTCGATGACACCAAGTCACCATAATAAACGTACCACCAGGCTTCAACACCCGATGGCACTCTTGCATGAACTTGGTTTTATCTGGCATATGTTCGCCACTTTCCAACGACCAAACCAAGTCAAAAGAATTATCATCAAAAGGCATTGCTTGGGCATTTGCCACCTGGAATTTTGTTCTTTCACCCAAATTCGTCTCTAAGGCACGTTCTGTTGCTCTGGCGGCTTGTACAGGACTCAATGTTATCCCTGTGGCTTGAGCATGAAACTTTTCTGCCAAATATAAAGAACTGCCACCAATGCCACAACCTACATCCAAAATATTTTCAGCCGCCTCTACCCCCGCCCAAGTTAGTAATTCTTCAATTAAGTCAATTTGTGCTTGACGACGGTCTTTTTTCTCACCACCATCAGCCCCATAGTAGCCGTGGTGCATATGTTCTCCCCAAATCTGTTCCCAAAGACCAGAGGAAGCATCGTAGAATTGTTGAATTCGCTGGTAAAGTGTTGCACTCATGAAAAAACAGTTTCAAGATAAAGCATAGTTTAAAAAAAACATACTCGTAGGCTACCATGTATGTTTTTAATTAAATAAGGGTATTTTTGTTCCAGAGAATGTAAACCATGATGTATCCTCCTGGGAAAAATTTGCCAATTTTACCTTAATTAACTGTCTTTGCGCGAATTTATACCAATTGTATACAAAAGCCCACATACACAAGAGGTGGTAACTCAGGTTAAATTTAGCTTTCAAAAATTACGTTAGCGCAGCGGGGCGTAGCCCATTACGAATTACGAATTACGAATTACCTATTAATTATGACTGTTGCTCGGACAATTTGTTTGGGATTTTTGGCTGTCATTGCTATCGGAACTATCTTGCTGATGATGCCTTTTTCAACTAGCGGTGGTACGTGGAATAATTTAATTGTGGCACTATTCACTTCTACATCCGCAGTTTGCGTCACAGGCTTATCAGTAGTTGACCCTGGTAGTTATTTTTCCTTTTGGGGTCAATTGTTTATTGCCCTATTAGCTCAGATTGGTGGATTGGGTTACATGACAACCACCACATTTCTGATTTTGCTCATAGGACGTAAGTTTGATATGCGGCAAAAAATTGCAATTCAACAGGCATTAGACCGACCAGGAATGAGTGGTAGTAGCCAAGTTATCCGCTCAATTATTGCCACAACATTAATTTTTGAAATCACTGGTGTATTTTTACTTCTGCCAGCTTTTGTGCCCGATCATGGTTGGAGAAATGGTCTGTGGTTGGCAATTTTTCATAGTATAAATGCTTGGAATAATGCCGGATTTAGTTTGTTTAAAGATAACTTGATTGGTTATCAATCATCTTTTTTAGTAGTGTTTACCATCACAATGTTGATTATTTTAGGGGGAATTGGCTATCAAGTAATTTTAGAAATATATATTTGGTTGCGCGATCGCATTCTCAAAAAAACTACTGCCCAAGTATTTTCTCTAGACTTTAAAGTTGCCACCAGCACAACAGTTATATTGTTGGTTCTAGGAACAATCGCTTTTTTCTGTATAGAAATTAGAAATCCTGCAACATTTGGTTCATTAAATTTATATGAGCAGATATTAGTAGCTTGGTTTCAATCAGTCACACCGAGAACTGCTGGCTTTAATACTATTGATATTAGTAAAATGACCACCGCTGGTTTATTTATTACAATTGCATTTATGTTTATTGGTGCAAGTCCAGGTGGTACAGGAGGAGGCATGAAAACAACAACCCTGAGAGTCTTGACAAGCTGCACCAAAGCAATACTTCAGGGTAAAGAAGAAGTTTTATTATACGAACGTAAAATAGCAATATCTTTAATTTTGAAAGCTGTCGGTGTATTGGTGGGTTCAGTAGCGACTGTGATTTTAGCAACTATTTTAATTAGTCTCACAGATCCAACATTGGATTTTATTCAAATTTTGTTTGAAGTAGTATCAGCCTTTGCTACTGTCGGACTTTCCACAGGCATCACAGGAACTGTGTCCACAGCAGCAAAGCTTGTCTTAATTCTCACTATGTATGTTGGACGAGTAGGTGTTTTACTACTGATGTCAGCTATACTAGGAGACCCACGACCTACTAGAATTCATTATCCTGAAGAAAACTTACTCGTAGGATAGTTAGGGGACGCGGGGAGATGGGGAGATGGGGAGATGAGGGAGTTATTAGACTTCTTCCATGAATCAAAAGCCCTCACCCTAAATCCCTCTGGCAAGCGTGGGAAAGGGACTTTAAAATTTGCCCCCCTTCTCCCAGAATTGGGAGAAGGGATTGGGGGATGAGGGCAAATTTTGCATTCGTGCAAAAGGTCTAATAACTCCAAACTCTTAACTTGTAACTCCTAACTCCTCACTCCTAACTTATAACTACTGACCAAACTGATAAAATATACATTCTAAGGCAAAAATAAAATTTTTAATTCAAGCGGTATAACCGTTTTTTGCCCTAAATACAGGGAGCGATAATAAGGATAACAACTGTGAATCTGTCATCGTTAGGTTTTTTTCGCAGTTTACGTAAAGATAACCACCAATTTGCGGTAATTGGGTTAGGTCGTTTTGGTAGATCTGTTTGTTCGACATTGCACAATTTCGGTTATCAAGTCCTAGCAACAGATATTGATGAAAAACGAGTTTCCCAAGCATTGACTGAAGAAATAGTTGGTCATGCTTTGCAACTAGACTCTACCGAACCGGCTGCACTCAAAGAAGCTGGAATTTTTGAATTTGATACCGTAATTGTAGCGATCGGTAACTACGTTCAAGAAAGTATCATAACCACTCTAAATGTGAAAGAGGCTGGTGTACCCCATGTAGTTGCCAAAGCTTCTAGTGAAGTTCACTGTAAACTGTTACGGCGAGTAGGAGCAGATCATGTTGTTTTTCCTGAATACGAAGCGGGTTGTGCCCTAGCGCGTACACTCACCAAACCATCAATCTTAGATCGGTTTGACCTCGACCCAGATAACAGCATTGTAGAGTTAATTGTGCCTGATGAATTTCACGGCAGAACGATTACTGAACTTCAACTTCGCAACCGCTACGGTTTGAATTTGCTAGCGGTGAGTCAGGATGGGAAATTTCAAATTAATCCTGACCCCACCAAGCGTTTAGAACGTGGTTCAGCAATGGTAGTTATTGGCTGTAACAAAGATATCAATCGTTTGCCGATTTAAAGAAGTTGGGCATGGGGCATTGGGCATTGGGCATTGGGGAGCCATTGCGTTGGGCGGCTTTGCCGACTTGAAGCAAGTGGCGTCATTGGGCATTGGGCAAAGGGGAAGCGGGAAAGGAAAGATCTCTATTTTCCCTTTAACCTTTACCCTTTTCCCAAAGCGTTGCCATGTCCTCATCTCCCTTGTCTCCTTGTCCCCTTGTCACTGTGACTTCTTGTTCACTGTCCGGAACTGGTTGAACTGGACTGTGGTTCAGCTGAAACAGGTACATCACTGGGGCTAGCGGGCGTTTCGCTAGGAGTTTCTAGTGGATTTTGCGTTTCTGGCAGGGGTGTTTGTTCTACATTAGTTGTAGGATCTGGAGTTTGGGAGGGAGTAGCAGCTTGATTTGCCTGAGGTTGCTGTTGTTCTCTCTTCTGGGCAATTTGCTGCATTAGTTGTTCAATTTTCTCGGCTTGTTCAATGTTGCCTTGCTGACGATATTCATTATGGGCACGTTTCAATGCTCCGTTCGCTTTTTTGATGTCGCCCTGATTATATAAAGTTACTCCCAAGTTATAGTAAGCTGAGGCATTTTTCGGATTTTGGCGAATGGCTTGCCGATAAACAGAAATCGCCTCAGCAGGCTGACCATGAATTGCCAGCAAACTTGCCATATTGTTGTAAGCTGTGGCATTTTTTGGATCTAGCTGTAAGGCTTGGCGATAGGTAGCGATCGCCATCTCTATATTTCCTTGCTGTTGCAACGCAAGCGCTAAGTTAAAATAAGCATTGGCGTTGCTGTTATCAAGATTAATTGCTTGCTGATATGCAGCGATCGCTTCCTGTAACTGTCCTTGTTCGTACAATACCAAACCCAAGTTATACAAGGTTGTGGCGTTTGTCGGATTAATTACTAAACTTTGGCGATAAGCAGTAATCGCTGCTTGCTTTTCTCCTTGCCGATGCAACACTAATCCCAAGTTGTAATAAGCTTCACTAAAATTGGGATGGATTTTAATCGCCTCTGCATATTCTTGCACAGCCTCATCCAAGCGATTTTGCTGCAAAAATATATTACCTAGATAGTTGCGTGCTGCACTTAAGTTAGGATCTTTCTGCAATGCTTGGCGAAAGGTGTATTCTGCACCCTGTAAATCGTTGCGGTTATAGCGGATGACTCCCTGTTGGAAAAAGCTTGCTGCTTCTAAGTCTTGAGAAATCGGCTTTTCTGCTAACAGCTTGCTTGCTGGGTGATTAATAATTGTCGGTGCAGCTAAGACCAAAAATACAGAGGAAGCAAACAGAAGTCTGAACAGGGGTTTTTGCCTACCAGAACTTCTGTAAAATGCCACCTTCAAAAACCAACGTAACCACTGATGAGATTGAGATTTTTTAGACACGAGTGGCATACCTGTACTTATGCTTGTATGTTTATAAGTCAGAGTACCCACCACTGCATCAAAAATTACAAATCAAAAATTAAGAATTTTTCACTCCCAGAGTCTTCGACTTTGATAAAAACGCTCTTGTCATTAAGCTTGTTGATTTTATTGGGGAAAAGTTTAAGCAAAAATCTTTATCTTTAGCCTTTATAATCCAGTAATCAACCAATTTAAACTAACTGCTCTTTTACTTTCACCCCATCTCTTTTGACTATATAGGCTGGAACACCAACAACAACGCAGTTAGCAGGAACATCTTTAACTACAACTGCATTTGCCCCTACTTTTACATAATCATTGAGAGTGACTTTTCCAATCACTTTTGCTCCAGAACTTATTGTTACATTGTTACCAATTTTTGGGCAATCAGTTTTATTGGTATATCCTATGGTTACCTGCTGATTAATCCAGCAATTTTCACCAATACTTTCTGCTGAAACTATAGTACTGAATCCATGTTGAATAAATAAACCAGCACCAATATTATCACAGTACAAAAACAGGCTTGGACATTCTTTATAAAATACTTTTAACGGCTGCATGAGAGCGAATCCAAGGAAACCTCCCTTTTTAATTCTGTAATAATACAGATTTCTAAACTCTGGATATTTGTAAAGTAAGAATAATAAATTTGCTAAATCAGAATTACTAGTTAAATCAACTATTTTTGCCCATCGTCTTATATCTATGACGATAGTTTCTTTATTTTTAGTTACTAGGAACAATATGAGCATTGGAGAAGTAAATACTTGTCCAATAGTTTTTGCTATTTTAATTATAAATTCACGCATAAATTGACTCGCATTCAAAATTACAATTTTGCCAAAAATGATGACATTTTTTTGACAAAAGCTTTCAAGCTAACATCAAGCAGAATATACTGAAACTGGAAATTTAATTTTTGTTGTTTACGAAAATTTATAGCTTTTCATAACAATTAAAACTCCAGGAGCATTTGTAGAAAAATGGGAAAGAATTGCAGCGTGCAGATGAGAATTTAAGCCAGAGCTATTACTCTTAGCCTTGACTGAGGGCTGTTACGGCTTCTGGTAAAATTAGCATTGCATCACCGAACGAATAGAAACGATAGCGAGAAGCGATCGCCTCATTATATATCTTCAACAACCTTTGTCTGCCAATGAGCGCACTGACCAACATCAACAAACTGGAACGTGGCAAATGAAAATTCGTAATCAAACCATCAACCACCCGCCATTGATAACCCGGATAAATAAACAAGTTTGTCTTACCACAAAATGGTTCTAAATGCCCAGATTGAGCCGCCCCTTCTAAAGCCCGTACTACTGTTGTTCCCACAGCAATAATCCGCCCGCCAGCTGCTTTAGTGGCGCGGATTTGCTCTACTGTAGTAGCAGGAACTTCAATCCATTCTTCATGCATTTGATGGGTAGTTACGTCCTCCACTTCTACGGGACGAAATGTGCCAACACCGACATGTAACGTCACAAAAGCTTGATTAATTTGGCGATCGCGCAACTTTTCTAATAATTCTGGGGTAAAGTGTAATCCTGCCGTAGGCGCTGCGATCGCTCCTGGTCTTTGGGCATAAACTGTTTGATACTGTTCATCAGCAGCTTCAGAAGCAGTAATATAGGGTGGTAACGGTACTTCACCAAAAACCTCTAACAGTTGCACCAAAGATTTTCCTTCTGGCACATCAAATTGGAGCAAACGCCCCCCAGTCGCTGCGTCTGTTTCTAAAACCGTAGCTGTGAGTGGGTGACTGGGTACTGGCGACTGGGGGCTAGGGGCTAGGGAAGATTCTTTCCAATCCCTAATCCCCAATTGCCTGACTTCAAAAAAAATCTTCGCTCCCTGCTTAAAGCGTTTTCCTGGCTTGACTAAAGCTAACCAACAGTTATGTTGCTTCTCTTCCAACAGCAACACCTCGATTTGGGCACCACTAGATTTATAACCATAAAGTCGCGCTGGGATTACTTTTGTATTATTAATTACTAATAAATCACCAGACCGCAATAGTGTAGGTAAATCGCGGAAAATGTAGTTTAGAGGTGCTGTTTCGATGCCTGTACTGGGAGAATCAACCACCAATAACTGCGAACTATCTCTAGGAAATGCTGGGTTTTGGGCAATCAGTTCTGGAGGTAGTTCATAGTCATACCCAGCTACAGAACAATCTAATTCCAAATCTTTTGTTTGTGAACTAAAAGTGTTGTTTAGATTAATTTGTGATATTTCTTGCTTCATTGATTAGTATTTATACTGCTTGAAAAAAGTGAGTTTAAGCTTACGCTTATAAGCAGCTCCATGACATCACTGCTCAATTTTATTTCTACTCCAAAAGATAGATCTTATTAGGTAACACGCAAAAATCAACATAAAAATTGGGTAAACCTCCCCATCTAAAAACGGGGGCTTTTACCCTACCGGGAACAAGCATAGATTTACGAATATAGATATGTAGGATTGGCTTTGATCCCAAGCACCAACAAACATGGAATACTTGTATTATTTGGCTAATGCCAGTCTAACTCTGAGGGTCGTTCAATACCTGCACGCTAGACCCCAGACACCTGTTTCGTTCGTCACAGTAATTCATCAAATTGATGGGTGGGTCGTTAGGATCAAACTCAAAGGTCAAGTCTCGCCTCAAGAAGATGGTGACTTTCGGGCTTTTCTAAATGAATTAGGAATTAGCTATGAGCCACCAATGAGGGTACAGATGGCACTTTGGAGTTTGGAAGCGGGACAGTGCCCTGTGGATGTCATGCGTCGTTACCAGGTAGCGATAGTCTCTCATGGTAGCCCAGAGAGAGACGAAATCGAGGCTTTCCGGCAACAGTTTGTCCGGGGCTTAGGCTACTGTCCAGAAACTTTGGCGTGATCCGATTTGGTTATCACCATAGTACAAAATTATTGGTCATTGGTAATCAAAATATTTTATCCGTTACCGATTAACCATTGTCATTATCAATTAAACAGTCGAAAGCTGCGGGAATGTATTCTTGCAGCCTATACTCATATCCGGCTGCTGATGAAGTAGCGAGAGCTTCTTGAGTAGCCTTAATCCCAGTCATGTTTTTTGATATTTCCTGACAGTAGACAATGGCAACATCAAATCGACAGGTATAGTCTGCTTTTTCTGGGTACTGGGCTAAAAACATTCCAGCTGTACGCGAAATTTTGGCTTGCTTTTGTAGGGTAATTGCACTTCTTCCACCTGCGTCCCAACTTCCCGAACTGCGGGTTTTGACTTCAACAAATGCCAATATTGATTGGGCATGGGGCATAGGGCATAGGGCATAGGGCATTGGAAGCGTGGGAGGTGGGGGAAGTATGAGAAGATGGGGAAGAAATCTTTCCCCCCTGCTCCCTGCTCCCTGCTCCCTTGCCTCCCCGGCTTCTCCAGAATATTCGGCGATAATATCAATCTCCCCCCAGCGGCAAGAAAAGCGACGATGGAGAATTAGCCACCCTGTAGATTGCAACCATTGGGCGACTAGATCTTCTCCAAAATGACCAGATTTTAGATAATGAGATGGAGGAAGGTTAGTCATTGACTAAAAACATCATGAATTCCATGAATTCTAGGTTAAGCGATCGCATAAGATTTTCTCAGCTCAACTCATCCGATAATGAGTTGCAGTTAGAGCGTAAAAGATATTATTTGATTTTGACAAGCATACTCAGCTTATTTCTTTGGGCAATAGTTAGCCTCACGGTAACCGTCGGTTTTGTTCCCACCGCTTTGGCACTCGAATATAACAAAGAAATTTTGGTCGGGGCTGATTTTTCAGGACGCGATTTAACAGACTCCAGCTTTACCAAAGCTAATCTTCGCCAGAGCAACTTCAGCCATACTAATTTAAGTGGTGTCAGTTTCTTTGCAGCAAATTTGGAGTCTGCGAATTTGGAAGGCTCTGACTTGAGAAATGCAACTCTAGACTCAGCCCGCCTCATCAAAACAAATTTGACAAATGCAATTTTGGAAGGGGCGTTTGCTGCTAACACCAAATTTGATGGAGCAATCATTGACGGAGCAGATTTTACCGATGTGCTGCTGCGTCCAGATGAACAAAAAAAACTGTGCAAAGTTGCCAAAGGCACTAATCCAACAACAGGACGAGAAACGCGTGATACGTTGTTTTGTCCATAGGTAGTAGGGCATGGGGAACAGGGGAGATGGGGAGATGGGAAGCAGGGGAGATGGGGAGATGGGGACATGGGGAATAATTGCTTTTAATTCTTAACTCCTAACTCCTAACTCCTAACTCCTCACTCCTAACTCCCTACTCCTCTACCAACCACGAGCGCCAATTTTTTCACAGACAAATTGCATTCCTTTGCCTGGTGAAGAATCTGCTACAAAAGGTATTTCTCCTTTTTCCTTATCCTCTTGTAGTAGCTCACCCTCTGAACCGTAAATCGCTATGTGATTGAGAAAAAGCCGCGATTCTGTACACGATGCGTCGAATGTAGTCTCAAAGATGCCATCTCCATAGATGCCGTAAAGTTTGTATGTTGTGCCCTTAATAGTTTTTGTGTCTAGGGCTATACTATTTCCTAATTTATCGTGACCGACAGTAACATACCTTTGTGCATCTTCAGCGATCACTGCGCCACTGTTTAATAAAATAGCGATCGCCCCCACAATGCCGCCTATCTTAAAAGACATACAAGTTAAAAATAGTAAGATTTTATCTATTTCTACTCGCAATCCAAAGGATTCTGGCAGGGTAAAAGCACTGAAATCCAGATATAGCAAGGTGTTGTACTAATTCCTAATGCCTTATGCAAAGCCTAAAGCCCTACATAAATTTGTCATTAAGACAAGCATGAGCGAAACACTTGCTGATATTGCCATACCGCCTCAGTTTGCCGATCGCACTCAACTACCAAAGTCTGACGCACATTTGTGACAAATTTTCAAGAGCATCCCCAAACTATCATTCTCACAGACTCAATTGCTCAAGTTTTGCAGCGCCTACATCCAGATGGACAGTATTGTATTGGTCAAGATTGTGGTAGAGCTTACTACAGATTTTAACTAGCTTCACAGTAGCAGGCAAATCAGCGATCGCACCTTTCAAAATCTTCATTGCTGTTTTTGCTATCTTCTGCATGGCTCCATCCTACGGTTTTTACTGATTTCAGCGATCGCATCTTTCTTCAAATGGGAACCATAAGAAAATAAGCTAAATTGTCTAAATTGGTTTACCCATGTCTAACGAACAAGAGCGTAATTCCGCTTTTAACGCTGCTGCCAATATTAATGTTCAACATGCCCAATTACAAGATTTATCCTTAATCCCTCTTTTGTTACTACAGGGAAAGTATAATCAGAAAGAAACCCGGAAAAAGTAAGTAACACAGATGGTTACGCCGCGCAGACAAGCAGTAAGCACAGTGGCCTTCATAGATAACTATTGTCAACACTATTGTTCAGTGTTTGAGGATGTGAGGCATTTTGAAGCCTTCAAATTTTTACATCTGGGAATGCTTTCAGAAATTTCACGAAAATCTCTGCCCCTAATAGCTAAAACTGCGGGTCTAAAAGATAGCCAAACACTACATCATTTTTTAAGAGATGCACTGTGGGATGTCAA
>LWTK01000054.1 GCA_003326205.1 Nostoc sp. ATCC 43529
AATTTCTTCTGCTCTTTGAGAGCAATGCCGAGATTGTTGTAAGCAGTGGCATAGTTAGGGTTGAGTTGAATTGCTTTTTGGAAGGCGGCAACAGCGGCATCTAATTTCTTCTGGTCGCTGAGGGCAWTGCCGAGATTGTWGTAAGCAGTGGCATCGTTAGGGTTGAGTTGAATTGCTTTTTCGTAGGCGGCAACAGCGGCATCTAATTTCTTCTGCTCSCTGAGAGCAATGCCGAGATTGTAGTAAGCAGTGGCATAGTTAGGGTTGAGTTGAATTGCTTTTTCGTAGGCGGCAACWGCGGCATCTAATTTCTTCTGGTCGCTGAGGGCATTGCCGAGATTGTTGTAAGCAGTGGCATAGTTGGGGTTGAGTTGAATTGCTTTTTGRTAGGCGGCAACAGCGGCATCTAATTTCTTCTGGTCGTAGAGGGCAATGCCGAGATTGTAGTAAGCATYGGCATCGTTAGGGTTGAGTTGAATTGCTTTTTGGTAGGCGGCAACAGATGCATCTAATTTCTTCTGCTGTCTGAGGGCATTGCCGAGATTGTTGTAAGCAGTGGCAAAGTTAGGGTTGAGTTGAATTGCTTTTTGGWAGGCGGCAACAGCGGCATCTAATTTCTTCTGGTCGCTGAGGGCATTGCCGAGATTGTTGTAAGCAGTGGCAWAGTTAGGGTTGAGTTGAATTGCTTTTTCGTAGGCGGCAACAGCGGCATCTAATTTCTTCTGGTCGTAGAGGGCAATGCCGAGATTGTAGTAAGCAGTGGCATCGTTAGGGTTGAGTTGAATTGCTTTTTCGTAGGCGGCAACAGATGCATCTAATTTCTTCTGGTCGCTGAGGGCAATGCCGAGATTGTTGTAAGCAGTGGCATAGTTAGGGTTGAGTTGAATTGCTTTTTCGTAGGCGGCAACAGATGCATCTAATTTCTTCTGGTCGCTGAGGGCAATGCCGAGATTGTWGTAAGCAGTGGCATCGTTAGGGTTGAGTTGAATTGCTTTTTCGTAGGCGGCAACAGCGGCATCTAATTTCTTCTGCTCTTTGAGAGCAATGCCGAGATTGTTGTAAGCAGTGGCATAGTTAGGGTTGAGTTGAATTGCTTTTTGGAAGGCGGCAACAGCGGCATCTAATTTCTTCTGGTCGCTGAGGGCATTGCCGAGATTGTTGTAAGCAGTGGCATCGTTAGGGTTGAGTTGAATTGCTTTTTCGTAGGCGGCAACAGCGGCATCTAATTTCTTCTGTCTATTAAAAATGTAGCCAAGAAGATTGTGAGTTTTGGCATCTTGTGAGTTAAGTTCAACAGATTTTTGACAAGCTGTTATTGCTTCATCAAGTTTGTTCTGGTAATCCAACACATCACACAACTTATAGTAAGCAGTGGCATTATTTGGTTCAATTTGAATAATCCGGCGATATATTGCCTCTGATTGTGAGTATTTACCTGCTTCTTGGGCAGCGTTGCCTTGTTGAAATAGCTGTTCAATATTGTTTTGAGCAACTACAAGCTGGGGTGTGGTCGCCAAAGATAAAGTTAAAAATAAAGTAGTGAATATACGGTTGTGCATAATCATACTACAAGTCTCTCAGATTTTATCAGGAGTTTCACGAAAATCGCTAAAAACCGCATGAATACTTAATAAATACTCGTGAATGAGTCTTTGATACTCGCTGACGAGTCTTTAATACTCGTGAACGAGTCTTTGATACTCGCCGACGAGTCTTTAATACTCGTGAATGAGTCTTTAATACTCGCCGACGAGTGTTTGATACTCGTGAATGAGTCTTTGATACTCGCTGACGAGTCTTTAATACTCGTGAACGAGTCTTTGATACTCGCCGACGAGTCTTTGATACTCGTGAATGAGTCTTTAATACTCGCCGACGAGTCTTTGATACTCGTGAATGAAACTCAGAGGTTCGTCGATGAATATCTAAGCTTCATCAATGAATATCTGAGCTTTATCGATGAATATTTGAGGTTTGGCGATGAATATCTGAGGTTCGCCAACGAGTCTTTGATATTCGTTGACGGTGTTTGCAGTTGAGCCAGTAGGCTGGAATAGCACTTACTTAACCCAGATTTAGATCCCCGACTTCTTGAAGAAGTCGGGGATCTGGGCAGCAACTAAGCTTTAAGTAAGTGCCATTCGCCAGTAGGGTGCGTTATGGACTATCGTCCATAACGCACCGCAAATCTGTGGCGGTGCGTTACGCTGGCGCGATAACACACCCTACAAAACTTAACTCTAAATTATGCCGCGATCGCTCCGTCACGTAGATTAATATCTAAGTTGGATTAGATTTAGCATTTTGCGATGACTTTCAAAGTTGACTCATCGATAGAAACTGGTAAACGTTCACTTCAAGTGTGCGATCGTAGAAATTAGCTCTGTCTTTTGCTGTATGGCAGTGAATCGCATACACCAATTATGAATGTACAACTTGTTAATTCTCTTGTAGAAGTAGTACTAAACCTCTCTCCCGAAGAACAAAAACTCTTTCAAGAAAAGCTTAGTAACAAGCATTTAACGTTACTAACTAGTAAACCTCAAACATCATCAGAGAGATTATTACTTTGGCAGGAGTGGATAGATACAGCACCAAAAAGCTATGCCAATCTTAATGATGAAGCTTTGCATCGAGAAAATATCTACGATGATGAAGTATGACCAATTATTTAAAAGTCTCAAAAGTTGTAAAAAAGCTCTCTCCTCACATCTTGCACCTAGCCCTAGCGATTAGAAATCGCGGCTATACAAACAAAGTCCGCCTGCCTTGTCCTAAGTTCAAATCAAGTTTTTTAACCCGCGTAGGTGGGTTTTGCCTGTGTAGCCGCGACTTCCAGTCGCAGGCGTGCAATATATGAGTCTCGGCATCTTTAACTACTTGGCAAACCTCCAGCTTGAAAAATCTGTTCGGCAGTTAAATTCAATTCTGGAAAAGTAGGCGAAACGATGGAATCAGTACCTCTAAATTGAGTAACTTGGTATTCACCATCGATTAATTGATAAATAGACATAGTAGGCTGTTTAGGGTTGCTAGTGAACTTTTTAGCACCTAAACCAAGATAATCTACAACCCAATATTCAGGAATTCCAATCACTTCATATTTACCTTGTTTTGTGTAGTAGTCATCATCCCAATTAGTACTAACTACCTCAACTACCAAGGGAATTGATGCCGCATAACATACAGTTGATTCTTTTTTCCATAGCGGCTCATTCACTAAATTAAGACGATTTAATATCAACACATCTGGCGAGTACGCAGATACCGAATTAGCAGGTTTTATCAGCGCGGTTTTAGGGATTGTATAAGGTAAATTTAATCGGTCAAATTCTACTGTTAGTTTTCTAGCTATAAAACCAACAACATCTTCATGGTCACCAGTTGGTTGGGGCATTTCAACAATTACACCATCATGTAATTCATATCTTCCGCCTTCAGGTCGCCAAGCTACAAAATCTTCAAAGCTTACTAGTTTGGGTATTGCTTGACTCATAAATTTTATATCTGGTTGATTCTCACCGTTAATTTACCGAACTCCAGTATCAATGCTTTTAAAGTTGACAAATTGCTTTTAAAATTTGTAGTAACTGATTTGAACGCTCTCTTTCCATTAAATTTAATTCTGGTAACATATAATAAATAGGGGGATTTCCTTGTTCGATATAGACAAACTGATAACTTCTACCATTAGTCGTTAATCCCCAAACTGATTTTTGATTCTCTAAATTTTTATAAGCATAAGTAAGTAACTGAGGCAAACCTGTTGATATATCAATTTGACTATTTTTCGATTCAATCAACAGTACCCAAAAATATGTTTGAGCTTTTGTATGTTTCGCTTTACTAATAGCTAAAATATCAAATCTGCCTTTAATTTTTATATCTTCATCCTCAACTTCAATATCAGCAATATTTTCCTCTAAAAGAATCTCGATAGGATAGCGATAAAAACCAGCTAATCTTAATAAAGGTGCAACTGCAAGAAACTTTACCTGACCTTCAGAAACTTTACCTATTGTCAGGTATCTATCAAAGTCTTGCTGAATTTGTTTGAGTTCCTGCTGCTCTGCTTCCGTAAGAGGTTCCAGGGATAAGTATTTAGAAAATGAGTCATTGTACTGTCTTTGAAAGCCAAACAGACGATGAACTTCTTCTAAGGATAAATTACGAGCGTTGAGAATTGTCATATATTTTTGATTAATTCAGGCTTAAATCAATCCAAATTCTCTATATAAAACCTATCTTAACTTCTTACTGATTAAGTCAAATGGCATTTTAATAAAGTAGTTACGGCTTTTGCTGATTGAATTTAATTAAAACATCAAGTTGAGATAAAATTCTTCAAAAAATTGCTAATAAATGCTGATTTTTTTTCATAAAATTACTTTACAAGTATAAAATTATACTTTAATATGAGGATAAGAAAGGCGATCGCCCTCCGCCAAGAGCTTGCGATCGCCTTTCCCTAAACCCTCATTTTGAGAGATAATTAACATCATGGCACAAGAAGAAGAGTTCGTACAAGAGCGATCGCAACTGCAACAATACTTGGATAGCGAAAGCTTAAATATACCAGCCTTAAATCAACCTTCTGCTAATCCATTACCCAAAAGAGAACCGATTAAACATGTATTGACAGGTTCTTCAAAAGCAGTTACTAGCACAATTCATTATCTGCAAGTCATTGGCTACGCTAGTGTTGGCGACTGGAGTCTATTAGTACCAACTGGCAATGCTGACGAAGTGATGAGTATTTTAATTCGTCAGATTTTAATGCAATAAGCACAAAAGAACCCCGACTTTTTTAAAAAAATCGGGGTTCTTATTTTGTGGCGATCGCTATAATAACCAGATAGACGTGATTCTAGTGAATGTCAAAACACTGCTTTCAAAAAAGGTGAAATATGAAAAACAACAGTAAGCAAGCTTATAATTATACCGTTCTTCTAGAAAAAGAACAAGATGGTGGTTACCACGCTTTTTGTCCTATTCTCAAAGGGTGTCATTCTCAAGGCGATACTATTGAAGAAGCTATTGAGAATATTACAGAAGCTATTGAATTATATCTTGAAAGTTTAATGGCTGATAATCAACCTATTCCTAAAGAAGATTTAATTGTTAAGCCATTAAGTATTTTAATATGAGTACTTTTCCTAGTGTCAAAGCTAAAGATTTTGTTAAAGTTATTGAAAAATTAGGTTTTTATCTCGATCGTCAAAAGGGTAGTCATGCCATTTATAAGAATGTTCGCGGTATTAGAGTTGTCGTTCCAATTCATTCTGGGAAAGACATAAAACAAGGTACTTTGATGGGAATGATTCAAGATATTGGCATTGATAAAGAAACATTCTTCGAGTTATTACTACAAAAATAATATATAAAAGGCAACTCAATCAATTAAAAGCCAAATTGGGATGCTCCCCTTCACTTCCTTTATTCAAGTGCGTTAGCCTACGGCATAAGAGGTTGTTTGAAAAGTCTAATTTATTACTTGCCTCGGCGATTAGAAATCGCGGCTACACAGGCAAAACCCACCTCCGTGGGTTTCAAAAGCTTGATTTTACGTTAGGACAAGGGAGGTGGACTTCTCTGCGAGACGCTATGCGAACCTTTGTGTAGTAGCGAATTATATTCGCCCAATACTTTTCAAACATCCTCTAACACACCCTACTGAAAATTATTAAGTATCCTATTTATTCTGGCGTTTAACGGGATTCATCCAAGCTTCTAATTGGCTAAATGCTTGGGAAGAAAGTAACGTCAAACATAAATAAACCACCGCTACACCTGCGTAAATTTCAAAGGCGCGATAGTTATCAGCAACAATTAGCTGTCCTTTGCGGAACAATTCTTCAAAACCAATTACTGCAACTAAACTTGTATCTTTCAACAAACTGATAAATTCATTACCCAAGGGTGGAATCATCCGCCGGAAAGCTTGGGGAAAAATCACATACCTCATGGTTTGGACGGGACTCAAACCTAGCGATCGTGCTGCTTCACTTTGTCCTACTTCAATAGATTGAATCCCAGCACGGACAACTTCTGCAATATAAGCAGCACTATTTAAACTTAAAGCAATAACTCCAGCCACTAAGCGATCGAAAGTAAATGTTGAACCAAGTTGTTGCAAAATTGCAGGTAACCCAAAGTAAATCATAAAAATTTGCACTAGCAAAGGCGTTCCCCGGAAAAAATCTACATAAGCCCTCGCTAGCCAACGCAAAGGTGCAATGTGAGAAAGGCGAATAATTCCAATTAAAGAACCGCCAATTAAACCAAACACTACAGAAAGTACCGTCAATTGCAAGGTTACCAAAGCTCCCTGTAATAAAGTCGGAACAGCCTGTAAAATCACATTAATTGACGTAAATATTCCTGGAACATCTGCGCTAGTTTGATTTTCAAACGGTGATGTAACTGGTAATGATGACGGTGGTTCGGCTTTAAACCATTTTTCGTAAATTTGCGAATAAGTGCCATTTTTAAAAACATTATCCAAACCTTCATTTATTAATGCCAAATTTGACGAATTTTTAGCAGTAGCAATTCCATAAAACTCTTCTGTTAGCAATTGTTCTACAACTTTAATTCCCTTGAGATTGCCTGTGTTGATAGCATATAAAGTTACAGGCGCGTCATTAATTACCGCATCGACATTACCATTGAGTAATTCTTGTAAAGCTAAAGGTGCTGAATCAAAACTGCGAATTTGCACCCCAGGAATACTCTTAGCTTTGGCTGCGCCAGTTGTGCCAATTTGTACGGCGATTTTTTTATTTTTGAGACTGTCAAAGCCAGTAATATTTTGATTGTCGGCGCGAATGGCGTAGGCGTAGCCCGTCGTAGACATCGCTAACCCGGCTTTAAAATAAGGACGAGAAAAAGAAATCGTCTTCGCCCTCTCCTCTGTAATCGTAATGGAACTAATGGCTGCATCTACCGTTTTTCCTTGCAGTGCTGGGATAATGCCATCAAAAGGCAGACTTTGAAAATTTACTTTAAAGTTAGCAGCAGTACCAACAGCATTCATCAAATCAATAGAAAAACCTTGCAACTCACCACCTTGTCCTTGAAACTCAAAAGGTGGAAACGCCGGTTCAGTAGCAACTCGCAGAGTCTTCCCCTGTTGTGAATTTCCACCACAGCTAGCCAATAACAAACAACTAAAACTTATAACTATACATAAGCGCAACCAACGCAGAAAACCAAATTTAGCCATATTGTTTTCTCTCCCCCTCTGCGCTCTCTGCGCCTCTGCGGTTAGTTAAAAACCTTAAAGATATTCACGCAAGAAGTCAAACGGGTCATCTTCCCAACAAGGTTCAGGTATTAACCAAAACAAATTAGTGTGGATGTCAGCTTCAATTTCATCACCATCATCTCTGTCAAATAGTTCTCTTAAAGCTATCCAGTCACGGTCTCTCAGTGATGGTAACGATGGGGTATATACATGAAGATTAGTTGGGTAATTCACGCGCGAAATTCTAATTTAGTGATGCAAAATGTTGAGTTAATAGTTTGTAAATAATTAGATCTAACTTTGATAACCCTAGTTCAATAGCTAGTTTGATACTATGAACGATAGATGACTCTTATGAGTGTGTCACAATTTAAATCAGACTGGTATAGTATTTATTACATAATTGCCAGCTTAATTTATTCACACTCAAAAAAGCCTTCAGGCTGTGATTCTACTACTTCTACTCCAAACACTTCTGCAAAGCACTGCGCTACATAAAAACGCACTTCTTCGCAGCTAATATTTGGAATCCATTCGGCTAAACTGCCTACAGGTTTATCGGAGATGCCACAGGGTACAATACGCTCAAAGCCTGTCATGTCTGGACAAACATTTAATGCAAAGCCGTGCATGGTAATCCAACGGCTGACTTTAATGCCAATAGCGGCCACTTTTCGTCCTTGTAACCAAACGCCAGTAAAAGCCGGAATTCTTTCTCCCTGCAATTTATAAACTGCTAATACGCGAATCAACACTTCTTCAAGTTGGCGTAAGTACCAGTGCAAGTCTTTTTGATAACGTTGCAGATTTAAAATCGGATACCCCACCAGTTGGCCGGGACAATGGTAAGTAACTTCGCCACCGCGTTCAATTCGATGCACATCATACTCAGTTTTGTCAATATCAAATTTGAGAAAATCTGAGTTGGCTCCTTGTCCCAAAGTATAGACGGGTGGATGTTCGAGGAGAATTAACACGTCATCTAAATTGGGGTCGTGGATGCGTTGAGTAAGGAGCGATCGCTGCCATCCATGAGCGTCTAAGTAAGGCATCAATCCTTGGTTATAGAGCAAACAACGGTTTTGGGGTAGCTTATTACTATGGATCATGCCAAAAATCAACTGTGAAAAGAACGAAATATATTTCAAATTACAGGAATAGAATAAAAAAATGTCAAGCTTTGCAAAGGATTTTAAAGGAAAGTCAAGGGAACATGCATCTTAAAATACAAAGTGCTAGCTTGAATATATAACCTTAATAGGTGTTGGGAGGAATTCTCTACAATCAGCATCAGGCCAAGAGAATAGAAATAATATATTGGCTGATGACTCTAATAACATTGTTTGCATTTCAAACAAAATCTACTTCCACCAAACTTGTGTTCTTTATCAACAGCAAGCAAACCTCAACCGGACGCACAAGGAGCAACTATCAACAGTTCTGTAAGCCTTGCTTTAAAAGAAAAAGTAGTCACAACTGCTAGTGTTAAGATTTCTTCATCAAAGAGTTCTAAGGCTATATCCAATTGGATAGCAACGCAGAGATGAAGAGTAAAATCAAGGATATGCTTGGTAAAAACTCAGATACAACGAGTTTAGAGACAACACAGCAGCAGTAAATGAGAAAAGTTCACAATTTGTTTTGGCGGGAGTGATATACCTTACCGCAACTTCTTTTCATACAAAGCAAATTCACACATCAAAAATATTCAGCGGGAGAGTTTACATGAAGCTTGTCATCCACGGCAAAAATATTGAAATTACCGATGCAATTCGTGAGTATGTACATCAAAAAATTGAGAAAGCAGTTAATCACTTTCAGAACATTACACATGAAGTGGATGTGCATCTTAGCGTAGCGCGGAATCCCCGAATTAATCCTAGACAAGCAGCTGAAGTAACTATTTATGCCAATGGCAGCGTGATCCGTGCAGAGGAAAGCAGCGAAAACTTATACGCCAGCATCGACTTAGTTGCAGATAAGATTGCCCGTCAACTGCGTAAATACAAAGAACGGCGTCAAGATCAGAAAACTCATGCCCAACCAACAGAAGAAGTTGTTGCAGACTCAGTAGTCACAGATTTAATTGGCGATCGCACTCCCGAACTACCTAGCGAAGTCGTCCGCACCAAATATTTTTCCATGCCTCCCATGACCCTTGCAGAAGCCTTGGAACAACTGCAACTCGTCGGACATGACTTTTATATGTTCCGCAATATTGAAACAGGAGAGATAAACGTCATTTACGAACGTAACCACGGCGGTTATGGCGTAATTCAACCCCGCAATGGTAACGGCCATACAAACGGTAAGAATGGTAAGTCAGCCCATGCGAATGTTGCTATGTCGGAAAAGTCGCATTCGGGTAAATAGTGACTAGGGACTAGGGACTGGGGACTGGGGAGATAAGAGAGACGGGGAGAGAATTTCATCTCACCACCCTTCCCACACTCCTAGTCCCCAGTCCCTACTTCACAAGCTGTTGCAGCGTTTTTAGGGCTTCTTCAACGTGACCTTTAAAGTTCAACATTGAATCAAATACGTATTGCACAACTCCCTGTTGGTCAATGACGTAAGTAACGCGGCCAGGGAACAAGCCAAAGGCTGCTGTTGCGCCATATAGCTTGCGTACTTGGTCGCCTTTGTCGGTCAATAGTGTAAAAGGTAAGTTGTACTTGGCAGCAAATCGCTGGTGAGATTCGGTGGAGTCGCCACTCACGCCGATAACTTCAGCACCAGCACTTTTAAAAACTTCATACTGGTCGCGAAAGGCGCAGGATTCAGCCGTACAACCGGGTGTGTCGTCTTTGGGATAAAAATATAAAACAACGGCTTTTTTGCCGCGAAAATCTTGCAGGCGTACTGTTGAGCCGTTTTGAGCGGGTAGACTGAAATTAGGAGCAGTATCTCCAACTTTGACTGACATAGCAATTAGTGGTAGTTAGTTTACAAAATTTTACCTTGTATACAAGTCTATAAGTTTTCCTTGATAACCTGCATCAAGCGGGTTACCTTAGATGCTCATCAAGGAAAAAATTCCGCTTATGCGCCTGACTTCACTCGATGTTTTTCGCGGCATTACCATTGCTGCGATGATTCTTGTCAATATGATGGGAGTTGCAGATGATGTCTATCCTCCCTTCGCTCACGCTGATTGGCACGGCTGTACGCCAACTGACTTGGTATTTCCTTTTTTTCTCTTCATTGTCGGTGTAGCAATGAGTTTTTCTCTATCGAAGTACACCGAAGGTAATAAACCAACCTCAGCTGTTTACTGGCGGATATTGCGCCGCGCCGCCATTCTCTTTGCTTTGGGATTACTCCTAAATGGCTTTTGGAATAAAGGTGTTTGGACTTTTGATTTCAGTAGTATCCGGTTGATGGGAGTGTTGCAACGTATCAGCCTTAGCTATCTACTTGCTTCTTTGATTGTTCTCAACGTCCCACGTAAAGGTCAATGGATATTAGCAGCAGTGCTACTCATCGGTTACTGGCTAACGATGATGTATGTACCAGTACCCGATTATGGGGCGGGTGTTTTGACGCGGGAAGGTAATTTTGGTGCTTATGTTGACCGCCTAATTATTCCTAAAGCACATTTATATAAAGGTGATGGTTTTAATTTTCTGGGAGATCCAGAGGGACTATTTAGTACTATTCCTGCAATAGTAAGCGTCCTCGCTGGTTATTTCACTGGGCAATGGATACGCAGCCAGCCAGTACAATCACGTACAAGTATCGGGTTAGGATTATTTGGAATCGGTTGTTTAATTATTGGTTGGGCGTGGGGGTTGACGTTCCCCATTAATAAAAAATTGTGGACGAGTTCTTATGTGGTTTTGACAACAGGTTGGGCATTATTTTTGCTAGCAGCTTGTTACGAACTCATCGAAGTACGGTTGATACGTCGCTGGGGTAAGCCTTTTGAAGTTATGGGTTTAAATGCGATCGCTCTTTTCGTCGGGTCTGTTTTATTAATTAAAATCTTAGTCAGAACCACTATCGGTACAGGAGAAAACGCTCCTACTACCTACAATTGGATTTACCAGAATTTTTTCGCATCTTGGGCAGGGGCGCTTAATGGTTCCCTGTTTTTTGGCATAGTCACCGTGTTGTTGTGGTGGGCTGTTGGTGTTGTGATGTATCGCCAACGCTGGTTTTTGAAAGTGTAAGTAAAAATTAAGCGATACCTTCTTTACGAGACGCTACGCTAACGCACTTCCAGTTTATAATTCGGTCACAATAGCAACGAATATCAGAAGGCTGGTGGTGTTCGGAAAAGCGATGTCTACGACCGGCTACACCAACGCAAGCGTCCTGTACGTCAAGGCGCGGTTTTGCCTATAAGTTAATCGTAGGGGCACAATATATTGTGCCCCTATCTGTGTACTTAAACTTAACCTACATCATCATGGGCGAAACGGTTAAACAGGAAGTCTAAGGCATAGTTACGCAGTTGATAATATTGTGGATCTTCCATGATACGGGCGCGATCGCGGGGACGAGGAAAAGGAATTTCCATAACTTCGCCAATTTTTGCATGTGGCCCGTTGGTCATCATCACCAACTTATCTGCTAAAAATAGGGCTTCGTCGATGTCGTGGGTAATCATCAACACTGTGCAGCGATTTTCATTCCAAATTTTCAGCAGTTCTTCTTGTAACTCTTCTTTGGTAATAGCATCCAGCGCCCCAAAAGGTTCGTCTAAAATTAAAACTTTGGGACGAATCGCCAAAGCGCGGGCGATGGAAACTCTTTGTCTCATACCGCCGGACATTTGCATTGGTTTCTTTTCCATCGCGTCAGCCAGTCCCACCATTGCCAAATGGTCGCGCACGATCGCTCTTTTTTCAGCTTGTGGTTTATTAGGATAAACGGCGTTAACAGCTAAGTAAATATTTTCAAAAGCAGTCCGCCACGGTAGCAAAGCATAGTTTTGGAAGACAACCATTCTGTCTGGGCCTGGTTTGGTAATGGGCTGTCCTTCCAGTAATACTTGCCCGGAGGTGGGAAAGTTAAAACCAGATACCATATTTAACAACGTAGATTTACCACAGCCAGAGTGACCGATGACACAAATAAACTCGCCTTGCTCGACGTTGAGGTTAACGCCATCGAGTACGGTGAAGGGGCCTTTTTTTGTGGGATAGACTTTGGTAACGTCTTTGATTTCTAGGAAGGGCTGGCGGGTGGCTGTATTTCCTAGTGGCTTTCTGAGGTCGGTAACTGTTGAATTGCGGTTTTGCATGGTGATTTGGTGATTGGGTATTGGGGACTGGGGACTGGTGATTGGGGATTGGGGATTGGGGAATTAATTCTTTCTCCCCCTGCCTTTTGCCTTTTGCCTTTTGCCTTCTGCCTCTTGCCTTCTGCCTCTTGCCTTCTATGACGCGAGTTTTCTTCTTGGCGCGTCAAGAATAACTTCCGCGACTGAGAAATCGCGTTTAATTTTCAAGCTGTTGAGATAGGAAATTGGGTCGTCGGCGTTAAAGGGAGTACCATCGAATAGTTGGATGGGTTGGCGAATGTAGCTGATATCTAAGCCTAATTCCCGTGCGGCGGTACTGAAAACGCGGACTCGGCAGACGCGTTCGACAACTTCTACCCAATTTCTAGGGAAGGGAGTGTCACCCCAACGCGCTAATTGACTCATAATCCAAATTTGTTCGGTGCGGCTGGGGCGGTTAATGGCAGACTCGGAATAAAATTGGTGATGGGCGTAGTCTCGCAGGGGATGGTCTAAGTCACAGCTGAGGCTATCTGGATCTTCGAGTTGGATGTATTCTAAATCTGTGCTGACATACTCTCGCCCTGCTACAATTTGCCGAATCTCTTGGGCATTGTCGGGATTTGCACAGTATTGACAAGCTTCTAGCAAGGCTTTGGTTAAGGCAATGTGGGTATTGGGATAAGCTTCTGCCCAATCTTCCCGCACTCCCAGAACTTTACCGGGGTGTCCTAACCAAACTTCCAAGTCGGTGGCGATGGTAAAGCCAACACCTTCGGCGGCGGCGCGGTAATTCCAAGGTTCGCCGACGCAGTAACCATCGATGCTTCCGGCTTGCAAGTCGGCTACCATCTGGGCTGGGGGAATGGTCTTCATGTCTACATCGGCGTCGGGGTCTATTCCACCAGCAGCTAACCAGTAACGCAGGAGTAAGTTGTGCATAGATGCGGGATGCACTACGCCCATTGTGTGCCTTTGGTCGCGGGTGCTAAGTAGATATCTTTTGAAGTCTGATAAGCTTTGCACGCCTTGGTCGTAAAAGCGTTTTGCTAAGGTAATGGCGTTACCGTTGCGGGTCATGGTGAGGGCGGTGACAACAGGGAAAGGTTGGTTGTTGTGTCCTCCCAAAGTTAACCACATGGGCATTCCAGAAGGCATTTGCGCCGCATCCAAATAACCGCCACTCATGCCATCAACAATACCACGCCAGCTACTTTCGCGCACTAGATGAACTTCATCTAAACCATGTTTGACGAAGAAGCCTTTTTCTTTGGCAACTGCTAAGGGGGCGCAAGCGGTGAGGGGTAAAAAGCCGATTTCTAGGTTAACTTTTTCTAAGCCATGACGGGAAATGTCGGCAGTTTTTCTGGCGCGAATTTTCTTAATGCGTTTTTGCTGGTTGAGGAAGTAAATCATCTCACTACGCAAGCTGTAGTAACTGGGATGTTCTACAACTTCCATGCGCTTGCGGGGTCTGGGAATATCTACTTCTAAAATGTCACCAATTTTCGATTCGGGGCCGTTGGTGAGCATGACAATTCTGTCAGATAATAGCACTGCTTCGTCCACATCATGGGTGACCATGACGGCAGTAACTTCATTTTCTTCGCAGATTTGCATGAGTTGTTCTTGCAAATTACCGCGAGTGAGGGCATCTAAAGCGCCGAAGGGTTCATCTAATAGTAACAGCTTGGGACGAATTGCTAAAGCACGAGCGATCGCTACACGTTGTTTTTGCCCCCCAGATAACATTCCCGGCTGTTTGTCAGCATGGGGACGCAAGCCCACCATGTCTATATGTTTTTCGATAATAGCGTTGCGTTCGGCTGCGGGTACGCCTTTCATTACTGAGTCTACCGCTAGGGCAATATTTTCTCTCACTGTCCGCCAAGGTAATAGCGAATAGTTTTGAAAAACTACCATTCTATCGGGGCCTGGTTGGCTGATTCTTTGTCCTTCTAAGGTGACAATACCTTCACTGGGCAAATCCAGACCTGCAATCATATTTAATAATGTAGATTTGCCGCAACCGGAGTGACCAATTAAGGAAACAAATTCTCCTTTTTTAATTTGCAGGTCAATTCCTTTGAGGGCAATATATTTACCGCCGCCGGTTAATTCAAAAACTTTATCAATGCGATCGACAGCAACGAATGTAGACATGGTAGTTTGGGGATTGAGGGTTGAATTTTAAACGCAAAGGAACGCTGAGGTTGGCGCGAAGGAGCGCAAAGTTTTAGGGTTAATAATAGCTGCCGGATTTCCGGTATTCTAGGGCGGTTAAGCCATCGGTTTCTAGGACTTGACCTTTATTGACTACGGCATAAATTAACCATCTGTCACCACATTTGATTTGATTTTGAACGGTGCATTCTAAGTAGGACAATGCTTCGGTAAGAATTAAGCAACCATTGTCAGCAGTTTGTGTGGAAAGATTGAGAAAGGGATTGTTTCCTAAAACGCTATTGCGGGAAAAATTGCGGCGGATATTTCTACCTTCTTTGAGAATATTTAATACAAATTTATCGCCGGGATGGCACATTAAATCGGCATTTTGTTCTTCAGCAATGGCAACCATAATTCCTGGTGGATTGAAGGTTGCTTGAGATACCCAAGAGGTTAAAACGCCTTTGTGGCTTTCTTCATCACGAGTTGTTAAAACACACAAGGAACCGATGATACGACCCACTGCTTGTTCGGTGCGGTCTACTTGGGTTTCTGTAACAACTTGACGCGCAGTCCGCAATTTTTTAGTTTTCTTCAAGTTTTGGGCAAAGGAAGCGCCTGCTTCTTTGCACTGTTGAAAAATTTCATCTGTGGGTGTAAAGCGGACTCGAATTGTTTCAAATCCTAAAAGATAATTGGCATCTTTGAGTTTACTTTCCAGTAAATCAATTGCTTCTCCACTCCAGCCATAGGAACCAAATACTCCTGCTAATTTTGTTTTAGCTGCTGTGGCAAGAACTATTCCTAAAGCTGTTTGAATTTGGGTCGGTGCATGACCGCCTAAGGTGGGCGAACCAATAATAAAGCCGTTGCAAGCTTCAATAATGCGAGTAATTTCTGCTGGTTCAGCTAGTTCGCAATTAATGGACTCTACATTGACTCCATTTTCAATTAAACCTTGAGCGATCGCATTAGCTACAATTGCCGTATTTCCATAAGCGGAGGCATAAAGTAAAGCAACGCTCAATTCTTGTAATTTTTGTTTTTGGCACCATTGCCGATAATCAAAACTAAATCGACTCAGACTATAACGAACAATAGGCCCATGAGCAGGAGCATAACATTTTGCAGGGAAAATTGAAAGCTTTTCTAAAGCAACTTCGACTTGTTTTGCTTGGGGTGCGTGAAGACAATCAAAATAATAATGACGTTCTCCATCTAAACGTTTCCAGTCTTCATCAAATAGTGTATCTTCGCAAATATGAGCGCCAAAAAATTTGTCTGTGTAAAGAATTTTAGTCGCAGAATCATAAGTACACAATCCATCTGCCCAGCGAGGAGTCGGTACAGTAATAAATGTGAGATTATGTCCTTGTCCTAAATCCAAAGTATCCTCGGAACGCACAGCTTGAATGCGCGATTCCCATTCTGGAAAAGCTGTTTTCAAAGCATTAGCAGCAGGGCGAGAACAAATTAAAGTAGCTTGAGTAGCTTGAGAAAATAATACTTGTAAAGTGGCTCTGCGGTTCGGATTTACATGACCGAGAACAATGTAATCTAGGGTAGCGAAATCTAGATGTTGTGCTAATTGTTGGAGATAAATTTCGGTAAAAGATTCACCGGGAGGGTCGATTAAAGCTTTTTTCTCAGCTTGAATGAGATAAGAATTTGCTGTAGTTCCCCGTTGGCGGGAATACTCAACTTCAAATTTTAGTCTGTCCCAAGTGCGCGATCGCAAAACCAGCGTATCTTTACCAATTTCAGCAACCTGCACATCTCTCGGACGGCTGGTAATTAAAGTATTAGCAGACATAGTAACCTCTCTGGGAATGGGGAGTGGGGAATGGGGAATGAATGGGGCATTAGTTAGGGACTGTGGGAGGGGTGGGGTGAAATTTTCTTTGTCATTTCCCCCACTCCCTATTCCCTATTCCCCACTCTCCATTAATTCCGATTTGGCTCGATTTTTATAGCGTTTAGATACTGCTTGTTCGGGGTCGATGCCTTCAAAGGTGGGAGGTAGCCAAACTCGAACAACTAGTATTACTCCTAAAACTAATAAGAAGGCACAAGTGGCTAAAATTTGACTCCAATTAGTTTCTAAAACTCCTTTAACAATGACTTCTCGTAAGGCGGAAACAATGGATACTTCGACGGCTACGCCAATAGATATTCGTTGTTCTTGTAAGTAAATAATCAGCAGTCGAAATAACTCAACTAAGATGAGCAAAAAGAGGATATCGGCAGTAACAATATGAAAATCTAGTGGCGGAAGCAGGGAGAAAAACATATCTCTCACCTGAATTACCATGAAGCAAAATAAACCGAGACACAGGGAAATCACAATCAAATCTTGAATCAATTCCAAGGTTTTGACAACGTGTTTCCGATGGATTTCATAGCTGGAATTTTGGCTATCTTGAAAAGACTTATACATGGCTTTTTGTGTGTGGGGAGTGGGAGATGGGGAAGACGCAAAGACGCGGGAACGCGGAGAATGACTAATGACTAATGACCAATGACCAATGACTAATGACCAATTTAGTAATGATTACCAATTTTGCGGTGATGGACGGCGGTTAGTCCGTTGACTTTGGCGACTCGTCCAGTTTGGACGGTGCTATAAATCACCCAATGGTCTCCACAATCCATGCGGCTGGTAATTTCACATTCAAGATAAGCCAAAGCTTCAGCTAAAATGGGGGATTCGTTGGTAGCAGCAGGATATGTTTTGATACCCGCAAAGCGGTCTGCACCGGGAGCAAAACGCTTGAGGAAATGTTTCATTAATCCTTGATATCTGCCTTCTTCTAAAATATTTAAAACAAAGCGATCGCCAACGTGCATTAATGTTTCTATTGCCCGATCTTTAGCTACGGCTATCGCTACACCTAAAGGATTCAAACTTGCTTGCGTTACCCAAGAAGCCAGCATTGCACTTTGAATTTCGCCTTTTTTAGCGGTGATAATATACAGTCCCGTGCTAATTCGCCCCAAGGATTTCTCTAATTCATTATCAATAGATTTGATTTGTTTGATTGTGCGATCGCGATTTAACCATTGACCCATATCTGTCCCCGCTTCATCACACAATTGTTCTATGATTTTTGTGGGAGCTTCTTTAACCAAAATTGGGCTAAAGGCTTCAATTAATCCCAATTCTTGAAACTTATTTCGTAATGGAAAAACAGGTTCATCTTCTCCCCCTCCCGACTCTACTAAACCAATTGCTTGTTTATTATGAGCAGCCGCTAAAATAGTCTTGAAAGCTGCCTGAAGAACATCTGATGATTGGGGAGGCATTCCAATAACTAAACCAGCAGCTTGGTCAACTAATTCTCTGACTTCTTGAGGCTCGGCATTATTCAAAGCTACTAATTCTACCGCTACGCCTGTCTTTGCAATTCCATGTGCGATCGCTCTTACTAAATACTCACTATACCCATAATCTTCAACGTAAAATAAAGCTACTAATGTCTCTGTTTTCGCTTGTTCTAAACTCCAATTTTGATAGCGCCCCAGCCATTCGGAAATATACTCTTTTAGTAAAGGCCCGTGTCCTGTGGCAACTGTTTTGATTTCTAATTTTTCAATTCTTTTTAAAGCCGCCAATACAGACCGAGCGTTAGGAGCCATCAAGCAATCATAGTAATATTGAAAATCTTCTTCGATGATGTCAATATTTTCATCATAGGTATGGTCATCGCAGTAGTGCATTCCAAACACATCGCAGGTGTAAAGAGTGCCGGTTTTGCGATCGTAAGTCAAGATTGTATCAGGCCAGTGTAAGTTAGGAGCCGAGATAAATTCTAATTGATGTCCCTCGCCTAAATCTAAGAATTCTCCACTTTTTACCAGCTTTGATTTAAAAGGCTGGTGAATCATATTTTCTAAAAATTGAATCGCTATCTTTGCACCAACAACAGTAATGTCAGGAGCTAGTTGTAAAATATTTTTGACTAAGCCACTATGGTCTGGTTCGGTGTGGCTAATAATCAAGTAATCTATCTTGGTTGGGTCGATTAATCCTGTTAATATCTCTAGATATAACTCCTCAAATTTGGCATGAGAAGTATCAACTAAAGCTACTTTTTCTCCTTGAATTAAGAAAGAATTATAGGTCGTGCCATTCTGTAAACCAAACTCGACATCAAAACGTTCTCTATCCCAATCGAGACAACGAATAGCTATTGTTTCAGGAGCAATTTCAACAGTTTCAATTGTTAAACGTCCGGTATTGGAAATAACTTGAGTAGGCTGTGTGAGTGCGACCATTGGGGTTCTCCTATCAAGAGATTATCTAGAGCAAGTGTGCTTATTTCTTATATTTACTTGAAACGTTTGATTAGTAAAATGCTAATTTCTAAAGCTAACTATCAAAAAAAATTATTGTTCGTGTCTTTATATTTATCATTGAAATAAGTCAATGATTATCATTAGTTTGATGATAAAGATTGAATCTATTGAAAGATAAATACGCTGAGGTTAGTGATATTTAGTAGGGTGTGTTATGGACGGAAGTCCTAACGCACCGCAAATCTTTGGCGGTGCGTTATCGCGCCAGCGTAACGCACCCTACAATGAATTATCGTTACTTTTGTTCTGCTGGTAAAATCTTGTTTTGCAGCCAAGCCATTGCTTTATCTAGGAGTAAACCAACGACACCGATATAAACTAGAGCCAAAATTACTTCGCTGACGTTGTTATTTTGATACGCATCCCAGATAAAGAAGCCAATTCCGACAATACCAGACATCACGATTTCAGCAGCGATAATCGCTAACCAAGCTAAACCAATCGCAATTCTCAAACCTGTGAAAATATAAGGTAATGCCGCAGGAATCAAGATGTTAGTAAAGTATTCTTTGCGACTAAGTTGTAGAACTTTGGCGACGTTGTTGTAATCTTGGGGAATTTGGGTAACGCCAACAGCAGTGTTAATTAAAATCGGCCAAATTGCAGTAATGAAAATTACGAATAATGCCGCCGGTTCGTTTTGCCGTAAAGCTGCCAAAGAAATTGGCACCCAAGCTAGAGGCGGTACTGTCCGCAGTAATTGGAACAGAGGATCTAAAGCCTTGGACATGGTTTTATTAACACCAATTAAAATGCCCAAACCAATACCCACAACTGCCGCCAAAGTATAACTAATAGCGACTCGTTGCAGACTTGCTAAAATTTGCCAAAACAAACCTTTATCGATACCACCTCGGTCATAAAATGGCCAGAAAATTAGTATCCAAGTGTCTTGTATAACCTGTATTGGCCCTGGTAATGTTGCACCTGGAGTCCAAGCGAATAATTGCCAGAGAACTAAAAAGATTACGATGGCAATGATTGGTGGTACAAGGTCAGGAAATTGCTTTTGCAGACGAGATATAAAACCATTATTAAGTCTAGGGCTTGCAGGACGTTTTTGCGCTATTGTCATAATCGATGCTCTCCTCAAAATTTTATTAGTTATTAGTTATTAGTCATTAGTCATTAGTCATTAGTCATTAGTCCATTAGTTCAATGCCCAATGCCCCATGCCCAATAACTAAATTTTGACTTTCTTGATTTTCAAACTCTTGAGATATTCTTCTGGATTTTCAGGGTCGAATTTGGTGCCATCAAAAAACTCTTCTACACCACGGGATGTATTTGTGGGAATGTCAGCAGCAGCAATACCAGCTTCTTTCGCCGCTTCTTTCCAAATATCTTCACGGTTGACTTTATTGATTAGTTCCTTCGCTTTGGCAGCATTGTTGGCAATGTAATCTTGTGGTAAAAATCCCCAACGAACGTTTTCCACTATGAACCATAAATCATGACTCTTGTAAGGATAAGAAACATTACCTTTTTCATCTTTCCAGTAGAAAGCTGCCATTGATTTATCATCAATTTTGCGACCATCACCCATGTCATACTTGCCTTGGAATGGATCTGCAAGAATGTCAGCCGAAGGTAAATTGAAATAACTGCGTGCTGCAAGAATTTGAGCCGCTTCTTTGCGGTTATCAAAGTTATCTAACCATTGTTGGGCTTCCATAATGCCTTTTAAAATTGCTTTGGTTGCCTTGGGATTTTTATCAACCCAGTCTGCTCTCATGGCAAGATATTCTTCAGGATGATTCTTCCAAATTTCTGCGGTTAATGCTGCTACGTAGCCGATTTTGTCTTGAACAAGGCGATAAGGCCAGGGGTCACCTGTACTAAAAGCGTCCATTGTTCCTGTTTTCATGTTGGCAACAGTTTGCGCTGCTGGTACTGTGAGCAATTTCACATCTGCGTCTGGGTCTAAACCGCCTGCTGCTAACCAGTAGCGAATCCACAAATCTTGGTTGACGTGAGGAAAGGTAAATGCTGCGGTGAAGGGTGTTGAAGATTTGAGTTCGGTGAAGAGGGATTTAGCGCTAGCCAATTGTAAACTGATACCTTTGCCTTGGTGCTTGCTGGCGATCGCAATTCCATTTCCATGTGTAATTAATTGACATAATACATACATGGGGATTTTTTGATTGCCTTTGGTAATTAAACCTTCTGTAATTAAATGTGGCATTGGCATCTGCCATTGACCGCCATCAATACCACCACCCGCAGAACCAATTTCTACGTTATCTCTAGCCGCACCCCAAGAAGCTTGCTTAGAAAGGTCAACCTTAGTCATGCCATATTTAGCAAAAAAGCCTTTTTCTTTAGCAATAATTAAAGGAGCCGCTTCTACAATTGGAATATATCCTAATTTAACTGTAGTAGTTTCTGGTGTTTGTTCGGGACTAAGATTAACCACCGGCTGAGCAGTTGCCTGTGCTTGAGTTGCTCCACCAGTTAGGTTTTCAGGCGGATTGCCCAAACAACCTTTGAGAAATACAGCACTCGCAGATGCTCCAGCTGTCAAGATGAATTTGCGCCGAGAAATTCGATTAAAAAATTCTGTCATAATATCTCCTAGAATGTAAATTTTATTTTTATAGCTATGACAATTGAAGCAAGAAAATATTAGATTTCTTGCGACTCAATGATTAATCAAGCTATATTGTGCAAGGCAAAGTTGACCATTTTTCAATGGCTATTGCTACTGCCTCAAACAAAATTTCAATGAATTGATTAAATCTGCTCTGGTGTGACGCAGAAGTGTTATTCACCTGGTTGAAATAAGTTTACAGCCTTTAAAGGCAAATTAGTTAACTACTTATCGCCATTTATTAAATAAATATTAGATTAGATCTATAAGGAAAAGTTTATCTATCTGTCTAGACTATAGTAGTAATTCTTAATATATAAGGTCTAATTTATGAACACTATTAGATCGAGATTATCATTCAGTTTTTTACTATTAAGCAAAATCAATAGTAATCATAGTAAAAAAGCTTAATTCACTATGGCAGTTGGTAATGCCCTCAAGTACGGATAATTTGCAGTAAATGTAGGGTGTGCTACTGCTGAGGATAGGGCATCATCAACATTTGAAGGTGTGCTGCTTGGCGATAACATATCCTATATCTAGTAGTAACTTTAAATATATAAGAAGTCATTTATGAATACTATTAGTATGGAGTTATGATTGACAAGAAACTAAATAATAAGGTTAATCAATCGTAATCATAGCCAAAAAGCTGATTGAAGAAGGCAGAAGGCAGACGGCAGAGGGCAGAAGGATCAAGTCAGAAGGGGATTCAAACCCCTCCTGACTTGGAGCCACTGAACAAGAGTTCAGTGGGGGTCTTAAACCCTTGTTCCCAAGGCGTCACGGGCTCCAGGACAGGAAGCAGAATTCCATAAAAGCCAACTGAGCCTCCTGCCCTCTGCCTTTCCCGATAATTTAGAATTCAGAATTCAGAAGACTTTAATATCAAGATTAATAATCAGCCAAATTTGAAATAAGAATGTAGCAGATATATGTTTAGGGGCGTATAGTTGTACGCCCCTAAAGCCGATTGATTTGTTGCAAAGGTTTTTGCGAATGGTATAAATAAAGCGGTGCGTTAGCCTTGGGCGTAACGCACCCTACCAAAACTGAATTCTGTATTCTTCAAGTGGTGTATTCTGCGTTAATCCTCACGTAGTCATAACTCAGATCGCAACCCCAAGCTTTACCTGTACCATGACCATTGCCAACGCTAACGGAAATTAATACTGTATCCTCTTCGAGATAAGCACCCGTCGCTGCTTGTTTCAAATAGGCGCTGGCTGCTGCACGATCGAATGGTAATGGTTGCCCATTTTCTAACATTAAGAAATTTCCTAACTTAATTTGCAGATTTTCTTGCTCAAACAACACACCTGCACGCCCAGCAGCAGCGGCGATACGTCCCCAGTTGGGGTCGCGTCCAAAGATTGCAGATTTCACTAAGGAAGAACCAGCGATGGTTTTGGCTATTTGTCTGGCTGAGAGTTCATCATGGGCACCAGTCACTTCCACTTCTATGAGACAAGTTGCACCTTCACCATCACGAGCGATCGCTTTGGCTAAATGCTGGCAAACTGCTGTTAACATTGCTTCTAATCTCTCTGACTCTGCACCCACTTCCGTAATTGCTGGGGTGCGAGATTGACCGTTTGCCAGGGCAATTAAGCTATCGTTAGTACTCGTGTCACCATCTACAGTAATGGAATTAAAGCTTCTATCAGCTGCCCTAGCTAACATTTGCTGCCAAAGGGCTGGCGAAACAGCTGCATCACAAGTCACAAATGCCAGCATGGTTGCCATGTTGGGGTGAATCATGCCCGAACCTTTGGCAATACCGCCAATTCGCACGGGGCGATCGCCTATACTTGTCTCTAGCGCTATGGATTTTGTGACTAAATCTGTAGTGATAATCGCGCCTGCGGCTGCATCTGAGCCTGTTTCGGATAGTGCTGCTACTAGCTTGGGAATCCCACTTCGCAAAGCATCCATCTTGATACGTTGACCAATCACGCCAGTAGACGCCAACAACACAGATTCAGAAGGAATGTTCAGTGCTTGAGCTATTGCCATCCCAGATTCTAAAGCATCAATCGAGCCTTCATTTCCTGTAGCGGCATTTGCTTGTCCAGCATTGCAAAGGATAGCACGAGCGCTATGTTTAGCTTGCAAGCGTTGGCGACAATACTCTACACAAGCAGCTTTCACTTGGCTAGTGGTGAATACACCAGCTGCGATCGCTTCCACATCTGAATATATCAAAGCCAAATCCGGCAACCCCGAAGGCTTCAATCCTGCGGTAATTCCCGCAGCTTGATACCCCCTTGGTGCTGTGATGCCACCTGTTATTTTTTGCCAATCTGCCATGATTCTCCCCCACAACCTGCTGAGTGCTGAGTTAGGAGTTAAGAGTTAAAAGTTAAGAGTTAGGAATTAGGAGTTAAAAGTTAAGAGTTATTCTCCCCTGCTTTTGCTGCTCCCTCATCTCGGTATCTCCGTCATTTCCCTCATCTCCCCATTCCCTACTCCATACTCCCTAGTTGCTTTTACTGTGAGTTTATTTGCTGATGGCAATAAATAATAATGCACCGCTTGGCCTTTAGCATAATTATTTTTACGTTTCTTATGACGAAAGATAAATGCGAAAAAGGAGAGCTACTTAAGTCGCTCTCCAGATCATCAGGGTGCATCTACTTACCAGAGCATACCATTTTTGGTATGAGGGTTGTCACCAGTTTTATTATGAAGATTCTGTGAAGAAGTACCGGGTAAATACTGAGATGTGGGCATTGGGCATTGGAAGTGTGGGGTGGTGGGGTGGTGGCGAGATGGGGAGAGAATTTCACTCCATCTCCCTATCCCCCCATCCCCTCACTCTAAGCGTTGAGCTTTTTGTCCACCAATTCGTTAGTCAGTTTCGGATCGGCGCGTTTGGCTGTTTTTTTCAAAACTTGTCCGACGAAGAAGCCTTTGAGGTTGGTGTTACCGTTGCGATACTTTTCTAGTTCTTTGGGATTGGCGGCTATGACTTCATCAACGATGGGTTCCAGTACGGTAGGATCTGTAATTAGTTCTTGGCCAGCAAAGGCTTTTTCTGGAGAAATACCACTGAGTAAGTCTGGCAGCTTTTCTTTAGCTTGGGCGTTACTGATTTTGCCTTTTTCAATTCGGACAATAACATCAGCTAAATTGCTGGGAGTCAGGGCGATTTCAGTAATACTGAGTTTTTGCTTGTTGAGGTATGCGGCGATATCTTGAGTAATCCAGTTAGCAGCAGCTTTGGGATTTGCACCAGTAGCGATCGCTGCTTCAAAATATTCTGATACAGGACGATCTTCTGTCAACACTCGTGCATCATAAGGCGAAAGCCCCAATTCACTTTCGTAACGATGGCGTTTTTCGGCTGGTAGTTCTGGTAGTTCGCTGCGCCATTTTTCTAACTGTTCGTTTGATACTTCAATTGGTGCTAAATCTGGTTCGGGGAAGTAGCGATAATCGCTGGAACCTTCCTTCACGCGCATACTGCTTGTACGTTGTGCGCCTTCTTCCCACAGCCGAGTTTCTTGGATGATGCGCTCCCCTGCTTCGATGGCTGCGATTTGTCGTTCAATTTCGTAGTCAATGGCTCGTTGGATGGCGCTAAAGGAGTTCATGTTTTTAATTTCTACTTTGGTGCCAAACTTCTCTTGTCCCACCGGGCGCACGGAAATGTTGACATCGCAACGTAGAGATCCTTCTTGCATGTTCCCGTCGCTGACGCCGAGATACCGGACAATCCGCCGTAGTTCTTGGACATATTCAGCAGCTTCGATTCCAGAACGCAAGTCTGGTTCCGAGACAATTTCTACTAACGGTACACCTGCGCGATTGTAGTCTACCAGAGAATAGGAAGAACCGGAAAGGCGATCGCTACCTGCGTGTACCAATTTTCCAGCATCTTCTTCCATGTGCAGACGCGTGATACCAATGCGTTTGCGAGTGGGGTTACCGTCAGCATCTACCAACTCAATTTCTAACCAACCATGTTCGGCGATCGGTAAGTCATATTGAGAAATTTGGTAATTTTTCGGTAAATCTGGATAAAAATATTGTTTACGGTCAAATTTGCTATATTTCGCGATTTGACAATTCAGTGCCAAACCAGCTTTGACGGCATACTCTAATACCTTTTGATTTAGTACAGGTAAAACCCCAGGTAAACCCATACAAACCGGGTCGATGTTAGTATTGGGGTCAGCGCCGAATGCTGTAGAGCTACTAGAGAAAATCTTCGTATTAGTACTGAGTTGGCAATGGGTTTCTAGACCAATAATTGCTTCGTACTCAGTTTTGACAGTTGTAGCAGAGGTCATAATATCGCTTATTTAGGCACAATCCTTTCTAGTGGTACTATTGTAGCTGTGTCTGGAGTTGCCCTAAAGGCGGTTAATTGGTGAATTATCCTGACTTGAAAAAATTTAGTGTCGGTTAGTCATTAATCATTAGCGAACCATAAAGCGTAACAGTTTACTACAGTATATTTCAACAAGTCTGAAATACACTATCTAGCTCTGCTAGCTAAAAGGAAAACCTATTCTATCTTCTGAATTCTGACTCAAGAATTGCTGAATTCTCTCTTACCATATACTTCTACTAAATAAATATTCCTGAAGGATTGGTTCGGCATTTCTTTGCAATACTTAACTCATTTCTAATGAAAAAAAATTAATATAGATTAAAAATAATAACTAACATCATAAATTATTAAGTTTATCAAGGTAAATTGAGAGTATGCTTAATCATTGAAGTCTAGTTGAAAAATTTAAGTAACTGGGTGCAAATCAAATTAAACATCTCTTTGGATGTTCAAAGCTGAAAAACAAAATTTATTTGTACCAACTTACTAACTAGATTCTCAAATAAGACGGTGAAAAGCCGACTTTAAGCAAGCAATCATCACGAAAACAAAAGTAAACTTAACAACAATCACTTAACGATGATACAAAAAATTTTGTTAGCTGTATCGGGATTGGGACATGCGGAAGAAATGCTCAAAACCCTCAGAGAAATCCCTTCAATTCAATCTGCAAAAATTACAGTTTTGCATGTAGTTCCAGCAAAAAGTACTGCTGCTAATATGACGGCTAAATGGGAAGAAGGCGGTAGAATTCTCGCTAATGCTATTCAAACGTTGAACTTAAATGCTAGCGAGGTTTCTTCAATTTTGCGCCAAGGCGACCCTAAAGATGTAGTTTGTCAAGTAGCTGATGAAATCGACGCTGATTTAATTGTTATGGGTTCGCGTGGACTCAAGCGGCTACAATCGATTTTATCCAACTCCGTTAGTCAGTACGTTTTTCAGCTATCTTCTCGCCCCATGTTGCTTGTCAAGGATGACATTTATGTCAAAAGAATTAAGCGCATTATGGTGGCAATAGACAATTCTGATGCTGCGAAAAACTGCTTGAAATTGGCACTGTTTTTGTTGCGAGACATTCAGGGTGGTGAGTTGATTTTGGCAAATATCGCCACAGATTTTGGCGGTAAAAAATCAGAAATAACTCAAGTTACTGCCGACAAAAATCCAGTTTTGGCAGCCGCAGTTGTAGAAGCAGAAAAATACGGCATCAAACCTCGTTGTTATATCAGTAGTGGTAAACCTGGTGAAGAAATTTGTCGGTTAGCAGAGGAGTTGAATGTAGACTTATTATTGCTCGGTTCTCCAGATCGTCGTCCGTCGATCGCTAAGAGTTTTGTTGATATCGACCGACTCATCGGTACATCTTTGTCTGATTATGTCCGAGTCAATGCCACTTGTCCAGTATTGCTAGCACGAACCATCGCTTAAAGTAAAAAGTGCTGAGTATCAAAATGTAGGACTGACAGCAGAATTCAAAATCCAGAATTAAAATAGGCGATCTGCCTAGCTACCAGACCTAGATGCTGTACTTCACGCTTCTTCAAATCTGCTGTGGATACTAAACAACCCAGATTTTGTCTCTACTACTGGGCACGTCCATAAATAAAAGCCCCTACATTATTAGTGCAGGGGTTTTATTTTATACACAAGCTATTAAGTATCTTTTCCACCTTCGCGGCTAGCAGTTTGGATGTACAGAATTAATAAAAACACAGAGGGCACAAGTACGAACAAAATGCTCGCTACGAACCCCAGGTCATTAACTTGCATGGCAAGAAAGCCTCTCTTAAATTTTTAATCAACAACATTAGGATATCATCATCGATGGCAGAGTTGACTGAAATTTTTTACTTGCTTAAATGCTAGCAACGGGTAATTCCAAAAAACTTAAGGCTTTGTGACTACACTGACAGGCCCATTCACCAAAGTTTGACAAGCAAGGCGGTAATTTTCCGGCTTTTTCTTTAATTTTCGGTTTTCTACATCTGTACGGGGCGAAAGGTTCTGTTGTCCTTCCACTATCTCGACAATGCAAGTACCACATTGACCGTAGCCACCGCAATTGGTCATTTTGCCAATCAATGTATATATATCAATGTTATTTTGAATCGCTTTGAGCCGGAGATTGGCACCATCGGCCGCCACTACTTCTTTATTTTCTTTAACAAATTTGATATTACCCATAATTGATTCCTCCTTGACTCTCAGCTTGGCTTTCAAGGCTTAATATTGACATGGCTTGACTCATATCTTACTTATTATAATAATTCATTACAAAATATTAACAAATGTTAATTTAACAAATATAGGTCATAAAAATAGGACAGGCATTGTACCTGTCCTAATAAAAACATTGAAAAATCAATTAACTTACCTAAACCCTACGGCTGCTTGCCAAACGAAAGCGAGCAACAAAAAGAATACGGGAATAACTGGGAGAACATCCACTAAAGGATCAAAGATTTGGTAAGCTTCAGGCAGTTTTGCTAATAAAAGTGCTGCTTCCATGTTTGTTTAAATCCACCTATCCAACACAGCGTTAATAATTGAGAAATATCTTAACATGGTTTGGTCATTGGTAATTTGGTCATTAGTCATTAGTCATTGGTCATTGGTCATTGGTCATTGGTCATTGGTCATTAGTTATTAGTTATTTCTCCCCCCATCTCCCAATCTCCCCATCTCCCTCAAGCCAGTGACCAAATTCTGTGGTAAAGCGATCGCTTAATATTGCTTCTCTAATATGCTGCGTAAACCGAATTAGTTCAGTAATGTTGTGAATGCTTAACAAGGTGTAAGCTAAAATTTCTTGCGATCGCACTAAATGAGATACGTAAGCACGGCTGAAATTTTGACAAGTATAGCAAGGACAAGTTGCATCTATTGGTGCAAAATCTTCACGAAACTTTGCATTTTTCAAATTCCAGCGATCGCCTTGAACTATTGCCGTCCCATGCCTCGCCCAGCGCGTGGGAATTACGCAATCAAATAAATCTACACCAGAGGCGATGGCGATCGCCATTTCTCGATAAGTACCCACACCCATCAAGTAACGTGGTTTTTCGGGGGGTAGAAGTGGTGCTGTGACTTTGACAATCTCAGCCATCAATTCTGGTGGTTCTCCCACACTCACCCCACCAATGGCATATCCCGGCAAATCCAACTTAGCCAAAGCTTCAGCCGCCCGACAGCGCAAATCTAAATATACGCCTCCTTGTACAATGGCAAATAACGCTTGGTCAGTGCGTTGATGAGCTGTTATGCAGCGTTCTAACCAGCGGTAAGTGCGATCGGTGGCAGTTTCTACCTCTTGGCGAGTAGCGGGGTACGGCGGACATTCATCAAAGGCCATGATCACATCTGCCCCTAAAGTATTTTGAATTTCAATGGAGCGTTCTGGTGTTAAATTAATAATTTGTCCATCATGGGGGGAGCGAAAAGTTACGCCATCTTCAGTAATTTTCCGCATCTCACTTAAACTGAAGACCTGAAACCCACCGGAATCTGTGAGCATCGGCCCGTTCCAACCCATAAATTTATGCAACCCACCACCCCCAGCAACGATCGCTTCTCCTGGTTGTAGGTGAAGATGATAAGTGTTCGATAATATCATCTGTGCCCCAGTATCTCGTAGCTGAGAAGGGGTGATGGTTTTGACATTTGCTAGCGTCCCCACTGGCATAAATCTTGGGGTTTCTACAGGGCCGTGAGGGGTAAAAAACACTCCTGCTCTAGCTTTTGTGTGACTACAGCAAGCAAGACATTGAAATGAAAAATTGGCACTCATACCATTTTGAATTTTTGAAGATGCGCTTATAGAACTTACGCAAAACTACATGATGTAGGGGCAATTCATGAATTGCCCCTACATCAATAAAGCGCAGCCTTACATAAAATTTATATAACAGTTACACTTCCAAGTTACATATTCTGGGGTTAAGACCGTCCTTTGTCGCTTGTTATTCAGTAATGACCAATGACCAATGACCAATGACCAATGACAAAGCACAGCCCCCATGAGCGTTTTAGCTTATTTAGAAAGAATCAGAACAGTCATCATCAATTTCTGCATCCCATCTAGCTGAAAGTACTTGCTCCATCATTGCTTCTATGGCGCTGACGTTTAAGCTTCGCTCTCGTCGCTCTTGCAGAGGGGTTGACCGAGGAATCAACCTCAGACACACTCCTTCTTGCATCAAATCAAAATAAGTTTCTTGTTCCGACGACTGTTTGAGTTCTAAATAGTCAAAACTACAAACATTTAAATATAGTGCGTGGTTAGCCACTAAGGTAGACCTTTGCGGGTTGGCAAAAACTTCCATCACATCCCCTTCACCCTCACTCAGTACCTTGTCTTCTTGGGTGTAGATGTAGTGGACTCGACCTAAATCTGTCAGCAATCGCCGCATGTCGAGCTTATTCACAATAATGCCCGCGTTCACAATGCACGGAGCTGGTATGCTGGTGTCGGGTAGATGGTGACTCATAGGGAAATAGCGATTGAGCTACGGAGAGTAGAAAACATAGGCTAAACAGTCATATTGAATAGCTTAATTTACTCCCTAATATTTTAAAAAATATCATTTGTGGGGCAATCGTCTATTGACAACCGTCTACTTCTTAGATAGCAATAGACTTTTTTCAGTGGTTGATTACCTATTCCACTATTGGCATTTTACCATGTTGAGGCTTTCTTAAAATCTGCGTTAGTGCTGGATATCCTCCGATTTAAAGATGTGGAGTTTTGCACCTATCGCCCAAGTCGAAATCGACTAAGTTTCTAGTTAAGTAATACAAAACACTAATTTTGCTCCTTGATGGAATTGTAACGTATTTAAGCGACTTCTTGTATAAAAAGACACTTTTAAATCTTGAATTACCACTGAGAACAGCATAACAAAATTTTCAGGGATAATCTCTAATGGAAGTAAATCTTATTTAAAGCTTTAAAGTCTCCAGATGTTATTTCTACTGAAACTCAGACTGTTATCGAGTAATTAACAATGTAACTCAAATGATGAAACAGCAACAATGGTGGAAAAACCTGCTGTTCAATCTGGCAGCGAGTATTATATTTTACACAGTTATCCCACTGCCGTATTTGAATGGATTAGACTTTCGGGGAGTGGCGCGTCTTGCCTCAATTGTAGGGTTGATAATTGGGGGAATTTTAGGGTTACTCGATATGGTGATGAATTACATTGGCATACCAGTGTTAACTCGTAGTGCCTTGGTAGTCAGTCTTTGGATTGCCATAACTGGAGGACTGCATTTAGATGGGGCAATGGATACTGCCGATGGCTTAGCAGTGGGCGATCCAAATCGGCGATTGCAGGTGATGGCAGATAGCGCCACAGGTGCCTTTGGGGCAATGGCAGCGATCGCCTTAGTACTATTAAAGATAACAGCCTTAACGGACATACCAGAAAACCGTTGGCTGGTATTGATGGCTGCTTGTGGTTGGGGACGTTGGGGACAGCAAATAGCCATCGCTCGATATCCTTACCTAAAACCAACTGGCAAAGGTGCCTTTCACAAACAAGCCATTCGTTCTTACAAAGATTTGTTACCGGGATTGTTGTTGCTGTTGAGTTTGAGTGCTTTAGTATGGCTGATGGATAAACAGCAGCTATTTTTGCCAATAGCAATGATAATTGCTGGAAGTGCGATCGCCACTTTCACAGCCGCCTGGTTCAACCACAAATTAGGCGGACACACAGGAGACACCTACGGCGCAGTCGTCGAGTGGACTGAAGCCCTATTTCTCTGTGTGTTGACTGCTGTAGGAGGTTAAGAGTTAGGAATCAGGAGTGAGGAGTAAACAGTTAAAAACTCATAACTCCTAACTCCCAACTCCCAACTCCCAACTCCTAACTCCACTTCATTTAATCGGTTGCAATTTCGTCACCTTGAGTTTAAAAGCCCCAACCCCAGTTTCTCCAAAAGACCGGACGCGGATAACATAAGTCCCTGTTTCTACAATGCGAGTAAATAGTAGAGAATTGCTACTACCATCAGGGCCGTCATCATTTTCTGCTAAAGTTGAACCATCAGGTGCTAGCAGTGTGATAATGCTATCAAAGCTTTCGGACGATAGATCGACTGCTAAATTATCGCCCTTCTCTAGCTTGACTGTGTAATCGCGGGCAAATCCACCTTGACCTGTGGGAATGTCTTTGTCTGAAAGACTATCGGAAAATTCAGTACTGTTAGATAAGGGAATTGGACTATATAACTTATTTTGAGCCAAGGCTGCACTTGTACTGATACCTATTGCCAGCAACGTGGCAGGAATAACGATCGATTGTTTTAAACCCGCCGCAAAAGCTTTATCCATAAAATTTCAAGCAATTTTTCCGCAAAATTAGGGTAAATTGGTCAACCCATACACTTTTGTGCCCAAGGTTGCCCATTATTTCTCGATTGATTTGTCTTTGACGGTAGTGGCTACTGCTACTAATCCTAAGACCACAATTCCATACTCACGAAGTGTTTGCACAGCAGATCTGGCAGTAGCACCAGTAGTATAAATGTCGTCCACTAACAGTACTGGGACATTTGGAGGACTATGGCGAAATTCTTGCCCAACAGCAAAAGCTGTCTTCAAGTTTTGTTCTCGCCCAGATACCGATAAACCAAATTGGGCTTGGGTTTGTCGCACTCTTGTTAATCCATTTAGTTTCAATTTTAATCCAGTTATTTGGCAGAAGCTTTGTGCTATTAAGGCAGCTTGATTGTATTTACGTTGATGCAGCTTACTAGCGTGGAGTGGAATGGGAACTACCACAGTCTGGCTATCTCGTTTGGGTGAATTCAATAACCAAGATTCTCCTAACCATTGCCCCAAAGGACGGGCTATTTGGGGCTGATTTTCGTATTTCATCACCGCGATCGCCCTTTTGACTATACCCCCATACTCACCCCAGCAAAATACTGGTAGTGGTTCTTTCCACAGAGAAATTGAGTCTTGACGTTGACATTTTTGCAATTGTCTAGCACAGTTGTCACAGATTTCTTGGGAAGTTGAGCGTTGACACAGTGGGCAATGGGATTGGAGAAAAAGATTAAGTAAGCTTGTAAGATTTTGAGTCAATCTGTGCATTTAGAATTGTCCTTTGTCATTTGTCGTTTGTCATTTGTCATTTGTCGTTTGTCCTTTGTGATTTGTCCTGCGTCATTTGTTCTTTGCCCTTTATTCATTAACAATGACCAATGACTAATGACCAATGACTAATGACCAATGACCAATGACCAATGACCAATGACCAATGACTAATGACTAATGACTAATGACTAATGACCAATGACTAATGACTAATGACTAATGACTAATGACTTAAAATAGACGCGATCGCAGCGTTTTGTTTCTATTCCTGTTGCTGGTTTGTAGCCGTTGCTTTCATATAGCTTGACTGCTTCTACTAAAACGCTGGCAGTTTCAATCCAGATTTGCTCAAAACCGCGTTCTGCGATCGCTGCTTCTAGCTGTTGTAACAAATATTTCCCCAATCCTAAACCCCTAATGCTGGGTAAAAGATACATTTTGCGTATTTCTACAGCTTTTTTGCCACGTTGGATGGGGTAGTATGCCCCAGTTCCTACTAACTGGCTTTGGTGCTCAATTACCCAAAACTCTCCCCCAGTGTCTAAATAAAATTCTTCTACTTGCAGCACATCACGGTCAGCACCGTTTGGTTCCCAACCCAAACCGTATTCTGATAAGACATAATTGATTACTTGGGCAGCTCTGGTGCGATCGCTTGGCACCCAATTACGAATTAAAAAGTCTTGATAATATTTTTTCATACCATTTGCTGGTAAAGTTTACACAGAAAAATTTTCTGGTTCTATATCCCAATTTACTCAGCAAATAGGTTTTCTGGCAGATTTTAGTTCTGAGGTTTGCAATTATCTTACTTCTCTATACCTGGAGCGCTTGTGTGTAACACACCAGTAGGATTTACGCACTGAAGCTGGAAACATATATCTCCCCTAGCTCGCGATTTTTGGAGAGAATTTCTAAAGCCTGCTTGGAAGGAAGGTGGGAGATTTGAGGGCGTAAGTTCTGAGCAGATGGCAAATGAGCGAACTACACAAACTTAGTCTCAAAGCCAGGTATAATATCATATCCTGTTAAAGAATTATTATTTATAAGGCAGTTCTTAGCAGGGGGAAAGAGACTTTTAGAATTTTTGCACAGATGCGGTAAACATAAGTGATGAGCCGGACATGATATAAATCCTGTTTCATTTCGCAATTGTGAATGGCGTAACTTTCATCGGTCATGCTAAAGATTTTTCAAAAACCTCGCTACCCCTTGCCAAATTGAAGTTGATTTGTTGTTACTCCCACCACCACGATTCAAATCTGATATCGTGGGAAACGATGCGGATTTTGCATAAGGCCTATTTCGCAAAACTTTTGCTAGAGCATTATTATTTTCTCGTAACCCTTCATAAAAAAAGAAGACTTCACCTTGAATACCAACTTGGCGATTGTATTCAATTGCCTGCACTAAATATTCTGGACTTATACAATAATTGCCAAGCTTCATCAAAATTCCTGGCGCTAACTTTGACAAGTTTGCATCAGTAAACTGTTGAGTTACCAGTTTATCAGCGATCGCCTGATAACTACTAAAATCACGGCGATAAATCTGGGGATTAATTATATCAACTATTCCCCGATTGAGCCATGTGGGGGAGTCTTGCAGATATTCCACAAAAGCCCAATCATAGATATTAGGTGCGATGGCTACTAATAAATTAGGATTCACTGCTTTGACTTGCTGATACAGATGCGCCCAGAAATCAGTGAGAATATCTGCCCGCCACTGTAGCCATTGTGTATCCTTGGGATTTGATGGTGGGTCGCCATCGAATTGCTGACGATAACGTGTTAGAGTTAGTTGATCGTAACCGCCTTCACAAGGGAATGCTGGTAAGCGATCGTCCCCTTGGATGCCATCAACATCATAATTTTTGACAACTTCTAGCACTAAGTTCAATAAGAATTCCTGCACTTGGGGGTCTAGGGCATTCAACCACTCAAAGCCGTTTTTGTTGAGTAAACTACCATTAGAATCCCGCCCAGCCCATTCTGGTTTTTTCTCTAAAAGAATACCGCCATTCAATTTGTAAGAACTAGCAAAACCATATTCAAACCAAGGAATAACTTTCAACCCAACTCGTCGCGCCTCTATCACCACTTCTTCTAAAGGGTCGCGTCCTACAGACATGGGGTCAATTTCAACCCCAAAATTCTGTTGCATAATTTGACTAGGATACAAAGTTACTGCCTGATTCCAAACAACTGGAAACACGACATTAAATCCCGTCTCAGCAAGAAAATCCATTGCCTGAGCAATGCCTTCCTTCGATCTGAGAACTTGACTACCAGTAGTGGTCAGCCAGATACCACGCGTTTCGATTATTGTCATTTTCAGAATTTAGATATCGTGGTTCCTTAACGAGCTAATTTTAAACTTACGGGGTACTAGTTGGAGTTGGTGTTGCAGTTCCAGAATTAGCAATGGAACGAGCTTCTTGCAGGTGTTCTTGGAGAGCTGGTAGCGTTTGAGCTGCAAACGCTTTCACGTCTGCATCTTGTCCCTGTTGAGCTTGACTTTCAAATGCAGCGACATCCTTTTCATGAGCTTGAACCATGTGATTCATATATTCGCCATCGAATTGGACACCAGAAAGTTTAGATAACCGTTGCTTGACTTGCTGATTTTCATTGTTGAGAGTTTTTGGCAGCGTTACACCTTTTTGAGTTGCTAACTGTTGGAGTTGATTGTTCACCTGGGTGTGATCTTGAACCATACGCTGTCCAAACTGCTTGACTGCATTGCTAGCTGCACGTTCTGACGCCAGTTGTCCTAGTTGAACTTCTGCTAAACCATCTTGAGCCGCTTCATTTATAAACTCTCTGTCTGAAGAACTGAGGTTATTTTGTCCTGGTGCAGTTGTGGATAGTGATGGACTCTCGGTCGCTTGCACAGGCTCAGTTCCAGCAGGTGGAACTTCAGAGGTTGTATTCTGGTCATGCTGAGCAGTTGGCGTGCAACCAGTTGCCACAGATAAGGCGATCGCCACTAAACCAGTAGACAATATTTTGAAGTTAGGCATAATCAATGTTCTCCTAAGATAAAGCTGTATCATACAAAGCAAAATTGCAGCAATTGAGAATGGAAAACTTAGTGATGCATAAGTGTTAAATGCGATCTTGTTGATGTTGAAGATGACAAATTAAAATCGCCAGACACAAAAAACTGATTATTTAAAGTCAGCCTTAGATTTGGAAGTGCAGCTCGAATAGTAAAAAAAATGTTCTCTGAAAATACCTATCCTGCGACTGAATTTATCTTGACGCAGAATCGAAGTCTTTATAACTGAAGAGGGGTTCCAAAACTGAAGTTATTTGTAGTAAATTTAATCGGCGATCGCCTTTTCCTTTGATACTCAAGGAAGGGACGCGATCGCTTGGCTATCAATGCTAATACTAGGGTTAATGGTATCAAGCTAATTTTCAGAAAAATTGCTATCCTAATTCCTGCCTTTCAATAGATTTTGTTTGACTACAAATAATCTTAAATGTAATATTATCTACTGTTTTAAAAGATTGCAATTGTATTAATTATGTCTGTAATAGAAGCTTCTTGGCAACACCAATACATAATTATCAATGGGGTAAAGCTACACTACGTTACCCAAGGTGAAGGACCCTTGATGTTAATGTTGCATGGTTTTCCTGAATGTTGGTACTCTTGGCGGCATCAAATACCACAATTTGCCCAAGATTTTAAAGTTGTTGCTCTTGACTTGCGTGGTTACAACGATAGTGATAAGCCAACAGAAAAATCAGCTTATATCATGGATGAATTTATCAAAGATGTTGAGGGAGTAATTAAAGGATTAGGATATGAAAAATGTGTTTTAGTTGGACATGATTGGGGAGGAGCGATCGCTTGGAATTTTGCCTACGATCATCCCGAAATGATAGAGCGATTAATTATCCTTAACCTACCTCATCCTGCCAAATTTGCCGAAGGCTTACGTACCCCCCAACAATTGCTACGTAGTTACTACATGTTTATTTTTCAACTTCCGTGGATACCAGAATTAATTTTACAATCTTCAGATTACCAAGTAATTGAAACAGCTTTTAAAGGCACAGCATTTAATAAAAATGCTTTTACAGAAGCAGATATTAATGTGTATAAAGACGCTGCTGCAAAACGTGGTGCTCTCACAGCTATGCTGAACTATTACCGCAACATTTTTCAGCAGAGAATCCTCAATGCAAATCAGGGAATCTTGAAAGTACCAACGCTAATGATTTGGGGAGAAAATGACACTGCACTCGGTAAGGAACTAACCTATGGCACCACAGCCTATGTGAGGGACTTTCAAATCAAATACATTCCCAATTGTGGTCATTGGGTGCAACAAGAACAGCCAGAATTGGTGAATCAGTATATGGCAGAATTTCTCAAAACTGAGGCTAACAATATTGCTTAAGGTTAAACTAAAAGGCTAATGCTACAGGTATAAATACTTATTAATTTAGCAAAACTCTGCTGATTGGTATCAGCTTTCCAAAAGATTTAAGACTAATTTAACGGCAGCGGATTTTCGAGCTTTATTCCAGTAAAATAGCCAAAAATTAGACTAAATCGCATTTTTATTTTTTGCCCGCTACTTGCTTCAATAACACAAGAATCTTGCCAGGTCAATCTGTAACCAGAAGAAGTTTGGTGAGATAATAGAAGTGTGAGGTAAAGAACGGACGCAACTTGATAATCAAGGGGGAAAATTATGAAACTCCAGCTATTAGCGGCCACAGCCTTAGCAACTCCCCTATTTTTCATTAGCTCGGTCAGAGCTGAGAATCCGCAGGACTTACAAAAGCTGCTTTCGACTGGGGAATGTATCCAATGCGATCTATCGGGAGCCAACCTCAGTGGCGCTCATTTAATTGGTGCTGATTTAAGAGGAGCTAAACTCCAAGGAGCCAACCTTGTAGAGGCTAACCTTGAAGGTGCAGACTTGACTGGTGCTAACTTGGCAGGTGCTAACTTAACATCAGCTTATGTCACCAATGTGAATATGAAGCAAGCCAATCTCAATGGGGTAAATTTCACTCGCGCTACGATTCATGATTCTAATGTGTATAAAGCATCAATGAACGATCTGAATCTCACTGATGCCGAAATATTTAACACTGGAATCGGTATTGGTGGAGAAGATGCCGAGATTCCCGATTGGGACTAGGCGAAACTCAGCAGGCAGGTTCAAATAAACACAACATAGGTTTTAGTGGATTTTTAATCAAAGAAACTAGTTGTTTGCAAACGTTTTTCCTAAACCTGCACTACAAAAATATTAAGAAAAATAAAACCCTCTGCCTTGTAGTTACTTCACCATGATAAAGGTAGAGGGATTTTTTTTATTAACAATATATTTACAATTAGTAATTATTGTTTAATAACTGTCTTAAATGTTTTAACTATTTGCTTAACTGTCTTAACTGTCTGATTATTCTTCAATTAATTATTTAACTGTTAACTGAACTGCTTTAGTCTAGGTATTGCTTTTTTTCCTTGACTATGAAAAATTATGAGAACAGAATCAATTCCTAAAAATTGATTTGCCAACATTGGAAATAAATAATGACTTAAATAGCTTTTTCAACTGGTTGCGGTAATAGCACTCCGTTATTTGATACTCGTGGAGAATATAAAAATATGTTCTTTGTCAAAACTTCTTCCATAATTTTGGAGTTTGTTACCCAATTTCCAGATCCTTCTAGATGCTATGTCTTTCAGTATTGGAACATCAGATAAAACCTACATAGCTCATTAAATGAGCTATGTACTTTGAATTATTGCCTTGGCACGAGCCAGCACGAGCAAACCAAATGCGGGAATTTAGCTAAGTTGGTGGATATTCTTACCAACTGCAACGATGCCTAGCTCAGCCAGAAAATCAAAGACAGCAAAAAGACCCAAGAGGAGGTTCGCGCGATCGCGCAACCCTTTGAACTGCCAGATTTTTACATACCTTGGCCAGGGCGGCTGAACGCAAACTTGGAAGCAGCACGAGTGCATTCTAAGGCGTGGGCTATATTTCTGTCTGAGGATACTTGGGATGTTACCCTCAGAGCCGTTACGCGCTGCATAGTTTTGTCTTTGCCAGTACAGGCGTTTCGGGAGTTGATCAACCAGTCTCAAGCGTTGCAAACTCAGGTCGATCGCGCTATAGCTATATTGAGCAAACCCCAGGATAGGCATAATCAGGCAGAGATCGCCATGAGTGCCGGTCACAGTCAGGAAACTGAGTTACCCAGGACATTTGTTGATTACGACTTGAGTTCACGGGAGTATGAGTTAAGCGTTGCTCAAACTATTTTACGGGTGGATACGCGAGTTGCTGACCTCTACAACGAACCGATGAACCAGACCCAGGAACAATTACGGCTGACTATCGAAGCCTTGCGGGAACGGCAAGAATACGAAATGCTGAATAATCTTGATTTCGGGTTATTGCACAACGCCGATCTCAAGCAACGCATCTTTACCCGCACCGGTCCACCGACTCCAGATGATTTTGATGAATTGCTCTGTCGGCGGCGCAAATCCCGCTTTTTCCTAGCTCACCCTCGCGCGATCGCTAAGGGTCGGACATCCACGCCAACGTCAAGAGTGAACTGAACTTCTCTTAAGGGAGACGCTGCGTGTAGCAAGATCCCGCAGGGTACGGAGGACACGGAAACACAAAGAGATTTTAATAATTAAGTAATTACCGTTCACACAAACCTACTCATATCTAGTCATTGCTAGACAGAGTTGGTCAAATGCATTCGTAATGGGTCAACCACTACAAGGACAAACGGCAGTCCTTCTATTCCCTCCATGAAGTTGGGAATGACTTTTTGCCCGATGTTCAAACTTCCGTTTACATCTTGGATGGGTCTTTCTTCCATGCTTTCATTGCACCTATACAATACATTTTGCTACCGTAGCTCTTGAGGTTAGAGAAAATGTCAAAAATGAGGTATTGTCAAAAAGTTGACAATACCTCAGATAAACAAGCTAATTCTTTCTAGTAACGTACAAGTTTAGGTTAATGCCTGAGCAGCAGCAGCCGAAAGTAACTCATTTGCTGCCTGCTTCAATAATTCGGCTTTATCGGTCTGTTCCCAAGGTAAGTCTAAATCGCTCCGTCCAAAGTGACCGTAAGCCGCGACGTCCTGATAAAAACGTCCGCCTCGTTCACTTGGTAAGTTGCGTAACTTGAAGGTATGGATAATCCCGGCTGGACGCAGTTCAAAGTGCTGCTTGATTAATTCCAGCAAGGTTTCTTCATCTACTTTCCCAGTACCAAAGGTATCCACTAAGATACTGGTTGGACGTGCTACACCAATAGCATAAGAAAGTTGGATTTCAACTTTTTCTGCCAATCCAGCAGCAACAATATTCTTTGCCACATAGCGAGCAGCGTAAGCAGCAGAACGGTCTACTTTGGTGGGGTCTTTGCCAGAGAAAGCACCGCCGCCATGTCTTGAATATCCACCGTAGGTGTCAACGATTATTTTCCGTCCTGTCAGACCAGAGTCTCCTTGCGGGCCACCGACTACAAATTTGCCTGTGGGATTGACTAAAAAGCGTGTTTCCTCGTTTGGCTTAACGTCAATGTCACCAAAAACAGGTTCAACTACAGCTGACCATAGGTCTTGTTTAATTTTGGCTTGTACTGCCGTTTCATCTGTGATTTCCCCAATAGTGGCTGTATGCTGGGTAGAAATCAAAATGGTATCAATCCCTACAGCACGTCCATTTTCGTAAACTACAGTTACCTGAGTTTTGCCGTCAGGACGCAAGTATGACAATTCACCTGTTTTGCGAACTGCTGCCAATCGGCGAGCAATGCGGTGAGCCAGACTGATGGGCAAGGGCATCAATTCTGGTGTTTCGTTGCTAGCAAAACCGAACATTATACCTTGATCGCCAGCGCCAATTTTGTCGAATTGTTCATCACTATCTTGCTGGCGGGTTTCTTGGGCGGTGTTGACGCCTTGGGCAATATCAGGTGATTGTTCGTCTAAAGCTAGCAAAACGCTGGTGCTGTTGGCAGAAAAGCCGTTGTCAGCATTTGTATAGCCAATTTCGGCAATTTTCTTGCGGGCAAGATTGACGAAATTTACATTGGCCTTCGTAGTGATTTCACCTGTGATTAGCACCAAACCAGTATTAACTACTACTTCAGCAGCAACACGGCTGCTGGGGTCTTGTGTCAGTAGGGCATCAAGGATGGTATCAGAAATCTGATCGCAGATTTTATCTGGATGACCTTCAGTTACTGATTCGGAGGTAAATAAATATCGACGAGACAAAGGTAGTTCCTCCTTGTTTGAGTATTTTCGCTAACTAAATGTGGGTATTTAGTTCAGCTACCTAATTTATGAAATCATAACAATATTTATACTGGAGTCGTTAGTGTCTTTTGAAGATCGATCGAAACTACTAACTAGAAGTGAGTAAGATAAAATTTGTGCTAATTTTTTTCTACCAAGATGTTTTGAAGAATACAAAAAAAAAGCGGGGCATTCCGAAAAGTGCCCCTGCAAGCTTTGACACAAACCTGCTGCTTTAAACTTGAACTGCTAACTTTGCTTCCTTAGCTGTCAGCTGTTCATAAGTAGCACGCATTTTTAAACCTGTAAGCACTTGGAAAAAACCAGTTCCATTGTTGGAACCTGGATACTCACGGTGCTGGAGTAATAAGTGAGTCAACTCACCTTGATATTTGGTTGATGTATTGCTGAGATGGGTTTCGATGTAAATGACTTCTTCGAGGTTGTCAAATTGACCATCCACTTCTAATACTGAGACGTAGCGACCGTAGTAGACATCTGAACCGTAGTACAGCTGCATACCAGGGTAAGAACAGGTGAGTTTGCGTCCGCAGGGAGTCCAGTTAATTGTCGATCCTTCATCAAATAGGTAGGTTGGCTCAAAGCCTTCCTTTCCTTCTCGCTGGAGCATACGTACCCGTAATACTCGACGCTCGGTGTCGTTTTTGATCAAGTTTGTGGGTAATACCTGAAGAACTACATCGGCAAATTCTCTTTGTGGTTCAATAAACTTTTCAAAGTCTGGTTTGCGGGAATTGATCTGTGCTAGGACATCTTCGTAACGATGACCGCGTTCAGCCATATCTCGCTGGATTTTCCAGGCAATTTTGACTTCATCACTGATGTCGAAATAAACGCTAAAGTCGATTAGCGATCGCACCCGTTCATCATATAAAGGATGCAGCCCTTCAACCACTATGATATGATTTGGCTCTACCCGCTCTGGCGGATCGATTAAGCCGGTTTCGTGGTTATAAATCGGCTTATCAATCGCTTGACCGTTTTTGAGCGCTTTAATTTGCTCATACATCAGGTCAAAATTGTTCGCCCTGGGGTCTAGTGCAGTTATCCCTGTTTCTTTGCGCTGTTTGCGATCTAAAGAGTGATAGTCATCCAAGCAGATGACTGTCATTAAATCTTCACCAAATAAATCTATCAAACGACGCAAAAACGTAGATTTACCGCAACCAGAGTCTCCGGCTACTCCAATCAGTACCACGCGTTCCGGCTTACTTGTCATAAATCTCCTCTAAATACTAAAAGTTGTGTCAATAATTTTTCACACAGCAGATTTTGAAGCCAGGAGTTTACCCCTTTGGTTTATCCTGCGTTCTTGCTACCCAGCACTGCTATAAGACATCAATAAGTAGACAACAAACTCAAAACTCATAAGTTGCTACTCATCGCACTAGCCTGAATCTTAAGTGCCGGTAAGTATTTAATCCTAGTGGTATATTTGATTTTAACAGAAGGGGGTATCCCATACAAGATTTGATATCAAGAAGAATTAGTTTGGTTCGCTAATCATTTTGATGATTGATCTGTTAATTTTCCAAGAGGGATCGATAATACCCGTAAGTGTTGCACTGCTCTATTGTCTGCTTGTTATGACTTTATGCGATGGAGTTGTAATGGTATAATTGATTTCTTTGGCAAACTTTTTGACTTTCGTAAGTTTTATCCTGCCTAAAGGCTCAAGATATTTAAGACCAAAATCTGTCTAACGAATGACTCCCTAAGTTGCATTAGTAAAATTCTTGGGTGTAAAGTTATGGATCAATTCAAATACTAGTCCTATAGAAGTCTCAGTGTTGTCAATATTCAAGATTCCATTGACAAAAATGGTAAGCTATTAGGCTTTGAATTCGTTGAGAGCGGATGGTTAACTGCTAACCGTCAACAGTCAACAGCCAAGACGAAAAGATGTGCTGCATTAAAGGCTCTTGGCAGTTTAAATTTTAACCAGATATGCATTTAGGCGATCGCCTTTAACCACTGAGTGAAAATACTGCTACTACAAGCTTGTTATATTCAACATCTGCAAGATACTCCATCAGTTGCACTCACCCTCAGCAATGAAAATTTCTTTTCCCCACTCTGTATTCCTCACTTCCTATTTTTAAGGCACTCAAGTATAGATAAAACAGCAAGTAAAGAAAGCTAATAGCGAGGAAATTACGAAAGATGCAGTAAGCAGATGCTTTTCCTTGAGAAACAGAGCAATTAGCAGTAACTCCTTTGAGCCAGGTTTAGACCAGGAAGTAAAATTACAAACTGTAATAGCAACCTACTAATAGAGGTTGACAGATTTTTCACATCAAGTAAAACTGAGTATAGTTGCTTAAATCACAGTTCTCTCTGCTGTTATGTTCCTAGCTCAAGTTGTACTAGTCATGTAGTTAGACATGAGGAAGTAATAAATATAGCTAAGAATATTTCATGAGAGTAGTAGATTTCGCCAAGTAAGGCCAAGGATAAGATGCTTTTAAGTGCATCGATTGATACGCCCTGTCCTTTCTTGTGCAGCATTATTATTTGTAGACAAAAGTTAGCAAAAAAGTATCGGTGGTAGTTAACGAAGAAAAGATTAAATTGATTCATTATTAACATTCTCCAAAAGACTTATCCTTTACCTTAGAAGGTGAACAGGTGTGTTTTTTACTATGCCTGCATGTCTTCGGTGAGTGTACTTAGCAAGGCATCGATAAATGATGCCGTTTTTCCAAAAAGCCAGTTTTGTGAAACGAAAATCCGGTAAACTAAAGCTGGCAAGGTGGGGAATAGTTTTTTTTTGAAAAACGGTTAAGTAAATATCGGAGTGGTAGAACGAATGAACAATCAAGGTGCTGTTGAGGGTGCTGCCAACACACAATTAGGTAGCCGCGTCTTCCTCTATGAAGTGGTAGGTCTGCGTCAGAGTGAAGAAACCGATCAAACTAACTACCCAATTCGTAAAAGTGGCAGTGTGTTCATCAGAGTGCCTTACAACCGCATGAATCAAGAAATGCGACGTATCACTCGTCTAGGCGGCACTATTGTTAGCATCCAGCCTGTAGATGCTTTAGGGCAAGTTAATGGTAAAGCCACACCTGTGAATACTAATACTGAAGTTAAAGCTGAAGAACAGCTCGAGAACAAGAACAAGAAAGGCAACACCATGACTCAAGCGAAAGCCAAAAAAGACCACGGTGACGTTCCTGTTAACACTTACCGTCCCAATGCTCCGTTTATTGGCAAGGTAATATCTAATGAGCCGCTAGTCAAAGAAGGCGGAATTGGTATTGTTCAGCATATCAAGTTTGACCTGTCTGGCAGTAACTTAAAGTACATAGAAGGTCAAAGTATCGGCATTATTCCACCAGGATTGGACAAGAACGGCAAGCCTGAAAAGCTCAGACTGTATTCCATTGCCTCAACTCGTCATGGCGACGATGTGGATGATAAGACAGTATCACTGTGTGTTCGCCAGCTAGAGTATAAGCACCCAGAAACTGGCGAAACAGTCTACGGTGTTTGCTCGACACACTTGTGTTTCCTCAAACCTGGGGATGAAGTCAAAATTACAGGGCCGGTGGGTAAGGAAATGTTATTACCCGATGACCCCGAAGCCAATGTAATTATGATGGCAACCGGAACAGGTATTGCGCCGATGCGGGCTTATCTGTGGCGTCAGTTTAAAGATGCTGAAAGAGCAGCTAACCCAGAATACCAATTTAAAGGATTCTCTTGGCTAATATTTGGCGTGCCGACAACTCCAAACCTCTTATATAAGGAAGAACTGGAAGAAATTCAACAAAAATATCCTGATAACTTCCGCCTGACTGCTGCCATCAGTCGCGAACAGAAAAATCCCCAAGGCGGTAGAATGTATATCCAAGACCGCGTAGCGGAACACGCAGATGAATTGTGGCAATTGATTAAAAATGAAAAAACCCACACCTACATCTGCGGTTTGCGAGGTATGGAAGAAGGTATTGATGCAGCCTTAACTGCTGCTGCTGCTAAGGAAGGCATCACCTGGAGTGATTACCAGAAGCAACTCAAGAAAGCTGGTCGCTGGCACGTAGAAACCTACTAAGTTTAGTCATTAGTCATTAGTCTTTGGTCATTAGTTATTCAAAAAACAAAGGACAAATGACTAACGGCTCAGGACAAACGACAAAAGACTAAGGAAGAAGGATAATCAGTAGGTAGGGCATTATATGCTCTACCTACAATTGTTGTTGGTGAAATTGGGTGCAAAAGTTGTGGGTGTGAAAATAGGAATCCTGGGATTAGGAACTGTGGGCACGGGTACAGTACAGTTGTTGCAAGATAAAACTGGCCGTCACCCATTGTTGCAAGAGATAGAAATATATCGGGTGGGAGTACGATCGCTAGATAAACCCCGTACAGTAGAATTGCCTGCGGATGTATTAACCACAGATTTAGAAGCCATTGTCAACGATCCAGCGGTGGATATTATAGTCGAAGTTATGGGCGGACTAGAACCAGCGCGATCGCTCATTCTCAAAGCTTTAAATAATGGTAAACATGTAGTCACCGCAAATAAAGCAGTAATCGCCCGCTATGGGGCAGAAATTTTCACAACTGCCAACCAAGCTGGCGTATACGTCATGTTAGAAGCTGCTGTCGGTGGTGGCATTCCGGTGATTCAACCTCTAAAGCAGTCCTTAAGCGTTAACCGCATTCATACTGTAACTGGCATAGTTAACGGTACTACTAATTACATCCTCACCCGGATGCAAACAGAAGGCAGCAACTTCAGCGATGTTTTAGCTGATGCCCAACGCTTGGGTTATGCTGAAGCTGACCCCACAGCCGATGTTGATGGCTTAGACGCGGCTGATAAAATTGCTATTTTGGCATCATTAGGCTTTGGTGGACGTATTAACCTCAAAGATGTCTATACCGAGGGAATTCGGCAAGTCAGCAAAACAGATATAGCCTACGCCGAAAAATTGGGATTTGTGATTAAATTATTAGCGATCGCCAATAGAATTACACCCTCTCAAGAGGACGGGGGGACGCGGGGACAGGGGGACGCGGGGAAATTTGCCCTATCTCCTCTGTCAGTGAGAGTTCATCCGACTTTAGTGCCGAAAGCGCATCCTTTGGCTAGCATTAACGGCGTTTATAATGCCATTCTTGTGGAAGGAGAACCCATTGGACAGGTAATGTTTTTCGGTCCTGGAGCTGGTGCTGGTGCAACTGCCAGTGCGGTAACCTCAGATATATTGAATTTAGCTGCTAGTTTAAAATCGCAAAGAGTCAGCACTCAGGAATTAAATCAATCCGAAATCGGTTCGCTGAATCCATTATTAGCTTGCGGACATGACGAATACAGCCAAATTGTGCCGATGACAGAATTGATAACTCGGTTTTATGCTCGTTTCCTCACCAATGACCAGCCTGGAGTTATCGGCAAATTGGGTACTTGCTTTGGTAACTACGGGGTTAGCTTAGAGTCAATCGTTCAAACTGGGTTTCAAGGCGAATTAGCAGAGATTGTAGTTGTTACCCATGATGTGCGGGAAGGCAACTTTCGGCAAGCTTTAGCAGAAATTGAGAGTTTGGAAGCGGTAGAAAGCATTCCCAGCTTACTGCGCGTACTTTGAGATTACATGAATAGCAAGCGATGGGCATTGAACCAGAAGCCTAGCTGTCAAGCAAGTCTTGGCAGCCTTAACCCCATTGCAAGCTAAACTAAAAAACAACCCTTACTCCTGCAAAGGTAGTCTTATGACCTCTGCAACCGACCTATCTACAGACCTGACTCCTTTTCCCGACCATACGCAGCTACCAGAGTCTAATGGGACTTTCGTGAAAAATTGGCAAGAGCATCCCCAAAGCATCTTACTTACTGACTCTATTACACCTGTCCTCAAACAATTACATCTTGATGGTCAATATTGTATCGGTCAGGACTTAGGTATTTACTGGCGGTTGACAGACCCGCCAGAAAAAGGAGCAGAAGCACCAGATTGGTTTTATGTACCAAATGTACCTCCTTTGCTCGATGGACAAACACGCAGGTCTTATGTATTGTGGCGAGAATTTATTGCCCCATTAATTGCCTTGGAATTTGTTTCTGGTGATGGTAGTGAAGAACGAGACAAAACTCCTTGGAAGGGCAAATTTTGGATTTATGAACAGGTAATTCATCCAGCTTTTTATGGCATATATGAAGTGAAGAAAGCCAGCTTGGAAATGTATGAATTAATTGGCGGACAATATCAGTTATTAACAGCAAATGAACGGGGACATTATCCGATTACGCGCTTGGGAGTTGAGTTAGGTATTTGGCAAGGAATTTATCAAAATGTCGAATTACCTTGGTTGCGTTGGTGGGATTTACAAGGTAATTTGTTGTTGACTGGTGATGAAAGAGCGGAACAAGAACGACAAAGAGCCGATCGCTTAACTGCACAATTGCGATCGCTCGGCATTGAACCAGAAGTTTAAGTATTTGGCAATAGCTACTAAAAAAGTCCCCTAAGAAGAGGACTGACAAAAGAATTATCGAGGCTAGCGAAAAAATTAGTCCGCTAGCAAATCCATAACTTGCTCTAGCAGCAGTTTAGCCTTGTACAGGTTAAGCAGTTTCTCTTGCTCCCAGCGACTAGGTGCGCTCAAATGTTTACCTTCTAAGCTTGCCTTGATTAATGCTGCTTGTTCGGCGGTCGGAGAATTCATCTCATCTAGTGCTGCGCCAATGCACTGAAAGCTACCAAACGATAATCTTCGTAATCCTTTGCCTTCTTGTAGCTGGTTAAGTGCGATCGCTGGAAATGCAATCAAGGATGTAATATAGCTGACCTTCTGCACTGATTTTCCAGTCGGTCGTAATCCATAACGTTCGCACAGCAAGCGTAGTTCAGCAATGGTTTTGATTTCGAGTTCCGATCGTGTAAACATAGAATTGTCTCATTTTGATTGGGATATTGGTGGTTGCTGTACTCGCCAAAGTTAGACAACCACCAAATAAACATTAAACAGTTGCAAACGAGTGTTTCAGCCTTATTTTGATATTTCTATACAATGCCTAATCCAAAAGGTAACCCAGAAAGTTTAAGACCATTTGAATCAGAAAGAGAAGAACCACTATCAACTACTATTAGTTTTCGCGCTACTGAAAAAATGAAGGATGAAGTGAAAGCACAAGATGACCCTGCACAATTCTGTAGAGAAGCTATCCAGGAAGCGCTAGACAAGAAAAAGAAAACTTAATCGTTGTGCCATGATAATATTTGGCTCCGATTTTGGGGTTAAAAGAAGGCGATGTCTACGACGGGCTACGCCTACGCAGACTCTTGCGCGAGGGCGATCGCCTTTCTTATTTTTATATAAAACAGTATATTTTTATAGTTTTAAATATGGATTTCTAAATATTTTTACATAGATTAAGTATGAGGAGTCAGAGCGATCGTTTATTGAATTCGGGCAGTCGTTTATTGAATTCGGGCGATCGTTTATTGAATTCGGGCAGTCGTTTATTGAATTCGGGCGATCGTTTATTGAATTCGGGCAGTCGTTTATTGAATTCGGGCAGTCGTTTGTTGAATTCGGGTAGTCGTTTGTTGAATTCGGGCAGTCGTTTATTGAATTTGGATAACGCCAGCAAATTTACGCAATTATATAATATAAAGTGTAATAAATAGTTTATAAAATACTGAATTTTGCTGGTGTTAATCGCTACGATTTTGTTTATCCTAATGGTGTAAAGACAAGGATAGAAGCCATTTTTTATCCTAGTGCATGATTAATAAAAGGAAAGTTATTTATGTCACGTCCAAAACGTGGGTCTAAAGTACTTGATAAAGCACAACGTCGGATTGCCGCTTTGAAATCGATTAGTCCCACCTTAGATTTAGGTAATGGAGTCACTATTGACACCTTTGCCGCCGCCATCAAAAAAACACAGGACAAGTTGGAAGCTTATAACTCCAGCCTCTCTACCGTGGATCTAACTCAGGGAGCCTTTGAATTAGAGGAAAACTCGCTGATGGAATTAACAGAACATATGTTAGTCAGCGTAGCTGCAAAGTATGGCAAGAATAGCGATGAGTACAAAATGGCAGGGGGCGTTCGTCGCAGCGAACGCAAGCGTCCAGCGCGGAAACCTAAGCAAGAAGTTGTTGCTTTATAAAGACAATACATTTGGGTTTTTTGACACTCTCCCGATTTGAATTCGGGAGATTTTTGGTTAGGTGGCGAACCAATCGATAAATATTATATTGGCTCTCTTTTGGGCGATCGCTTAACAGCTACAAAATCTTTTGCCAGTTAGCTTTAGATGATAAAGCTATGAACCTGTATTAAAAATCCTATGTCCCAACCATCCCAAACCTAAGCCTAGACTAGAAGTGCTAGCTAAAATTAGAAAAGTATTAACTTTGCTAAAAGATTTTCGTAATTCATATCCAGCCACAGCCCCAGCCACAGCCTCAGCCTCAGCCCCAACCACAGCCACAGCCCCAACCACAGCCCCAGCCCCAGCCACAGCCCCAACCACAGCCCCAGCCACAGCCACAAATAGAGCCACAAATAGAGCCACAAACACAGCCTGAGCCTGAGCCTGAGCCTGAGCCTGAGCCTGAGCCTCAGCCTCAGCCTTAGCCCTAGCCTCAGCCTCAGCCTTAGCCCTAGCCCCAACCCAAGAACCCACAGCCACAGCCACAGCCCCAACCCAAGAAGCCTCAGCCTTAGCCTCAGCCTCAGCCTTAGCCTCAGCCTCAGCCTTAGCCTTAGCCTCAGCCTCAGCCTCAGCATCAGCCTCAGCCACAGCCACAGCCACAAACATAGCCACAAACATAGCCCCAACTGCAATCCAAACTATGTAGTGAGCATTAGACGCAGCTAAGAAGAAATAGCCTATCAATAAGTAGCTTAACAATACACTAACCAAGCAATCCCAAGGAATAATTCGCGTTGCTTTTGGTGCTTCTAGCATTGCTAACCATACCTGCATCGACTGAGGGCGGTCTTTTGCCTCCAGTGCCATACCTGTGAGAATTGCTTGATTTAATTGATCGCTGATGCTTGGATTAATTTGTTTAGGTGATTTCAGGGAAGCATTATCGAGCTTGCGAGCCAAAGAGGTAGTTGGACGTTGACCCGTCACTGCATAATAAAGCGTAGCAACCAAACAATAAACATCCACTGTTGGTTCTCGACTCCCCCTAGTCATCTGCTCATACGGTGCAAATCCATGATTACCCGCATTGCCTGTTGAACTCAAGGTTTTAGGCAAAAGTTCTTTAGCAATTCCAAAGTCAATTAAGACGGCTTTGCCATTTCTTTGCACCATGATGTTTCCAGGATGGGCATCTCTATGTACTAAACCTGCTTGATGTACTACGCTCAAAGCTTCCCCAATCTGGCGGATGCAGGGTAGAATCTCTGCTTCTGGTAAAGCCCCCCTACGCTTCACTGCCTCAAATAAATTTTCTCCCTCAACAAAGTCCATCACTAAACAGTGGGTAGCACCTTCCCGAAACAAATCAATCACTCCCACAATATGAGGATGACGGTCTTTTGATAGGCGTGCGAGTATCCGCCCTTCTTGGATAAATCTCTCTATGTACTTTTCATATTCCGGATCGTGACTGAGATATTCATTAGGTGTTTTAATTACAACTGTCTGGTTTAGTTCAACATGCAAAGCCTTATAAGTAATCCCAAATCCCCCTTGTCCCAGGACTTTCTTAATTACATATTTGCCACCTTGCAATTGTTGTCCTGCTATCCAAGGCATGAATACCTCTAAGTAAAAAATTACTTTAATGCCAGCGTTTTAATGAGAGTTTAGCTAATTCTAGGGTGTTTTGCTAGATGACGGACTAGGAGATACTGATGGTGGACTATTAGATGCAGGGGATTTTAATTTATCCATCACAGCACCCACCCCTGCAAGTAAGCCTCCTAAAGCTGCGATCGCCGCTATCACCACAGTCCAAAACTGAATTTTTTTATCCCAGTTCGAGTTAGTATTCGAGGATACAGTTGTCACAGGCTGAGGAGTTTCCGCAGTTAATCCCAATAAATCAAGCCATTCCCGCATTGATTGAGGACGCTGTTTAGCATCTAGCTGCATACCTTTTAAAATTGCGCGGTTAGTGCCTTCGCTAATCTGAGGATTCCATTCTTTTGGAGATACTAAATGCTCGCCGTCCACTTTGCGCTTTACTGCATCAACAGGTGTTCTTCCTGTCAGAAGTTTATACAGAGTAGCTGCTAGTGAATAAATATCGCTATATGCACGAGTTATAGTACCTCTAGCGTAAAGTTCAGGAGGCGTAAATCCATCGGAAGTTTCTTTAGTTCGGCTTGTGGTTAAGATATGGTCAAAGTCCAGAGCTAAACCAAAATCGATTAGCACTGCTTCTAGCTGTCCCTCTCGGTTCCGCAACAAGATATTTCCTGGATGCACATCGCGATGAATCAGTTCATTTTCATGTACAACTATCAGTGCTTCTCCAATTTGCTGAATGTAACGTAGTGCATCTGGTTCTGAAAGAGTTGGTGGACGCAGGTCAGCCAAACTCACTTCATTTACATACTCCATTACCAAACACAAACAGTCTGCTTCCTCAAAGGAGTCTAATACCTCCACAATATACTTATGCTTACACTTTTGAAGCTTTAAAGCCTCCCGCAAAAACATTGTCTTTAGGCGTTCGCGCTCAAATTGACTAAGGGAATTTAGCAAGTCATCATTTAAGGTTTTAATGACAAAGCGATCGCCATTCTTATTTTTGACCAAATAAGTAATGCCAAAGCGTCCTCTTCCCAATTCTCTTTCAATAGTGTACTTTCCACCTTGCAAGCGATCGCCAGCTACCCAAGCCATCTTTGCAACTCCCAAAATGCTTAGATTAATTCTCACACAACAGAGCCTTAATAACTTGAGCTTAGCTTTGTAGAAAGACTGCGATCGCCCCTCCTGCCCTTCATTGCTAAACTAAAAAAATCTCACCCTCAAGCAAAGGTAAGTTTATGACCTCTGCAATCAACCCATCCACTGACCTCACCCCTTTCCCAGACCACACGCAGCTACCAGAGTCCGATGGCACATTTGTGAAAAACTTCCAGGAACATCCCCAAAGCATTCTCATTACCGACTCGATTCAACCGATATTACAAAAACTTCACCCTGATGGGCAATATTGTATTGGTCAAGATAGCGGTATCTACTGGCGGATGACCGATCCGCCTGAAAAAGGCGCAGTCGCACCAGACTGGTTTTATGTCGCCAATGTCCCGCCCTTACTCGATGGACAAATCCGCAGGTCTTATGTAATATGGCGAGAATTTATTGCCCCATTAATTGCCTTAGAATTTGTCTCTGGTGATGGGAGTGAAGAGCGAGATCAAACACCTTGGAAAGGCAAATTTTGGATTTATGAGCAAGTGATTCGGACTCCGTTTTACGGCATTTATGAAGTGGATAAAGCCAGTGTAGAAGTGTATCACTTAATTGAGGGGAAGTATCAGCCATTACCAACAAACGAACGGGGACATTATCTCATACATCCTTTAGGCGTTGAGCTAGGTATCTGGTATGGAGTTTACCAAAATATGGAATTGCCCTGGTTACGTTGGTGGGATTTGCAAGGTAATTTGTTGTTGACTGGCGATGAAAGAGCAGAACAAGAACGCCAACGCGCTGAACAAGAACGCCAACGCGCTGAACAAGAACGCCAACGAAATGAGATTCTGATTGCTCAATTGCGTTCTCTAGGCATTGAACCAGACGCATAACTTTAATTAAAAGTCAACTATTTATTCACCTCTAGCAACTGGGAAGTTTCTAAGCGACTCATCCACTTTGCGAAATAAACTCGATTAGCTTTTTCCTCGGATGGATCTTTGGTATCTATAGGATAAGGCGCTAGTCCCAAAATCGCTGCTGTAGTCACACAAAACATAGATTTTTGGAAAGTCATACAAATTTGCACTCGCAAATCATCTTCACCCCGGAGGCTGCGACGATAAATTTCATGCAAGTACTCTGGAAGATAATGACGCATATCTTGCATCAACAAGGTGGGAGGGATACCTGCGCCACCGATGGGCAAAGGATCGGCGTACAATGCGCCATACTGGAATCTGCTTTGATCTGGTGAGATTTGATAAGCTTGGGCGTTGTATGAAACTGTGCCGTGGAAAGGTGTTCCTCTAAAGAAAACTGCTTCTACATAAGGTATTGCTGTGTCTGCCAAGAAGGTCAAACCAACGTCTTTGGGAATGATGTCATAGAGTTTTTCCTTAATTTTGACGCTGTAGGTAATTGGCTTGGCTGCACTTTCCACTAACCCTGCTTTAATATGATCTACAACTTGGGGAATCGATTTGATTTCGCCTTTGTCGTAGCGGTCTGATAAGGTGAGGAAAATATCAGCCATGACTCGCCAAAATTGACCTAAACCAGTGTAGTAAGCAGAAACGCGTAACTGTTCGGTTAAGAAATCTGGAAACAGTTGATTGATGCCTAAAATTATTGGATTATTTTTAAATTTAGCTGTAATTACAGCTTGCGCTCTTTCTTGAAATTCTGTTGTATCTAAATATTCATCCAAACCGCCGCCACCGTGCCACATCATGGCTTTCATGCAATACTCGGCATATTCAAAATTAATGCGATCGTGCCACCAGTGACGCAGTAATTTCTGAAAAGAAATGTCTCCATTAAAGTATTTAAAAAATGGGAAAAATACTAAAAATTGATGTTCGGCAATGTAAATCAGATTTATTGAATAGGCATCTAAAACTACGCCGTAACTTTTGAGAATACCAACTACTTCCACTACATTTTCTGGAGTATCGGTGAGTAATGCTCCTCCTGTTTGCAGGCGTTCAATAAACTCAGGTAAAGGTTCGTTAGTGAATTTGTTTCTAGTAGTTACCATTGCTAGTTCTCCATAAAGTACTGGGCATTGGGCATGGGGCATTGGGCATTGGGAAAAGGGGAAGGGGCAAGGGGAAAAGGTAAAAATCATCCCTTTGCCCTTTTCCCTTTAACCTTTTTCCCTCTTTCTCCAGTCCCTACTCCTTACTTCCCATTCTTTTATCCAAGGACACTGCTACAACGTTTTGAGTATTGACCATTGCTGTGATTGTTGGTTCAGTCCAGCGTGCTAACCAAGACGGCTGGATGCCAAAAATCACAATTATTAAGGCTAAAATTGCAGCTGGAAGGCGATCGCTCCAATACACACGTGGTAAGTTGACAACAGGCGAAGATAAGCGTCCAAAGAAGGCGCGGTTCATAAGTAATAGGAAGTAAACTGCTGTTAACCCCGTACCAATCATGCACAGCAGAGTTTGTACTGGAAAAACTGCAAAACTACCCCGATAAACAATAAATTCGGAAATAAACCCTAACATTCCGGGTATACCTGCGCTGGCCATGACTCCCACAATCATTAAGCTACCGATTACTGGCATACCACGTTCTGGGTTCAGCAGTCCTCTGATGATTTCTAAATCCCGGCTGCCGGCTTTTTTATAGACAACACCCACCAGCAAAAACAGCATTGCAGAAATCAAGCCGTGGCTGATCATTTGCATGACAGCACCCAACACACTTAAAGGTGTAGAGGCTGCTGCGGCTATCAGGACATAGCCCATGTGTCCAATGGAACTGTACGCCACCATTTTTTTCATATCTGTTTGGGCGATCGCACAGGATGAACCATACAATACACTTACTGCTGCCCAAATTGCTAACCAAGGAGCAAGATAAGTCCAGGCTTCTGGCAATAAGTTCATGCCAAATCGCAGTAAGCCATAAGTTCCCAACTTCAACAATACTCCAGCCAACAGCACGGAAATCGGTGTGGAAGCTTCAACGTGAGCATCTGGCAACCAAGTATGGAAGGGAACTAAGGGAATTTTAATCCCAAAGCCTATCAAAATTCCCACTAGTAGTAAAACTTGTGTTGCTAAAGGTAGAGTTTTGGGGTTCAACGTTGCTAGTGCAAAGCTAGAAGAACCACTCAGCCAAACCATGCCCAAGAAACTTGCTAAAATCAGGATTCCAGAAACGGCAGTGTAAATCAGAAATTTTGTTGCAGCGTAACCCCGTCTTGAACCACCCCAAATAGCTATCAATAGATACAGGGGAATCAGTTCTAGTTCGTAAAACAGGAAAAATAGCAGTAAATCCTGTGCTAAAAAAGCTCCAGTTACCCCGACGCTTAACAGTAATACCAAAGAGTAATACAATTTAGGACGCCCAAGGGATTCATCACTACTGTAGATGGCAATGCAAGTCAACAGTCCATTCAAAACCAGCAATGGCAAAGATAAACCATCTACTCCCAGGTTATAGTTCAAGCCTAAAACATCTATCCAAGGAACAGACTCGGCAAACTGTTGAGTGACTTCTCCAGGGCGGAACTGAATTGTTAGTACAACAGTCAAAAAGAAAACAATAATCGCAAAGACCAAAGCTACCCCACGGGCAAGTTTACCACTAATGCCAGAGGGCCAGAAACCAATTAAAGCTGCGCCAATCAAGGGCACTAGAATTAAAGCACTAAGCATAGACTTCAGGTAAAGGGATGGGGAGATGAGGGAGAATAACTCCTAACTCTTGTACAGACGCGATTCATCGCGTCTCTCAGCACTCTTAAAAGGGCAATTTATTTAATAAACCCAATGACCAGCTGATGAAAAAGCCCAAGATGCTGACGACTGCTAGGATGGTCAACATATAACCTTGGGATTGTCCAGAAATGCTGTACTTTAAACTTTGTCCGCCGAGAATTGTGGCAAACCCAACTAAATTCACTATACCGTCAACCAAATAGCGATCGCTCCAAGCAGAAATCTTCGATAGCAACGCTACTGCACTCACGACGGTGACTCGATAAATGCGGTCGATGTAAAAGTCATAACCCAACAAATCTTGGAGGAATCTCCATGCTAGGATTCTGGATCTTGACCAGGCTTTGTGCAGATAAATTGTAGAGCCTACAACTACTCCTGTTACTGTAGAAGCAAACAACGCTAGTACTACATACCAATTGATACTTTCCCAATCAGGTAGCAGATACCATTGTTGTAGCATCAGGGGTACAAGCAAAGTCAATATTGTTAAAGTCACCATTGGCAATGCCATCGACCAACCAACTTCTGGGGTACGCCGGGTCTTTTGTTGCGGTTTACCCCAAAAGACTAATCTAAATACTCTGGTCAAGTTTAATGCTGTCAAGCCATTGACTATTAATAGAACTCCAATTACCCAAGGGCTAATACTCACAAAACCGTCAGCCCATGCCAGCATTGCCCAAAAGCTTCCCAGCGGTAGAAGGGTAACCATTCCTGCCGAACCAACTACGTAAGCAGTGGTGGTGGCTGGCATCCTTGACCATAAACCGCCCATTTCTGTCAAGTCTTGACTTTGGGTAGTTAAGATCACTGAACCAGAACTCATAAATAATAATGCTTTGGCGATCGCATGGGTTAACAGCAACATCAAGGCTACACCACCTTGTTGCAAGCCAACTGCCAAAAACGCTAACCCCATGTATGCACTGGTAGAGTGAGATAAAGCTCGTTTAATGTCTATTTGAGCTATGGATACTAATGTTGCACCAATGGCTGTCACCGTGCCCATGATTACCAAAGCATTCAAGGCAACTGGCGACAGTGCTAACAATGGTTGCAGTTTAAATAGTAAATAAGCACCACCAGCTACCACCAATGAATTTCGCATTACCGAAGCGGGGTTCGGCCCTTCCATTGCCTCATCTAACCACAGGTGCAGTGGAAACTGGGCGCACTTACCCGCAGGCCCAGCAATTAACGCCAGCCCTAATAAAGTTGATGCCACCGGGCTTAAATTAGCCGTTTGCGCCCACTCATATAAATCGGAAAAATTCAAGCTGCCAGCTAAGGTGGAAAGCGTAACCACGGCCATCAGCAGTAACAAGTCTCCCACCCGCTTAGTTAAAAACGCATCTCGCGCTGCTGTCACTACTAAGGGTTGAGCATACCAGAACCCCACTAGTAAATAAGTCGAAAGCGTCAAAACTTCCAAAAGGGCATAGCTGAATAACAAAGAATCACTGATTGCTAGAGCACTCAGCGCCGCTTCAAAAAATCCCAGCAGCGCAAAAAAACGTGCTAACGACCAGTCTTTTTCCATATAACCCAAGGCGTAAACTTGTGCCAGTAAGCTTATGCCTGTAATTAAAACTGTTGCCCCGATACTCACTGGTGAGAGTTCCAAGGCGAAGGATAAGTCTAAATCCGCAGCTTTGAACCAGTTAACCAACAAAGTTTGTGGTTCTCTATCCCAAATATCTTTAAATACAAACAAGCTATGGACAAAAGCCAAAATGGTCGTCAACAAGTTGAAGTATGCCGCAGGTCTTGGCCCTGTGCGCCGAATTATTCCTAACCCCCAGGGCAAGGTCAAAATTGCACCGAATAAGCTATATAAAGGCACAAACCAACTCGTTAAAAATAAAAATTGACTCATTTAAATTTCCCTTGACGACTCAGCCTTAATTTTAAAAAAGCTTTCGGACAACTATTTAATTTAATTAAATTAATTTGCCAAAATCTCTATGTTTGTTTACTATTGTTTAAACGAAAACTTCGGGATATTTTTGCTTAATTTTACCTTATGAAAGTTCAGTAACATATAACTTCATATACCCAAAAGCATTTACTTGCCTTAACATCATCGACCTTTTTACATTTGTATTTCTACCTTTGAGCAAAGTAATTTATACAATATATTTAAAAAAGTTATATGTTTTTTACCTAGTCATTGTAGATGTAGCAAAAATTAAGGAAAGATAGAGACAGCAAAAGATACAGCCACTGTTCATCCTTTCCCAGATCGGATTAGCCTTGGCTATGAATCTCGTTTTGTATATGTAATAAAAAAATTATAAAGCATAAGTGGCTGCTCTAGGAATCAGTTAAATTTAATTGCTCATGGGCACAGATAAATTTTTGTTAAGTTTTTTAAAACTTTTTTATCATAAACTATTATAGTGATTTATATTGCCAGGGACGCCAAGGTTTCCTATGCTTAATCTTGGAAGTGTTTTCTTAGTTGTAAGATCAAGCTCTCCCCGTCAAAAATTTCAAGTAACAGTACCGATCGGATTAATTTTGTAGGAGTTCTGCGATGCCAATTGCAGTTGGAATGATTGAAACGAAGGGCTTTCCAGCAGTCGTGGAAGCTGCTGATGCGATGGTGAAAGCCGCCCGTGTCACTTTAGTAGGATACGAGAAAATTGGTAGCGCTCGCGTCACCGTGATAGTTAGGGGAGATGTATCGGAAGTTCAAGCTTCCGTGGCTGCTGGCGTAGAAGCGGCGAGAAGAGTTAATGGTGGTGAAGTTTTATCCACACATATTATTGCTCGTCCTCACGAAAACCTAGAATATGTCTTGCCGATACGTTACACAGAAGCTGTGGAACAGTTCCGTACCTAAAAGGCGTTTAAACAAAGAAATTAACGCTTTTAAGTTTTTTGAGCATCATTTGTGTCCAGGGCTAAAACTTTAAATAGGGATTAAAGCAAATGTCGATCGCAGTAGGAATGGTTGAAACGCTGGGTTTTCCAGCAGTAGTGGAAGCTGCTGATGCGATGGTGAAAGCAGCTCGCGTAACTCTGGTGGGTTATGAAAAAATCGGTAGTGGTCGAGTCACAGTAATTGTGCGCGGAGACGTATCAGAAGTTCAAGCTTCTGTGGCCGCAGGAGTTGAATCTGTCAAGCGAGTCAACGGCGGACAAGTGCTGTCTACCCATATCATTGCTCGTCCTCATGAAAACTTAGAATACGTCCTGCCAATTCGTTATACAGAAGACGTAGAGCAATTCCGGGAAAATGTGAATGCAATTCGTCCTTTTGGTAGAAGACCGTAATTTGTAATGCAAGTTGCCAAAGTTCGCGGCACAGTAGTTAGCACCCAAAAAGACCCAAGTCTTAGAGGTGTAAAACTACTGTTATTACAATTGGTGGATGAAGACGGAAACATCTTGCCACAGTATGAAGTAGCAGCAGATACTGTAGGGGCAGGAGTAGATGAGTGGGTGCTTGTCAGTCGTGGCAGTGCCGCTCGTCAAGTTGATGGCAATGAAAAACGTCCATTAGATGCAGCAGTGGTGGCGATTATAGACACCATTCACGTTGCAGATCGCCTAATTTACAGCAAAAAAGATCAGTATAGATAGTCAATGGTTAGAGAAGTTAGGAGTGAGGAGTGAGAAGTGAGAAGTTAGGAGTGAGAAGTTAGGGGTGAAGAGTTAAAACTCATAACTCATAACTCATAACTCATAACTCATAACTCATAACTCATAACTCATAACTCATAACTCATAACTTAATTCAGGAGGAATCTCGCAATGGTAGTCCGCAGCACGGCGGCACCCCCAACCCCGTGGTCAAGGAATTTAGCCGAACCTGACATCCATGAAACTGCCTTTGTACATAAATTTTCCAACTTGATTGGAGATGTACGCATAGGTGCAAATGTAATCGTTGCTCCGGGGACTACGATTAGAGCGGATGAAGGCACACCTTTTTATCTTGGTGAAAACACTAATGTCCAAGATGGCGTTGTAATTCATGGGTTGGAGCAAGGCCGAGTAGTTGGCGATGACCAAGACAAGTACTCGGTGTGGATAGGCAAAAATGCTTGCATTACCCACATGGCTTTAATTCATGGGCCAGCTTATGTTGGAGACAATTCCTTCATTGGCTTTCGCTCCACAGTGTTTAATGCCAGAGTAGGTGCAGGTTGCATCGTGATGATGCACGCTTTGATTCAAGACGTAGAGATTCCGGCGGGTAAGTATATACCTTCAGGAGCAATAATTACCACCCAGCAGCAAGCTGACCGCTTGCCAGACGTGCAAGATCGGGATAAAGAATTCGCTCATCATGTGGTTGGGATTAATCAGGCACTACGAGCTGGTTATCTCTGTGCTGAGGATATAAAATGTATTGCGCCGATTCGGGATGAAATTGGTAAATCTTATACAGGTAATGGTATTACTGTTTTAGAGTTGGAAAGGAGTAGTGAAGTGGCAAGTAATAGCTTGGGTGCCCAAACAATAGAGCAGTTGCGCTATTTATTACAGCAAGGATATAAGATTGGCACGGAGCATGTAGACCAAAGACGGTTCCGCACGGGTTCTTGGACTAGCTGTCAACCAATCGAACCGAAATCTTTAGGTGAAGCGATCGCTTCATTGGAAAGCTGTCTGAGAGACCACACAGGCGAATATGTGCGGCTGTTTGGCATCGACAAAGGTAGACGCCGGGTATTAGAAACCATCATCCAACGTCCTGATGGTGAAGCCAAACCAGCTACTACGTTTAAAGCTCCTGCTAGTTCTAGCAATGGCAGCTACAACAGCAATTATAATAGCAATGGCAACGGCTCTGGCAGCGGCAAAATTAGCAATGAAACCGCAGAGCAAATCCGGCAACTTTTGGCTGGTGGTTATAAAATCGGTACCGAACACGTCGATGAGCGCCGCTTCCGCACTGGTTCCTGGAGTAGCTGCAAGCCAATTGAAGCAACTTCGGCAAATGCAGTGATTTCCGCTGTGGAAGAGTGTATAGACAACCACCAAGGCGAATATGTGCGTTTAATTGGTATTGATACCAAAGCCAAGCGGCGCGTGCTAGAAAGTATCATTCAACGTCCAAATGGTCAAGTAGCTTCCTCTAGTAGTGCTAGTAGTGGTAGTCAGAAATCATCATTTACTAGCAGCAGTGGGTCTTCATCAACGGCAACAGCTACCAGTACTCGTTTAAATTCTGAAGTAGTAGACCAGCTAAGACAATTGTTGGCTGGAGGATATAAAATTAGCGTCGAACACGTAGACCAAAGACGTTTCCGTACAGGTTCTTGGACTAGTACGGGTCAAATTCAAGCCTCCTCAGAAAGAGAAGCGATCGCAGCTGTAGAAGGAATCCTTGGCGAATACCAAGGAGAATATGTACGCTTAATTGGCATTGACCCTAAAGCCAAGCGTCGAGTATTAGAAACGATAATTCAACGTCCGTAGAAGTTAGGAGTTAGGAGTTAGGAGTTAGGAGTTAGGAGTTAGGAGTTAGGAGTTGGGAGTTGGGAGTTGAAAAATATTGTTAATTCATAACTCTAAACTTAAAATTTATGACTCCTCACTTTTAACTAACTCCTCACTCTTCACTCCTAACTCCTAACTCTCTAATTTCTTCTGGCTTCTGAGGTTAAAATTTCCATGTCTGTGCCGCCACTGCGCCTCAGCAATAACTTTGATTCTTACATTAGTGGTGAGGTGACTGTTCATCCAAGCGCGGTACTTGCACCTGGGGTAATACTCCAAGCAGCTGCAAACAGCAAGATCGTTATTGGCCCAGGGGTCTGTATTGGCATGGGGTCGATTCTCCAAGTCCATGAAGGAACCCTAGAGGTAGAAGCAGGCGCAAACCTGGGAGCCGGTTTTTTAATGGTTGGCAAGGGCAAAATTGGAGCAAATGCTTGCATTGGTTCGGCAACCACAGTTTTTAATTGTTCGGTTGAACCAGGGCAAGTAGTTCCACCTGGTTCAATTTTGGGAGACACCAGTCGCCAAATTAGTGAAACAAAACAACTCAATCCGTCTCCAGAGAACCCAGCTTCTACGAGCAGCCAAGAAAGTAATAATGGTTTAGGGGAAGGTGAAGAGAAGGTAATTTCCTCAAACTTCTCAGCTTCGGCTTTTGTGGAGTTAAAAGGGCGATCGCTTTCTTTCTTTAAGTCTTCCACCACTGGTGAAAGCCAGTCTCCTCCACCGTCCAAGCCTGTTAATGAGCCTGAACCTAATTTGGAACCAGCTGTCCCAGAACAACCCAATGAACCAGCCACAGAATCTCCCAATAGCTTCGGGACTCAAATTTATGGGCAAGGCAGCATAAACAGACTGTTGACCACATTGTTTCCCCATAGACAATCCTTGAGCAACCCAAACTCTGACGATTAGTCCGAGTAAGTGTTAATTGTAAGTTGTCGGCTTTTTCCGTATCTTGGAAAATTCACATGGAAACATATAATCAACGGTCTATGAGTACTATGCGTTCATCGGGTCAGTTTGACGACCTCAAGGATACTGCCTTGGGCTTAGTTTCTACCCTCAGCTTCCCGGCGATCGTTGGGACAGCAGATATGATGCTCAAATCTGCTGGAGTTCACCTCGTTGGCTACGAAAAGATTGGTAGCGGTCATTGTACCGCCATCGTCCGGGGTGGGATTGCTGATGTGCGTCTTGCTGTAGAATCAGGTGTTCAAACTGCCGAACAATTCGGTCAGTTGGTTTCTAGCTTGGTGATTCCCCGACCTTATCCCAACTTAGATATAGTACTTCCCATCACAGCCCGTTTCACTAAATTGATGGAGGAAGGCAGTCATAGCCGTTTGAGCAATCAAGCAATTGGTTTGGTAGAAACACGAGGATTTCCAGCGATGGTGGGCGCGTGTGACGCCATGCTCAAAGCTGCTGATGTGCATTTGGCAGCTTATGAAAAAATTGGTGCGGGTTTGTGTACAGCGATTATTCGTGGTTCTGTAGCCAACGTTGCCGTAGCAGTGGAAGCAGGGATGTTTGAGGCAGAACGCATTGGAGAGTTAAATGCAGTGATGGTGATTCCTCGACCCCTAGACGAAATGGAACAAACCTTGCCATTAGCAAGCTGTTGGATAGAACAAAACCAACCGTTAAACTTGCCAGTGAATATTAAAGAGAAAGAGCAAGTTGCCGAAATCGAAGTGTTAAGATTACCAGATTTAACTAAGCTGCCGACAAAAGTTGCAGAAGAAATATGGAATGATGAATGATGAATTATGAATTGTGCAAACCCACATTCATTATTCAACATTCATCGTCAGCTAGAAGGCATCTTACGCTTTTCTTATTGTTTTGATAATAGCTTCTCCAATCGATAAGTGAAATATTTTTCTTCTAATAGCGAGAATAGAGTTTTATCTATAATATTAAAACTCATGACTTTCTATAACCATCGCTATATCATTGGCAGCTATTCAGTAATAATAGATATATATCTATGAATCGCTATTTACAGGAGAACTACCCTTGAATCAAGCGACGCTGCACCAGTTAAAAGTCTTCGAGGCAGCGGCACGGCACAGTAGCTTTACTCGTGCTGCTGAAGAATTATTTCTCACCCAACCTACCGTTTCCATGCAGATTAAGCAACTGACAAAATCGGTAGGGTTGCCATTATTTGAGCAGGTGGGAAAGCGGCTGTATTTGACGGAGGCAGGAAGGGAATTATTTGCTACTTGTCGGCAAATTTTTGATAATATAGCCCAGTTTGAAATGAAGGTGGCAGATTTAAAAGGGCTAAAACAAGGACAACTCAAGTTGGCAGTGATTACAACGGCAAAATATTTTATCCCACGTTTGTTAGGAAAGTTTTGCGAACTTTATCCAGGTATTGATATCTCGTTACAAGTCACAAATCACGAACAAATTTTAGAACGGATGTCTCAGAATCTGGATGACTTATATATTATGAGTCAAATCCCAGAGAATATGGATATAACTTGCCAACCATTTTTAGAAAACCCTTTAATAGTCTTTGCACCAATTAATCATCCTTTATCCCAAGAGAAAAATATTCCGATACATCGACTAGCTGAAGAACCTTTTATTATGCGGGAACCAGGTTCAGGAACCCGTCGTGCTGTGCAAAGCTTATTTGATGAACAAGGGGTGAAGGTAAAAGTTAAGTTGGAATTAGGAAGTAACGAAGCAATTAAACAAGCGATCGTTGGTGGTTTAGGAATTTCTGTTTTATCTCGTCATACTTTACTGTTGGACGCCTCACAGTTCAGCATTTTAGATGTCCAACACTTTCCAATCCACCGAAATTGGTATATGGTTTACCCATCTGGTAAACAACTATCTATCGTCGCTCGTGCCTATTATGATTATTTACTAGCTGCGGCGAAAGATATCGTAGAGCAAAACGCTACTTATATCTACAGTGCAGCTCAAGCGAGTCACAGATAAATATTTATTGGGCATGGGGCATAGGGCATGGGGCATAGCAAGAGGACAAGGGAAAAGCATTTGATGTAAATTCTCCCCATTTCTCCATCTCCCCAGTCCCCAGTCATTATGCCCCACCCCCCACTCCCCATTAACAGATTTTTGATTTTCAATTTCTCAAAGGGGTTGACGCTAAGACCAGGAAACATTAACAATTAACCAGCACAACCATTAAAAATGGGGGAAAACTCGCGGTGGTTAACCCGGAAATACAGTCTTGGCGCAAAACAGTAGAAAGCGAGATTGTAGCTGTCACAGTCTACGCTGATAGAGCATTGGTTACACGGCGAGGTGTAGTTTCTTTAACAGGAATCGAACGGGAGTTATTAATTACCCCAGTGCCAGTGACTCTAGAAACTGAGTCTGTGAGGGTTAGCGGTACGGGTACGGTGGGAGTGCGGTTGTTGGGAGTGAGTAGCGATCGCATTTACACAACTGAACCAGTGGTAGAACGTGTAGCCCATTTAACCAGGCAAATCCAGCAATTAGAAGCAGAAAAACGCCATTTGCAAGCCCAAATCGATGCTTTGGCATTGCAATCTAGTTTTATCGAAGGGTTACGTGAAAAAACAGAAGAACCTTTTTCGCAGAGTTTGTCGCGAAAAAATCTGAGTCTGAGCGAAACTTTGGATTTTCTCAACTTTCTCGGCAGCCAGTATAGTGAATATGCGATCGCATCTGGAGAATGCAAAGTTCAACAACAGGAATTAGACAAACAACTGCAAGCACTCCACGCCTCATTGCAAAAAATTCAAACACCGCATCCTAAAGAAAGTTTGAGCTTAGTTGTAGCAGTTGAAGTTGCTGGTGAAGGCGAATTTGAACTAGAAGTATCATACTTGGTGAATCGCGCCAGTTGGACTCCGCTATATGACTTGCGTTTTAGCACCACCAGCGATATCGTACATTTGAGTTACCTGGCAGAAATTATTCAAAGCAGCGGCGAAGATTGGATTGGTGCAAGTCTCACCCTTTCTACTGCAAAACCGGGATTAGGTACGCTTCCGCCGAAACTCGATCCTTGGTATATTGATAGCCCTAGTCAACAATTTGCCAGACGAAGGCTAGCTCGTCCATCTTTACCTGCAATAGCAGCTCAAGCTGCTGCTCCTGCTGGTGGAGAAAATTGGCAAGAAGAAGACGAAGTTGCACAGGAGAGTCCCATCCCAGCGGAAATTGTTGCAGCAGAAGTATCGAAAGAAGGAAGCGTAGTTACCTTTAAATTAAACGGTGGCGGTAACATTCCTAGTGATGGCGCACCCCATAAAACAACAATTTTTAATGATGATTATCCTTGTAACTTTGATTATGTGGCAATGCCGCGCTTGGTAAGTTTTGCGTATCTGCAAGCGAATGTGAAAAATAGTCCCAACGGTGCAACTTTGTTACCAGGCAAAGCTAATATTTTCCGCAATCATGTTTTTATTGGTGCTACCGATTTAGAGAATATTGTACCAGGACAAGAATTTAAACTGAATTTAGGGATTGATGAAGGTTTAAAAATTGAACGCGATTTAGTTGAACGTCTGGTAGATAAAAGACTAATTAGCAACCAGCGCCGGATTACTTATAGTTATCGGTTGATAATTACTAACTTACTCGAACAACAAGTAAATTTGAAAGTAACTGAACAATTACCTGTTAGCCGCAACGAACAAATTAAAGTACGTTTGATTCGCACTAATCCGCAAATCCAACTCGGTGAAATGGGTATTTTAGAATGGCAATTAACTCTTGCACCACAAGAAAAGAGAGAGATATATTATCAGTTTAATGTCGAACATCCACCGGACTTAACGGTGGTTGGGTTGGATATTTAGAATCAGTTTTTAAACTTTTATCGTAATACTAAGTCAGCGATGAGTGATGCGTGGTCAGAATTAGCATTTGCTCCTGCATAAATTCCAGCAACGCCAAAATGTTTGCTCACAAAACAGTGGTCAATAGGAATATTCATCAATGGGATTATCCACTGTGGTAGATGCACATGGCTGGCTGGCCGCGGCCAAGTTGGTAAAATACCAAATCCTAAGCGAGTATTGTGCAATTTTGTTTTGTTAATAAACTGGCGATAATAAGGCGACCACGGCGTGAGGTTAAAATCTCCCACTAAAATCAATGGCTGATTTAATTCTCTAATATAATTAGTTAATGCTGCTAGCTGACGATTACGCCTGTGAAAATTTCCTCGCGTTATCGGTACTATGGGATGAGTTCCAATTAACTTAATCAGCTTTTTATCTACTTCTAAAGTTGCTATGAGGTTATGACCTCCTTGTCCATTAAAGTTATCACCCTTAGCATTTTGAATTGGGAAACGGCTGAGAATAGCAAGACCACCAGCAGGACTCCTAAAAGTATAAGGTAAAGTATTTTTTAAGCGATTTTTTAAATTTTCTACTGCATTTTTATCAACTTCAATAAATACAGCAACATCAGGATTATTTTTTTGCACTACATTAATAACTTCTTCATCATTTTGATTTTGAATATTAATGTTAAAAGATAAAATTCTTATTTGCTTGGCTGGATTATTAACCAACTGTTGAGAATGAGGAAGATACCAAGGAATAATCTCAATTGCGTTCAAACTAACTAAAAATAAAGCTATAATAATTATTACTTTATTCTTGAGATGGTGCGTTTTCCAAAGAATCAATAAAATACTAGTAGCTATTAAGGATAAAATTAAATACTGGATGCGAAAATGAGTGATTAATTCTAGCGGATAAGACCAAGCAATGTAACTAATTAAGGATAGTAAGGTTAGTGATGTTAAAACTACCAGAGTGGCGATCGCAATAATTAAAGATATTCGTTTGCTCATGGGTTAATAGGTTTTATCGAGTTGTCTTACCAATTAACATCAACTCCAATTGTTTTTTTTGCTACCTGGTAAGTATCAACTACTGTTTAACCGTAGCAATTTTAGATTTTAGATTTTAGATTTTAGATTAAAAACTATTTCGCTAGATGCTGCACCCTTAGTAGGCCGAACAAATATTGGCATCCAAAATTTAAAATCATCAATCCTTAGAGGGATCTGTTTCAATCCAAAATCCGCAATCCAAAATCTAAAATAGTTTGACCTAGTGCTATGGATCTTCAGGAAAAACCCATTTTGGCGGTTCCATCATTTTTTTTCGCAGACGTTCTTCAGCCATTTCCAACATTTTGTCTAAAGAAGTCTCTTCAACAAATTTGGCAGCTGCTTCTCTAAACTCTATGTTGGGGCATTTATCCCCTAAAACGCAGCCGTTAACACAGGCTACAGCGCAGTTAATTTTTTGCTCCACAGTGAATTCCTCTCTTTTAAAGTTATGAGTTATAATTTCAACTCTTAACTTCTTAACTCTCAAACATTACCTTCAACATAAATTTTACCTTGCCTGTTGCCATCCCAACGGTCTAAATACTTACCATTTAATAAGTTAGGAGTGAGGAGTTAGGAGTAAAAATCATAACTCCTCACTCCTCACTCCTAACTCCTCACTTTCATAAAAAACGCTGATGTCCGAACTCTTTGCCACTACTGGAACTATAGCCGCGATCGCCACTGCTGTTGTCCCCCAACAGGGTAGTGTTGGCATTGTGCGCGTATCAGGCGATCGAGCAATGTCCATCGCCGAAACTTTGTTTCATACACCAGGGCGACAAGTTTGGCAAACTCACCGGATTCTCTACGGTTATATTCGCCATCCCCAGACGCAACAATTGGTAGATGAAGCTTTGTTGCTCATCATGAAAGCACCCCGTTCTTACACTCGTGAAGATGTGGTGGAATTCCATTGTCACGGGGGAATTATGGCAGTGCAGCAGGTGTTACAACTGTGTTTGGAAAATGGTGCAAGATTGGCTCAACCAGGAGAATTTACCCTCCGCGCCTTTTTGAATGGGCGATTGGATTTAACTCAAGCCGAAGGGATTGCTGATTTGGTGGGAGCAAAATCGCCCCAAGCAGCCCAAACTGCTTTAGCTGGTTTACAAGGAAAATTGGCTCATCCCATCCGGCAGTTACGCGCTAACTGTTTGGATATTTTGGCAGAAATCGAAGCTCGAATTGATTTTGAGGAAGATCTTCCTCCGCTGGATGATGAAGCAATCATATCAGAAATTGAGAAAATTGCCGCAGAAATTTCTAGGTTGTTGGCAACCAAAGACAAAGGTGAGTTGTTACGCACTGGGTTAAAAGTGGCAATTGTCGGGCGTCCGAATGTGGGTAAATCGAGTTTATTGAACGCTTGGAGCCGGAGCGATCGCGCCATTGTCACAGATTTACCCGGTACAACCCGCGACGTGGTGGAATCCCAGTTAGTTGTGGGGGGAATTCCCGTGCAGGTGCTAGATACTGCTGGGATTCGGGAAACAACAGACCAAGTAGAAAAAATTGGCGTGGAGCGATCGCGCCGTGCGGCAAATGCAGCTGATTTAGTTCTATTGACCATTGATGCTTCAGCAGGTTGGACTCAAGGTGATGAAGAAATTTACGAACAAGTGCAGCACCGTCCTTTGATTCTAGTAATTAATAAAATTGACTTAGTAGAAGAAAGCCAAAGGCAAAATCTTCAATCACAAATCACAAATTTCAAATCTCAAACTTTCACATCTGCTGCTCAAAATCAAGGAATTGAGGATTTAGAAACAGTAATTTTAGAGATAGTTAAAGTAGGGAAAGTCCAAGCTGCTGATATGGATTTAGCGATTAACCAAAGGCAAGCGGCAGCTTTAACTCAAGCTAAAATATCCTTGGAACAAGTACGAGCAACAATTGAGCAGCAGTTACCTCTTGATTTTTGGACAATTGACTTACGAGGTGCAATTCAAGCACTGGGCGAAATTACTGGAGAAGAAGTCACAGAATCAGTATTAGACAGAATTTTTAGCCGCTTTTGTATTGGCAAATAAACTTAAAACCTGTTAAAAAATAAGTCAAAAGCTGTATTATTTATTTTGAATTTTGAATTTTGAATTGATTCATGTAGCTCTTGGTCAGACACTCACGTACCGTTCAGCATTACGGAAAAAGCACCCTGATAGAGTTTTATACTTGGCAATTTCTGAAGATATTTATCAAGACTTTTTTGTTCGACCTTTTATTCAAGAGGTAATCGCTGAACATAAGCTGAAGCTTCTAATTTTTGAACCAATTAAAAAAGAGGTTTTGCTATGGAAGGAATAAACTACCGTGAATTAGTACAGACGATCCTGAAAGGTCATTCAATTCACCATTCAAATGATAATACAGAAGTACAGTTAATTTTTGATACAGAGCGTGACCATTATCAAGTTATTCATTTGGGATGGGAAGAACTGAGGCGGGTATATGGTTGCATCATTCATGTTGATATTAAAGATGGCAAGATTTGGATTCAGCGAGATGGAACTGAGGTTGGAGTAGCTAATGAATTAGTAACTGCTGGAGTACCAAAACAAGATATTGTTTTAGGTTTTCATGCTCCCTACAAACGGAAGTTTACTGAGTTTGCAGCAGGATAGACAAAATAGTTTCTGATTGACGACATACACACACTAAACTATCAGAATAAATAGTGCGTTACGCTGGTGTTAATGTAACCTACTTTGTTTGTAAGTAAAGCCTATGAAGTTTTTTGTTCCAGCAGCCAAGGACGATGTGAAAGCTGAGCAGGTATATAAAGCTCTGGCTCAGTCTGTCCAAGCACCAATAACCGAAAAGCGTATTTGGAAATTACAGTGGTGTGACAATGAAACTGAGATGAAATGCGAGGTAGGTAAACCTTTACCATCGTCTTACCAAACAGGAAAAGAGTTAGTTTTGGCAATCTTTGAGTGTGAAAACTTTTATAAAATTTGTACTCTTACCCGTGGAGGAGTAAAAGGAGAACCTATCTTGGCTGTGAAAAACTCTCAATCCTCAGCTACATATTTTTCAGATAATGTAAATAACTGACTAGACGTTTTTAATGTGCGATCGCCTATTTTGATGTCAATGCGTAGGCGTAGTCCGTTGTAGACATCGCCTTGCTAACATAGTAGATAAAACTAGTTCAACGGAACTCTCAAGGTTATGACCAACTTTCAGATATCGTTACCTGAATCGATGAAAGCTTTTGTTGACGAACAAGTTGCTAAAGGCGGTTATGGTTCAGTCAGTGAATATCTTCAAGAGTTAATTTTTCAAGATCGACAGCGTAAAGGTCAAGTTAACGATGAGGAGTTTGAAGTAGTGGCAGATCGGTTAATCGAAGAGTTTGCAGTGTGTATTGGAGCCAATTTACCTGTAATATCAGATTATGCTGTGATTCGTGAAAGTATTTATGAGGAATTGTAGCGGTCGATCCAGCAACGCTGTAATTGTTGTTTTTTAAGATGCGATCGCTAGGATGCTATAAATAATCTGGCGCTGCTTGAAAATACAGTAATCAAAACTAAGAACCAGGAGATTCCAAACTAGCACTTTCTCCTCCCAGTGCTGTCTCACATGGTAAGTGTCGCTCCAACCAATTTTCTAAATCAGCCAGCACCTCTTGATAATTCAGGTCGCTTTGAAGCTCGTGATAAGCACCTGGATACTCGATTCTTAGTTTATCCGAGCAACTCACCCGCTCTAAAAAAATTTTCCCGCCCTCAGGTAGAGTTACTCTATCTGCTCCACCGTGAAGAATTAACAATGGTAATTGCCAATCAGCAGCATGGGCATTAACCCAATCAACGGTAGCAAAAAATTCTGTAGCTAGACGCGCACTACCTCTAGTATGGCGCAAAGAATCTTGGGCATAAGCAGCTAAAATTTTCTCATCTCGCGAACCACCAGAAAGATCGAGTCCGGTATTTAAGCTAAAACGCGGCCAAATTCGTGAGAGCAGTTTTCCTATAATTAACCGGGTTTTTGACACTCCAACTTTTCCTAAAGCTGGTGCTAAGGTAATTACACCTTGTAATGCAGATGCTTGTTGGGGATAACGCAGAGCATAATCCAAGACAATTACTGAGCCTAAGCTATGACCTAAAAGAAAAATTGGTTTTCCTGGGTGTTGGGTTTTAATTAATTCTAAAAAGGCTCGCAAGTCTTCGCGAAACTCACTCCAACGATTAATGTAGCCTCGTTGACCAGGGGAACGACCATGACCGCGCAAATCAAAACCGTAGACAGCATATTGTTTAGGTATTAAATGTTGAACTAGGTTATCGTAGCGATCGCTGTGCGCTCCCAATCCATGTACGATCGCTAATATCGCCTTCACCTTTTCTTCTGGACACCAGCTTTGGTAATACAGTTTTAGCTTCCCAGCACCTTCAAATGTATCTGCTTTGTAATGGCTCATCAGAATAATTTGTTACGCTTGTTCCCAATTAGCTACTAGCTTATCAAGGTATATTCTCAAGAAAATCGCTTCTGCCTTTAGGAAGAATTACTTTTTTAAACGGAACTTACGAAATAAGACGACAAGAGCTTGATTTTTGAGAGATTCTGCTAGGATGAATGCAGACAAAGCCGCCATGCGTTTATCGGTGCGGTCAATGCAAAATCCAAAATTTCAAATTGAAAATCTTTTGACATCGAGTCATCAGCAAGAAAATAACACCCAATCAGAAACTTTACCGCCTCTGAGTGATGCTAGCATTGAGCGGGTAAAAGAAGGTGTAGCCGCAGCTGGCGATCGGACCGTTCGCCAAATTGTTGAGGAAACTCTCAATCGTCTCGAAGCTACAAATCAACAGGATTGCGAACCTAGAGTTAATGGTTGGTTGCGTCGGTTTGTAATGCGATCGCTTATTCATATCCTTTTCCAAGTAGAAATCGAACACCCCGAAAGGATACCTCAACAACCAGCAATCTTAGCAGTTAACCATCTCCATCATATCGATCCATTACTTTTATTAGCCGAACTTCCCACCCAACCTTATTACTATATTCTGGGCGATGCTCGTACTCTTTATAACAAGTGGTGGAAACGCTTCATCTTGGGTTTTGCTGGAGGTGTAATTCCTTTAAAAAGGGTGTGGAAAGAAGAAGTCGCTGTGATGAAAGCCGCTAAAGCAGGAAGGGAAGATTTAATCGATCTAGCCGCAGCGATCGAACAGACAGTAGCCACAGGTGAAGATATACAGACATTGCGACAGATAGACCGCATTATTTTATCAATTTTGGCTCGTGGCGATGGGATGATTCTGTTTCCCGAAGGACGATTGGGAAATGCGGAAGCTCAGTTGCATCTACCCCTCAAGCGTGGAACTATAATTTATGCTTTGCGTGCTGGCGTACCAATTATTCCCATTGCACTCATTGGAACTCATGACCTTTATTTGAGAAAAAAATTAACTATAAGGGTTGGTGAACCGTTACAATTTGCCTCAACAACCAGGCCAAAACGACAAGAAGTAGACGTAGCTTTGCAAACCCTAGAGAAAGCAATGTTGAGTCTGTTACCAAATAATTATCAGGAACCAACAGGATTAAAACCGTTACGTTATTTCCTCAATCACATGTTGTGGTGAAAAATTATTTCTCTAAAAACTTAGTAATTTTGAAATTTGATGTTCCCTCCCAACAGTGGTTTAAAAATGCACTTACTTGAGCATCTGCTGAATCAGCCGATTCTTTAGAAGCATTAAACTGAACTGCTGTCACAATATACTCAAAAATAATTACAAACTGCTTTTGAGGTGAAATTCTCTCAACAACAATTGTTTCTCCCACTTTCGGAATTTGACATACATCCACCACAAACGTTTCAATCTTTGGTTTTTCTAGCGGATTTTTGAAATTGAAATATTTAGAATAAACAATAATTTTCACTTTATTAAGCTACAAGTAACACTAAACTATATATAGGAATCCGGTTTGATTCCCGAATAACTCGTAGAGACAGGGAACAGGTAAAAAGGAATAAAATTATACTAAATTTTTTTTCAAAAATCAAATATGAGTCCTATATCCTATCTATATATTAAGTGCGTTGTCGTGCAGCGCAACGCACGTTAAATTTTTGGTGGTGCGTTAGCCTTTGGCGTAACGCACCCTACTGGTATGGCAAGCTTAAATTGATACAAAAATTGTAGTTTGGGTTGAGGCTCTGCGAAACCCAACACCGCGATAAATGTTGGGTTACCCTTCGGGAAGCAAGCTACGTTCCTCAACCCAACCTACTCCTAATGCACTATTTTAAGCTTGCCACGCCACTAAGTTTACTAGTTTATTATTCTGAATTCTGAATTCTGAATTCTGAATTCTGCGATATTACTTACTTTGCCAAACTCGTTGTAACGACTGAAAAAGTTTCGCAAATATTTCTTCTAGCCAAAGAATAACACGATCGAGCCATTGGAGAACTTTCTCTAGAGGGTGCTTTTCATAACCCATTGCAGTTGCTTTGGTTTCTATCCAGTCTGGTTGTGCTTCAACTTCAGTACTTTGAGAAAACCGCCGTTGGGAAATTTCCCCTTTATGATTCTTGCTATCAGATTGGGAAATCACCCCTTCAGTTTGCTGGAAAGAGGTAACTTTTGCAGATGTTTTGGGAATTGAGGCGAGATGACGGGTTGTTTTTTTCCTTTGTACTAACTCAGATTTGCCTTTCGGCTGTTGTCGATTCAAATTCTTTGGCCAAAAAAGCCCTGCTGATAAACCTGAAGCTAAAGCAGGAGTTGTGTTTTCAAGTGTAACTGCTTTGTCGGCAACTTTTTCGCGATCGCCAAACAAATCATTCCACGTTAACCAAGGATCGTCCGTTAAATCTTGGTTTTGCAAATTACGATTTTTAAATAAACCTTTTTTTGCATAACTAGATAATAGTCTATCTGGCTGGTTGTCAGCAGTTTTTGATTCAAGCGTTTTTCGATTCCCAACACCAAAAAAGTAATTGAGTGCTGCTTCAATTAAAGCTTGAAAATTTAGTGTATGAGTTTCTAAATCGTCAGCCGGAACTGCAATTTCTCCCTTAGCAGTTAACTGGTCTTTTCCATAGATAAATATATTTAACTGAGTTTGGGCTACTTGAATAATTTCTTGGCTACGTTGTTGAACTGGTATTAAAGCATTTGATTCGACTTTAGCAACAGCTACATCTAAAAATGTTAATAATTTACTTGAGTCGAGTAAATTGTTTGATGCTGTTCCGCTGAGGATTGGAATCTTAACTGGATTTTCTCCAGTTAATTTTGCTAATAAACCCTCAATTTTTGGTAATAATTCTTTTTCTTTTTTAGCTTTTGCTAATCGCCAATACTGCCAGTAATTAGCAACTTCGCTAATAATCCTATCTTCTAATTTTGCCTGCTGCTGGGGTGTCAAAATATCGAGAATTTCATTTTCAGCGGTGACAATTACCAAATTACGATTCATCAAATTTGTGGCAACTCCCCGTATGACTGCAAGATGCTGCTTGAGAGTATTTTGTGGTTGTGAGGATTTGATACTTGCGACTGAATTATCTGTAATAGTTGGAGAATGAATAATATTAGTGTTTGCAGAATTTTTAGGAATAGGTTTTTGCCAAAAACCTCCCAAAAAGCTTAAAGGATTAAAAGGTTGAGAGTTTTTTTTCGGAGTAGCGTAGGCGTAGCCCGTCGTAGACATCGCCTCGTCCGATGACAGATAATAAACTGTCTCTAATACATGCTCAATGGGAGTATCAACATTTAAATCCGTTTCTGGGTGAAAATCGGTATCATTTGATGGTAAATTCAGCCTGGATTGTGGTTCTTTGGCGTGTAGCGTTTTAGCATCTGATTCAGATGACACAAACAGTAGATACACTGGGTAAAGTAGCAATTCCACACCCCACTTAGTGGCAACTTGCAAATGCCGGAAGGTGTTTTCCCACCGTTGTGTCAACCGCCGAGATTGCTGGTTGACAAAATTAAATAGTCTGCTTTGATAACGACCAGAAGAACCAGAAGACATAATAGTAATTTTTGAGTTCGAGTCTTGTTTAGTTGTGAGACTCCCGCCGAACAATAAAAACCACAAACTGTTAATTATTGTGTGCCCTCATTTTAGCGAAAATATGACTCAAATTATCTCTGAATCTCAGTCCAATTTCATCTCACAAGCTATTGAGCAATTACGCTCTTTTTCTCAGGTTAATCTTCAGTCTACTTGGTTATACCGAGAATCTGACGAGATGATTACTGATGTTACAGCTGCTAATTTATCTGATTGGCAACCTGTAGAGTTGAACGCTAAAGAACATATTGCTTGGACAGGGGGGAAAAAAGTCCTATGGCTAGGGCAAAAATTGGTAGTTCCCCAAAACTTACAGGGTTATCCTTTAGCTGGGTTATCTTTGCGGCTGGCGTTAGTTTGGTGGGCCGATGCTGCTGAAATTTATGTGAATGGAGAGTTAGCGCTGGAGGGTGATTTATTTGATTCTTCACCGAGAGTGCTTTTGAGTCGCAAGGTGACGCCAGGGGAAGAATTTATTGTTGCATTGCGGTTAGTGAGTCCGGGACATTGTGATGGTGCTTTAGTGCGATCGCTCCTTATATATGAGTCTAATGATGATGATAATCCCGATCCGGGTTTTGTGGCTGATGAGTTGGGTGTTTTGCAACTTTATTTGCAAAAGTTTGCACCAGAAAAGTTGGGTGTTTTGGTGGAGGCGGTGGAGGAGGTAACGAACCGCAGAGGCGCAGAGGACGCAGAGAGGGAAGAGTTAGTTAGGTCGTTACGTCAACATCTAATTCAATCTGATATCTTAGCCCCCCTTTTGAAGGGGGGTTGGGGGGATCTAAAATCCAAAATCCATTTATTGGGTCACGCTCATCTAGATTTAGCATGGTTGTGGCCTGTGAGTGAAACTTGGAATGCAGCACAAAACACCTTTGAATCGGTTTTGAAGTTGCAAGCAGATTTTCCAGAGTTAATTTTCTGTCATTCGACTCCGGCGCTTTATGCTTGGATTGAAGAACATCGCCCGGATTTATTTAGGGTAATTCAAGCACAAGTAGCAGCCGGAAAGTGGGAAGTTATCGGCGCAACGTGGGTAGAACCAGAACTGAATTTGATTGCTGGCGAATCTATTGTGCGTCAGCTATTGTATGGTCAACGATACATACAAGAAAAATTTGGCAAGCTTTCGCCTATGGTGTGGGTTCCAGACTCTTTTGGTTTTTGTGCAACTTTACCGCAGTTTTTCGCTAATGCCGGAGTTGAGTATTTTGTCACCCAAAAGTTACGCTGGAATGATACTACTAAATTTGATTATGGTGCTTTTTGGTGGCGATCGCCTGATGGTAGCCAAGTCTTTACTTTCATGTCTGCACCCATCGGTGAAGCGATCGACCCAGTTAAAATGGCATCATACGCCCTAGAATGGCAAAGCCAAACTGATTTTCCAGAATCTCTCTGGCTTCCCGGTGTCGGCGACCACGGCGGCGGCCCCACCCGTGATATGTTAGAAACCGCCCAACGCTGGCAAAAATCACCTTTCTTCCCAGATATAGAATTTACCACCGCTGAAAAGTATTTACAGCAAATCAGAGAAGAAGACACGGAGACGGGGAGACGCGGGGACGCGGAGAATCAAAATGTCCCCGCGTCCTCTTCTTTCCCCACTTGGAATGACGAACTATACTTAGAATTCCATCGTGGTTGCTACACTACTCACGCAGACCAAAAACGTTGGAATCGTCGTTGTGAAACTTTGTTGTATGAAGCTGAACTGTTTGCTACTCTTGCAAACATCACCTGTGGTGTGACGTATCCCAAAGCTGATATTGAAGCAGCTTGGAAACTAGTGTTATTTCAACAGTTTCATGATATTTTGCCTGGTACTTCCATTACCCAAGTTTATGAAGATGCCCTACCGGAATGGCAACAAGTCGAACAAACTGGAACGAAGATATTACAAGAATCATTGCAGGCGATCGCATCTCACATTACCCTACCACAACCACCACAACCCAATAGTTTACCTATTTTCATTTTCAATTCTCTCAATTGGCAGCGTTCTGAAGTAGTTTCTATCACCTTACCTACACCAGCAACGACTACCCAACAATGGCAGATTTACGATGCTTCCGGTCAGCTGCTTGTCTGGCAATTATCTCAACCATCAACCCTACTATTTCTCGCCCCCGACATCCCACCCGTAGGCTACCGCCTCTTCTGGCTTTCCCCTTCATCCCCCACCCTGGACGAACCCAAGGCTACATCCCCAGAATGGGTTCTAGAAAATGAATTCCTCCGAGTTGTCGTCAACTCTGAAACGGGAGATTTATCAAGTGTTTTTGACAAAACTTATCAACGGGAAGTTTTGAGTGGTGCGGGGAATCAGCTGCAAGCTTTTAAAGACAGCGGTCAATATTGGGATGCATGGAATATAGATCCTAATTACGCCCAGCATCCCTTACCCCCAACAAATCTTCAATCTATAGAGTGGGTAGAACAAGGCGCAGTACAAAATCGTTTGCGCGTAGTGCGTCAGTTGGGGGAATCAGAATTTTCCCAAGATTATATTCTGCAAACTGGTTCGCACGTGCTAAAAATCTCCTCTAGGGTTAACTGGCAAGAAAATCAAGTATTGGTGAAAGCTGCTTTTCCTCTCAACATTGAAGCAGACTTCGCTACCTACGAAATTCCCTGTAGCGCAATTCGCCGTCCAACTAAACCGCAAACCCCAGCAGAACAAGCAAAATGGGAAGTCCCAGCCTTACGTTGGGCTGATTTAACAGGCGAAACAAATCAAGGTTTATACGGAATCAGTTTGCTAAATGATTGTAAATATGGTTACGATGCCCAAACGAATCAATTACGCCTCACGCTGCTACGTAGCCCCAATTGGCCAGACCCAGAAGCTGACCGAGGTTTGCATGAATTCACTTATGCCTTGTATCCCCATACAAATACCTGGGAATCAGCCCATACAGTACAGCGTGGCTATGAATTGAATACACCTCTACAAGTGATACTAAACCCAGTCACCAGTCCCCAGTCCCCAGTCCCTAATCCCGACAGAGCAAGCTTTTTAAATTTATCATCTGAAAATCTCATTTTGATGGCTTTGAAGCCAGCAGAAGATGACCGACAGCAATTGATTCTGCGATGTTATGAATGTCACGGAAAAACAGCCGAGTTATCTTTGCAAAGTGATTTAGGAATCAGTCTCGGAAAGACGGTAGATTTGTTAGAGCGTTCTGCTCTTAGTGCTGCCCAATTCTCATCTGAGCAACAAATCTTGACAATACAGCCTTGGAAAATCGTCAGCTTCAAGGTCAATCCCAATAAGTAATTCTAGACCCCAACAAATCAGTACTCTAGAGTTGAGAGTCCAGAGTTGTTAACCTTTGACTCTTGACTCTTAACTCCTAATTCCTAACTCCTAACTTCTAACTCCCCTAGTCTTCGTGATCTTCAAAAGGATCGCTCAACTGCTTGCTGGGAGGACCAAAGGAGGTATAAATTCCATAGCCTGTAATGGCAATCAAAACAGCTGCTACAGAAATGCTAAGAACTATTGCGGGTTCCATAATTTTAAGATTGATTATGAGTGCTATTCTTATAGAATATTACAGAAGATTAAAAAAAGCTTGGGCAAGTAATCTTAGGTGAACTATGGCACAAAGGACTAGGTTGGGAGATATCCTGAGACCACTGAACTCTGAGTATGGAAAAGTGGCACCAGGTTGGGGTACTACCCCTGTGATGGCTGTTTTTATGTTGCTGTTTTTTGTGTTTCTGCTGATTATTCTGCAACTTTACAATAAAACAATCTTGGTTCAGGATGTAAATGTCGATTGGCGGAGTTTAGGACGCTAATGGATACACAGTTATCTAGTCTGGATAACAAGTGAACTCACACCCGGCTAGTCCGGGTTTTTTTGTCAGTGGCGATTAAGAATTCAGAAGAAATCCAGGTGTCAGTGTACCTAGTGGCTTTAAATGTTTGATTGTCACAAACTTAAGGCATTACTCGCTCGTGGGGCGATCGCTTTCTTTAATAGGCGATTATTTAGTAGACTACATAATAATATATAAGTCTATATAGTGGTTTTAGGGTTTATCGGAGATAAAAAATGAATATATTTGGTATCGGTCTGCCAGAAATGGCTGTAATTATGGTAGTGGCGCTGTTAATCTTTGGCCCAAAGAAGTTACCAGAGATTGGCCGCAGTGTAGGCAAAACAATTCGCAGTTTTCAAGAAGCTTCTAAGGAGTTTCAAAGTGAGTTTCAAAAAGAAGCCGAACAGTTAGAAGAAGCTGTGAAAACTACCGCTGAATTGGAACCTAAGCAAATCGAGCCTGCTAAATCACAGCACGATACTGCTAATTCTTCACAAGTTGGCTAGGAAAACATACCAATTTTGGATTTTGGATTTTAGATTGTTTTGCAGTTGGGAGCAACGTCTGTTGCGAACAGAACAAATCCAAAAGACCCTCGTCGATAACAAAGCGTTAGCGACGTAAAAGTGTCTGACTTGCTAAAACTGCACTATCGCCAATCTAAAATCACCAAGCTATACACTCTTGTGGTGTGTTTCAATCCAAAATCTAAAATCTAAAATTGATTGACTGTAGCAAAATGACAGAAGCTGTTACACAACCAGCTTTGGTGATTCCCCAGCTAATTGTCGGGTTGGGGAATCCAGAAAGCAAATATGACCAAACACGCCATAATATAGGCTTTACTGCTGTGGAAGCTCTCTGTAGTGCTTGGCACATTACCCTAGCAGAAAATCGCAAGTTTCAAGCAGAGTATGGCGAGGGTACGGCACCAACTGGAGATAAAATTCGCTTGCTCAAGCCCTTGACTTATATGAACCGCTCAGGACAAGCTATACAAGCTGTTACTAGTTGGTATAAATTACCACCTGAGTCAGTATTGATAATTTATGACGATATGGATTTACCTTTGGGTAAGACTCGTCTGCGCTTGTCTGGTTCCGCTGGGGGACATAATGGAATGAAAAGTGCGATCGCACATCTTAACACTCAAAATTTTCCCCGTTTGCGAATCGGTATTGGTAAACCCAAAGATGCAGCTAATAAAGATGAGTCAGATACTATTTCCCATGTACTAGGTCGATTTTCTGCTAGCGAAAATCAGCTGATGTCTCTTGTGCTTCAGTTCGTGGTTGAGTGCGTAGAACTAAGCCTGAAGCAGGGAGTAGAAAAGGCAATGAATGTTTGTAATAGCCGCACCATTAATCATTCTGAGTCTTAGGGTTAGGCGAGAGTGTTGACTGTTAACTGTTGACTGTTGAGTTAAGAATTATTCTCGTCCCCTTGTCTCCCCAGTCACCTTTACGGCGCTTATCTTGGTTGATGGGCAGCCATTTTAGCTTGCTCCATCTAACCAATATAAAGCTCCTATACACTCTGTGTATAGGGAAATTCACTCTTTGGCACCCTAAGAAAGGGGTGCGGCACATCTTCCTTAATTTTTGTAAGAATAATGGCTATCGCGCCGTTGCCTGTTGTAGGTTATTACCTCAAGCAACGTCAGTACCAAAGCAAATAGGTTTATTTAAAACGTCTTTTGCGTCTAGCTGCCACTGCCTTACGTTTGCGTTTTTCCAACGGTGTTTCAAAGTGACGATGATATTTTACGTCAGCCAATATGCCAGCTTTGGAAACCTGGCGTTTAAATCGACGTAAAGCTGAATCTATTCCTTCGTTCTCTCCTAGAACAACCTGGGTCATTCTTGCCTTGTCCTCATAATCAATAGTTTCCATTGTAATAGTAGCCTCAACCTTAGTAAAACCCCCCTGAACAAAGCTATGATTAGGAGCCTGTTTTCTGGTTGAGACTGGTTATGTCTACTTCACCACTTGCTGAAATCAGCATTTTTACAAGTTTAATCCAATTCAGGTCGTTGACTGTTGACTGTTAACTCTGAACCGTCAACGCTTAACAGTGAACAATAACAATGGAATATTTTTTTAGTTGAAAGTCCCTAACTATAACTTCTTTATTTTTATTCAATTATTAAGTTTGGGTATTGAAGTCTTGTTAATTTTGCATTTTGACTTGTGAACTTTAAAAGTTGATTCTGCCCTGATTAAATAATTTATATCCGAGCGTTAATGCAGCGAAAGCAACTAATAAATTCCATAAGCTAGTCGATCTAAAAATTATTCCACCGCTCAAGAAAGTTAGCACTATACCAACACCTAACAAAATCCATCCCAAATTGCTAGCCTCTCTGTGAAAAAAGAGCAGTGTAAAAGCACCTGCCATGATTGCTAAAACTGAGGCTGTCCCAGGTAAGCTACGGGAAAAAGAATAGTAACCTGTTACAAATATGATGTTTTGAGTAAAAAAATATAAGCCTGTAAATAGCAATATTAAACCTATCAGTTTGATCGACAGCCTGCCCATAGTATTTGTATATTATTTTATGTGGCTGAACCTAATTTTATTCCGAATTATACTGTAGTTTGGAAATTAGTACTAAAATTCACGTAAAATCATTTTAACTTTATTTAAGTAAATGTACGTAAATAATCTGGTCTGTGTGGAGGTGTTGGTGTAAGTAAAGCTGATTACAGAAAGTACTTCTTGCCAGGGTGCGATCGAGGTGCTTTAATAGCGATCGCATTCCGCAAAAGTTTCCTACAGACAAGGCGCTCAGCGATTCGATATCAGACATTGCTGCTAGTGTTCATAAAATTACAGACTCAAAACATTTAACTCAAAGGTATGACAAGCTAGTAGCATATCCTTGACACTAAATTCTCCCAAACAGCTAAATAGGAGCATATATGGAGCCAATCATTGCTATAGTCCTAGCCCTTATAGGTTATGCCTTAGGTTCTGCCAAACTGATTAATCAAGGTAATGAAGCTTTAGTGGAACGCCTGGGACGGTATCATCGAAAACTTAAGCCAGGACTAAACTTTATTGTTCCCTTGGTGGATCAAATTGTCATGGAAGATACCACCCGAGAGCAGTTTATCGACATCAAACCCCAGAATGTAATTACCAAAGATAATATTTACGTAGAAGTAGACGCAATTGTATACTGGCGGATTATAGATATTGAGAAAAGCTTTTACGCTATTGAAGATCTTCAAGGAGCATTGGTGCAGCTGGCCACAACCACGTTGCGGGAAATCATTGCTCAAAACACCCTTGAGCAAACCAACGTCTCTAGAGCGGAGATGGATAGAGCTATCCTAAATCAATTGAATGAAATTACGGCAGATTGGGGAGTACAAATTCTGCGGTTAGATCTTCAAAGAATTACTTTACCTGAGAGTGTACGTAAATCTAGGGAAGATGAGCAAGCTGCTGAAATCAAAAAACGGGCACTAATTACCGAAGCGGAAGGACAAAAAGAAGCCGCCATTCGCAAAGCAGAAGGAACTATGACTTCAGTTGAAATCATTGCTCAAGCCCTACGTTCTAATCCAGAAAGTAAGGAAATTCTGCGGTATCTCGTGGCTCAGGATTACGTCAAGGCTAGTCAGCAACTCGGCGAGAGCAATAATGCCAAAATTGTTTTTGTAGATCCAGCTAACTCGACTGAGATGTTTCAGGAGTTAATTGCTGAGTCAGTAAATAACGAAGATCGCCCTAGAAAATCAGAAAACGGGACTACTTAAGATTTACGCTGTGCGGTTTGTCGGAATATTGCATCAGCTACCAGGGAAACATCGCGCATTTCTTGGACATCGTGAACCCGCAGGATATCAGCCCCATTCACGATCGCAGCACAACAAGCTGCTGCGGTTCCCCAAACTCGTGCTTTGGGATCTGGTTGATCGAGAATCTTACCAATGAAGCTTTTACGAGATGCTCCTACTAGGATAGGACAATTGAGTGCCCTGAGCGATGGCAATCGCTGAAAAATTTCTAAATTTTGCTCATAATTCTTCGCAAAACCAATACCAGGATCGATAATTACTTTATTTGGGTCAACGCCAACAGCAGTTGCAGCCGCGATTTGTTTTTGCAAAAAACTAAAAATCTCTGCCATTAAATCCTGATAATCAGTCATCTGTTGCATGGTTTGTGGCGTTCCCCGGATATGCATTAAAATAATCGGCACATCTAAACTGGCCGCGGTTGGCAACATTTCCGAATCAAAGCTACCCCCAGAAATATCATTAATCATATCTGCCCCAGCTTCTGTTGATGCCCTGGCTACAGCAGCACGGGTGGTATCTACAGAGATGGGTACTGAAATTTCCGGTCTGAGTACCTCTAACACCGATAGCACCCGGTCGAGTTCCTCTTGGAGAGTTATTTGTTTTGCTCCTGGTCGAGTTGATTGACCACCCACATCGATAATGTCAGCACCAGCAGCCACCAATGCTTGCGCCTGGACTAAAGCCGCAGAAGTCGTGTTAAACTCACCCCCATCGCTAAAGCTATCAGGCGTTACATTCAAAATGCCCATCAAATAAGTCCGCTGTCCCCACTCGAAACAGCGTCCCCGGATTATCAAGTTACTTGGCATAAAAAAATCAGAATGGGCTACGCCCGGCTGCGCTAACAGAAGTCAGAATTCAGAATTGAGAATACTTCACTTATAAAGTTAAAAATCGAAGTGAAAGCTTGCTTTGATATTAGCCATTCCCATGCAGAGCATGGGAACGATAAAAGGCACATCAGATTGACTTATAATTGACAATCCGAGCGAAACTAAGAGCTTCGAGACTTGCTCCTCCCACTAAAACGCCATCAATTTCTGGTTGAGCCATGATTTCATCAATATTATTTGGCTTGACTGAGCCACCATATTGAATTGATACATTTGGATTGCTCAATTGGCTACGAATTAAGCCAATTATTCGATTAGCTTCTACAGCTTCACAAGTATCACCAGTGCCAATTGCCCAAATTGGTTCATAGGCGATAACCAAATTTTCCTGATCTATATCTACCAAACCTTTGTCGAGTTGGAGACTAATCAGTGATTCTGTTTCTCCGTTATCTCGTTGTTCTTTGGTTTCGCCAACACAGAGAATTGGGGTCAAACCAAACCTTTGAGCTGTTCGTACGCGCAGATTTACGGTGGCGTCGGTTTCACCGAAGTATTGGCGTCGTTCGCTATGACCGACAATCACAAAGCGTGCGCCAATTTCTGTCAGCATAGGGGCAGAAATTTCACCCGTGTAGGCTCCATATTCTTCCCAATGAACATTTTGCGCCCCCAGTTGTACGCGACTACCATGTAAATTCCTAGACAAAACGCTGAGATTAGTGAAAGGAGGGCACAATAGTATTTCACGTTCTTCAGGCGTTTCCTGTAGGTAGGGCAGAAATCCTTGTAAAAACTCTTCGGACTCTGCCTGGGTTTTGTACATTTTCCAGTTACCGGCAATAACTATTTTCCGCACGGGTAATTTCGTCAAGATCCTAACGCTACTAGATGCATTTTTCAGTCTAGAACTTTTTGGGATGCAATCAGCATTTTAAATAGAAGCTTGACTGCTTTGATTGCTACACGCATTCTGACAAGCTTGACCGGCTTACCGAATGATTTTTCAGTATCTAAGAATTTACCCAACTCTTTTAACAGTGGGTTTGTACGACGGCGGGCAGGTTCGACTGCACTAAAAACCCATTGCCAAAGCGATCGCCTACACAATGCACAACCGCCGCTAACCTTGGACTTGGAGATATCACCGCTAGACTCCTGGGACGGGGCAACGCCCAAAGCCTTTTGAAATCTCCTCAACGACAAGTGGCGTTTAGTTGGTTTACCTGATTTTCTCCCCTTGCGAATCTTAATTTCAGTTTAAGTGGTTAAGTCTGAGAACTAATTCCCTCATCCTAGAAGTTAATTTATCCTTGATTTGGACAAATCGACTTAACTCATTACCATAATCAAACTGATAACAAGCAAGTGCTAACGAGTCGGCATCATCGTCTTTGTCAGGTAAACCTAGTTGATTTTCGCGGTAATTTCTCAGCTTTTTTTTCTCCTTTAGGGTGTTGATTGTGTCAAAAAGCTTGTGAATCACACGAAGGCCAAAAAGCCTGATTCAGTCTCAAAGCAATCCCAGTGCTGCAAACACTGAGAGACACAATTAAAAAACACAGGAGTAGCCGAGCTTACGAAAAATGAAAAGCCATAAGCTTAATTCGTACTAAGGGGATAGATTATTTTACGACTAAAGCCATACATCTTTAGTAAGACAAGTTTCTGACGAGAAAACGTTATTGTAAGAATGCAGAAAATAGCTACTAATATGGCAGAAAAAAATCACAATGACGAAATAAAAACTGATGATTTGCCGCAAGAAATTACAGAATCTTACGGTACTGGTGTGAAAGACTTGCCAGGATACAATATTGGTGGGCGATCTCTCAGAGATGAAAGACGTGAGTATACAGAAACTAGCCCCGAACTCACTGGTGGTGATATTGATGCTTATTGGCAGGATGCAGATGCAGTGGGAGATGAAGCCGTTGGCGGTACTGTTGCGACTCCCGATCAAAATGTCACTGAAGATATAGAAGCAGCAGTGGGACTGGAAATGGACGATTTCAGCTTTCTGCGTACCAACGACATTTTAGAGGAACGTGACGACCGTCGTTGGGAGTTAGATCCCATGTCTTCCGAAGATTATCAACAACGGCGAGAGTAAATTGGGTATGGGGTATGGGGCATGGGGCATTTGTGAGTTGTCCCCCATACTTCGTCTGCTTTCTTTGTTTGCCCCTTAAACTTCCCCATCTCCCCAGTCCCCATTCCCTTCTAATTATTCTTCCTGCACGTCGATCCAGATATTACCTTCTTCCACACGAATTGGAAAAACTGGCAATGTTTTTTCCTGTGAAATCAACGAGAATACTTTACCTACACCAGGTGGCCAAGGACACCATTGTTTTACCTCCCCAGTACTTAGGTCAAAACTACTGCGATGGAAAGAACAAACAATTGCCTTATCTTCAGTGATTTTTGCGCTTTTCATCGGCAATTTTAAGTGGGGGCAGGTGTTATCTACGGCATAAAGCTGATTTTCGTGATTTAAAAGTAGGATTTTTCGGTTACCAACTTTTACCACTTGTCGCGCACCTGGCGACAGTGCTTCGGCAGCAAGAACTTTAGTCCAGCTCATTAGGTTCTCCTTTCCTAATAGATCTGCTTTTAGTTTCTCGCAATTGTGACCAGTGCGATCGCTTTTTAGGGATGAGAAGGCGGGAGTGGAGAATTAGAACAAAACTTAAATCCAAGGTTTTGATTCACAGCATAAGCCGTATCTGGATAGTCACTAAATACGCCATCAATACCTAATTTGAAAAATAGCTCATATTCTCCTTGGGGATTTCCCTGAAAGTCCAATGGTAAAAAGTGGTCTTCGTTGCGGAAAGTCCAGGCATGAACTAGTAAACCAGATGCATGAGCATTGATAATTAAAGATGTTGGTGGGAGCAATTTGGCAGTGCTGTCTCTAGAAACTAACAGATTTTTATGAATTCCGATTGCCTGTGCATATTTAGCAATTTCTTCTAAACCTGAAGCCGTTGCTAAATCTGTATAGGTGCTATTATTACCACTCACTACAAAATCATAGGGTTTACCAGCATTATTCAGCAATTGCACCAAAGGCAAATCAGTTTTTGTCGATAAATCTTGCAAATTACTCACTTCAAAAGACTGAATGAAAACAGGTGCATTAGCTCCTTGATAACCATTTTTTGTTAAAGTTGCTAATAAGGGTTTTTCTAAGGGTAAACCAATAGATTTAAAATAAGTTGGGTGCTTAGTTTCTGGATAAATTCCGATCTGACGATTAATTTCGGTGCTTTTATTTTTGACTAAATCAATGATTTCTTGAAATGTGGGAATTTCAAACAATCCATCATAAACAATATTTTGTGGACGCAGTTGGGGAATTCGCTCTTTAGCCCGTAGTGTTTTCAGTTCTGCAAGGGTAAAGTCTTCGGTAAACCAACCTGTTTTTGATTCTCCATCAATTATTTTGGTGGTTTTACGGTGAGCAAATTCTGTATGTCTAACAACATCAGTAGTTTCAGAAATTTCATTTTCGTGGCGAGCAATTAAAACACTGTCTTTTGTAGAAACTAAATCTGGTTCAATATAGTCAGCGCCTAGTGCGATCGCTAATTCATAAGCTGCTAGAGTATGTTCTGGACGAAAGCCGCTAGCGCCCCGATGTGCAATAATAATTGGCGGTTTACCTGTGAATGTTTTAGTCACCTCAGTTTCAAAATCTTAATTTTTATTTTCTCCTCACAAATTCATACATTTTAACATAACGCCAACTCTCCTCGCTTTGTAAAGTATATAAATCGCTCATCTGCGTTTTAAATTTATCCTTTAATTCCCAGTAAAACTCCCGATTAATTATCAAAAATACTGTTTTTGCATTATTGGTAGCTCTATTAATTTTTTCACCTAAATTTTTTCCTTCTACTGTTGCGAGAATATATGGCGGTATATATAAAGTCGATGAATCTCCATAATATTTGAATAATCTAATCTGTCCCAATAGTAATACAGATTTTGCAGATGCATCTCGATTTTTTACTAAATACTGAACAGCTGAGCGATAGTCATCTTTTCCATATATTGGATTTAAATAGTAATTAAAGTTGGAATAAATATTCATAATTACCAAACAAACAGTAGCTATTTTGGCAAATTTAGATAGAATTTCACGTTGACTTTGAGGTTGGTTTTTTTCTTGGTAATTATGCAAAAATGCTGACGGTATCAAAATGAAAAGTGGAATACATAAATAAAAAGAATGACGCGGTAGCCAATTAATTTTAGTAACTAGAGCAAATACCAAAGTTAGTAAAAATGAAGTAACCAAAATCAATGTAAATAAATAGTCAGCACGTTGATACTTTCTTTTCTTGGACTGCCTAAATAAACTCTTCACTAAAGCTATAAAAATTACAGCAATTACAATAAAAAAGATTAGCAAATGAGGCCAGTAACCAAGTAAAATGTCTATTTTATTATCACCGCGTAATTCCTCCAGTGGCGGCGCATAGGATGTCCCGACTAATAGACCGTAGAGCACAAACATAATATTCTGAATTATGGGTAATCCAGTACGAGTCACTGCTGTAGCTGTTGGATCTGATGCAGCAGGCGAAGACAAATAGAACCAAATCATTGGTGAGGAAAAAATTACTGAAGGTATCAACCATCTGAGCCATTCTTTGAAATTTCTATAAACGATAGCATGAGATATATAAAGGGCTGATGTAAACATTAATGTTAAGACACTGCCAAAAGTTGCTATGGCAGTAAAAATCCCCAAAAACACTTGGGAAATAATTTTGTTATTTTGCTTATCCTTGAGAGAATTACTAAATAAATATATCTGAAGCGAAGTTATAAATATTAACAATGAGTATGGTCTGGCATCTTGGCTATAAAAGACGCTAAAAGAACTCACTGCTAAGATTAAAGAAGACCAAAAGGCATGTTTTTTGCCATAAATATTTAGGCAAGTAAAGTATACAATAATTACTGAACCCACTCCAAACAAAGCTGAGAGCGATCTTATAGCAAATTCACTCTCACCAAAAAATGAACGCCAAGAAAACAATAGTAAGTAGTAAAGTGGCTGATATTTATCACCTGTTTCTCGACTTTCAATTTTATGAAAATTTTCTTGCAAGCTTGTCGCATCGGATAAAGCTATGCTCCAACCTTCATCAAACCAAAGACTTTGATTTTGCAATAAAAAGAAACGGCTAAAGATACTAATTATAAGAACCGTAAAAAATAGCAAATAAGGTTTTGAGTTGTTCATATCTATCTCCTAAATATTAATATACACAATATCTATTTTCCAATATCAAAATTTCATCTAGACTTGACCAAGACATTAAAACAAATATCTCTAATTTGGGGTATGGAGTAATTTGAACTATGGAAGACCTTATCACATGAAGGAGTATTTTTGTGTGTTAATTTGGTGTTAATTCTTTTATGAAATAAAATAACCTATCGTCAAATGACGCTCAAAATTGCTTGATTCTAGACTATTGTAAGCATTTCTTATATGACGTTAAAGCTTTAAAATCTTTAGCAGATGAGTAAGTATATTGCCATGAGTGAAAATACAGAAACGATTTTCAGTAAAATCATTCGTCGGGAAATTCCCGCTGATATTGTTTACGAGGATGATTTGGCGTTGGCATTTAAAGACATCCACCCTCAAGCGCCTACTCACATCCTCCTGATTCCCAAAAAACCTATTGCCACACTGGCTGACGCTGAATCTCAGGATCATGCATTGTTAGGGCATCTTTTATTAACTGCCAAACGCGTTGCCGAACAAGCTGGACTGAAAAATGGTTATCGAGTTGTCATCAATGCTGGTGATGACGGCGGGCAAACAGTCTACCACCTACATCTACATATCTTGGGAGGGCGGCAGTTAGATTGGCCTCCTGGTTAATAAAATCAGATGAATCGCATTTGAAAGTGCGATTCATCTTTTAAACAAATCAGTTTTATAATCAACACTTATTTAAAATTTCTTTACAAATCTTAATTTTGGCCTTATGGTAATAAACATAGGTAAGTAAGTTCACTTACTGAAATCATAAACAAACAACCGCAATCATAAAACCATGACAGCAACCATTCAACGTCGCGAAAGCGCCAACGTATGGGAGCGGTTTGCAAACTGGATCACCAGCACCAACAACCGCCTCTACATCGGCTGGTTCGGAGTACTAATGATCCCCACCCTGCTAGCCGCCACCGCCTGCTTCGTAATTGCCTTCATCGCAGCACCACCAGTAGACATCGATGGAATCCGTGAGCCAGTAGCAGGTTCCTTACTGTACGGAAACAACATCATCTCCGGTGCAGTAGTACCTTCCTCCAACGCAATTGGTTTGCACTTCTACCCAATTTGG
>LWTK01000055.1 GCA_003326205.1 Nostoc sp. ATCC 43529
TTAGTTGTGAGTTTAATCTTACCAACACAACTTCTTATTGTCCGCGTTTTCCCTTTTGTCGTTCCTGTCCTTTCTCCGATAAAAAAAATGCGATTTTTGGGCTAACGTGTTCGAGAACTTGTTCACGTACCGTTGTTTCAATCCCCTCGAAAGTTTCAATTTTTTCTAAAGGAGTATTTTTATAAAGAATGCGAGCAATTTCTTTAATATGCTCCTCTAGACGTTTTTTATCTTCTGGTGTCATTGCCATCACCCTGCTGTCTTACTACGCTAATTTTCGCACAGTGCAGACTTATCCCGAATCTTATTCGCGAGTAGCCATCGCGAATAAATTTCTACCTCTCTTCTATTTTTGCCAAATTGGGATGCTCCCTTTTTATTTGTGATATCATTCCCAAATGTAAATCTCGGAAATTTTCAAAACTCCTGACTTCTGGAAAGATGTTTCTGTAGATTGTACAATATTCATCTCAAATTTGATGCTAGGTTTGGGGCTTCTTGGCTGTGTCATCCTGCCCTCCTGGCTTTCAGCCCTTCTTTCTGATTTTACTCTTCCCGGAGTGACAAAAGAAAGATATAGCCATTTTATATTAGTAAAACTATCAACCTCTAAGCACTGTGCCACAAACCAGTTACCTTCTTGCCATACACTTGCAGTAAAAGTTCGTTTCATCAGTTTTTATTGTTTGGCAGTTTATTTTGATTTGATTATACAGTTAGAAGAAAACCTCAGATGCATTGAAGCCGCAAACCCTTATTTGCTAAGATTTCGAGTGCGACAACATTGAAACAGGGCAAACTCCTCATCATGCCAACATCTACAATTGACAATCGAGACGCAGCCGCTATCCAAGCTGCAACAGAAGGGGTTGCAATATGCGATCGCACCGCCTGGGGACGCATCAAAGTGTCTGGCGATGACCGCCTCCGCTTTTTACATAACCAAAGTACTAATGATTTCCTCGCACTCAAGCCAGGACAAGGTTGTGATACGGTGTTCGTCACTTCCACAGCTAGAACAATTGATTTAGTAACCGCCTACGTCAGAGAAGATGCGGTGATTTTGCTCGTTTCGCCTAACCGCCGCCAGTTTCTCATGGAATGGCTGGACAAATATATTTTCTTTGCCGACAAGGTGGAATTATCTGATATCACAGAATTTACTAACACCCTCAGCCTCATCGGCCCCGGAAGTGATGCTGTAATCAAAAAGTTGGGTATTGGCGAACTCATTGGTCAGCCTTATGGTAGTCACCAAGTATACACCATTGGTAATGCTCAGGGAGTGCGAGTTGCTGTAGGCAGTGGATTAGCTATTCCCGGCTACACTTTGACTTTTCCCTACACTGACAAAGCGACAGTGTGGGAAAAACTGTTAGAAGCTGGAGTAGTAGAGATGAGCGATCACGCTTGGGATGTGTTGCGAATTTTACAAGGTCGCCCCGCCCCAGATGCAGAACTCACCGATGATTACAATCCCTTAGAAGTTGGTTTGTGGCAGACGATTTCTTTTGACAAAGGCTGCTATATTGGGCAAGAAACCATTGCTCGATTGAATACATATAAAGGTGTAAAGCAGCACTTATTTGGTGTTAAACTCAGTGCTGCTGCGGAAATTGGCAGTGCGATCGCCATTGGAGATGAAAAGATCGGTAAACTTACCAGTTATACAGAAACTCCTGATGGTTATTTTGGCTTAGGTTACATCCGCACCAAAGCCGGTGGTGTGGGATTGAAAGTTAAAGTGGGAGAAACTGAAGGTGAAATAGTAGAAATCCCATTTGTTTCTCACGAATACCCATAAAATGGAGAATTCAGAATTCAGAATTAATTAGTGGAAGGTTTAGACTTTCAGCGAAGATTTGCATTTCAATTCATACTGAATTCTGACTCCTGAGTCCTGAATTCCTGATAAAAATATCTTCTGATCGATCGCACCTGGTACCTTGACAAAATTCATCTACCCAAGAAGCTACACTCCGGGCGTTAGTGCTTCGTAATACATTCACTTTAGTTTTAACGTCTTGTGGTGGTGTATTGACATGCTGACTATTTTTGGCAACTTCGGTAGTAATTGCTAGCGAACGCACTTGTTTACCATTACTAGAAACCTCCGTAGTAATTGCTAGAGTTCTTACTGGTTTGGTGTGACTAGAAACTTCAGTGGTCAATGCCACAGATGGCATAGTTTTGGCTTTGCCGTTGACCTGAGAGTCAATTGTCAGTGTTCCTGTTGCAGAATAGCGATCGAGGGGTGATTTTACTGGTTTATCTTCCCTGAATAAACCGGAGTCTGGCTTGGCTGAATGCAGCGCCTTTACAGAAGTACTAGGAGGAATTTTAGTAATAACTGCAACTAATGTCCCAGATTTATCTGTAGGAACTAGTTCAGCGTTATCTGTAAATAATGTTACGCTTTGCTGTAAGCGCGGTAAATCAGAGTGTAGCGTTTTGACAGGAGAATCAGGTATGACATTGGTAGTATTTAAAACCAATGGAACAACTTTGTTTTCGTGAGAAACTCGATCTTGTAACGGCTCACTTTCAATTTGGTTTGCTGATTTTATCAGACGTAACTCTTCATCGGGATTGAAGTTGAGGCCTAAAGCCGCGACTATTTTATCAGGATTATTGCTTAACTCTAAGATAAAATTCAGTATCTCATCAAACTGCGGCTCCAAAACAGACAGTGTTGCCAAAATAAAACCAGACGAAGGACGCCGCAGACCATCATAAGTAGCCCAAATTCGCATTTTAACTAGCCAGGAAGTATTTTGCTCGTAGTAACTCAGCCACTTCTGTTTTAAGGATTGACGCAGTTCTTGGATATTCATTGAATGCCTCACTTAGGTCAAACAATTTTGGATTTGGAATTTTAGATTTTCGATTGACCCTACCAATAAACGCGTAGGGCTGGAGGCGTAAAAGAGGCTTGATGGCTTGCTAAGGTTGGACTATCAGTAATCTAAAATTAGCAGTTAACAAGAGTGCAGACTTTATTTTTAGGAATGAAATCGATGATAGAGCATCTGTTTGACTGTTTGGCCACCTAACAAATGCTGTTCTACCAGTAGAGATACTTCATCAGGCTGAACGCCACAATACCAGACTATATCGGGTAATACCAGCACCATCGGCCCATTGCCACATTGTCCCAAACAGCTGCTACCTGTTACCGTTACCCCAGGAATTGGTAAAGCCGTCAAAGCCGCTAAGACTTTTGCAGCGCCTTGCTTTTTACAAGTGCGATTTTGGCAAACCCGCACACATCTGGGAGAAGAGGGTTGGTCGATTGCCCAAAAGTTTGATGATTGAGTGATATTTGTCATTAGTCCTTGGTCATTGGTCATTAGTCCTTGGTCATTGGTCATTTGTTCTTTGTCGTTTCTCAAAAGCCAGAAGCTAATAACTAATGACTAATGACTAATGACTAATGACTAATCTATTGAAAGTCCTTTTGAGGCTAACCATTCACGGTTGAATATCCGCGATTGATACCGGGAACCGCTATCACATAATATGGTAACGATGGTATGTCCCGGGCCTAACTGCTTGGCTAAAGCAACAGCAGCCCCAACATTAATACCCGTTGAACCGCCCATTAATAGGCCATCTTTTCTCAGTAGTTGGTAAACGACTCTCAAAGCTTCTTGGTCATCGATTTGGATGGCATCATCGGCAGGTGCGCCTTCCATGTTGGCTGTAACGCGACCATTACCGATGCCCTCGGTGATGGAGTTTCCTTCTATTTTGATTTCGCCGGTTTTGACATAACTATAAAGTCCACTACCCAAGGGATCGGCAACAACGCATTTAATGGCCTGATTTTGTTCTTTTAAGTACATCGCTACACCAGCAAAAGTACCACCAGTACCGGTTGCAGCTGTCCATGCATCTATTTTACCATCTGTCTGTTTCCAAATTTCTGGCCCTGTGGTTTCATAGTGAGCGCGGCGGTTGGCTAAATTATCAAACTGATTTGCCCAAATGGCGTTTTCTAATTCGGCGGCGACTCTACCAGATAGCTTGACGTAGTTGTTGGGGTCTTTGTAGGGTACAGCCGGGACGGGACGGACTTCTGCTCCCAAGGCTGTCAGTGCGTCTATCTTTTCTTGTGATTGGGTATCGGGGATGATAATTAGGCATTTGTAACCTTTGGCGTTACAAATATGCGCTAGTCCAATGCCAGTATTACCAGCGGTTCCTTCGACAACGGTACCACCGGGTTTGAGTAAACCTTTCTCTTCTGCGTCTTGGATGATGTAAAGTGCGGCGCGGTCTTTGACGGAACCGCCAGGATTGAGAAATTCTGCTTTACCAAGGATTTCGCACCCCGTTTCTTCACTGAAGCTGTTTAAGCGAATCAGAGGTGTGTTGCCAACAGTACCGATGAAGCCATTTTTAATGTCCATTTTGACTATACCTGTGTTTTCTTCTATAAAAATTTTGGCTTATAGCGGTGGCATGATTGACAGCTGATTTACCTAAAATCTGATGATGCGATTGTCTATTTCTATTTTCAACACAAGTGGATAAAAGTATAGCGGTTTGTTGGCAGAAATTGTTACCACACCTAACTCTGATTTAAAATCAACTTTAGTACTGAGCGATCGCTACTGACTGTTTTGCTGCTACTGGTCATTTAATATTTAAACTTTCCATTCAAACTCTGGGATATCTGCTCCCATCATGATGTTGCGTAGGGTTCCTATGGGTAAATCGCGACCTTTGTGATAAGGCACAATTACCTGAAGCTGTCGCTCAATATTTCGCCATTTACGATGACTACCTTTTTGAGAAAGTAGCTCAAACCCGTAACGTTGTAAAATGGTTTCAACTTCATCAGCATTCATCCGTCGGGTACGGCTCATCACACAATAACCTCGCGGGTAACCGCCCCAGGTGCTAGATCGATGACCTCAGGCTCAAGATAAAGTGCGATAGCTTGACGAATATTTTCTAATGCTTCTTGCTCTGTTTCTCCTGCTGAGACACAACCCGGTAACTCTGGGCACCAAACAGCCCAATCACCTGTTTCTGGATCTGGTTCAAGAATTACACGCCACTTCATTTGCTTCTACCAAACTTTACTCATATTTAAAACAAACCCAGGCAATACTGGTTCGCCGCTGACAGTCGCGGGATTTTCTAGACATTCTTCTGGCAAACCAGGACGATAAATATAAACTCGGCGATGCTTGCGGTCAATTAATAAGCCTAGCTGTATTCCTGGCTCCCTCATATATTCCTCCATTTTTTCTTTCAAGCGTTGGAGGTTATCAGAAGGCGACCTCAGTTCAACTACAAAATCTGGACAGATGGGGGCAAATTTTTGCTGTTGTTCTGGAGAAAGAGTATTCCAGCGTGAGAGTTGAATCCAGGATGCATCAGGAGAACGCTCTGCACTTGTTGATAGTTTAAATCCTGTGCTGGAGCTAAAACAGATACCTGTACCGTCTTTTTCTGACCAAACTCCTAGCTGCAAAGCAATATTAAATTCTCGATTACCCGTCTCTGAACCAGTTGGGGGCATAATTGATATTTCTCCAAATTGATTCCGTTCAATGCGTAAGTCACGATTCACTTGACAAAACTCAAAAAACTGTTCGTCTGTCATTTGCATTGAGGGGGGAAATTCCACAACTATAGGGGATGAAAGCACGATGGTTTCCTCCAGGTTTTGCTGTTTACCCAACTGTTTTTAAGCTGTAGCGCATTGAACTTACCACATCTTGTCGTCGGTTATTGACTGTGGAGAATTTGAAAGCGCGATCGCTTATTTCTTATTCTCACGCAAGTCATTGTGTTGCTCAAACAGGAATTTGCACAAAGTGATCGCATTTTGTGGGATCTAACTCCAGCTTCAATTTCCCAGGCAATGAAGATTAAATTAGTAATTACACTGGAGTTGCAAAAACTTATTGTAAGTTAATATACAAAAATATCAGTCAGTGAATGCTGAGATTATTTAATTGTTTGAGATGGGGTGGACAGCGATGACATCTGAAAGCGATCGCCATAAAGAACTTGAACAACGAGAACGTATATTACGAGAACGAGAAGTTGAATTGCGACTTCGAGAAATGGAAGCTAAAATTCATACTGCTGATGCGCCTTTTCATAAAACTGTTAAGCATCAGCCAGAAAATTCCCCCAAACCTTGGATGAAAAAACTAATTCTTGGGGGAAAGTTGTTTGCTCTTGGTGTGGTAGCGTTAGTTGCAGTCAGGATAGCCTCAGTGCTAGCCGGATTTATTATTGTTGCTGCACTAGGGTGGATGTCTTACAAATTATTTTTTGAATCCAAAAAAACCAATTCTTAATTCAGGTGTAACTATTATGAGCGAGCAAGTAGCAACTGACAGATTTATCAAAGATTTAGAGCGTGTTGCTCAAGTGCGATCGGAAATTTCTGTGTGTTTGAGTAAACTTGTTGAAATCATTAATAAAGCTGAATTAGCTGGCGACTCGTCATCAGGAAAACTCAGTTTAGAACGAGATATTGAAGATATTACAGTAGCTAGTAAAAATCTCCGCCAAGGTGTATTTCGCCTATTGGTATTGGGCGATATGAAACGCGGAAAAAGTACGTTTCTTAATGCTTTAATTGGAGAAAACTTATTGCCAAGTGACGTTAACCCTTGTACCGCAGTGTTAACAGTTTTACGCTATGGCCCAGAAAAGAGAGTTACTATTCATTTTAATGACGGTAAAAGTCCGCAAGAGTTAGATTTTCAAAGTTTTAAACATAAATATACAATCGATCCGGCTGAAGCAAAAAAATTAGAACAGGAGAAAAAGCAAGCCTTTCCTGATGTTGATTATGCAGTAGTCGAATATCCCTTAACGTTACTAGAAAAAGGAATTGAAATTGTTGATAGCCCAGGATTAAATGATACAGAAGCGCGAAACGAATTATCTTTAAATTATGTGAATAATTGCCATGCAATTTTATTCGTAATGAGAGCTTCTCAACCATGTACATTGGGCGAACGTCGGTATTTAGAAAATTACATTAAAGGTAGAGGGTTGACGGTTTTCTTCTTAATTAACGCTTGGGATCAACTGCGGGAATCATTGATAGATCCTGATGATGAAGAAGAATTAAAAGCAGCGGAAGACAGATTGCGGCAAGTATTTAAAGCGAATTTAGCAGAGTATTGTTACGTAGATGGTCAGAATATTTATGACGAACGTGTATTTGAGCTTTCGTCAATTCAAGCACTTAGAAGGCGGCTAAAGAACCCCCAAGCTGATTTAGAGGGGACTGGCTTTCCTAAGTTTATGGGGGCACTGAATACTTTTCTTACCAGAGAAAGAGCGATCGCCGAACTCCGTCAAATCAGAACCTTATCTAGGCAAGCTGTCAATCACATCCTCGAAGCCGTTGCCAGAAGAGTACCATTACTCGACCAAGATGTAAATGAATTGAAAAAACGAATTGATTCAGTGGAACCAGAATTTAACAAACTCACAACAATTCGCGATCAATTCCAAAAAGAAATTCTCAACACCAGAGATACTCAAGCAAGAACAATTTCTGAATCCTTCCGCAGCTACGTTTTAAACTTAGGTAATACCTTTGAAAACGATTTTTTACGCTATCAACCAGAATTAAATTTGTTTGATTTTCTTAGTAGCGGGAAACGAGAAGCTTTTAACGCTGCACTGCAAAAAGCCTTTGAGCAATATATCACTGACAAATCTGCGGCTTGGACATTAACCGCTGAAAAAGATATCAATGCAGCTTTTAAAGAACTTTCTCGCAGTGCTGCACAATATGGCGCATCTTACAGCCAAGTAACAGACCAAATCACCGAAAAAATCACCGGGCAAAACATCAAAGTAAATGCCACTATATCTAATGAAGATGATAACTCTCCCGCTTGGGCAAAATGGGCAATGGGATTGTTATCACTGTCTAAAGGAAATCTTGCTGGTGTTGCACTAGCTGGGAGTGGATTTGATTGGAAAAATATCTTGTTAAACTACTTCACTGTAATTGGTATTGGTGGGATAATTACGGCGGTGACGGGTGTTTTTCTGGGGCCAATTGGATTTGCACTGCTAGGTTTGGGGGTAGGCTTTTTACAAGCAGATCAAGCGCGTAAAGAGTTAGTAAAAACGGCTAAAAAAGAGTTAGTTAAACACCTACCCCAAGTAGCGCACGAGCAATCTCAAGTTGTATACGATGCGGTGAAAGAGTGTTTTGATGCTTATGAAAGAGAAGTCAGCAAGCGGATTAATGATGATATCGTCTCTCGTAAATCTGAATTAGATAATTTAGTGAAGCAAAAAGAAACCCGTGAAATTAATCGTGAAAGTGAATTCAAGAGGTTAAAAACATTACAAGAAGATGTAATAGCTCAGTTGCAAAAAATTGAGGCGGCGTATAGCAATTTGTTAGCTTACTATAGTTAAAGTCTAGGAATCCTCAATCATTTGTGAAAACCTCTATTTCTTTTCTCTGCGCTCTCTGTGGTTCGTTGAAAAAAAATTCACAACTCAGGAAATAAAGAATACAACCACAGATAAACTAATCAGTGTTTATCTGTGGTTCCTAATATGGTAAATTCACGCAGAGACGCGGAGGCGCAGAGAGGAAGAGAGGAGTTTTTGTAATAGAGTATTTAATTTAAAAATCTATTTTGGAATCTGGAATTAAGGAACTATGCAACAACAGTATGAAAAATTAGTAGATTCTCTCAAATCTGCATCTGCGCTATTAAACTTAGAACGGAAATCACAACTCAATCAAGATGTAACTTCTATTTGTAATTATCTAATTAATCCTAATTTTCGGATTGCGGTATTTGGCCCTTTTAATCATGGCAAATCTACCTTATTAAATGCCATGTTGGGGAATCGCACGTTACCTATTGATTTAATTCCGACTACAGGCGCAGCGATTACTGTTAAGTATGGTTCTGACGTGCGGACTCGTATCATGTTGGTAGATGGTACAGAAATCTACCGCAGTGGAACGGAAATTTTACAACAATTTGCTATTCTTGATCGGAATAGACAGATGCGAAAAGATGTAGCATCTGTAGAAGTTTTTTGTCCCCATCCCTTTTTAGAAACGGGTGTAGAATTTCTCGATTTACCGGGAACTAATGACCGAGAAGAACAAGATAATTTAGTACGAGAACAACTTTTAAGTGTAGATTTAGTTGTACAATTATTAGATGCACGCAAGTTAATGACTTTGGGCGAACGAGAAAACTTGCGAGATTGGCTATTAGATCGTGGGATTAAAACAGTTATTTTTGTTGCCAATTTTATTAATTTACTCGAACCGGAAGAACAAAAACAAGTCCAAAATCGCTTGGTATTTGTGGCGGAAAGTTTTCGAGCCGAATTACCTCCAGGTTTTAGTAATTTATATCGTGTTGATGCTTTACCCGCCTTGCGGGCTAGATTAAAAGGCGATGTTGCAGAAGCTAATAGTAGCGGGTTGGTGGCTTTTGAAACCGCTTTACAAAATATTGTGGGGATTTTACAACAAAATCATGGTAGTGTACGTTTGCCAAGAGTAGAGGCGATCGCTACTCAAATTCAACAATCATTAAAAGCCAAAATTGACCCCATTGCTAATGAAGTAAAATCACTTGTTGATAAACAAAACGCCAAAATTGAAATCAAAGAAAAAGCTGCTAATTTAATTAAACAAGGCTTCGCTACTAGTATTTCTGAATTAAGCGATTGGTTAAGTTTACCTAAATTACTGGCAAAATATCAAGCTGACGCGGCAGTTGCACTGGCAGAAAATAACTTTAAATCATGGCAAACAAATACTCTCAAAAAAGACTTAAATCAATTGCAACTAGCGACGGTGAAATGGCTTTACCAAGCTTACGAATTTTTCCAAGCAGAAAGGCCAGAAGATTTATTAATTCCCTTTCCTAGCGAACCCCAAATCACATTACCTCCCAAGCAAACTAATCACAGTGATTTGAGTGAAACTGGTTCCATTGCAGTGGGTGGTGGTATTGGTTGGTTGTTAGGCGGGCCTGTAGGTGCTGCTGTCGTTGGGAGTATTTCTTATTTATTAAATAAGAATATTCAACAACAAGAAGAAAAATCTGCCAATGAATCTTATCATCAGCAAGTCGCCAAACTTTGTATCGCTGCAACAGAAGATTATTTGTCTAGTTTTAGTAGTCAAGGATTATCAATTTTGGCTGCATACGACCGGAAAGCTGAAAAAGTAATTCGCTTGGAAGTCAGCCAAGAACCGTTAGAAATCGCTAATAAACGCCAAGATTTACAACGGTTACAAAATATTTTTAATGAGCTACTACGAGAGTTAGAAAAAGCAAAAATTCCTGTCAATTATCAGCCTTATCAAGAAACAGCAAAATCCAAAACAATAAATACTCAATATTTTTCACAACCAGAGAAAGTTAAAAGTTCTCCCCAACCACAGGAAAATACTGCTAAAAATTCTCAGAAAACAGTAGAATTTCCTCGTCAACAAGTTTCTCCACGTTCAGATCAAGTAGCACAGCAAAATAGTGCTAAAAATAATCAAAAAACAGTAGAATCTCCTCGTCAAAAAGTTTCTCCACCACCAAAAAATTCTGCTTCTCCACGTCCAGAAGAAGTAGACGCAAGATTTCATAATTGGGAACTTGATGAGGAAATAGCGCGAATGAAAGCAGAAATGCGCTCGCCTGGTTCTCAAAGTAACAAACAGCAAAATACAACTCAAAACAATAAAGCACCAAATCCCCCCAAAACGCAGACACAAAAAGATAAAACTACTCGTGCCTACAGCATTTTAGGATTACAACCCAATGCTTCTTTAAGTGAGATTAAGCAAGCTTATCGAACCTTAGTAAAAAAATGGCATCCAGATTTATTTGTGGGAAAACCGCAACAACAAAAACAAGCAGAAGAGAAAATGCATTTATTTAATGAAGCTTACACAATTTTGACTGAGAGTTAAGAATTCTGAATTCTTCCTTCTCAAGAGATTTCATCCTAATTTCATTTCTGGTTGCGAAGTTAGTAAGTAAATATAGAATTAGGAAACTGTTAGATAAAACTTATGCAAATGCTATCTTTGAGGAAGGGTTTTTTAGCGTTAAGCTTTGTGGCGATCGCTTCAGCGAGTGGATTACTCACAGCCTGTTCCAATGCTGCTTCCCAGAACCCAACGCAAACTCCAAACGCAACTGCTACTAATCCTAGCGATAACCACATGAATCACAGCATGGGAATGGATTTAGGCCCAGCCGATGCTGATTTTGATTTACGGTTTATCGATGCGATGACACCGCACCATCAAGGGGCTTTGGAAATGGCAAAAGAAGCACAACAAAAATCCAAACGCCCTGAAATCAAAAAACTAGCAGACAATATCATCAAATCGCAAAACCAAGAAATTACCCAGATGAAGCAGTGGCGAAAAGCTTGGTATCCCAACGCAGGAAATAAACCAATGGCTTATCACAGTCAAATGGGTCATACGATGGAAATGTCACCTGAGCAAATCAAAGCCATGATGATGAGTCAGGACTTAGGTGCGGCTGATGCTAAATTCGATTTGCGCTTTATTAATGCCATGATTCCCCACCATGAAGGCGCTGTCAAAATGGCACAAGAAGCCTTAACGAAGTCTAAGCGCCCCGAAATCAAGCAATTAGCCCAAGAAATTATCAAAGCCCAAGATACAGAAATTAAACAAATGCAGCAATGGCGGGAAAGTTGGTACAAGCAGTGATGTTGTGAGGGAGATGGGGAGACACGGGGACGCGGGGACACGGAGACGCGGGGAAGCAGGGATAGGGAGAGTTTTGAATTATAAGTCAACAGAATCAAATCTCCAGTCTCTTTGATACCAATTCTTTATAACCTCCCAACAGATCGATCTCCGCGTCCCCGCGTCAATCCCAGATATTACTGCGCTGGCGGGCTTCCTTCTTCCACTGGACGGATAATGGGGGCGGGTGGTGTAACTACTGGTTGAAAGATTCCTTGTAATGCTTGTTCTAATGTTTGTGCCATGACAATTCGGTTTTCGTAAGCCACAACTACCCGCACCAAAGTTGGCAAGCTATTTTGTGTTGCTTCTAGATAAATTGGCTCGACGTACAACAGCGATTGCTCAATGGGAATTACTAGTAAATTTCCTTGAATGGCTCTCGAACCTTGGCGATTCCACAAGGAAATTTGCTGAGAAATTACTGGGTCTTGGTTAATTCGCGCCTCGATTTGCTCTGGCCCGTAGACCAGTCTTTCTTTAGGAAAGATATATAACAATAACTTACCGTAATTCACGCTATCCGATCGCGCTGCAAACCAAGCGATTAAATTAGTCCGCTGTCTGGGAGTGTAGGGCAAAAGCAAGATAAATTCTTCAAAAGGTACGGTGGGTAAACTAGTAATCAAATAATATGGCTCTACTGGGCGGGCTTCATTGCCGTAGATTTCGTTAGGAATCTGCCACTGGTCTTCCCGGTTGTAAAATACTTGGGGGTCGGTCATGTGGTAGGTCATCAACCGCTCAGATTGAATTTTGAACAAGTCTTCAGGATAGCGGATATGATTGCGGACAGTAATGGGCATGGCGCTGAGCGGTTTGAAGGTGTTGGGAAATATCCTCGACCAACTGGCCACAATCGGATCTCTGGGATCGGCAATATAAAAGTTAACGATACCGTGGTAGGCATCAACTACTACCTTCACAGAGTTACGGATATAATTAACACCATCGTTAGCAGTGTCTGAGTAAGGATAGCGATCGCTTGTTGTGTAAGCATCCACAATCCAGAAAAGATAATGTTCGTCATTTGGGTAGTCTGGATTGGTATTGTTCGGATTTGCATCAGCGGTGACCAGATACGGGTCGCTGTCAAATTGCAAAAAAGGTGCGATCGCTTGAATTCTTTGCTTGATATTCCGCCGGAATAATACTTTGGTGTCTGGCAAAAAGTCTCGCGTCAAGACCATCTGCCAATCTTTCAAATACATGGAAAATAGCCAGCGACGCCATGCCGAACCAATTTTAACGCCACCCCGTCCATCGTAGGAGTTATAAACATTGTCGCTACCACTGGGATAGTCTAATTCTCTAACTTTTGTGCCAGTCATTACATAGTTATTAGTAATTTCACCATAATAGATTCGGGGTTCTCCAATGGGAATACTTTCACGAATGCCTTGACTGGAAGTTGCTAGAGCGCTACTATCACCGCTAATATCTTTGACAAAATATTCTGGTAGGCCACCCGCTCCCACTGTATTCACTGGGCTGACAGTAAACCCAAAACCGTGGGTATAAATTAGATGACGGTTAACCCAGGTTTGAGCTTGCTGCGGTACGGCACTGTAGTCTAATTCTCGTGCAGCAATTAGTACCTGACGCCGTTCTGTTGTTTCAACTTCTTGCTGTTTCGGGGCTGGTTCAAGGGTGGATGGTTGGTCTGAACTTACCTCTGTTTTCAAAGTATAGCGATCGATATCGGCATCAGGGAACCGATAGTATGGACGAATTTGTTGCAGCTGACGGTTGGTTTCTAACAGGGGTCGCTGATCCCAAAGGCGGATATTGCGAATTGTTAAATTATTTTCTTGAATATCAGCTTCAGTTAATGTTCCTTCGGGGTTGAAGGTTCTAGCATCGATCGCCTCTAAATCAAATGCTTGGCGAGTCAAGGCAATGGTACGCTTAATATAGGGTTGCTCTCTTTGCAATTCATTGGGTAGGACAATTAAATTTTGCACTACACCAGGGATAACAACGTCAGCGGCTGCAACTAATACTAAATAAACCCCTAATCCGTAAAAGACGAAGCGGCGATACCGAGATTTGGGCTTCCAGAACAACGTTCGCCAAAGTAAGTAAACAGCGATGCCAAGAGCCACGAAGCATAAAACGGTGTAAGCTGGCAACTGGGCTGTGACATCGGTGTAACTAGCACCATAACTAACTCCACGGTTAGAATATACCAGTTCATAGCGGCTTAGCCAGTAACTAAAAGCTACCAAGAGCATCAACAAGCCACCCATACCATATAAATGACGCTGCTGCTTTTGGGAAAAACCAGGAAAAATTCCCTGACTTAAACTGTCAGCCGACAGGAGATAAGTTAGGGCGACGGCGACAAAGCCATATAAAAATAATCCCATCAACCAGAGTTCTAGCAGCTCCCAAAACGGTAAGGAAAATATGTAGAAGCTGATATCGTGACCAAATAAAGGCTCAGTGCTGTTGAAAGGAGTGGGGTAGAAATATAAAAGTACTTTTGCCCAGTTTTGAAATAGTACCAACCCAAAAATCGCACTCAAGACAATAGCGATCGCTGTGAGTAAAAAACCTGGAAAAATTAAAATAGCGATCGCTCCCCCGACAATTGAGCCGAGATACCAAATTTGAGAGACAATCTGGTTGGAGAGTTGCCAGACTTTCTCCGGCCGGAATAAGGCGGGAATGGGTAAAGTAGTTCGATTAACTTGAGAATGCCAGTAAGAAACAGCAATTTGACCGTAGTGAGCTACCATCAACCCTGTCAACAAGCTCAGTATCAAAGCTAGGGGTAACAGCCAGCGTAATTTTAATGGTTTTAGGCCTTGGGTCTGGGGTGTCAAAATGCGATCGCTTCTTGCATAATCAGGACTGAGAAAGTTTTTGAATTTCCTCTCTACTTCAACTTCCTCAATCTTGAAAGACCGGGGATACTTCAGCCGTTGTGCCATAGCAAGGTTTACCAGTAGATAGGCAGCACTCAGGCTAGCTACCACTCCCCACAAAATCCCACGAGTCAATAGCCTGACTAGAAATACTTGTAGGTAGCCGACTTCTTGAAACCAAAACATTTCTACTCCCACACGGGAAACCAAATCCAGGAGTAACCATAACCCCACGAATATGATTAATAGTCTAAAACTCCATTTCCAGAACATTTTATATTGGGGATTGGGCATCGGGCATCTCCAGAAATTAAATATGCGTTATCCAGAACCCTTGCACAGACGTAGCAGTGCTACGTCTCTACATTCATTGCTACTCCCCACCCACTAGCCTTTTGCTATTATTCAACAGGATCGATACGATTCACGAACACAGCAAGGGGAATCATTGGTAAGGCGGGAATCAAACAAATTAGCCATTGGTTGAGATTCAGTGGTGCTGTTGCAAACAAGTTATTCATAACATTCCATTGGCTAAAGATGACTTGCAGCACGACTGTGGAAAGGATGCCAATGATAATTGCGCGAGAATCACCAATTTTAGCTGATTTACCTCTGATTTTTCGGAATATGGCATTTCCCAAATGGCTGATGCTTAACAAATACACGATTCTCCCAGCAATTAAAGCTTGAATTGCCATTGTTCGCGCTAGGTTAATATTTCCTGTGGTTTGACGTGCCCACTCAAACATGCCAAAAATCAAAATCCAGTTGAACACGGAAACGATCGCAATTCGCTGCAATAATGTACCTGAAAGTAACCGTTCCTTTGGATTACGGGGCTTTTGTTTCATCACCCGCTGAAATTTGGGTTCAAATGCCAAAGGAACTGTCATGGTCACTGAGTTTACCATATTCAACCACAAAACTTGCAGGGACAAAATCGGCAATTCTCTAGCAAATAAGGCACTAATCAGAATTGTCATCGACTCGCCACCGTTAACTGGCAAGATAAAAGCGATCGCTTTTTGCAAATTCTGATAGACTGTACGACCTTCTTCCACTGCGGCTTCAATGGAGGCAAAGTTATCATCTGTCAGCAGCATATCGGCGGCTTCTCTGGCAACATCTGTCCCCGCACCACCCATTGCTATGCCGATATCGGCTTGTTTAAGGGCAGGGGCATCATTTACTCCGTCCCCAGTCATGGCCACAATCTCGCCTTGAGATTGCAATGCTTCCACCAAACGGAGTTTTTGCTCTGGGGCGACTCTGGCGAAGACTACGCCTTGTTCAACAATTTGCTTGAGTTCCCCGTCGTCCATTTGGGTGAGTTGTTTGCCCTCAAAGGCCTGCACCCGACCATCTTTTTCTAAACCCATGCGATCGGCGATCGCCTTAGCTGTGGTAATGTGATCTCCAGTGATCATTTTTACCTGAATTCCGGCTGACTGACAGGCACGGACAGCAGCGATCGCTTCTGGTCGTGGTGGGTCAATCATCCCCTGCAAGCCTAAAAAAATCAACCCAGTTTCAATATCCTCGTGTTTTACTGAATTTTGCTTATCTGCCACAGGTTTCTTGGCCAGGGCTAATACCCGCAAGCCCTGTTGTGCCATTGCTTCAACTTGCTGTTCAATTAACTCGCAATTGATTGGCACTGGTTGTCCGTCAGCATTCAACATTTGTTGAGTGCGGCTAGTAATTGCCTCTACGGAACCTTTAACGTAAAGAGTTCTAGCCCCATTACCTGTTTGACGAGTATCGTGTAAAGTCGCCATATATTGAAACTGAGATTCAAAAGGAATCCCATCTATTCTTTTATTTAACTGTGTCAATTGAGACTGATTTAATCCAGCTTTATTAGCAACTGCAATTAAAGCGCCTTCAGTGGGATCGCCGACTACTACCCAAGTACCATCTTTTTGTTCTAAATGTGAGTCGGTGCAGAGTAGTCCAGCCATGAGACAGGCTTTGAGAGATGGAAAATTTCCTGTTTCTACATCTACAGGTTGCTGCTCAAATAAAATTTCTCCATCTGGATTGTAACCCGTACCACTAACGCTAAAATCCTGACCTCCGGCGTAAATTGCCTGGACTGTCATCTGGTTTTCTGTTAGAGTCCCGGTTTTATCAGAGCAAATTACTGTAGCGCCTCCCAAAGTTTCCACGGCAGGTAACTTGCGAATAATCGCGTGACGGCGTGCCATGCGATTGACGCCAATTGCCATTGTCACCGTCACCACCGCAGGTAATCCTTCTGGAATGGCGCTGACTGCTAAAGCCACGGCTGCTTCAAACATTTCTGCCCAAGAACGTCCTTGTCCTAAGCCCACGGCAAAGGTCATGGCCGCTAGCCCCAAAATTATGTAGAGTAATGTTTGACTGAATTTATCAAACTTCCGAGTTAGGGGTGTACTCAGGCTGCTGCCTTTTTCCAAGGATTGGGAAATTCGCCCCATTTCCGTGGAACTTCCAGTTGCAACCACAATACCGCTACCTTGTCCAAAGGTGACAAAGCTACCTGCGTAAGCCATATTAACCCGTTCTGCCAGGGGAGTATCTGAGTCAACGGGTGTAGTCGATTTTTCTACAGGCAAAGATTCACCAGTTAAAGCTGACTCGTCTACCTGCAAATTCCGCGTATTCACCAAGCGTAAATCAGCAGGAACCTTGTCCCCGGAAGTTAGTAATACTACATCACCGGGTACTATTTCCTGGGAAGAAATGCGGGACTTTTGCCCATTGCGAATTACCGTTGCTTCTGTGGAGACAGCTTTTGCTAAAGCAGCGATCGCTTCTTCTGCTTTCGATTCTTGTACAAATCCAATAATCGCATTAATCAACGTTACAGCCCAAATCACCGCTGCATTTGTCCACGATCCCAGCAGGGCTTTAATGATTCCTGCAATCAGCAAAATATAGAGCAAAGCCTGATTGAATTGTAATAAAAACCTCAACCAACCAGGTTTTCCAGGTTTAGCCGTCAGTTCATTACTCCCAAACTCTTCAATTCGTTTACTCACCTCAGCAGAGGTTAAACCCCGATCCGGGTTGCTATTGAATGCTTGGGAAACTTCCAGTACTGGAAGTTCATGATAATTATGAGCCACTTGGCTAGCTGTTGCAGTTGCAGACATAAGATTTTCCGAATAAGTTGGTCAAACGATTTTGGATTTTCGATTTTGGATTGAAAGAGACCACCAGCTAAGGGGCTTAGGGATTTTGGATTTGTTTCACGCCAAAAGGGTTGTTAGCCTAGTGGGACGTTAGTCTGGCATGTCAAAGACGCTCAGTGACTCGCTAACGCTGCCCTATTGGCTTTTCTTCAATCTAAAAATTGCCAGCCAAAATTTGTTCGTATATTATTGAGTGCTGAAAAAGTCTATGTAACAGCACGGGTTTATAAGTCATCAAAACATAATTAGGAGTAAGTTAAATTCCCTCTAAAGCAATAATCCCCTCAGCTTTTGTTGAGGGGATTTTTGATTATCTAGATTCGTTTAATGGTAATAGTAGCTAGAATTTACAGCAGATTTCAAGGAAAGTGAACTACACCATCTAGGTCTGGTAGCTAAGCCCAGAGCTTATTTGAATTCTGCTGTATTTTGCACTACTGAGCGATAAATCCTTCAGGTCTGATGGCGTCTTGTAAATCAACTCCCATTAGGTTTGCTCCTTGGATGTTTGCATTTGTAAGATTTGTCTTTTCCAAGTCTGCGTTTTGCAAGTTTGCCGCTTGTAGGTTTGCTCCCAGAAAGCTAGCCTTTTCTAAGTCTGCATCAAATAGGTTTGCTCCTGCTAAATTTGCTCCTGCGATGTTTGCCTTGCCTAAATCTGCTCCTTGCAAGTTTGCTCCTTGTAAGTTTGTTTGCTGTAAGTTCGCTCTTTCAAAATCTGCTTCTTGTAAGTTTGCACCTTGCAAGTTTGCCGCTTGCAGGTTTGCATCCTTGAGAACTGCACCAGTTAAATTACATCCCACACATTCTTTGGTTGTTAACAAACGTCTAACGTTGGCTGCTACAGATTCTACTGGTGCTGCAACTGGAGGTATTACTGGAGTTGGTTCCAATACTGGTGATGCAGCTGGAGATGTTATTGGAGTTGATTCTAAAGCTGGTTCCGATGGTGTTATTGTTTGAGCTTTAGCACTGGGTTGATCGAGTAGTGAAAATGTTGCTACAACTACTACAAATAAGGCAGTTACGAGCCACTGAGTTAATTTTTTGGAATTTGGTTTATTCATCGTTTCTTTCCTGTGATAATTTGCATTGTTAGATTTGCTTTTGTAACAGCCATCAATAATGTGCTTTATGTTCACTGTAGATAAGTTGATTGATAAGAGCAAATATTTTTTTGATTTAAAAACATAAATTCAAGTGATTAAAAAGCCTTTGGTGTGGGAAGCAAATTAGGGACGCGGAGAATTCTAAGTTCTGCAAACTTGGCTTGACAGACTACCAGATTTAGAAACCGATCGCCAATCCAAAATGGTGCGATCCCCACAGCGATGGCCTCATAACTAACTGCCAAGCATTGCCAAACTAGGTAAGAGTCGATAGCTTTCACTTTTAATCAAAATAGACAATCCCAGCCAAATTAAAACAAAGGGGAAGATTTTTCGACCATAGCGAGCTAAAACAGGCGCCATGAGAGGATTACGGGTGAGATTGTAAGACAAGAAGCACCATGCCCCAACAGTCAAATAACAAACACACAAAATTACGCCCAAACTTGGAAGATTGCTACTAGCAAACAACGGTACATAAATCCCGATGTTGTTTCCACCATTAGCAATGGTAACTGCCGAAACACGGTAGGTTTGGGGATCGCGGATGGTTGCCAATAATGATTTCTTTTGCCGCCCAGATTTGCTAGGAGAGGGTAAGTTAATTGACACATCTTGCACTGTGTCTCCCTGGTCGTCTCGACTCATGAAATTACTGATACCAATGGCGATGGGAAGTAAACCTAGTAAACCAATCCAGGTACTAGGAATAATCAAACCGCCGAAGAAACCAGGGAGGCTAGCAAGTACTAATACAGTGAATCCTACAAATTCACCGATAACAATATGCTTGGTGCCAAAGGTGCGATTGACTTTTCCAAAGAAAGCCGTCAAATATAAATTGTCGTCAAAGGTAGTTGCAAAAGCTACAGAAAAACCAATAATTACCGTACTGATTAGCCAACTCATGGTCACTACTCACAATGATTCAATGCTGTTTGTCCTAAATCCTGACTCTGCTTTTCGATGTGATGGCAGTTCAGGATATTTTGTAACTGTTGTTCTGAGCGACAACTATATAGAAGTTCGCCACTCAGCAGTCAATTACCCAATCTCTAGAAGCGATGCCTACAGTGGTAAACTACGCCTCCAATCAAATTGGTGATTTTTTTTCTCAGCAAGGTACCTTGGGAGTTCATGCAGTCAATATTATGGCTTTCGACCGAATAAGAGCAAATACTCTTGTTTTTTAAAATGATAAATTAAAGTGATTAAGCGAGAATTCAGGATTAAGAATTAGAAGAGGCTTTGCGCCTTTAGGTGTGGAGTGCCAAATAGAATTCTGGTTGTAAATGCGTTGGTAGGGGCATACAGCTGTACGCCCCTACGTCAATTGTTGGATTGCAAAGATTTTTTTCAATGGTATTAGTAATGTTTAATTTTTTTAACAATAAATAATTCAAGACTCAGGAATTACCAATAAAAAACTCCACGCCACTTACTCTGTGCAGTTTTCCGTCGTTTTCAATTAATAACTGCTCAAGCACCACACCAAATTTCCAATTTCGTGGCGTACAATTAATGGCGGGTCTAAATCCCGATTTCCTTGCTCTAATTCTTCAATTCTGAATTCTGAATTCTGATTTCTGATTTCTGAATTCTTATTTTCAACTCGTAATTATGCTAACTAGTGTTGACCGTCTATTATTTGTCCGGCGAGTCCCAATTTTTAAGGAATTGCGGGACGATTTTATTGTGCGGCTGACTTCAGTGATGAATGAACTGTCATTTCCAGCTAATTACACGATTTTTAGACAAGGAGAAGAAGGGCGATCGCTCTACATTGTGGTGTCAGGTCGAGTTAAAGTTCATATTGGCAACAAACAGCTGGCAGAGGTAGAACAAGGAAAATACTTTGGTGAAATGGCAGTATTTGATACTCAACCCCGTTCCGCCAGCGCCACAACTCTAGAACCTTGTGAATTTCTAGAACTGACGCAAGAGCAATTATATGATGCCATTGAAGAAACTCCAGATATCGCGGTGAATATCATTCGTGAGTTATCGCGGCTGATTCGCAGATTGAATGACGATATGAATATGACTTCTTTGCAAAGTTAATCACCCAGTCAAGTCGCTTCTCTACGAGACGCTCTTACTAGGTTGCTTAAACACTCTTAACTTATCACTCCTAACTTTTTTACCCTCCCAATGTCCGGGTATAAATCACCTCGTCTTGAGAATCGTACAGGAAAACGGACAAGTTGGCATTGTCACTAATTACAGCTAGGGCTTCTTGTAAAATTTGTAAGTGATTGGTAAGGTCAACAGCACTATCGGGATTTTCAGAATTAGGATTAGTTGAACTCTTTTGCCTTAATTGATCGTACTCAGAGGTTAACCGGACAATAATTCCTGCATTGTCCATACTAAAAGTGCAAATCCGAATTCCATTAACACAGGTTTTCTCTAAGTCAGCGCGGGTTTGTTGCAAACCACTAACAACTTGTAGTTTTTCTTGTGCTTGTTTGAGGGCTGTTGAGTAGGGTTCAATCAAGGACTGAGCCTGAGTGTAATATAAGCTATCTTGGGAAACTTTTTTAGCAGTTTCCAAAGCTTGGTCCCAGTATGTCGCCGCTGCTTGCCATTGATTTTGTTGTTGATATACTTTGGCTTGGTTGGCGGTGCTAACAGCTTGTTGGTAAGTTCTGGCAGCTAATTGTTCTTTAGTAGCGCGATCGCGTGCTGTTACTAACTTAGGTTTATAGTCTAACAACAACTTTTGGGCTTCTTCATATGCAGGGCTAGTCTGGGGAATCACCCTTAAGGCATTAATCACTACCTGCCAGTTAGACTGGACTTTTTGCCAATCCTTCAAAGATTTAGCAGTAGCTTGGCGGCTTTCGGCTGTATTAGCTACATCTTTTGCTGCTGCTAGTTTTTTGAGCCATTTTTCTTCAGTTTGTATCTGCTGATTGACAGCGTGCAAACTAATGCGATAACTGAATAATTTTGCTTGTATTAGTGGATAAAGTTCGCTATTGGGAGTTATGGCTTCTAGTGGTGCGATCGCTTGTCGCCATAAATGTTGTCTACCTTGTATTTCTTCTAAACTACGTGCGGGAGCTTTAATTTTTTCTGCCGCCAAAGATGCCGTCTGCAAAGCCTTAACTACCTGGCTGATTTTTTCTGAGCGCCCAGACAAACTGGCTTTGAGTTCTTCTGACATCTGGTAACGCGGTGACCAACTAGGAATTACACTCAAGGCTGCACTAGCCGTCGTCAGTCGCTGATGCACTGCCATTAAATCTTTTTCTGATTTGGCGCGACGCATCAATTGGGGGGATTCTGTTTTTAATTGCTCGGCAACTTGTATTTCTTTACACTCAGACATCACACAAGGGCGAGTCAGTAAATAACCACCAATGCTTAAACCGATAATTCCCACCAAGCCTACAACTAGGAAAATCGGTTTGATTTGGCGTGTTGGTTTAGAAGGCGGCAAACTCGGTGTATCTGCAAATGGGTCAAATACTTCCTCATCTTCAGTTTCATCCAGTGATGGAAAATAGGTCAGAGCTGATGAGGGAGATGAGGAAGACGCGGGGAAAGAACTCTCCATGTCGTCCCCGTGCATTTGTGTCTCCGTATCCTCGTGTCCCCGCGTCCCCCGAAGTTCTCCGCTCAGACTTCTCTCGGTGTCCTCTCCCCTGATTCCCCCAGATGCCCAAATGCCCAGATCCCCATCATTGGATTCCACCCTCTGCTTGAGAGCGAGAAAACGTTTGGCATAAGGAAGTTGTTCGCCAAAAACTCTCAGGAAACATTGTACTCGTTGCTCTCTGTAGGGTGCTAAAGACTGAAGTGCATCTTCTATGACTGCAAAGATAACCTGAGCATCAACTGTTACACCTGATGGGTGTTGGGTTAAAATCATTAGCTCGTCTTTATTGACGGCACACTTAACTTGAAAGACTCCAGCCAATGGGACTTCTACAAGCAATTGTTCCTGCAAAGTTTTGGCTAAAAGCTGTAAATCTTCCTGCTGAACTGCTACTTTCATAGAACTTTCGTACTGAACTTTTATATTGTTTTGATTATCTTTAACGAGATCGAAGCAACTGTTTGGGTTTTTTGAATAAAGACGCACAGTTTAACCAACCACAGGCTGAAAATCTAATCGAACAACTTTCTAACACAAATTCCAAGTTTTAACCAAAAATTCAAATACTAGTAATTGTTCGTATGGCTACATTTTGAACTTAGTAGATATGAGATTGGATAATCTATCCACAGGTATATATTTTTCAGAAAAAATGGGAATAATAATATTTTTGAGTATTTTCACTGCATGATTTTGTGGCAATTAAATTCACAACAGCTACTCTCCGACAAAATTATAGTTGCAGAGCAATTGTGACAAAATTATCCACAGGTTAAGGAAATATTGTGATGTTAGAGGTTTTTGACAGGAATGCTAGTTATCTTCTATGCTGGGAAGTCTACTGAGGAGATTAATTAAATCTTGTGGCTAGAGAAATTAATTTGCCTCATTTGTTCAATTCGATAAAATTGATACGTGAAAAATAACTTTTTATAGCTGTCAATATGTAATAAAGCTGCTGCCAATATTTAGACAGTAATAATCAAAAGCTTAGAAAGTCTCAAGACAAGGTGTATCAATGGATTTATTAGAGTACCAAGTTAAAGAATGGTTTGGGAAGATAGGCATTCCAGTATTGCCTTCGCAACGAATTGACCATCCCACAGATTTAAAACGTTTAAAAATTGCTTTTCCAATTGTACTGAAATCTCAAGTACATGGGGCAGAACGGGCAAAAGCAGGCGGAGTCAGGTTCGCCGAAACAACAATCGATGCGATCGCAGCTGCCCAAAATATCTTTAGTTTACCCATCTGGGGCGAGTTGCCGGAGGTTGTGCTGGCAGAATCCCAATACGACGCTAACCAAGAATTTTATCTAGCTGTGGTTTTAGACACCGCTGTTTGCCGACCTGTACTTTTAGGTTGCAAAGAAGCAGACATCGATTGGGAATCCGCTGGCGAAAAAATGCATCATGTCGTCGTCGAACAAGAATTCTCGCCATTTTATGCACGACGACTGGCTTTGAAAATGGGTTTGCAGGGAACGCTGATGCAATCGGTAAGCAGCGTTCTCCAGAAGATGTACCAGTTATTTGTGCAAAAAGACCTGGATTTAGTCGAAATTAATCCCTTGGCGGTCAATCCTAATGGTGAAGTGATGGCCTTGAATGGTAAAGTCAGGGTGAATGAACGAGCCATCAAACGTCATCCAGATCTTGCACAAATGGCAGCAAAAATCATCAGCCGTCATCCAAGTACTGAAATTAACGGTATTTTGGGCGACTGGGATGGTGTGCAAATGCACGGAAAAATCGGTATTTTAGGTAATGGCACTGGTTCAGTAATGGCAACTTTGGATGTAGTCGCTAATGCTGGCGGTAAACCAGGTGCTTGTTTGAATCTACGCCATGCTTTTCTTACGGATACTACGCCAACTACATTTGGCGATCGCCTAGAAACAGGTTTGAAAATTTTGGCTGCTGATAAAAGCATTCAAGTTATACTAATTAACTTCCTGGGTAGTATTCCTCAGCCTGAGGAACTAGCCGAAATCATCGCTAAATTTGTACAGCAAGACAATAACGAACTCAAATTAAAAATTGTACGTTCTAACGGTAGTAAAATTCCGCGAGATCAAAATCTTCCCACCTTAGTTGTTCGCCTTGCTGGTTCTGAGTGGAATGGGGCTAAAAATTATTTAGCAACGCTTAAAACTCACAGCAATGCCCTTGTTGTTGTAGAAAATTTAGATGAGGCAGTGGAAGTTGCAGTTCGTCTTGCCAAACCAACTACTAAGAAGAAATAGAGAATTCTGCTGTATGCCAAGTGGCTCAACTCACTGGCTTGCCAAGCTTACGGTAATTTATTATGAACTTAACACCAGAAAGTAAAGTCTTAATTCAAGGCTTTTGTGAATTTATATCAGGAACTCATGTTGCACAAATGAAAGCCTATGGCACGAATTTGGTAGCTGGTGTTAATCCTGGATGTGGCGGACAGGAACTCCACGAACTACCAGTATTTGACCTAGTAGAGGAAGTAGTAGAAAAATTTGGCGCAATTGACACAACAATTATCTGTGTAAGTCCTTATGATGTTTTGGATGCGGCATTGGAAGCGATCGCATCTCACATTCGCCAAATTATTATTATCACCGCAGGTGTGCCGCCTTTGGATATGGTGCAATTACTCAGGAAAGCCGAAGCCTGCGAAACTTTGGTTGTCGGGCCAAATAGTCCGGGGATCATTGTCCCAGGAAAAATTCTCTTAGGAACTCAACCTAGCGAATTTTATACACCTGGGCCAGTGGGGATCGTCAGTCGTAGCAGTACCCTTACTTACGAAGTCGCCTACGAATTAACAAAAGCTGGTTTGGGACAGTCCATTAGTGTCAGCATTGGTAGTGATGCGATCGTTGGTTCCTCGTTTTTGCAATGGCTACAAATTCTCGACGAGGATGAAACTACAGAAGCGATAGTTTTAGTTGGTCAACCCGGTGGTGGTAGTGAAGAAGCAGCAGCCCGGTACATTGCTGAGGCTATTGATAAACCAGTAATTGCCTACATTGCAGGAAGACAAGCACCACCAGGAAAAAGTTGGCGTCAAACCGGAACTTTAGCAACAGTTATCGGACGCGACCCGAATTTTGGTACAGCCCAAAGTAAGTTAGCTGCTTTGAAAGAAGTACAAGTTACCGTAGCTGAACGCCCTTCTGAAATTCCAGAATTGGTGAAAAAAAGGCTTAATTAGACCAGACGTGAATTCGATTTCCCACCATGAGGCGAAAATTTCCTAGAGTTAGAGAAGATGTCAGTTTCTTTAATATTGCTCTTAGAAATCAAGTCGCAACGCATCGCCTGGGCATTAATTACTCCTCTTTCAAGTGGTCGAGAATTTCAATTTATTAAGTTGAGCAAACAAAGTATACCTAAATATGCATTATCCTACACACTATCACTTAATCGTGGAGATGATTTACATACTGTCGTGAAAGTGTTAAAACAACTAGCTTATTTAATTCGTAATTCGTAATGCGAGCATCCCAATGGATGCCTAAGTCTTCAACCAAATCTGATATTACTGTCCTGGCTGCTGCGTTGAAGTCCGTGTCTCACGTTCAAGAAGAGTGCGTTTGCGTTCGACGCCCCATCGATAGCCCGACAATGCGCCATCATGACGCACAACACGATGGCAAGGAATCACCACTGCTAAGGGGTTTGCACCGCAGGCCTGGGCAACTGCCCGAACCGATTTGGGCAAACCGATGGACTTGGCGATGTCGGTATAGCTAGCTGTCGAACCGAGTGGAATCTTCTGTAACGCTTGCCACACGCGCTGCTGAAAGGCAGTGCCACGGATATCAAGAGGCAAGTCCAGCCCCAATACTGGCGCTTCGACAAAGCCCACGACTTTCGAGACGAGCTGCTCAAACTCTGTGTCTCCGCCGATGAGATTGGCGTGTGGGAATCGGTCTTGTAAATTCTCTGTCAGTGCGTCTGGTTCGTCACCCAGAAAAATGGCACAAATCCCGCGATCGCTTTTGGCAACGAGGATCGATCCCAAAGAGCATTCGCCGACAGCAAAGTGTATGTCTGTATCAGCGCCACCAGCGCGATAGTTTGAAGGTGTCACGTCGCTTCGCTCCGAATTCAAAATTCAAAATTCAAAATTCAAAATTCAAAATTCAACAGACCCATAAATCAATTTAGTTGCTCTGTATCCTTTTTGTTTTCGGTCATACCCAATACCCGATCTGATGTTTCGTAGAACCGTTCGTAATTACATATCTTGCTGATATTCTTCCAACAATTGCGGGATGTAATCATAGCCATCTACACCAATAAGTGCAATGATTTTAGGACGATGTTGCTGTAGGAATTTTTGGAAAGCTTCTGCCCCTATCTGTCCGTGTAAAATTGTTAGTAACCCTGCTGGTTGACGCCATTCACGAGAAGCAATTTGGTTCAAAAGATACATTCCTAAGCTGCCTGTATAAATGGTTTTTTCGGCATTTTGCAAATGATAATAGGCTTCAGCTAAATAAGCTAAATTGCGTCCCTGGAGATACAAATCACCGGAAAATTGCGCTATTTTAAAAGCATCTTCGAGATATTTAATTGCGGTTTGATGTTGTCCAATTACTAAATAAGCAATTCCTAAGCTGCTGACACATAAGGCTTTACTGGGAACATCGCCTAATTTTTCTGACAACTTTAAACCTTGTTCCAAATAGTTAATTGCTGATTCATAGGTTTCTGGTTCTAGGTTTTCCAGTTGTTGAGCCTGCATAACTTCGCTGTAGCCTAAATTAACTAGGGCGTTTGCTTCTCCTGTACGATCGCCTGCTTGCCGACTCAGTATTAATCCTCGTTGGCTGTAGTTAATTGCCTCAGGATAATTTTGCTGTTGTACGTAGGTACGGCTGAGGTGGTTGAGATTGGCAATTTCACAGGGGCGATCGCCTGCACTCCTAGCTATCTCCAACGCCTGTTGATGAAAACTAAGGGAGCGATCGTATTGTCCTAAAGCACGCTGAGAATAACCTAAAAGTGTCAAAATCCGAGCTTTCTCTTGGGTTCCCTCCACAGTTCGCAGCGGCTCATCCAAATAGTCCAGAGTATTTCGGAGATAACTGCCAGAAAACGAGGCAAAAATACCGCCGTAAAGGGGAAAATATGACCGTTGGGCAAAGGTTCGCAAAATCTGGAGCATAATTTGAGAACAAGCATCGCTATATCCTGCACCAATGCTCTGAAAACCAATTGCTAACTGACTCCAAATCACTGCGAAGGTCAAAAAAGTCGAAATGGACAACTTTGGCCCTGCTTTCACGTCGTAAGCTTGTTGGTCAAACCAGTTAATTAAACCTCGTTGCAAATATTGTAAAACCAACGCCATTTCTACCCAATCTCTGAGGGTGATACCCCGTTGCTGTTCGGCAAATTCAATTGCAGATTCTTCCATCGCTAGGGTGCGAAACAGTCTTTGGGGTAACTCACTATTAACTTGCTTAGCCCAACTCGCCCAAGGGCCGCTTTCGCCTGGTACGCCGCCAAATCCCAGAGATTCTCTTTGCTCGTACATCCAACTGAGCAAGTTTTCTTGTAGGCGTTGCCAAGAAGCTAAACCACGGGCGATACCTTCAGAAAATTGTTGTAAATCAGCATCTACCTGGGCAAATTGCTGTAATGATTTTGATAACTGCTGTAATTGTGGCAAATTTAGCGGATACTTTTGATTCGGGTCAGTAACGCGAACAAATGCTGCCAGACGCTCATTAGGAGAAGCAGTAGTAATTTGTGTTACTGCAAAAGCGATCGCTTCTGTAGCTTTGTTTTGCTCTTGCCAGCGTTGCCATTGAGTTTGAATGGTTTTAATCGCTCTCAAACTGCGAGTAGCTTTAGCTTTTTTAAGTTCGTCTTTTTCGCTATCAACTTGGCTTTGGAGAACATTCAAGCGATCGCTCAAAACTAGCTCAAACACCTCCCCCGTACCGGAAGTAATGTTTTTAAGCAGCATTTGATACACCTGTTCCACAGAGCTAATTTTGCCCTTGAGGGTGGTTTCGATAATTTCATCGATTAAGGCAAGATAGCGATCGCGCAATGGCAGAGAGTCTGACACTTTGGCTACTAGAGTACGTCAATTCTAATTTTAGTCTTGGGAGTGGGGAGATGTGTGGAGATGGGGAGGTGGGGAGATGGGGAGACGCGGGGACGCGGAGAAAAACAAATGACCAATGACCAATGACTAATGACTAATGACCAATGACTAATGACCAATGACCAATGACTAATGACTAATGACCAATGACTAATGACCAATGACCAATGACTAATGACTAATGACTAATGACTAATTAATAAATAAGTCATCATTTCACCTTTACCTTTAACTTTAATTAAACCTCGTTCTTCTAATAGATATTTATCTTTTAGAAGTTGATAACTTGCTTCACAAACTTGGATACTACCTGGGATACCGTGTGATTCCATACGGCTGGCTGTATTGACTGTATCTCCCCAAAGGTCGTAGGCAAACTTTTTCAGACCAATCACTCCTGCTACTACTGGCCCTGTGCTGATGCCAATGCGAATGCGAAAAGATTGATTATTTTCTTCATTAAACTGAGCTACAGCATTTTGCATGTCTAACGCCATATTAGCTATGGCGATCGCATGATTATTAGACTGATTTGGCAACCCAGCAACGGCCATATATGCATCGCCAATGGTCTTGATTTTTTCTACTCCATGACGTTCTGCTAATTGATCAAATAAACAAAATATTGTATTTAATAAATCAACTAATTCCGCCGGAGATGTACGAGATGAAAGTTCTGTAAAACCAACAATATCAGCAAATAACACCGTCACTTCCATAAAACTATCAGCAATAGTTGTCGGCTGTTGTTTTAATTGTTCGGCAATCATTTCTGGCAAAATATTCAGTAGCAGACGCTCTGATTTTTGCTGGGCTACCTCCATCGCTTTACGAGCATCGAATTCATTTTTTTGTAAGCGTTCATATAAATAAACAGAAAAAACACAAATTATGCAAGTCCAGAAAAAATATATGCCGTGTTCAACATAATAAGCTAAGGGATTTTCTAAGGTAGGTTTATATAATACATATAAAATTAAATAGCAGAAAATTGTCCCAACTTGTGATACTAAATGCATCCACCATTGTACGGGCACAAGTGTAGCTTGAGTTAAAAACATTAAATTCCAGAGATTGTTTGTTGGTTCAAGATAATTAAATAGCAACGCTATATCAATTTGAACAACACAAGTTACAGACCAACATAAACTCAAAAAAATTAAATCAGGATGGCGCTGCCCTATGGAGGTTTTACATAAAATCGAACAAATCAAAATGAATATTTCTACTACAAAACCAATCTTAAAAGCGTATATTTTGCCTTCTGCCTGTGAGTTTACCCAAAGGAAAAAAGCGATTAAAGTCAAACCAGCAATCAGCATAATCTGAGCTTGCAATTGTAGTCGCTTGAGCAGGAAGCGCTGTCGCTGTTCTTTGTAGGATTTGTCAAAGCTATTGCTTATTTGCCAATGGGGCATCCCTTGACTCATAAGCGCATCTAGTTGAGTTTTGTCAGAGTTATTTGGATGAATCATGCTCTTTTTACGTTATTAGTAATCAAGGGAGTGGGGAGTTAGGAGTTAGAAGTAGAGACGCGATTAATCGCGTCTGTACAAGAGTTAGGAGTTTTATGTGCCCCATGCCCAATGCCCAATGCCCAATGCCCAACAATTATGGCTCGTACCCCAACATTAACTTTCGATCGCGGCACATTAATTTTGCATCCACCACCACGCGGCAAAGCTTGGATGGACTACGCCACATGGGACGATCGAGTTGAAAAATTCCGCATTCCGGCGATTAGATACCGATCGCTCGTGGAAGCACTACAAGCGGAAGATGTCAACTTTATCGATGAAGCAAAGGAATTTTATCCTCTAGATTTGGTTTCTAGTTTGGAAATGGAACCATATCCTCACCAGAGTGAAGCTTTAGCAGCTTGGAAACTAGCGGGTAGGCAGGGGGTGGTTGTGCTTCCTACGGCGGCGGGAAAGACTTATTTAGCACAAATGGCTATGCAGTCAACCCCCCGCACGACGCTGATTGTAGTGCCAACTTTGGATTTAATGCATCAGTGGTACGCACATTTAGTTGCGGCTTTCCCGGATGCTGAGGTGGGATTGCTGGGGGGCGGTTCGCGGGATAAAACACCTATTTTGGTGGCGACTTATGATAGTGCGGCAATTCACGCCGAAGCGATTGGAAATCAATATGCGTTGATTGTTTTCGATGAATGCCATCACTTACCAACAGATTTTAATCGGGTGATTGCTGAATATGCGATCGCACCCTATCGCTTAGGACTTTCTGCAACCCCAGAACGCACCGATGGCAAACATGCTGATTTAAATATTCTTATTGGACAGGAAGTCTATCGCAAACGCGCTGAAGATTTGGCGGGGAAGGCGTTAGCAGAACATGAAATTGTGCAAATTAAGGTCAAGTTATCGCAGCAAGAACGGGAAAGATACAACCAATTAATTCAAACTCGCAACGACTTTTTAAAGCAATCTCGGATTTCTTTGGGGAGTCTTCAAGGTTGGCAAATGTTCGTGCAAATGAGTGCGCGATCGCAAGCTGGACGTAGGGCGATGTTAGCGCATCGAGAAGCGAAAGATATTGCTTTGGGCACTGATGGCAAGTTGCGAATTTTAGCTAATTTATTAGCAGAACATTATCCGGCAAGAGTTTTGATTTTTACTGCTGATAATTCTACGGTTTATCGCATTTCTCAAGAGTTATTAATTCCGGCAATTACTCATCAAACTCCTGTGAAAGAAAGGCATGAAATATTAACAAAATTTAGGGAGGGTACATATAATACTTTGGTGGCTTCTCATGTGTTAAATGAGGGAGTTGATGTACCTGCGGCTTCTGTGGCAATTATTTTATCGGGAACTGGTTCGGCTAGGGAGTATATTCAGCGTTTGGGGAGGGTTTTAAGGAAGGGAAATATTGAGAATAAGCAGGCGATTTTGTATGAAGTGGTGGCGGAGGATACGAGTGAAGAAGGAACTTCGGCGAGGCGACGCGGGGAGACGCGGGGACGCGGGGAGAAGAAGGGGAATTTGCAGGTTGTGTATGGGAGTGGGAAGGGAAGGAGTTTGAAGGCGGCGGAACAGTTAGAAATTAATTATTCAATCCAAAATCCAAAATCTAAAATCCAAAATTCAGCAGATGTTACCGACAGAGTTATTGATGCATCGCCAAAACGGGGAGGAGATTATTCCGAAGAGGCTGAAGATTGATAATAAAACTTCAGAGTTGGCGATTGAGTTGATTAATTATTTTCAATCAGCGGTGGGAAAAACTCAGGGTGTGCTTGAGCGACAACTGACTGATTTTGAAGGAGATTCGACGGATTATCGAGTGAAGCGGGGATTAGCTTATATTCTCAAAAGCAGTTTTTGTACTTTTGAGGTGGTTAGTCCTTTGGAACCACAAATGTTAAGAGAACGGGTGTTTTCTCTGGCTGCAAAGTCTGTTTCTAGTCGGGAATCTACACAAGTTACTTTGGGGAAAGTTGCTGATGAGTTAACTCAAGAACTCGAACGGGAAGTTTTACCAGAACAGGTTCGCAATGGATTATATGCTGATTTAGCTGAGAATAAAATTTTGACTGTTTTTGATGCACCAGTTCCTTCAGATTTGTTAAATCGATATAACTTATCGCAGGTGCAGGGGGTTTTTTATAAAGCGAGTCAGTTGGTGTTAAATGCTCATCGGAATGTGCCGGGAGAATACAAGCTGTTGTTTCGCTATTTAAAGTTGTTTCAATTGATGGCTTATATTGAAGGTGATGCCGACCACGGATTTACAATTACTATTGACGGGCCGACGAGTTTATTTAATCCTAGTACGCGATATGGGTTGGCGATCGCCAAACTTATCCCCGCTTTACTTCACGTTACAAAATGGAGTCTTTCTTCCATTCTCCAAACTCGTGACGTTTATACAAATACTTGGAAAACTGGACGTTTTACTCTCAATTCCGAATGTGGTTTGGTATCTCATTATCCACCAGGAAAGCCCTACGATAGTATGCTAGAAGCATCCTTCGCTGATAAATGGGATGCTTTGAAAAGTGGCTGGGCATTAGAGAGAGAAGTTGATTTAATACCAATTCCTGGTAGCGTCATGATTCCTGATTTTCGCTTAGTGCATCCAGATGGACGTAGTTTTTTATTAGAAATCGTTGGTTATTGGCGTCCAGAATATTTACAAAAGAAATTTTCTCAGGTGCGGCGTGCTGGACGAGATGATTTAATTCTGGCAATTTCCGAACGGCTTAATTTAGAAAAGGCGGGAGTAAAATTAAATGATGTCCCCGCGAGAATTGTTTGGTTTAAAGATAAGTTATTGCCAAAAGCTGTGTTAGCTGTGATGGATTGAACAAGGAGAAATAGTATGAAAAGTATAGAAACAATTGCCACAGTTACTAAAGATGGTAAAATCACAGCGCAGTTACCATTGGATATTCCAGAGGGTGAGCATCAGGTGGTAATAGTAATTGATGAGAAGCTTTTAGCACAGAAAGGAGAGAGCAAACAAAAGCGTCCTCCTCTAAACTTTCCTGTGCATGATTGTGGACTTTGGCCTGAAAATCTTTCTCTAAGACGTGAGGATATGTATGACGATTGGGGAAGGTGATACTGTTTTTTTAGACACAAATATCCTGGTGTACGCTAGTCAAATTCAGTCTCCATTTCACCAAGCTGCTATGGAGGCTATCCAAAGTTTTTATGATGCGGGGGTTGATTTGTGGATTAGCAGACAAGTGTTACGGGAATATTTGGCTACCCTTACCCGTCCACAACAATTTGTCAACCCACTACCCATTGCAATAGTAATTCAGGATCTTCGCTATTTCTATAACCGCTTTCAGGTGGCTGAAGATAATTCTCAGGTGACAAAAAGGCTACTAACACTTATGGAGCAAATTCCTATTGGTGGTAGGCAAGTTCATGATGCAAATATCGTTGCTACAATGCTAGTTTATGGCATTCCTCAATTACTGACTCACAACACAGGTGATTTTGCTAGGTTTTCGGAATTAATTACTGTGTTGCCATTACAAAATTAGACTGTTTGGTATTTTGCAATCCTACTCACGAACTCCAAATACTTCTGCGTTCCCAATATTGGGCGACTCTTTTTTCCCACTCTTCCCAGTAATCTTTAATCATTGCTGGTTCAAACCAAAATACCTCGGCTGGCATCTCTGGAATTGCTACTACCAACAAAGCATGATTTAGCTGAATGCCATAATCTCGATAATAGTTGTTAATTGCTCCAATGTATGCTGTAAGTTGCAGTGGATGTTCGTATAAACGCTCAATTGAACCTTTAGGTTTATCTGCTGTTTTCCACTCGCAAATACAGGGGATGCCTTGATAACTGGCAATACAATCGACTTTGCCAGAATAGCTCAAATCGTAATGAAAAACGGAGCCTTCTACGAGTCTCACTGTGTCAATTTCTTCTAAAACTGGCTTAATACTTTCCCAATAAGGGCGACTACCTTCAGGACAAACAGGATTTTGTCCAAGGAGGTAGCGCTCAATTTGTTTGTGTGTTTGGGTTCCCCGACGACTAGCGTTTGTAGATATGCGGGTGGCTTCTTCTGTTCCTACACGCGCTTTCCAATTTAATAATCTGTCTCTATCTTCTTGGGGTTTGGTGACATTAAGTATTGTAGTGACACTGGGGAAGCGGTTTCCCTTGGCATCTACATAATATTGTTTACCATTTTCTCTCAAGGTTTTACTATTAATTCGAGGTAGTAGTTGGGTATTAAATTCCATCAGCTTTTATGAAAGTCAACTTAACGTTAAAAATCGTGTCTGCACAGACAAAATCAAGAAATGTGATGATAGGGCTAGGCTAGAATAGCTTTCAGTGGAATTTCGGTTGTTATTCATAAAATTATGGAACCTGTAACACTAACGGCTGTTGCAACTGCGATCGCTACTATAGTTTTAACTAAAGCTTTAGAAAAAACTGGCGAAAAGCTTGGGGAAGCAGGGTTAGAAGCAAGCGGTAAATTAATCGCACAGCTACGTAATAAAAATAAATTGCCCTTGTTAGCAGAGGCGACACCAGAAAATTCACAGCCACCGTTAGATTATGGCAAAGCTGTACTAGAGTTGAAAGCCGCAGCAGACGCAGATACCGAAATTGCTCAATCAGTGCGGGAGGTGGAAGCAGCAGTAAACGCCGATCCTCAAGTAGCGTCAAAAGTCCAAGCTTTAGCAAATGAGCTTGACTCGCAACCAGCAACCATCATTAATTCTACAAAGTTAGCTGAGTCTATTAAAAACGTCTTTCAAGGAAATACTTTCACTGGTACTAATATTTTCTGACTGCATTCGCCTGGAGGAGAACAGGTAAAGTCAAATCTCGTTACCGAAATACCGCAAAATTTACCCTTGAGTGGGGTGCTGGAGTTTGTTGGACGTGAAAAAGACCTCGAAAACCTCCACCAGCTTTTGCAGGAAAACGAACAGGTAGCTATAGCTGCTGTTGCTGGTATGGGTGGAGTTGGTAAAACAGAACTTGCCCTACAATATGCCAGGAATCACCGCGAAACTTACAAGGGTGGAATTTGCTGGTTGCTGGCAAAAGTTGGAGATGTGGGCATTCAAGTTGTGCAATTTGCCAGAACTGTGCTTGATTTAAACTTACCAGAAGGTTTGGATGTCTTCGCCCAAGTGCAATATTGCTGGCGGCATTGGCGTGAGGGCGATGTGCTGCTAGTGTTAGACGATGTTGGGGAATATCAGCAGGTTAAGCCTTATTTACCCTCGTCATCTTCCCGGTTTAAAGTGTTGATTACCACGCGCCAACACTTGGGAGCATCTATTAAGCAATTATCTCTGGATCTATTGCAACCAGAAGCGGCGCTGGAGTTATTAAAGTCATTTTTTCAAGAAACACCACAGCGAATTGAGCAAGAATTAGCTGTTGCAAATCAGTTGTGTGAGTGGTTGGGATATTTGCCTTTGGGTTTGGAATTAGTGGGGCGATATCTCAAGCGCAAACCAGACCTTTCTTTAACAGAAATGTTGCGACGGTTGGAGAAAAAGCGACTAGAACAACCCGCCTTGGATAAACCAGAAGGCGACATGACAGCACAACGGGGTGTGTTAGCAGCCTTTGAGTTGAGTTGGCAAGAATTAAACGACGATGAGAAGCAGTTGGGCTGTTTATTGAGTTTATTTGCACCCGCGCCTATAGCTTGGGATTTGGTGGAACAGTGTTTACTAGAAGAAGACGAGGAAGAGTTAGAGGAAATTCGGGACGATAAGTTATTGAATTTGCATTTACTCCAGCGTAAAGGTGAGGGAGTTTACCAATTACATCCACTGTTACGCGAGTTTTTCCAATATAAGCTTACAGGTTTAGAACAAGGGGAGGGATTAAAGCAAAGTTTTTGCGAAGTGATCGTAGCAGTCGCTCAAGAGATTCCTTATTTTCTCACTCTTGAGCAAATTACTGCCGTTACTCCCGCCATACCTCATTTAGCAGAAGTAGCGAATAATTTTATTCAATACCTTAGCGATGATGATTTAATTAGTCCTTTCATCGGTAATGCCTGGTTTTACAATGGTCAGGGATTGTATGAAAAAGCAATACCTTGGTTAGAGCAGTGTTTAGAAGTCAGTAAAAAACGCTTGGGAGAGGAACATCCAGCTGTTTCCATTAGCCTGAACAATTTGGCATTACTATACTCTTCCCAAGGAAAATACAGCAAAGCCGAACCCCTGTTTCTGCAAGCTTTGGAACTAACGCGACGCCTGCTGGGAGAGGAAGATCCTAATCTTGCACTTATCCTCAACAACCTGGGACAACTCTACTACTCCCAAGGAAAATACAGCGAAGCCGAATCGCTCTACCTGCAAGCTTTGGAACTAACGCGACGCCTGCTGGGAGAGGAAGATCCTAATCTTGCACTTATCCTCAACAACCTGGGACAACTCTACTACTCCCAAGGAAAATACAGCGAAGCCGAATCGCTCTACCTGCAAGCTTTGGAACTAACGCGACGCCTGCTGGGAGAGGAAGATCCATCTGTTGCCACTACCCTCAACAACCTGGGACAACTCTACTACTCCCAAGGAAAATACAGCGAAGCCAAATCCCTGTTCCTGCAAGCTTTGGAACTATGGCGAGGCGTGCTGGGAGAAGAACATCCTAATATTGCACAAAGCCTCAACAACCTGGCAGAATTCTACCGTTCCCAAGGAAGATATAGCGAAGCCGAATCCATGTTCTTGCAAGCTTTGGAACTATGGCGACGCCTGCTAGGAGAAGAACATCCTAATGTTGCACTTAACCTCAACAACTTGGCAGAACTCTACCGTTCTCAAGGAAGATACAGCGAAGCCGAATCTCTGCACCTGCAAGCTTTGAAACTATGGCGACGCTTGCTGGGAGAAGAACATCCTAATGTTGCACTTAATCTTAACAACCTAGCTTTACTCTACTACTCCCAAGAAAGATACAGTGAAGCCGAACCTCTGTACCTGCAAGCTTTAGAACTATGGCGACACTTGCTGGGAGAGGAACATCCTAATGTCGCACTTAATCTTAACAACCTGGCTTTACTCTACTACTCCCAAGAAAGATACAGCGAAGCTGAACGCCTTAACTTGCAAGCTTTGGAACTAAGGCGACGCCTGCTGAGTGAGGAACACCCTGATGTTGCACAAAGCCTCAACAACTTAGCGGGACTTTACGAATCCCAAAAAAGATACAGTGAAGCTGAACACATGAATCTGCAAGCTTTGGCACTCACACGCAAGTTGCTAGGAGAGGAACACCCTAATGTCGCCACTAGCCTCAACAACTTAGCGGGACTCTACGAATCCCAAAAAAGATACACTGAAGCTGAACCCTTATACATTCAAGCTTTGGCACTCACACGCAAGCTGCTGGGAGAGGAACACCCAGATGTCGCCACTAGCCTCAAGAACCTAGGATTACTCTACTACTTCCAAGACAGATACAGCGAAGCTGAACCCCTTTTAATCGAAGCTTTGGCACTCAGGCGCAAGTTGCTAGGAGAGGAACACCCAGATGTCGCCACTAGCCTCAACAACTTAGCGTACGTCTACGAATTCCAAGACAGATACAGCGAAGCTGAACCCCTTTTAATCGAAGCTTTGGCACTCAGGCGCAAGTTGCTAGGAGAGGAACACCCAGATGTCGCCACTAGCCTCAACAACTTAGCGTACGTCTACGAATTCCAAGACAGATACAGCGAAGCTGAACCCCTTTTAATCGAAGCTTTAGCAATCAGGCGCAAGTTGCTGCCAGAAGAACACCCAGATGTCGCCGCTAGCCTCAACAGCCTAGCGTTAGTCTACTATTCCCAAAACAGATACAGCGAAGCTGAACCTCTGTATATCCAAGCTTTGGCACTCACACGCAAGTTGCTGGGAGAGGAACATCTAGATGTCGCCACTAGCCTCAACAGCCTAGCGTTAGTCTACTATTTTCAAAACAGATACAGCGAAGCTGAACCTTTGTACATCAAAGCTTTGGCACTTAGGCGCAAGCTGCTGCCAGAAGAACACTCAGATGTCGCCATTAGCCTCAATAACTTAGGATTACTCTACTATTCCCAAGGCAGATACAGCGAAGCTGAACCTCTGTATATCCAAGCTTTAGATATTTGTGAGCAACAGTTAGGAGTAAATCACTCAACTACTGTAACTATTCATAAAAATTTAGCAGATTTGCGCGATTATCTTACCTCAGAACAGTAAAATTCATGTTCCCAACCTCATCAATCAACCTTTTATCTACAAGTTTCACGTTCTAAACGAGAACATTCCTGTTTTTAGTGAGAACGCTTCTGTTTCAAATGAGAATGTTCTTGTTCCAAATGAGAATGTTCTTGTTTCAAGTGAGAATGTTCTTATTCCAAATGAGAACGTTCCTGTTTCAAACGAGAATGTTCTTGTTCTAAGTTGGAATGATGGTGTTCTGAGGGCGTAGATATAGCCCGCCCTTAGACATTGCTCTCCCTTTTTACTCGAAATTTCTTGTTCCCAGGTAAAATAATGGTGTTCTGGGGGCGTAGGCGTAGTCCGTCAGAGATATTACTCCACTCCAGTTTAGTTTTAGAACGATCTGACCCACAATAAATTAGTATAAAATTACCGATGAATCAAGAACTGACTCAAGCGATCGCCTCTGAAATTCAGTTATTTCAGAATATTGAACAAAAAGAAAACTTTCTGTTTTTACTCGGTGCTTTACTTGCTAAAGTAATTAGCTTAAAAAAAGCTGCGGAAGTCATGCAGCTAGAACCAGCAGAATTACTCAAGATTCTAGACTTGATGGGAATTGAGTTTTCGTATCTCTGTGAAGAAGATGTTGCTTTAGAAAAAAGCTGGTGAATGAATGCAGATTGTTCTTAATTCATCACCCCTGATTTTTTTGTCAAAGTTAAACTATTTGAATCAGTTTATTGAATCTCCTGATGATTTCTACATTCCTCAATCCGTTGCAGATGAAATCAAAGTTAAATCAGATCCATCTAGCCAAACTATTCAAGCTCTGATTAACTCTGGTAATCTTCAAATTAGAGCATCAAAGTTAATAACCCTTGTCAATAGTTTAAATCAACGCTTGGGCAAAGGAGAATCAGAAGCTATTGCCTTGGCAATTGAGTTAAACACAGATTATGTTTTGCTAGATGACTCAACAGCCAGAAGAGAAGCCAAAAGACTTGGTTTAAATATCAAAGGTACGTTAGCCGTTATCAAGAAATTGAGCAAAGATGGCAAAATCAGCATTGAAAGCTTAGATAAACTTTATCAACAACTTATGGAAATTGAGTTTAGAGTTAAGAGGTCTTTGTTCGATCGAATCTTTTTTGAAGATTGATATTACTCTACGATCTCATCTTATGATGCTGGAGTTTCACCATTAGGCATCGCCTCTCCTCACAATAGCAAAAAACACAGCAAGAGATAGCAATTTATAAGTTCGCCTCAACTCATAGAATTATAAAAGTAAAAACTGCGATCGCTCAAACTCAACGTTGACCTTCTAAGGCTCAACGTTGACCTTCTAAGGCTCAACGTTGACCTTCTGAGGCTCAACGTTGACCTTCTGAGGCTCGACGTTGACCTTCTGAGGCTCGACGTTGACCTTCTGAGGCTCGACGTTGACCTTCTGAGGCTCGACGTTGACCTTCTGAGGCTCGACGTTGACCTTCTGAGGCTCGACGTTGACCTTTTGATTGCAAGCAATTCGCCTTTGAGAGTTGAAAAATGAATATAATTGCGAACGCTTGACTTTCAAGACAGTCGCTACACAGTTTTAGAGCGATCGCTTTGCCTAAATTGTAGAATGATGAGCATAGAAGTTGCATCGGCGAGTCAAGAGACATCACTGCTACGGAAATTCAAAGGCTATTCCATTCTTCCAGGGTAATTTCCCTCTGGATAATCACCTCAACTTCCTGAATCATCATCCTTAATTGGGGTACAGAATACTCATCATTAGAAGGGATAGTTAAGCGATGTTGCCCATACACCATAAACTGATGTCTTGCACCAGAAAAAGCCCCTTCAAAGCCAAGTTGCCGTAATTTTTTGACAAATTCCCTACGCTTACACGGTATCCATCGGCTCCTTGTTGAGGTCAATATTATCAATTACTGGTAGAGAATGTCCCAGCTTTAACCCAAGCAAAATCCAGTCTTCCAGGGTTGAGCGTAATTCATTCTCACACTCGCGCAAAGTCGAAGCAAAGGCTATTACACCTTTGCAAGCAGGAATTTTACCTGTAAATGTACCATCTTCTAACTTGTCATAAATTGCCTGGGCGATCGCTCGGTCAACATAGTCGCTCAGAATAAACTTTATCGCCATGAAATCTCGCGTTGTGCTACCAGTTTAATCTTATGTTGAATATCTGATGTTGAATAATGGTGTTTCGCCGATGCAGTATCTACGCCTTAGAAAAGAAGTGTAAATTTACAAGCGATCGCCTGTGAGAGTTGAGAGATGAATATAATTGCGATCGCTAGAGTACAATTAGCTTGCTTTGATGCAGGCGATTGCTTTTATATTCAAGCTCAAGTTCCGAGTTTTGAGTAAATAAGCAAAATTCTTCACTCAGCACTCGGAACTCAGCACTCTCTAAGCCATTACCATCCCACCATCGACATTAAAAACTTGTCCGGTGATGTAGGCGGCGGCGGGGTCGGCGGCGAGGAACCGCACCATGCCAGCGACTTCTTCTGGTTGACCAAAGCGACTCAGGGGGATGAATTTGAGAATATCGTCGGTGTTGTTAAGGTCACTAGTCATGTCTGTGGCGATGAAACCAGGGGCGACGGCGTTAACGGTGATGCCACGAGATGCAAGTTCTTTGGCGACGGTTTTGGTAAAACCAATTACACCTGCTTTGGCGGCGCTGTAGTTTGCCTGACCTGGGTTGCCCATTTGCCCTGCAACGGAGGTAATGCTGATAATCCGTCCCGATCGCTGTTTGAGCATGATTTTACTGACGGCACGCGTACATAAAAACACACCGGTTAAATTCAAGTCGATGACAGCTTGCCAATCTTCTGGCTTTAAGCGCAACAGCAGTGTATCGCGGGTAATACCTGCGTTGTTGACTAAGATATCCACACGCTTAAACTTTTCCATGACGGCGTTAACTAGCGCGTCTACTTGCTCGACTTTAGAAACGTCTGCTTGGAGAGCGATCGCCTGACCTCCTGCTGTGGTAATTTCTGTAACAACTGCTTCAGCTGCTGCGCTGGAACTGGCATAATTAACAACTACGATCGCTCCTTGTGTGGCTAATTCGATGGCGATCGCTCGTCCAATTCCCCGCGAAGCACCTGTGACAATTGCGACTTTATCTTTTAATAGTGTCATTTAATGTCCCTCAATCTTCAGAATACCGCGCTAATTATCTTATGGCGATTTAGGGAACATCTGAAATATTGTTTGGATAAAATCTAACTATTGCGCGGTGACAATCTTGCTAGGATGAGGCAATTTAGATAACTAATTAGCTAGATATAACTCGATTAACACGAATTAATTGTCCTTTGAAGCTTTCAACTTGAGTAATAACTTGGTGTATACGATTAGCAAAATTTTCCCAGTTGCGATCGTCTCTACAAATAATAATACCTGAATGCTCTGGGTGATTATAATGTAGTTTTAGGAAATCTATACGATTTAGAGTTAAAATAGCACGTTCTTCCTGGGTAGCAAATTCTAACACTTGCAAATCAGGTATCTTAGTATTCGCGTTTCCTGCTTCTTGTACTGTTAAAATATCGTGTCATAATGAGCGCAGAATTTCTACCACAGCGCGTGGAAAATGTTCATCTGCGTAGAGACGTGCCATTTATTCTGCTTCGTTATTTTCTTTAATATCCCGTGCAATTTCCTCACTAAATGCCTCTGCATAAGCCCAAGCATTTGCTATATCTGTTGCTGATAAACTCGGATAATTACTCAGTATATCTGCTTCACTATATCCTAAATTACGAGCATTAACTAATCCCCAAACAGGAATACGAGTGTTAGCAATACAGGCTTTTCCACTACAGATTTCTGGTGTTTTTTCGATACCTTCCCAATGATTAGCAAGACTTTGGGAAAGAATGTTAATAATTTTAGCTTTTTGTGCTTGTGTTAACTTTAGCAATTCTGCTTCTAACTCTTTGAATATCATAGTTGTAGTAACAATTAACTATCTATTTTATTTGCTAATAAATGGATAACATTGAGGAATATATTGTTGGTTTAATTATAACTGTCTAGGTGAGAGCCTTTTAGACATCGCCAAATTCGATAAACTACCACGTCTGTAGACATAAGCCTCGTGAAACTCTGTATAATCATTTGGTTACGTCAAAATAGGTAGAAATAAATCTCTAACTGCTATACACAAAATAATACAATATCTCTATTTTATTAGGATTATTTAATATTTTTGCTAGCGAACTAGTCTATATTGAAGAATGTAATCTTTTCGTGAGAAAAACTCATAAACATATACCGATTTTATATTCTAAGAATTACCATTGAAACAAACAATTGAAAAGCGGTGTGTATCACATGGCAACTAAAAAACAATTTAACAGCTTTGAAGAGATGCTGTCTGATTCTGATGTGCCCGTATTGGTAGATTTTTATGCTGAGTGGTGCGGGCCATGTCAGATGATGGTGCCAATTTTAGAACAAGTGAATGCCCAACTCAAGGATCGCCTGCGGATTGTCAAAATCGACACGGAAAAATACACGCAATTGGCTACTCAGTATCAAATTTATGCTCTACCAACCCTAGTACTATTTAAGAAGGGTGAGCCTGTGGAGCGAATTGAGGGTGTAAGACAAGCAGCGGATTTGGTCAAACTTCTACAAACAATAGTTTAAGTAGTAAGCTAACGCGCCTACATATTGCACAAACTCCGTGTAGACCGTCATTAGTCATTAGTCATTAGTCAAAAGTGTTTACCAATTGGACTTTGGACAATTGACTTAGGACAACCTCACCAGTTGATGTGCAATCTTATTTGCGTAACAGCTTATTGAGAATTTGGTGTTATGGCAGGCAACAGGCAATAGGCTTGAAAATCTCTTTGTGTAAAGGTTTTATGCTGGGTTTATCACTAACCTACCTGACAACTGCTATGGTTCCCAAAGGCGCGAAATCTCGCGTCTTTTTTAGTAGGTTAGCACTGCTGTAATACTCTACGAATCGCCGTTTGATTGAACTATTACCGAAGAAAACCTTAAGCAAACATTAAGCATAACTACTTATATGTCTTCAGAAAGTAGTTTAGAAATTAGGAGAGCTATATTGTATAGATATAATAATTTTTTTTGACAAGTGAGACAAATTATGGGTGATAAGCAACAAATACCCAACAAAGCTTATATTTGGGTGAATATTGATTTTGATAAGGTTAAAGGCAGAATAAATGTGGTGACTTCCAAAATTGAGCAGGTTATCCAAAAGTATCAGTTTTCAAAAAGTAATGACTCAGGCAAAAGGAACAATTAAGTTGTTTGCAAAGGAATTGCAGTTGATGTTTTTTGCTTAAGAACGCCTTACATTCAAACAACACCATTCTTTGCGCTTCCACAGAGTAGCAACTACCCAACCATGTTTTTCTAAGGCGTCAGCGACGGCTTTAGATTGTTCGAGTAAAATACCGCTGAAGATAGCCCAAGTATCAAGCTTAGCGATCGCACTAATTTCTGGAACCAACTCAATAATTACATTAGCCAAAATATTGCAAACAATACCGTCTACTGGTTTTTCCAGCAGTGTTGTCAACACGTCTACACTTCCTAGTGCTGGTATTAAACGTTCTGCGCTAATTTCATTCAAAGTCCGATTGCTGATAGTTGATTGCACAGCCAACGGGTCATTATCAACCGCGTAGACTTTCTCTGCCCCTAGTAGCAATGCTCCAATGGAAAGTATACCAGAACCACAGCCAATGTCAGCAATTACCGCAGATTTTTGCTTGCCACCAGTGCCCACAAATGATTGTGGTACTTCACTCAGACGCATTTCCAAAGATTCTAAACATAGTTGAGTCGTGGCATGGTTTCCCGTACCAAATGCTACACCAGGATCGAGACGAATTACCAAGCGTTCGGTTGTTTTTGGTAATGGTAACCAAGCAGGATTAATCAAAAAGCGATCGCCAATTTCTTGGGGGTGCCAATATTGTTTCCAGCTAGTGGCCCAATCTTCTTCATCAATCAATTCCCAGCGCAGGGTGGGAGATGAAAGCCCTACACAGAGCGCATCTTGACGCAGCCGCAGCGATAGTGCAGCCAAATCTAGTAATTGTGTTTGAATTGTCGGCAAGTAACCCCTAATTAAAGAGGAATTTCCTTTGCTTTCACTAGCAGTACCACGACAGCCAAAATCCTCCAGCCGCCAAAAGATAGAATCTTCCAGGTCTGGTTCGCATAAAATTTGTAATTCCCACCAGGTGTTTGCCATATTTGAGTGCTGAGTATGAAAGAGTTAGGAGTTAGGAGTTAGGAGTTAGGAGTTAGGAGTTAGGAGTTTTATTTTTTAACTTTTAACTCCTCACTCCTAATTTTTCTTCACTCCTAACTTTTTTCACTTAGCACTCATAGAGTTACTGTATAAGCGTCCCGAATGCCAGGGACTTTAATAATCTCATCTAAAATGCCCTCAGGTAAAGGGTCATCTATGCTCAGAGCCATGACTGCATCACCACGGACGATTTTTCGGCCGACTTGCATACTGGCAATGTTCACATTGAAACTGCCAAGCAGCGAACCGAGTTTACCGATAATTCCCGGCATATCGCGGTGTAGGGTAAACAGCATATATTTACTGGGTGGGACGTTAATCGGGAAACCGTCAACATCGGTGAGATGAATTTCTCGCTCACCCAACAAAGCGCCTGTGACAGAATGAGTACCCAAAGTACCCGTGGCTTCTAGGTGCAGTGTGCCGGCATAATCTCTAACAGAAGCGTCGCGGGTTTCAATTACGCGAATTCCCCGTTCTTTGGCTTCGATGCTGGCATTTACGTAATTTACCCGTTCCCGCAAAGCTTGGTAAAGTAATCCTTTGAGGGCAGCTACTACCAAAGGTTGACTTTTGTTAGTTGCGAGTTCCCCTTGCAGTCGCACATTCAGAACTTCCACTCGTCCGCCAGCTAGCTGTCCTACTAAATTACCTAGAGTTTCTGCTAGTTGCATGTAGGGTTTGAGTTCTTCCAACACATCGGGGCCGAGTCCGGGAATGTTAACGGCTGAACGTGCTGGTAGTCCTAACAGTACATCCCGAATTTGTTCGGCGACATCAATGGCTACATTCACTTGTGCTTCCGTGGTGGATGCTCCCAAGTGGGGGGTGAGGATGACTTCCTTACCTAGCGATCGCAATTCCGATTCTCCCAGCGGTTCTGACTCGAACACATCCAGGGCTGCACCTGCAATTTTACCAGCTTTGATTGCTGCTGCTAAAGCATTTTCTTCAATGATCCCACCACGAGCGCAGTTAACAATCCGGGCTGTCGGTTTCATCTTTGCCAGAGTTACGGCATTGATTAAGTGGGTAGTTTCTGGAGTTTTCGGGATGTGTAGGGTGATATAATCTGCTTGCTGGAAGAGTAAATCCAGTTCTACTAACTGACAGCCAATTTGTTCGGCTCGTTCTGTGGAGATAAAGGGATCATAAGCTAGTAATTTCATCCCCATTGCCTTAGCCACAGCAGCTACATGGGAGCCAATTTTACCCAAACCGACAACACCGAGAGTTTTTTTGTAGACTTCTGCACCGATAAAGCTATTGCGATCCCATGCACCGCGTTTCACCGAAGCGTTAGCATCGGGGATGTGGCGAGACAAAGCTAAAATCATCGCTATAGCATGTTCGGCAGCAGCAATAGTGTTTCCCTCTGGGGAATTAACTACAACAATTCCTCGGCGTGTGGCGGCGGGAACATCCACATTATCCACACCTACACCAGCGCGACCGATGATTTTTAGCTGGGTACCGGCTTCAATAATTTCTTGAGTGACGCGCGTACCAGAACGAATCATTAGCGCGTCGTACTCACCAATAATTTCTATCAGTTCTGCTGGTTTAAGACCTGTTTTGACATCAACAGTAGCAACTTGAGAAAGAATGTCAATTCCAGCTTGGTCAATAGAATCAGAGACAAGAACCTTAGACATGATTACTTTATTTAAAGCTACAGGTTTTGCTGCACAAGACTTTTTAGTTTAGTCTTTATCTGTCGCAATTCAGCAAAAATTATCAGTTTTAATATCAACTTAACCTTGAGTTACACTGCGTGCTGATAGTATGCGGGCGCGAGTTGCTTGGTAGTGATATCCGCTGCCTCCTAGTCTTACAACGTGAATGGGTGTTTGCACTACCCTGTCGCTAAATATAAAGCATGAATGGCATCGAACTCTATATATTTATTAATAGTTAAGAGTTACCAAAAATTTTGTCGGCTTCAGCAACTTTGCGGAATATGCCAATTGGTCAGTTAAACTAGCCGAGGCTTTTTGTTTACTTGCTGGAGGTCTTTTACACGTGTTCTACTAAAAATCGCTATAATTCTCGTGACCCAAAAACAACCAAGTGCTATTTGAGTTTTCGGGAGACGAAGCCATGTTAGAGTACAACTTGCCAAGGTACTTGCCTTCAGCCGAAGAACTACCCGACTCTGATGAAACCCCTGTGGATAATGAGCTACAAGAATTAATACCAGGTTTGCTGAAGTCGATACTGCTGATACTCTGGGCAGAACGCATGGACTGGTTTTTTGGCATAGATATGGGTATTTATTATCACCCCGATAAACCGCCCATTGTGCCAGATGGGTTTTTGAGCTTAGGAGTAGAGCGGTTTTATGATGAAGAACTACGTCCCAGTTATGTGCTATGGGATGAAAACATTCTACCGATTTTGGTATTAGAAGTTGTTTCCCAAAATTATCGCAAAGAATACAGCACTAAATTGGATGAATATGCAGCATTAGGTGTACTTTACTACGTGATTTATTCTTCTCGCCGCCGCCGCAAACCTCGATTAGAAGTGCATAAATTAATTAATGGTAAGTATGAATTGCAAGAAGGAAACCCCGTTTGGTTACCAGAAATTGGTTTAGGAATTGGTTGCGAAAGGGGAAACTATAGCGGCGTAACGCGAGAATGGATGTATTGGTATGATGAGACAGGAAAACGGTATCCCACACCAGCAGAACAAATTAAACTAGAAGTAGAACGCGCCCAACAAGAAGCACAACGCGCCCAGCAAGAAGCACAACGCGCCCAGCAAGAAGCACAACGCGCCCAGCAAGAAGCACAACGCGCCCAGCAAGAAGCACAACGCGCTCACCAAGAAGCACAACGCGCTGACATTGCAGAACAACGCGTTCAACAATTAGCAGAACAATTAAGAGCGCTGGGAATCGATCCAGATAATCTAGGTTAGGTAGATATTTGAAAACATTTTCAACAAAATTTTAAGATAATCTAGTTTTGTTACTAAAAGCTGTTAGGAAAGAAAAACTGTTACTTTTTAGGAATAACGTTCCTGATTCCACTTTTGAGAGAAACACTATCACCTTTGTAACGAGGGATGATATGAATACTGGCGTGCATAATATTTTGGCCTGCTTCTCGATTGATGTTCATTCCTACATTAAAACCATCAGGCTTAAATTCTGTTTTAAGAATTTCTTGCACTTTATTTACCATAAACCAACAAGCCGATTGTTCTTTAAATGGTAGTTCAAAATAGTTGCTAACATGACGTTTAGGAATAACTAGAACATGTCCTTTACTAATAGGATAGCCATCAAATATAGCGTAAGCTGTCGCTGATTCAGTTAAAAGTGTGAGATTTTTACGGGGATTACAAAATATACAATAATTATATGAATTTTGCTGATAATTATAGTGAATATATTCATAAACCTCCCGATGCTCATCTAAATAAAGTGAAGGAAAAGGAAGCTTGGCAATACATTGATATGTAGGTTTTTTGTGAACATAATGTTCGCGAAAACCTTCTTTTTTAAGATCCCTTCTCACAGCGTAGTAAGCTTTACCTCCAGCTTTTAATAAGTGTGAGATTTCCATCAGAATATTAGCTTGTTCTTCAGCAAATAAAACATTTAAAACATAAAAGCAAATTATTGTATCAAATTTATTCTGAGGATATTCTGGAAAATAATAAGGATCGTAACCTGTAATATCACAGCCTTTTTGGCGTAATATTTTCACATCATTACCAAAGCCACAACCAAAGTCTAGTATTTTGCCCTGTAGTAGGTTTTGATTTAATAAAAACTGTGCTGGAAATGATAGATAAGTTCTTTCGATCGCAGTAAGATGACTGAATTGATTTTTTTGCTGTTTCATGGAATTTTGGTGCAGATGTCCCAAAATTATTATTCCCAGCATTTCTTGAGGTTATGCGATGTCTACGATGGCCACTGAGCTTGTCGTATCACTTCGTGGAAGCAAGCTACGCGCAGCGTCTCGTAGAGAAGTGCGGGCTACGCCTACGCATTAGGGTCAACACCTAATTCGCGTAACCTAGCTGCTAATATATCAGCACGTTGGCGCTCCTGCTCAGCACGTTGACTTTCCTGTTCAGCACGTTGACTTTCTTGTTCAGCACGTTGGCGTTCCTGCTCAGCTTGTTCGCTACTCCACAACAGCAAATTTCCTTCTGTATCCCACCACCGCAGCCAATTTGTGGTTTGGCAAAGCCTTTCACCATACCAAATTCCCAGGAATAAATTTAACTCAGGAATCCAAAAGCGTCCATTACTATCTGCTAGCTGCAAAGTATATCGCCCATTTTGCAAGCAGCGTACTTCTAAATTAGGTTCGTAGGGGTCATAGGTTACGTAGGTTGGAACCTTCAGAATTCGTTCGTAAAAATAAAGCTTACCGTAAGGTGGAGTTGAGCGAACCGAGAGTTCTCCACCTTCTGTGTCTGAGAGAAATTCCATTACGACAGCAATGGGTATATCCTTTAAATTCATAGTATAAGTACGCCGAATTACATTCGCCGCTACAGGCTGTACTTGAGGCACATAAAACCAGTCCGGAGCTTTGACAGTAATTTTTTTATTTATCATGGCGACAAGCCCAAAATTAGAGCCAATAAGCATCTGTGTTTGGATAAGTCCTGAATTATGCAAAGCATCGGTAAGCGCACCAGCAAGAAGCGGTTGCTGGATATTACCTAAGGGATCGTCGGGTAAAATGAAATCATGTGGAAGTGCTTCCCAAGTAATAGTTGGTTCTTTTTGCGTGGATTGAATTTGTAGAACCATAAAACGACTCCTAATATCAATTTCCAAGTTATCAGTTATTAGGGCTGTTTAACTCTTTAAGTTTGAGACTAGACTTTAGCACTGTTGCGCGACAAAGCAGCGAATGATGCGGATAAGGGAGTGCGAAATTTTGTTCAGCAGAAGTTAAAGCAGTGGTGAGAGTTTTGTCATACCCACGGAGATACCTATGAAGAAGCTCTCAAAATTGCTCAAGAACTTTTAAATATATTGAATGAATCGTCTTCAGCAGATAGGCATGGTTTACTGTTACCCAAGCCGAAAACACTAGTAAAGTTGTAAAAATTAGCAAAAGTCCAAAAAAGCGACTCGTTGACATCTATCTAAATAATCCTCAGCTATAATTTGTTACTTTAACTAACTGCATAATCTGTAAATCTTTGTTTGAAAGACGAATGAAAATTGAAGAAGGCAGCTATGCAGAGGGCAGAGGGCAGAAGGTTCAATAAGATCGGGGATTCAACACCGTACTTAATTGAGGCCACCTTTCTTGAAATTTGGTGTTCTTGTCTTAAACCCTTGAACATTCGCTCACGAGCAGAGGACACGAGTCAGAATTCCATAAAAGCCAACTGAGCCTCCTGCCCTCTGCCTTTCTTGATAAGTATTATATCCTGGTTAAGAATACCTAAATTAGTTATAAAGTATCATATACAACAAAATTTTTATCAATTATTGCACCGAAAAAAACTTCTCTTCTTGATTCAACATTGATAAGATTAATCTAAAGACTTGTGGAATCTGCTCTTCGTAAACAGACTGGACTGGCATAAATTACTATCAACAACTTTCCACTCACATTATGAACCGCTTTGCCTCTATTTTTCTGGCAGGCTTGATAGCTTCTGCTTCAGCTTTGGCTATTTCTCCTAAAGCTGATGCCTCTTATCTTGCTGAGTTAGATAGCTATAGCTATCATCACAACGATGATGGTAACTATGAACTTCAGAGTCGTCACTACAGACATCGCGATTATGACCGCGATCGCGATCGCGACTTTCGCAACATTCGTGACAATGACCGTCGCTACGATCGCCGCTATAACCGCGATAATCACCGTCGCTATAACCGCGACAATTATCGTCGCTATGACCGCGACAACTATCGCCGCTATGACCGCGATCGCGACCTTCGCGACATCCGTAACGATCGCCGTCGTTATGAACGCGATCGCTATTGGTATCGTTATTAATCCCTTTGCGTTAATTTATTAACCTTGGTTCTACTTGGGGGTAGGACAAACACAATCTCTTTTTCCACTCATTCCAAAAGCTGACTTTTCACTCTTATTTAGAGAACTTTGCTCTATTTCCAAGTAATAAAGCTTGCTTGGGGGTTAGGTTTAGCATTAGTTTTTGTACATAACGTGAAAAGTCAGATTTCATCGATCGCAATTGCTAAATTAAGACTACAGCAAAGTTTGTTAATTATTTTTTTGTTACTGAATAAATATCTATTGACCTGCACCTTTGTTGCATCGCCTTGCACCTTTGTTGCATCGCCTTGCACCTTTGTTGCATCGCCTTGCACCTTTGTTGCATCGCCTTGCACCTTTGTTGCATCGCCCTGCACCTTTGTTGCATCGCCCTGCACCTTTGTTGCATCGCCCTGCACCTTTGTTGCATCGCCTTGCACCTTTGTTGCATCGCCCTGCACCTTTGTTGCATCGAAAAGTAAAAATTAACCTTCTGTGTCTTACACAACAACTCTCAAAGACTTGTGTGTACGCGGTAGCTCCCTAAGTGAGAGGGGAGCCAGAAATTAAATTCCCCTTCTCCTGTGGGAGAAGGGGTTAGGGGATGAGGGCGTGAGGGATTTGCAAAACGCCTGTCCGATATAGCTTTGGGCTTAAGTTGACACCAATGACAGCTGTTTTGCCCCTACCCGCAACTCAACTCTTGCCTTCTTCTTTGCGCCTTTGGGTGAAACTAAATTTCTACTTCTACTAAACTTTCCACGCTTTCTTCTACAAAACTGGGAACTTTGACTTCTTGTTCAACTCCCAAGTCAAAGTCATACGACTCATTACGCCATTGTAGGCGAAACTTCAAACGCGTCCAGTGAGATGGAAGGTTGGGACAAGCCACTGGGCCAAATTGAGTCATGCGGATACCACCAAAGCCAAAGACTACTGCTTGCCAAACTCCTCCAGCACTGGCGGCGTGAATTCCTTCGCCTGCATTGAGCCGCACATCTTCTAAGTCTACCAAGGCCGATCGCATGAAATGTGTGTAAGCTTCGGTTGGTTGATTCAAGTCGCAGGCTAAGACGGCGTGAATGGCTGGGCCGAGTGATGAACCGTAGGTGTGGTCTGTGCGTTGGTTGTAATAGTCCCAGTTAGCGGCGAGGGTGTTATAGTCATAACGCTCCCGCATCAAATACAAAAGCATCAACACATCAGGCTGCTTGAGAATCTGCTTTTGGCTTGTGGCTTCAATTCCCAATAGACCTTGCAGAGATTTGGTACGCGGTTCGTAATCAGCAAAGTTAATATCTTCTAATTGGAAAAACCCTTCAAACTGTTCAATTAAACCTGTTTTGGCATCTTGATTCACGAATAAATGCTCTGTAATTTCTGCCCAATGGTGCAGACGTTCTGTAGTTAAGTTGAGTTTTTGCGCTAATTGGGCTGAGGTTTCGGGGTATGCTTGCTTGAGCCAGTCCCACAGCGCCAAGGCTGATTGTAAGTGCCAGTCTACCATGAGATTGGTGAAGGCATTATTATCAACGCGATCGTGATTTTCGTCAGGGCCAATTACATCCAGGATGTCATAGCTGTGGCGCTCTTGGTTCCACTGCACGCGGCTTTCCCAGAAAACCGCTGTATCCAGGATAATTTCGGCGCCATAATCCCGTATCCATTCATCATCGTTGGTGGTGTGCCAGTAGTGTAATACTGCATAGGCGATATCTGCGGTGATATGCACTTCGATGTCACCGCACCAAATACGGACTAATTCGCCGGTGGGAGTTGGCACCCAGCGCGGGGTGACTTCATCGCCGGTAGCAGCACTTTCCCAAGCAAACATCGCTCCTTGATAACCTGCTTCTTGGGCTTTGCGTCTAGCTCCTGGTAAAGTGTGATAGCGGTAGGTGAGCAAGTTCCGGGCTAAAGCTGGCTGGGTATAGGTGAGGAAGGGAAGCATGAAAATTTCCGTATCCCAAAAGATGTGTCCGCTATAGGCAAAACCTGAGAGGCTTTTGGGAGGAATGCTTACTCGGTCATCGTTACGGGGTGTGACGGCTAGTAATTGGAAGAGATTATAACGGACACTTAATTGAGCTTGGCGATCGCCTTCAATAATAATGTCACTGTCTTGCCACACTTGCTCCCATGCAGCAATGTGAGCAGCTAACAAAGTACCATACCTCGGTTCATTACCTAGCCTTTCTATGGCTGCGGCTATGGGGAGTTCTGTTTCCCGTGAAGTAAACACAGTAACAATCTTTTCCACTGTCACCGTTTTTCCTGGATAAAACTCAAAGGAGGTTGCCAAAGTCGGACACTCCCCATTTTTTACGCCCACAGGTGTAGTGTCGTCTTCTTCTACCACTAACTTAGCCGCCATCCCCAGTTGAATAGCTGAGTGCAGAGTTTGACTGTTCAGCCAGATAATTCTATCTACGCCACTTTGGTTTATCGTTCGCCAATGTCTAACACCTTGGGTATGTGGTTCGGCATCAAACCCGGCTTCCACGGTAACTTCACCCTCAAAGTCTACGGATGTGATTTGAGTCCGAATTGCTAAAACATGTCGATCTGCTAAACTAACAAACCGCTGAAAGTGAAAATCTAAAGTATGACCACTAGGACTACGCCAGCGCACATCACGGCTAACTAAACCCAAACGCAAATCAAGCCGACGCTCATAGTTGAGAATTTCGCCACTATCCATACTAAAGCTTTCGCCTGCTACAGTAACTGTCAATGGCAGCCAGTTAGGACAGTTCACAAGTTCAGTATGAGCAATTTTCACATCATCATAAACACCATGAATGAGCGTGGCACAAGAATCTTGAGAATACCCTTCCTCGAAACTACCTCGCACTCCTAAATAACCGTTAGCAAGGGTAAAAACAGTTTCTTTGTGATGCAACCGTGTCGGATCGAATTCCGTTTCAATAACGTTCCAATCAGTAGTATCAATCAATTGCTGATTTTCTTGAGAATTGTGAGTGGATACGTTGAGCATGAGTAATAAAACCTATATCTTGGGACTAGCTGTGGACGGAATGAAAAACACGTAGCAGTAATATGGGAATCGGATTTAATTTCTGAATCGCTCCTAGAAAGAGGGAACGAGCAACAGGTAAAAAGGAATAATGGCGTACTAAGTTTTGTTCAAAAATCAAGCATGAGTTCCATATCAAATGATTCATTCCTTGTCTTTAGCCTTTACACTGGGAATATAGGCTAAAGACAAAGAAGGCATATTCTTAACAACATTAACGTTTCATATTTCATCTGTCTACAGTTAGATTTCCTTGATAATGCAAGTTACAACTGATAAATCTCCATCAGATACAAATCCCTACAGTTTTTCTCCAATTTCTTGCATCCATCGGAACTGAGGTTTAAAAGTGTATCTTGCACTCACCCTTTGTGGAATAAAGAATATCTTCTAAACGTTGTCATTCAGGCTTTAAAATGCAAACGTCGAGTTTAGAACTCTAAGTGCCGAGTTCTAAACTCTAAATGTCAAGCTTTATTCTTGAAACTTTATAACTTCTTGTTGTTCTGCCAGAAGTGATATATTGGCACTTGAGCAGAAGAGGACAAGGGAAAGGGGAGAATTGAAAGGGGATAGCAAGAAAAAACCCTTGTTCCAAATTGTACAATCCCCCATCTTGTTTACGACACGCTCTCCGAATAGATGTGAAATAATTTAAAAGGTTTGTGTCGAGACACGTGGTGCTATACATCAGGTGTTCATATTACAAGCCCTATCTTTAGATATGGGATTGTCCCTTTAAACTCCATGCTGGCGATCGCCAAACCACTGCAAAATGAAGTATACGACCTTTTGAGCGAACAACAGCACCAGTCTCTAAATAATCTCTAAGATAGCGCCAAGAATCTCTTGGAATTAATCAACCACATCCTCGACTTAGCCAATATTGAATGTAACAAAATGGAACTACAACTAGCTTCGACTTCAATTCAAGAACTATGTGACTCTTGTCTCAGCTTTGTTAAACCTCTAGCATTGCAAAAAAATATCCAGTTGAGTCTACAAGTACCTGAAGAACTCCCACCTATCCAAGTTGATGAAGATCGCATTCGAGAAGCGTTCATCAACCTGTTAAGCAACGCTGTTAAATATACTCCAGAGGGGGGCAAAGTTTGGATTGAAATCCAACCACACCCCACAAAGCAATATATCTTTTTCAGCATCGTAGATACTGGCATTGGTATTCCTTCTGATGACCTGTTCCAATTATTTCAGCCTTTAGCCCCAGATGAAAGTTCATACACCCGTCGTTCTGCAAACACAGGTTTAGGATTACTAACTGTGCAAAGAATTGTAGAGTCCCACGGTGGTAGCGTCCATGCTGAAAGTCAATTAGGCAAAGGCAGTAGATTCACAATCAAGCTTCCTTGGAAGAAGATGAGGGAGTAGGGAGTGCGGATTAACAATTCAAAATTCAAAATTCAAAATTCAAAATTAAAGACAATTTCAGGAGGGGACTGTTACCCCGACTGAAACTGGGGCTACCTGTAGAGATAGGGGTCTTAAGCCCTTTTATTTACTATAAGGGACGCGGGGAAAATTTCGGAACTCAAAAATAGGCTTGGGGAAAAATCTACGCTTGTGAGGGAGTGGGGAAGCAGAGGAGAACTTGCTAGGAGTCTTCCCTAAATCTCCGTACTTCTGATGCTTCCACACAAAGAAATCTTAATAAAGAAGCATAGTTAAGAACAAGAAGCTGAACGTAAAACCCCGATACCAGAAGACTTTTAACGCTGTTGCCTGTTGCCTATTGCCTTTTCCCTACCATAAGTGATTATCCGTATTTCATCCGAGTCAACGGGCTTTGATGCAAAGATGCACAGAGATTTTAATAAGTGATTATCCGGAGTTAATATCAATTCGGGTTGAATAATTACAGTATTTGTCGATATTTACGTATTAAGAAGAGTTTGCTAAATTCTATATTTAAATATTTCCCAGTGGTCGAGCTTGCAAAGCTTAAAATAGGATTAAAAAAAAATTCCGTATTTGCACTGGTTTTATTTTCCATATTAAATCCGATTATTTCTAATATAAAAAAATAGTAAAGAAATTGGGTTTATATGTAGAACTTAGACTAAAACTTCCCTTAAATCAAAACTAAAGAAATACAGAGTATGTCAGATAGAGTTACTAAAAAGTTGGGAAATTTTTTGCAAGAAATAGAACAGCGATCGCACTTTCACGCAGGTTATCCATACAATTTAACTTGCGATTACAGTGAAATAGTTAAATCTTTTAATTACATGTTAAATAATGCTGGAGATCCTTATGTGGAGCCAGATTTTGGTCTACACTCTCGTCAATTTGAACAAGAAGTATTATCTTTTTTTGCCCAACTTTATAAGATTCCCGAACATAAATTTTGGGGTTATGTGACTGCTGGGGGAACTGAAGGCAATTTATATGGAATGTTTTTAGCAAGAGAAATTTATCCCAATGGAATTCTTTATTCATCACAAGACTCTCATTACTCAATTCCTAAAGCAGCTAGATTATTTCGCATCAAACATCAAGTTGTGGATTCGCAAATTAATGGTGAAATGGATTATGACCATTTTGCAGAACTAATTAGCCAAAATCGTGACTATCCAGCGATAATAAATTTAAATATTGGCACTACTGTTAAAGGTGCGATCGATAATCTAGACAAAGTTATCGAAATTTTAGAGCGTTATCAAATTAAAAATTACTACATTCATTGTGATGCCGCCCTTTCAGGATTAATATTACCCTTTTTAGATGGCGCTCCTCAAATTAACTTTCAAAAACCCATAGATAGCGTAGCTATTTCTGCTAAATTCATGGGTTCCCCATTGCCTTGTGGCGTCGTCTTAACGAAGAAGAAATGGGTAGAAAGAGTGGAAACAATGATTGAATATATTGGTTCCAAAGATACAACTATTCTCGGTTCTAGAAACGGCCATGCTCCTCTAATTCTCTGGTATGCGCTGCAAAGCAGAGGTTATAACGGCTTAGCCAGAGAAGCAAAGACCTGTATTCGGAATGCTCAATATCTTTTTCAACAACTTCAATTGAGAGAATATCCATGTATGCTCAATAATTTCTCGACTACTGTGGTGTTTAAAAAACCTTCTCAAAGGTTAATTAAAAAATGGCAGTTAGCAAGTTTTGAAAATTGGGTACACATTGTAGTCATGCAAAATATCGATAGAGAAAAAATCGATACTTTCCTTGATGAACTTGTTTTAGAACAAAGGTTGTTTGAGCAAGTAAAATATTTACAACTACAGGCAGTAAGCTAAATTATTATTGGGCATGGGGCATGGGGAGATGAGGAGAAATAACAAATGACTAATAACCAATGACTAATAACCAATGACAAATGACAAATGACTAATGACTAATGACAAATGACTAATGACAATTTAGTTCCTGAAAAAGTCTTTGTAACAAAAGTTAGCTGCAAGTAATCTTTCGACTTCTGCACTTTGCATAGGTGGTAAGAAGAAATATCCTTGTCCATAATCACATTGCAATGCCTTAAGTTGTGCTAACTGCTCTACAGTTTCTATTCCTTCTGCTGTTACAGACATATTCAAATTATGAGCTAACGTAACAATCGCTCGCACAATTTCTAAATTTTCTCCTCGACTACCTATATTGTTGACAAAAGAACGGTCAATTTTAATAGTTTTTATTGGTAGCCGATGCAGATAATTCAAAGACGAATAGCCAGTACCAAAATCATCCATATGTAACTCCACATTCAGCGCAGTTAACTCAGAAAGCACGGTATTAGCTAATTCAAAATTATCCATCAACAAACTTTCAGTAATTTCTAATTTCAAACTACATGGCTCTAGTCCAGTTTGCTGTAAAGTCTGTTTAACTTGTTTAAAGAGATCAGCTTGGGTAACCTGTTTACCAGAAAAATTGACGCTAATTGTCAAGTTTAATGAACTAGGAAATTGTTGATGCCATGTATGCATTTGTTGGCACGCTTGGTAAAGTACCCATTGCCCGATACTAACAATCATTCCAGTTTCTTCCGCCAAGGGAATAAAATCTTGAGGAGAAATAATTCCTCTTTCTGGATGATGCCAGCGTATCAATGCTTCAAATCCAATAATTTTGCCAGTTATCAGTGAAACAATTGGCTGGTAGTAAAGATGAAATTCCTCTTGCTTGAGTAGGAGTGCATGTCGCAGAGCAGTTTCTAATTCTAAAAGCAAAGATGCACTCTCGTGCATTTTTTGGTCAAACACCTCGTAACGTGCTTTACCAAGCGCTTTAGCAGAGTACATTGCCACATCGGCATCGCGGATAATCTGGGCTGCTTGCTGATAATCTGCTTTACTCAAAGCAATACCGATACTAGCATTAGTAAATACCCTATGCTCATTTAATTGAAATGGCAAAGCTAGTACCTTTTTAATGCGTTCAGCTATTTGTGTAGCCGTGTCAACATCATCAATTTCCTCAATTAAGATTGTGAACTCATCTCCACCAAAACGGGCAACTATATCTCCAGTTCGGACAACTGATTTGAGACGATGGGAAATTGCAATCAAAAGTTGGTTTCCTAGTAGATGCCCCAAGCTATCATTCACAACTTTAAAGCGGTCTAAGTCCAAGAATAGTACAGCGAATAAATAATTTTTATCCTGTTTAACACGTTCTATTGACTGTTGCACTCGCTCGATAAATAAACGTTGATTGGGTAATCCAGTTAGCCCATCATGAAGGCTATTGTGTAGTAATTGTTCTTGTGCTTCTTGACGTTTGATAATGTCTTGTTGGAGTTGTTGATTAACTCGAATCAGTTCAACGGTGCGTTCTAAAACTAGTTGCTCAAGCTGGCAACGGTATTGGACTAATTCTTCCTCTGCTAGTTTACGTTTAGTGATGTCACGTACAATCACAACATACTCTCGTAGTTGGGGATTAAAGGGCCGTGAAACAGTCGATTCAACAATTCGTAGACCTTGGTTAATTTTTAAAGTTTGCTCGCTCCTAATAGACCATTGGTCAGGTTTGCCGTGATAACACATTAAGATCTGATTCAAATTTTGCCCAAGCAATTGCTGAATACTCAATTCAAATAATTCTTCAGCAGCTGCATTTGTTTGACAAATAATACCGTTTTCATCTAAGACCAAAACAGTATCTGGAACTGTATCGAGAGTAGTAATAAATAAGTTTTTTGCTTGTTTGCGTGCCTCATCAATAGCAACAATTTGTGGTAGAGTTGTCCAACAGGCGATCGCCACTCCTGCAAAGGAAAGCGTTACTAATAAAATCGCTAATAAAGAGTTATGGCTATGATTACTAACTTTGCCTAATAAATCCCGAATAAACCAACTACTTGTAGCAGTAATACAAATTAATGATACTAAGACAATTACCTGTAATACAACAAAGTCTGGATTGTGTTTACTAGACTTTGCATCATAACGGTCTACCCAAAATTTGGGATACAATGCCGCAAAACTTAGGCGACGTAGCACTGTATCTCCTAACATCAAAAAAATCGGTAATAATAATCCCACTAAAAAATCTCTCCAATTCCAAGCTAAACCTCCCACTATTAGAACTATCGCTTCTATAAAGAAAAAGCCAAGTGACCACCAAGGCCATAACACCTCAGGTTGACCTCGACGCAACCATAATCCTAAATGTAGTCCCATAATCGACAATAGATAACAAGTACCTGCCACCGTCACTAATTGAGATACATTTCCTAAATTCAAACAAAGCATACTGAGGAGAAAGGCAACTAAAATCGCAGGGCCAAGAACACCTTGACGAGAAACTACTGAAAATATCTCTGAAACCTCTCCGTCTAAGGCAAGTTGATATAATACGCGAGGAGAATTAGAAACTGCCGTAGCAGAACTTAAAAGGCAAGATACAGTAATTAAAAGTGTTACTAAAAAAGAAGCGTATTGCCCCCAAAAAGGTACAGAAGCTGCTAGTAAATTTAAAAAAGCATCGTCGCCTATTGTTTGATTTGGAGCCGAATACATTAAGACCCAAGAACTGCCTAAAAATACCGGAGGAATTAAGCAAGCAGCCACCGTTAAAAACTTCAAAGTTTTATCTGGATTGTGGCTATCAGCAACAAAAGAAGAAGTAGTTTCACAAGCATAAATTGAATAGCTGCCCAGGAAAAACCACTTCGCCCATTCTTGAAAGCTCAAACTATCTATACTAATTGCAGGCAAGTTAAAACTAGTACTTGAGAAGGTTAACCATACTACACCTTGAATGCAAAATAAAAATAGTAATAAAATCGCTGGGAACACAAAAAATAAGTGCAGCAGCGCTAAAGCACGACTACCACTGAATGCCACAATAAAAGGAATTACTGTAAATACAACTTTTAAAAAAGTTTCTGGACAAACAATATCTAATGTTTGAAAATTGACTTTAATTAGGTTTGTCAAAATAATTGCGTAGAGTGCTGGTGCTGCTGCCCAACTAAAAAAGTATCCTAAAGCTGCGTAACGACCTAAGTGAGGAAAGTTTTTTAATAATTTTGTGGTATAGTTCGGCGTTCCTCCAGCCACATCTGACCAATGTCTTCCTAAACTTTGTACCTGCAAATTAAGTAAAAAGGAGACAATGGTGCCAAACAACCAAACTAAGATAGCTTTAGACCCTAATGCTGCATGAATAATCGGGGCAGTACCAATCCATCCAACATGACCCGTCAACCCAAAACCCCAGGTTTCCAGATAACTCAGAGTACGCGGTAAACGGATTCGCAAGGGCTGATTTTTCTCTGGCTGTAGAGAATCGCTACTAGTCATTGTTTCTTAGCTAGATTTACTGGCCTTTTCACTCAATAACTGAATCTAGCTATTATAGCTTCAGTATAAGTACTGGATTTCAGTAAAAACTAGCTTAATTATTAACAAGTTTTATTTTTTATATATTATTTTTCCATATAATAATCTGCAAAGAAAAATCCCCTAATTATTTGAAAATTAGGGGATTTTGTTTGTTTATCAATGATTAACTATGACTACAGTTTTTGCAACAACTCCTGAGTTAATTGAGAAAATGCTTTTGAACCAGGTGATTGAGGAGCATTTAAAACAGCTGGCATAAAACTATCAACAGCCTTAGCAACATTTACATCAACTGGTATTTGTACCTTACAAATTTTTTCAACACCGAAATCTTCAACAACACGGTGCATCACTTGTTTATAGTATCTACCAGTTAGCAGGTTAGCACTAGACATACTAAAGACAATTCCTAGCATTTTTATATTTATCTTGGTTTCATTTCCGTGACTATCTTTTAATTGGGCAATTCGTCTTTCTAGTAGTTGAATACCCACTACAGACAAGGGTTCTGGTTTAGCAGGAAGTATATAGAAATCGCTGGCGGCTAAAGCGCTACGAGTCAATAGATTATAACCGGGAGCGCAATCGAGAAGGATAAAATCATATTCTTGCCGCACAGGTTTTAAAATGTTGTTTATCAAAACTCTTTCAAAGCGATTCCAAATAGTTTCAAAGTCTTGTTCCCCTAAAGCAGTCGCTTGTTGATGCAGCATTTCTGACACAACAAATTCATCATACAAATCGATATCTCCAGGTAATAAATCCAGTCCAGGAAGATTACAAACCTGGGATTGAATGATATCTTTAATTGTCAGCTTTGCTTGTGGTTCTGGATTGATAACCTCGTCTATGAGATATCTAAATGTCTTACTTTGTTTACGACGCTTAGCAAAATCTAATGGTGACATCAGACTAAGCGTGGCGCTAATTTGGCTGTCTAAATCAAGAACAAGCACCCGCTTGCCATGATTTTTTGCTAAACAGGTAGCTAAGTTCACAGTAAGGGTGGTTTTACCAACACCACCTTTCATATTTGCAGTTGCAATTACATATCCCATTGATTGAGTCCTTTGTTAACGCATTCCCATCTAGGTAGCGTACACCCCTCTGGATCTATCAAATCTTCCATTAAATTTAATATTTTGACACAAAAATACTAACTGTAGGTTGGGTTACCTTGGGGGATCTTGCTACGTTCCTCAACCCAACCGACAAAACTCATCAGTATTTCCAATGCCCTTTTGTTTTACCAAAACATTGATTCTGTAAGTTCAGAACCCCCTGCTTGACGCCCTAATAAATAGTGAATCACTGCAAATAAGAGAACCATTGGTACTGAGGTAAAGTGAACAATTCTTAATGCTTGCCAACTACCAAAAAAATCTACAATCCAATGAAATTGAGCAGGTTTATACATTCCTATTCCTGTAAATAATGCCAACAGCAAAATTGGAATAATTGCTGTATACGCGATACGATGCCAAGCATAAATGAGACGTTTGGAATTTTGAGTTTTTTGTAATGCTTTGAGGTCGTTAGCTCCTACAAACCGATGTCGCCAGCGCCGGGTAATTAAAATGTAAATTCCATACCACAAGAGATTTAATGAAAATAACCACATTGCTGCAAAATGCCAATGTCTACCTCCTGCAAGCCAACCTCCTAAGGTAAATATTGGTGGAATATGTAAGCCTGCACGTCCACCAAAAACAGGGTTGGCGTTGTAAATTTGTAGTCCACTGGTGAGCATGAGAAACAGACTAATGATGTTACACCAATGAAATATTTTTGCTGCGATCGCTTGGGTGGGTAACTTCCGAGTTTTGGTAGAAATGCTTGAAGTCATAGATTCTAATTGAAAATAGGGAGTAGTACGTAGCAGAAAAGTTTTGGGCGAATATAATTTGCTACTACACAGGCTAAGTCCGCGGAGGCGGACTAACAGAAAATCAGGGTTTTCAAACCCAGTTCGGTGTGTTTTGTCTGTGTAGCCGCGACTTACAGCCGCCAAGGCGAGTAATAAATTAGACTTTTCAAACAACCTCTCAGACTATCAGCCGAGATCGTGAATTTAGATGTAATTTAGCAAAAACTAAACGGACAAATCTCACCTTTGTTGCGATCGCCTGAGCTATTTATGAAAAAAACAGCTAATTTGTCTGCTTCTATATTCTCAAAGATGTCTCAAAAAAGTAGATCGAATCACATAAAATTGAAAAATAGGAAAAAATTGTCAAGAAATTATATGATGAAATCACATCAAAAATCTCAGGATAGCAAAAATTATCCAGACTTATTTGTAGCTTTACCCACACACAACATGCTACATGCACTTGTTCAAAATAATCCTGTGAGATAATTTTATGCTTAATTAGAGTCAATCAGTAATGATTATAGATGAAGTAGTACTCTTATTAAAAGCCAGCCAAGCTACCGGTTTAACAACACTCCAAGAAATTGTATTGCGTTTTGTCTGGGAAGGAAAATCTTACGCCAACATAGCAGTTGAAAGCAATTATCCTGAGGATCGGATCGAGAAAGTTGCTGCTGATTTATGGCAAATTATGAGCGATTTTTACAAAGAATCGATAAATCAATCCAATTTCCGCCAGACTATAGAAAATCATCGTCTTAGCAAAGCACATCAACAATTACTTAAAGAATTTAACCAAGCTGCCACAGCCATATCTTTGGAATTTCCCAGTGGGCCGGTATCCCTAAATTCTAGATTCTACATTTCTCGTCCGCCAATTGAGGAACTTGCTTACACAGAAATAGCTCAACCAGGGAGCGTCATCTGCATCAAAGCACCCAAGAAAATGGGGAAAAGCTCTTTAGTTCTGCGGTTGCTTGCACGCGCTAAAAAGCAAAACTTCCGCACCGTGAGTTTAGATTTTCAACAAGCAGACAAAACAGTATTTGCCAATTTGGATAAATTTTTGCGCTGGTTTTGTGCCAATGTAAGTCGCGAATTACAGCTAGAACCAAAACTCAATGATTATTGGGATGAACAGATGGGTAGCAAAGTCAGCTGCTCTATCTATTTCCAAAATTATTTGTTATCTGCGTTGGAAACTCCTCTAGTTTTAGTCTTGAATGAAGCTGATTGGGTATTTGATTATCAGGAAATTGCCCCAGAATTTTTATCATTAGTGCGTTCCTGGCACGAACAAGCTAAAGCATTAGAAATTTGGCAAAAACTCCGCTTGGTTCTGGTTTACTCTACGGAAATTATTGTTCCCATAAAACTTACTCAATCACCATTTAATATTGGTTTGCCGATTAAATTGGCTTTGTTTACAAAAGAACAAGTGCAAGATTTAGCACAACGTCACGGTTTGGATTGGACAGATGGTAAAGATGCTGACAGTTTAATGGCAATGCTAGGGGGACATCCTTATTTGGTAAGATTGGCTTTATATCATCTTGTAGGTAAAGGAGGATTACAAGGCAATTTAAAACAGCTATTGCAACAAGCACCTACAGAGTCAGGAATTTATCATGAGTATTTAAGGCAATATATATTGGCGCTAAGAGAGGAGCCAGATTTAGCCGCTGCTTTTTATCAAGTAATTAACGTTAAAAACCATGTGAAATTAGAGCCAGCATTGGCATATAAATTACAGGGTATGGGGCTAATTAATTTAGAAGGCGATCGCTGTACTCCTACATGTGAATTATATCGTTTATATTTTGGCGAATATTTAAAAATTAATGAGAATTTGAAGAATCATCATGTTGCAGATTTAAAACTAGAAAATCAACAATTAGTTGTCCTTTCTAGCTTGGATGAACTAACTCAATTAGTAAATCGCCGCTATTTCCAAAGTTTACTACAAATTGAATGGCAGAACTCTGTTAATCAGCGCACCCCAATATCACTAATTTTATGTGATATCGACTATTTCAAAATTTATAATAAAACTTATGGCATTGCGGCAGGAGATCGGTGTTTACAAGAAATCGCTAATACTATCTGTAACTGCTTAGAATGCTTGCTGGGTAATAGTAGTTTCTCATTTCCCACGAAAATTGCTTATTCTCCTACTAATTCTTCTGCAACTTTCCCAAAAGGAGATTTCAGAGATGAAAACAGCGAGGTGCTAGTGGCTCGTTATGGTGGTGAAGAATTTGTGATTCTTGCAAAAATAGATGTTGCTACTGCAATGTACATTGCCGAATATATTCGAGAAGAAATAAAAGCTTTGGGAATTCAGTGTGAGTATCCTAGCATTGGTGGTTTACCTGCTTCTGTTTTGACTGTTAGTTTAGGCGTAGCTAGTATTATTCCCGCAGTTGAAACTGAGCCTGCTAATTTAGTTAATGCTGCGGAAAAAGCACTTTACCATGCCAAAAGACAAGGACGCGATCGCGTTGTTTTAGGTTAAGCTGATTTGTGCTTTAAAGTAAAGCGATCGCCCCTCAAGGTGCGTTAGCCTACGGCATAACACACCCTACTTTATATACTATTCTTCTTTAAGAAATCATTCTCTGAAGTTTCTTGCGCGATTTTTTCAGAAAACGATTCATTTGTGACATGACGCTAGGAAGTTTCAACTCTTTTGGTTTTCGTTCTGGCTCTTTGAGAAATCGATAATATAAAAACTCATCTCTATAATCAATATTCACATCTTCTCCTTGACATAAACGAGCAAAGTCAATAGAAGAATAGCTCATGTAGTGAATGCGATGAATTGGTTTTAAACCATCTTGATTATAAAGAACATTATTAATATTTACGAATCGGTCTGCATTAGCACAGTTGCCTGTTCTATCTTGAGGATTAGAACTGAGGGTAAAGTTAAAGATTCGGGGATCGCCGTATAAAGTTATATAAACAAATATGCCAGAACTAGACCACCAAGAACCTGGACGAATCCATTCAAATTCACGTTCTTCAATCCATTTTTGTTTAATTATATCTAAATCTTCGCCACCAAAAAGCAACCGCTTAGAACCAAAAAAGCTATCACAATGAATTTTTGCACGCAATTGGGTTTCTGTTAGCTGCGTTACTCTTTCAAGTACTTCCAAATTTAACTGTGTTTTTTCTCTAGGTTTAGCATGTTCCCAATCGTTAAATATTAAATCATAATTATCCAGTTTTTCCAAAATATCATCTATTGGTTTCATGGCTAAACTATCAGCATCATAAAACACAAATCTCTCAAAATCGCCATTAAAAGAAGCAAACTTTCGGTGTACAAAGCCTTTGTACCATCCTGGACGATTTAATTTAGAATCATTTGCTCTTGGATGAGCGTCCCAAAGCTCATTGATGAAATTATCCCAGCGATGAATTGCTTCCCAATCTTCAAAAAGTGTGACATTTTTTCTAGATTTGAGTTCCTGCTTAACCAAGTCTAATTGCTGGTTATAAGGAATCACACAAACAGGAATATCTTCTCCAACATTTACCTCAATGCTGTTTAGCAAAGCAACTAATTGGTCGTATACAGTATCATTGGCAAGCGTATAAATACCAAATGATTTCATTTTGCTAAATCCTACTTAACTTCTAGACTAGTTTGTTCGCTCAGCACTTTGTTAGTGACAGTTACATACTGACTTATACTTGACTGTAAAAACAACAGCTGACATTGAACTATACAGTAAATTTACCATTACGCCCTGTTAACGGGTAACTAGCTTTTTGTTTGCTTTAATTTATGAAAATTTTACAAATCATATATTAAGGGATACTTATGATGACATACAAGCATGAATCAGTCATGGTGTATGTATCACATTTGATGCATTACTTGTATGAACATCTTAATGGTATCTTGCACCTTTCCCTACCCACCCACAAGGGGAGGAACCCAAGTCAGGACATTTTATTTACTTAAGTACTTAGCTCAAAGTCATAATGTTACCCTAGTTACTCAACGAGAACGCGGTGTTACTGATGCTGAATTAGTAGGATTACGTGATTGTGTCAATCATTTGGTAGTTTTCGATCGCCCGCAAGAACCTGCAACTACAGCCAAGATGTTAAAAAAAATACAACGCTTTGGTAAATTTTTGTTACACGGTACGCCGCCAAGCGTACTTAACCACTATTCAGTGGAGATGCAAACGTGGATTAACAACTGGGTGGAAGCAAGGAAATGTGATGCGATTACTTGCGAACATAGCGTCAATGAAATTTATGTGCAGCCACATTTTCAGAAACAGTTAAAAACTATAGTTAATGTTCATAGTTCTGTTTATGCTACTTGTCGCAAACAACTAGCGATCGGCATTTCTCAAAACACAATTAGAGACAAAATTAATCTGCCACTTTTGCGTCGTTATGAACAAAATTATTGTGCTAAATTTTCGGAAATTGTTGTGACAACAGAAGAAGATAAACTGCAAATAGAAGAATTTAACCCCAATAGTAAAATTACAGTTATCCCCAACGGCGTAGACTTAGTTTCTTTTCCCTATCGTACCAGCGATCCAGGGGGACATCATTTAATTTTTATTGGTGCAATGGATTATTTAGCAAATGTTGATGCTGTCTGCTTTTTTAGCAATCAAGTATTGCCAGAAATCCAAAAAAAATATCCGGATACAACTTTTGATATTGTCGGTTCTCACCCTGCACCAGAAGTTTTAGCACTTGCTAAAAAACCAGGAATTAATGTTACTGGACGCGTACCGTCAATGGTAGAATACTTACATAAATCAACCATCTGTGTTGTAGCGATGCGGACTGGATTTGGCATTAAAAATAAGACCCTAGAGGCAATGGCAGCTGGTGTACCAGTAGTGGGAAGCGATCGCGGTTTAGAAGGATTAGCTGTAGACGGTACTAGCGAACCACTACGTGCATTACGAGCCAATCAGCCTGGCGAGTACGTCAGCGCAATTAGTAAATTATTCGACAATCCACAATTGCGATCGCAACTGTCCCAAAATGCCAGACAACTAGTAGAAGCAGAATTCACTTGGGATATTGCTGGCAAAAGGTATGAACAAATTTGTCTTGCGTAATTTCTAATTGTTTTGAATTGTGAATTATTAAAACAAATGTATATAGAGACGTTGAATCCAACGTCTCTATATGTGGTAATGCAGATTATTATATCTAAACCTTATTGGGTTTTAGTTATACCGATTTAAATCACATTCGCAATAGATGGAGTTACAAAAAATGCCCTGAGTAACTCATTTTCTAGAAGATGCACGCCCGAAAAAATCAAAATTATCAAATCCAAAATGGTATTACTTTGTGAAAATACGACTCAATTATTTTCAAAATTAGTCGCAGCTTTGAACACAAGTAATTTTCTATGCTTACGCTTATTCTTATTCTTGAGGATAGCCAAATAATTATCAACGTAGCGAAAAGCAGATGCACAATCGTAAGCAGCGATCGCTATAGCTTGCAAGAAAACCTTCGAGGGAATTTCAAACCCTAAAAATTTCTCTGTTAAAATTAATAAATCTCGATCGGTGGCAGGAAAAGTAATTTCTTGTGCCTCTTCTGAATCGTTAAAAATATCTTCAATTAATGCTTTGGACATTTTGTACCTCCCCAAAAGCATAAGACGCAAAGCCAGTGATGAAATTGAGCTGCTGATCGCGAGTTCGTAAGTTATCTGGGAGTTCAGTACCAGGACATCCTATTTCCCGCAAAATTTCTAAACAATAAGCACCTAGTTTGGTATATGGAGCTTGCTCCAATTCTTGAGCTACCTCCAGAGCCATCTTCAAATTGACCTGGATAACCGTCGTTACAGGGCTGGTCATAAATAAACCCTAATCAACTGGATGCTCTCAGTTTTGATCGGAAAGGCAAATTAAGTAACGGTGTTTTTGCGGAATTTATTAACAAGGTACATTAAAGTATCAGGGCATTTGCGGTCAAGCCGAGGTGCAGAGGAGGAAAGGGAACAAGAAGAATAACTCCTAACTTTTACTTCCTTACTCACAACTCAGCACTCCTAACTCTTAACTCAGTACTCCTAACTCTTAATTCCTAACTCAGTACTCAGCACTACTGACAGTTTTTTGTTGTTGATAAAGCTGTTTAAATTGCTGTTGTTGTCTTTTATGATCTACGATTGGTTCTGGATAGCCAGCAGCATGGCGTTCTATGGGTGGAATTTTACCACTAACTAAATATTCTGCATCCACAGACCGCAATTCCCTCACCCATTGGCGAATATATTCCCCATCCGGATCGAATTTTTGTGCTTGACTGGCTGGGTTGAAAATTCGCACAGGTTTTGGGTCCATCCCACTAGAAGCACTCCATTGCCAACCGCCATTATTAGCAGATAAATCACCGTCAATCAGTTTCTGCATGAAGTATTTTTCTCCCAGTTGGGGATTAATTAGTAAGTCTTTGGTGAGAAAACTAGCAACAATCATCCGACAACGGTTGTGCATCCAGCCGCTTTCATTCAACTGGCGCATTGCTGCATCCACAATGGGGTAGCCAGTTCTTCCTTCGCACCAAGCTTGGAAATGTTCTTCGTTAGTTTCCCAAGGAAAATTTTTGAAGGTATCGCGGAAAGCACCATCAGCCAATTGAGGGAAGTTATACATTGCGTGTTGATAAAACTCGCGCCAAGCTAGTTCTTGTTGCCATGTGCGGATAGCGGCTGTTGCTTCCTCACTGCGACTATTTTCTTGTGCTTGCGTTGTAGCTTGCCAAACAGTGCGAATACCAATGACACCAAATTTCAAAGCTGCACTCAGTTGCGATGTTCCATCAACTGCGGGAAAATTGCGCTGTTCTTGGTATTCAGTAATGGCTTTAGTGGTAAATTCCTCTAGCCGTTCTTGTGCAGCTGCCTCTCCTGGTGAAAGAATCAATCCTCCATCCCAAATAAATCCTAAGTCTTTTGCAGAAGGTAATGCTATCGCTCCTGCTTGTTTTACAATTTTCTGTTCAGCTTCCGTTAACCCCTCGGCATTTTGCAGAGTTTCTACTGGTTGACTCTTAGATTTGCTAATCCAATTTTTCCAAAAGGGAGTATAAACCGTATAAGGTTGATTACTGCCCGACCGTATTTCTTCTGGGGAGTGGAGAATTTGATCCCAGTTTTGGGTAAGAAACTGAATACTTTTTTCTTTGAGGGCATTTATAATGGTGCGATCGCGTTCTTGGGAATAAGGTTCTACATCCCAATTCCAAAAAACAGCTGTCGCTGATAACGCCTCAGCTAAAGCTGGTATCTTTTGCACGGGATTACCATGAAGTATTAACAACTCACTGCCAACTTCGGCATATCGCTGTTGTAATTTCTCCAAACAGCCAAGCATATAAGTTACCCTCACCGGGGCAACATCATCTCGTTCCAAAATCAGCGGATCGAGGCAAAACACACCCACCACTTTCGGACTCTGCCGCCTTGCCGCAGCCAGTCCCGTATTATCAGAAATGCGTAAATCACGACGATGCCAAAACAGAATTAAGTCAGACATTCCATACTCAAGATAGTTCACCCGTACTAGCTTAGATGTTAACGGTACCAAACAACATCATTCTGTTGATAAATTTATTTAGTCATTGGTCATTAGTCATTGGTCATTAGTCATTGGTCATTAGTCATTGGTCATTAGTCATTGGTCATTAGTCATTGGTCATTAGTCATTGGTCATTAGTCATTGGTCATTAGTCATTGGTCATTAGTCATTGGTCATTAGTCATTGGTCATTAGTCATTAGTTTTTTCTTCCCCTGCTCCCCCTGCCTCCCCTGCTCCCTGCCCATACCCAATGCCTAAAACCCCGGTTTGTCAATCGGCAATAGTGGTTTTTGATTAAAAAGTTGAGTATACTTTTGTTAATAGTTAATTAGTCTTTTTATCATGGCTAACCTCCTACTTGATGACGGCACAATTGAGAGCGATTTAGGCGAAATAGTTCGTGAACTTGCCCCTGTTGGTATTCAACTGAGACACTACGACCCAGGAACATCGCTCCTTTTCCCAAATCTGGTAGACCAGGAAGTTTTAACAGAGTCTGAAAAACTTTATATTATAGAACTCCATAACAGCGTCTTTGAATTTATCCAGCAAGAAAATGAGGCTCTCTGGTCTGACTTGCTGAATCTCCATCCAGGTTCTCCCAATCTTCACCAGTTGATAGCAACATACGGTCGTTACCACACTCACGCTGCTGCTGAACCCCTCTACGTATTGGCAGGAGAAATAATCTATGGCTTCGTGCGACCCGATGGTAGCCAAATACAGCTTTTAATTCAGGCACAAGACTATCTCTACATCCCCCCAGGCGTTGAGCATTGGTGCAGCCCAAATGCGTCGTTGAATTTTAAAGCAGTACGCTATTTTGCAAATGCAGAAGGATGGGTTCCTAAGTATACAGGAACTCAGATAATTACTAATTCGTAATACTCGCCTCCAGCAAGTATTACGAATTAAGAATTATTTAAGCTGGTTGCAGAACCATCAATAAACTTTACTCAACTTCCTCACAGCGAATTAATAGCATTTCCATCGCCTCTGCTAGAGAAATTAAATCTGTCCAAGAGGAACCAGTGACTAAATTTTGGGCATGAGCTAATCGGTTTCGCAACTGTTCAGCAGACTTGAGGAAACGTTCGCCAAACCGCTTGGATTTGAGTCCCAGCTGTTCGAGAAGTTCTGGTTGATTTAAAACCAATTCTCGTTTATCGCAGAATTGCAGATAATCTAACAAATCGGTAGCTTCGTTTCTTTCTTGGCTTTCTCGCCATAGCCGGCGAGCAACTTCCAACCGCTCTTTTTTGAGGACTTTTTGCCAAGAATCTTCAGGATAATAAAGCCGCACTAACCTTAGGAGATTCATTTCTAGCAGCGTTACCAAACCAAACAATAGCATTCGCGCAGGTGCTTTTTGCAAGTCACCACAGGTAACGATTCCACTCACTTGATTGCAGTCGAGAACAAACAATCGAGGAGTTTGTTGCAAAATGGGTAGTAGTTTCATCAGTGGGGTGGAAATGGCAATTAATTCTTTGGGATGAAATACCCGTTGGTAGTCGCTACATTTGCCAGATTTCCCTTGAATTAAACTAGAGCGTTCTACATAACCGCTAATAATATCCCCAGTTTCAACACCGATGACATCAAAGTTTTGTGCTTCCATCCAATGCAGCACTTCTGTCACCTCTGCATCAGCTGGCATGGCTTTGAGGGGTTCTGCAACGTATTCGATGGTGATATTGTTTTCAAACAAACTCCGCAGGTCTTGAGAACGCGATTTGAGGTGTTTCATCACCCTTTTGTGAACTCACATGAAATAATCCTATGGTATTCGCGCGATCGCTCGCCGAGTTTTCTGCTACATTAACCCTGCAACTAGCAAAAAGCTAGGAAAAGACAAGACATCTGGGGTTTGAGGTTAACAGTCATCAGTTAACTGCGTCGGAGCGTCTTTTATCCAATCTGTAGAAACAATGGGTTTTCCCGATACATCATTTTTTACCATTTTTGTTGGTATATATTTAATCAGAGTTATTCATTATCAAGTAACAAATTATTTTGCATCTACAAAAAATAAATATCTATGTAGTTAAATGTATTGAGATTAATTGATGAATTTTCCAGGAAAATGGAGAAATTACTCCAAAAAAAATGTTATTACTCAAACGATACATCGAATTGATACTTGATAGAATCATAACAAGGTAACCAAAATTGATAATATTATGCCAAGAAAAGAACAAGGATGGGTCACATTTCAAACCTCTGAAGAGGAGCGGAAGATTCTAGAAGAATTTTGCGAACAGTCCCAACGCACCAAGACTGAAATTCTGCGGGAACTCGTGCGTAGTCTTAATCAGCACTCTTCACCACCAATATCACTATCAAGCAAGCAGGAAGAAGAAGATATATACACTCAAAAGCCTGAGTTAGAAACTAACATTCCCAAAAAATCATTAAAAGTTAGCTCTCGCAATATTCTTAAAGGTGTTGTTAAACGAGTAGTTTATGGAGCTGTTAATAGTGAAGTAACTATCGAAATTATCCACAAAGTAGAATTAACCTCGATTATTACTAGAGCTTCTGCTGAAGAGTTGGAACTAGCTGTGGGAAAAGAAGCTTATGCAGTTATTAAGTCTAATGATATAGTTATTGCCAGAGAATAGAAAAGTTTTGATTCAGAGCATAATTATGTTAGTAATAAAAATTTTACTAGCTAACATTTTTAATTCTGAACAACTGTAAGATAAATTGAGTATTTATAGCGATGCGATCGCACATATCAAAAATCACACTCTGACGCTCTGACTTGATAATTTCTGTGCGTTAGGGTGTTCTCCACTATTTGCTTGCTCTGAGTACGGTAAACCGTATTTGCTCTTAGTTCCCAAAGATTAATTTAATTGTTAAGTTTAGTTACAGAAATTAAAAATCGCAGCCAAGCTTGCTGAAAGGGAGAACTAATTACTCTTGAGGATGAAGATAACATGAAGAACTTGGCACAGGGGTAGCTCGTCGTAGATATTGCCTAAGTTGGGCAGATACCTCATTGTACGCTGGATTTACCTCAGACAAAAGCCGTCAAAAGTGTGATGGTTTTTGGCAAACTCCTTTGCATGTAAGTATTTTTACTAAGTCTTTTGTCAAGTTTCTCAAATTCCATCAAAAATAAATTTATTTAATATTGCTTAACATCGCCATGAAAGCCACAAATCAATTAGTGAATTTTTTAGAAAAAGAGTTGGCTATTTCTGAGAAAGCAATCTCCCTAGCCTTACGACATTGCGAACAGACTCCCAACTTCCTAGCAATGACCCTCTGGCAGTATGGGTTGATAACACTAGACCAATTGTCTGAAATTTTTGATTGGCTAGAGGCGAGGGGGGAGACAAATCAATTCAAAATTCAAAACTTGTACTGAGCTTGTCGAAGTATTCAAAATTCACGCATTAAAGAACTCCTGCCTCCTGCCTCCTGCCTTCTGCCTTCTGCCTCCTGCCTCCTCTTTTCCAATGATTAATGACTAAAAGGATTGATAATACCCATGACAATTAAAGAACAGCCTAAGCCACCCCGTTCTAGAATTATTGCCAATATTTTGCTAGCAGTATCAGGGTTATTCCTGCTTTTAAATCTGTTTTTACCTGGTTTGTTTGGTTCTCGTCCTGCTGGCGTTCCCTATAGCTTATTTATTCATCAAGTACAGGAAGGTGAAGTCAGCCGTGCTTCCGTTGGTCAAAACCAGATTCTCTACGAATTAAAAACAGAGAATGGCGAACCGGGGCAGGTGTTTGCAACTACACCAATCTTTGATTTGGAATTGCCCAAACTTTTAGAACAAAAAGGAGTTGAGTTTGCTGCTGCACCTCCACCCAAGAATACTTGGTTTACAACCCTTTTGAGTTGGGTCATCCCACCGTTGATTTTTATTGGCGTTTGGCAATTCTTTATTTCACGTGGCGCTGGTGGTTCTCAAGGTGTTCTCTCTATCGGTAAGAGCAAAGCTAAGGTTTACGTTGAAGGCGAAGCAGCTAAAATCACCTTCCAAGATGTGGCTGGGGTAGAAGAAGCGAAAACTGAGTTAGTGGAAATTGTAGATTTTCTCAAGACTCCGGCACGTTTTACGCAAATTGGTGCGAGGATTCCTAAAGGTGTACTGTTAGTTGGCCCTCCTGGTACTGGTAAGACACTTTTAGCTAAAGCTGTCGCTGGGGAAGCAGGAGTTCCATTCTTCAGTATCTCTGGTTCCGAGTTTGTGGAACTGTTTGTTGGTGTGGGTTCTTCCAGGGTGCGAGATTTATTTGAGCAAGCAAAGAAACAAGCTCCTTGTATTGTATTTATTGATGAATTGGACGCCATTGGTAAGTCTCGTAGCAGTAACGGCTTCTACGGTGGTAACGATGAACGGGAACAAACCCTCAATCAGTTACTCACTGAGATGGATGGTTTTGCGGCTGGGGATGCAACTGTAATTGTTCTGGCAGCTACTAACCGTCCCGAAAGCCTTGACCCTGCATTGTTGCGTCCAGGTCGCTTTGACCGTCAAGTGTTGGTAGACCGTCCTGATTTATCTGGTCGTGAAGCAATTCTGAAGATTCACGCTCAAAAGGTGAAATTAGGAGATGATGTAGATCTAAAAGCGATCGCCACTCGTACTCCTGGTTTTGCTGGTGCAGATTTAGCAAATTTGGTAAATGAAGCTGCACTATTAGCAGCCCGCAATCAGCGGCAAACGGTTGCCCAAGAAGACTTTGCCGAAGCAATTGAGCGGGTAGTCGCCGGTTTAGAAAAGAAGAGTCGCGTATTGAGCGATACTGAGAAAAAGATTGTTGCTTACCATGAAGTCGGTCACGCAATGGTCGGGGCGCTAACTACAGGAAACGGTCGTGTAGAAAAGATTTCCATTATTCCCCGTGGGATGGCTGCTTTAGGCTACACCTTGCAATTACCCACCGAAGATCGGTTTTTAATGAATGAAGCAGAATTGCGGGGTCAAATTGCGACTTTGTTAGGAGGACGTTCCGCCGAAGAGATTGTGTTTGGCAGTATTACAACAGGTGCATCTAACGATTTGCAACGAGCAACAGACTTGGCAGAACGGATGGTGACTACCTATGGTATGAGTAAAGTCTTAGGGCCACTCGCTTACCAACAAGGACAACAAGCAATGTTCTTGGGCAATGGTGCCCCTAATCCCCGACGGGCGGTGAGTGAAGATACAGCCAAAGCCATTGATAGTGAGGTCAAGGAAATAGTGGAAACTGCCCACGAACAAGCGCTACAGATTCTTAAGGAGAATCGAGATTTGTTAGAAGCGATCGCAACTCAACTCTTAGAAACAGAAGTAATTGAAGGGGAGAAATTGCATAATCTGTTGAGTCAAGTAAAACCTGTAACTGCTTTTTAAACGCAGAGTCACGCTAAGGAAAGCGCGGAGGTACGCAGAGAATAACTTTGCGTACCTCTGCGTTAAATCTCTGCGTTATTTGGCGTTTGAGAAATGCCACTCACCCCAATGCAAACACCAGCGAGGAAAAATGCAAATGCGGCCGCAGCTGCGCCTACAAAAGGTGTTATGGTTTGCGGTTGGGGAAATATGACACCAAACAAACTCATCGCCGCAGCAAACCCACCAAAATAAGTACCAATTCCTAATCCCGCCCATCTTTGGGGTACTAGTCCTAAAGCAAAAGGAACTGCCCCGTTAACAATTAAGCTAAAGCCAGCAACGATTAGCGCAATGATGGGAATTTGTACGCCGATAAATACCATTATGAGTAACGCCGGAATAGTTGCACAAATACCACAAAGCATTGCTTGACGATTCCCAATTTTGACGGCGAACATCCCAGCTGGTATGTTTGCCAAAGCGATCGCAATTCCAATCCACACCATTTGCATATCGATATTATCAGCATTCAGCTGGGCTTTGAGGACTTTGCCCAAAACATCCATCAAAAATCGAATACCCCACGCTACACCAAAACCAGTCCCTAAAATCAAAGCTAATTTTTGTAAAGGAAACTTTACTATCTGTGCGTTGTGTCGATCTACTGGTGTTTCTGGCTGATTAACTAACCGCAACAGCGCCACCGCACCCAACAACACAAAGGAACCAATTGCAAAGGTTAAAACTGGACCTAAACTGAGAATATACTTGTTGGCGATGGGTCTAAAAGCGCCAATAAATCCTCCTACCAAAGTCACAACACTGACAGCTAATGGTAACTCGGCTGGTGTGGAATACATTCCCAACAAACATATAGCTGGAGAGCGAAATACTGTCATTGCTAATGCCCAGGCTACCAGAGTTATTGGTAAGAGCGATCGCATTACCATAGTAGGCGGGATCAAGCTGACGACACATGGTATGGCAATAAACAAAGCTGATGCCAGAATTACACCCACTGAAATGAAGGGAAATCGAGTCCCTACCCAACGCCTAGTTTGGTCTGAAAGTCCCCCCATCAAAGGTTCCAATACTGCACCCAAGGCATTTTCCACCAATAATAAACCAATAGCGAATGAGGCAGGAAAACCAAACTGGGTTAAAAGTTGGGGCAAGTATGCATTATAAATCAACCAAGTCAGGGTAATTGCCCCCTGCACCGCTGCCAATACCCAAACTTGCACCCATAAAATATTGAAAGAAGATTTTGAGGTAGTCATAAGAAGACGCGGTGACGCGGGGAAGGGGAGACGCGGGGACAGAAATTGACGTAGATCTAAAGAGGCGGAAGGTAGGTAACGCGGTAAAATTTTTACTCTCCGCGTCCCCGCGTCCCCGTGTCCCCGTGTCCTAATTTTAATACTCCGGAACTGAGGGATCGATTTCCCGACTCCAAGCGTTAATTCCGCCTTTGACATTCGTCCCAACGATCCCGGCTTCTTTAAGGATAGCGAGGGCTTTTGCCGATCGCCCGCCCATCTTACAATGAGCAATTAAATGGTGACCGTTTAATATTTCCTTCACCTTGGTAACGCCATCACCGTTTTCAATTTCTGGTAAGGGCACCAAAACTGAACCAGGAATCTTCGCAATCTCGTATTCATTGGGGTTGCGGACATCTAGTAGTACAAAATCCTTTGCACCACTATCTAACAATTCCTTCAAATCCTTAACGGTCATTTCTTGAATTTCCATCTGCTGTTTTGCCTCCTCTGCCTTAGCTTGTGGAATTCCGCAGAATTGTTCGTAGTCTATCAGTTTTTCAATGACTGGGCGAATGGGGTTAGGACGCAGTTTTAACTCCCGGAATTTCATGTCTAAGGCGTTGTATAGCAGTAAGCGCCCACTTAAGGTGTTACCTTGTCCCATAATAATTTTGACAGTTTCCGTTGCTTGGATAACACCAATAATTCCTGGCAAAATTCCCAACACGCCACCTTCTGCACAAGAGGGAACCATTCCTGGTGGTGGTGGTTCTGGGTAAAGATCGCGATAATTCGGCCCGCCTTCGTAATTAAATACAGTGGCTTGTCCTTCAAAGCGGAAAATGGAACCGTAGACGTTGGGTTTGTTTAACAATACGCAAGCATCATTAACTAGATATCTCGTGGGGAAGTTATCGGTGCCATCCACCACGATATCGTAAGGTTGAAAAATTTCTAATGCATTTTCGGAACTCAGGCGAGTTTCGTAGAGATCTACCTGACAATAGGGGTTAATCTCGTGAATGCGGTTTTTTGCGGATTCAATCTTGGGTTTACCCACCCAGGATGTACCGTGGATGACTTGACGTTGCAAATTGGAAGTATCGACAACATCAAAATCCACGATCCCGATGCGGCCAATACCTGCGGCGGCTAGGTATAAAAGTAGTGGTGAACCTAGTCCACCCGTACCGATACAAAGTACGCTAGCAGCTTTCAGGCGCTTTTGTCCTTCCAAACCCACTTCCGGCAAAATCAAGTGTCGGGAGTAGCGTTCGTAATCATCTTTGGTCAACTGGATTTCATCCAGATTCGGATTTAACATAGCAGTTGTCTTGTGCAAGAGCGGGAATATTAATCCTATCGAAAAATGATATCTGTCTTGAAATTAACCCGTTAAGTTATATTTTCAATTGCCTCTGCTTGGAACTGATGAGTATCATCAAGACTCCAGCTTCGCACTTGGGTGGCTTTACCGTTTTGGACGGAAACTATTATATACGAGTATCCTTGCCAAGCGTACAAGCGATCGCATTCTGAAGGTATGGCAGGGTGGTCTGGGTGGGAGTGAAAAATGCCGATAATACTCAACGAGCGATCGCGTGCTTGTTTTTGTGCTTGTAACATTACTTTAGGTGCGATCGCATATTGCCGCTTTTTACTTTCTGCTGTGCGTTCGCCTGAAAATTCAGCACCTGCCTCTGTATTCCAAGCATTTTCTGTTGGCAGCACTTCTACTGTCGTTTTGCCTTCACTAGCCAGATAACCCAAAATTATACCACAGCATTCTTCTGGGTAGGTATTTTCGGCATGGGTACGAATAGTTTCTAAATCTTCTATGCTCAATTGGATCATGTCTGCGTTTGCATTTTTATCCGCCTCTAGCGGTTTTACTGTGGGCACAAGATACGCTATCTACTAAATTTTCTCACGATCGCGATCGCCAAACAATTCCACAAATACCTCAAAAAGGTTTCTCTACTATTCCCCACTCCCAATTTCCTAAGTTAGTCGGCATAATAAAACCAAACTATACCAATAAAAAGAAACTCAGCTAAAAACCTTTATTCTTATTACGTATTGTCTATTTTTTATTGTCTTATTCTAACGATAATTATTCCCGCCGACTTACATGTTTTCACAACAGCGATCGCCAAGTTAATATGTATTTCTACTCATTGCCTCGGTCATCTGTTTTCCCAGATAAGTATGAAGAATACACAAAGATAAGTAAACCTTGATTTAAATTAAGTAGGTAGACATAATTAAATGTAAAATGCCAATCTCCAGAAACTAGATAGAATAAGCTTTTTTCCTTCTGCCGTCTGCCTTCTACCTTCTGCCTTCTACTTAACAACGCTCTTTGCCCCATAAGGAATTCCAGGCTTGCTCAGAATTATCTGTTTAGCAAAATTGACGAAATCTCAAGGCTTCAACACCTAATTGCCATAAAACATCAGTACTTAACATATACTTTTTTCAGGGAATAATATGAAGAGTATGCAAAGATCTGCTTCTAGGCATAGACATCTAAGTAAATATTCAGTATTTAGTTAGTATGGTGTTACTTAGATGTTTCCTATTTTGCTAGTTAAACGCCCCAGGTAATACGTTGTAATACTTTGTAAGGAAGGCAAAAAAATTTCTTTACTTATTCCTTTTGACCTGTAGACTGTCTACAATTTTCAAGCTAGAAGTTAGTGCGAGCGATCACACCACAATGGCATGAAAATATTTTTTGCTGAGTTACAATTACCCAGCCTGCAATCTCCATTTTCAGAACAATCGCTCATGGAAAAAACTCACAAGCAACAACGAAAAAACTTTCCTAACTACTTCCTTTTCAAACTAGATTTTGCAAACTAGCATTATTGACATTTTTAGCAAAAGACAACTAGAAATTCTGAGAATTGATGTGTTGATAATATCACTTGGATTCCGGGATTCTTACATAAGTTCTGTGCATGTAAAATAATGTGAAGACTGTGCAAAGATATTTGTTGAAATATAGACATCTAAGTAAATATTCAGTATTTAATTAGTATGATCTTATTTGTGTTCCCTATTCCGAAGCTAAACACTCCACTCTAGGGCGATCGCCCACAAGGAAAGCATAAAAATTTGTTTCTTTATTCCCTGTAAACTGTTTGTTATTTTCAACCTAGTAGGGCTAGACCTTTCAAAATAGCTAAAAACTTTGCTTAAAAACTCATTTTTAAGCTTCTGACTGCCGATATGATTATGCCTTTGGTTAGATATTGATGGCTGTGCTAACACTAAGGCTAAGAAAATTGTCGTGGTTACAGAGCGAAAAAGAGATTGATTTGCATTTAAATAGCTGAACTTAAATAGTCCTAAATAGTTTGGATCGTTACTACTTACAAGCTAGTCAACAAGGCGAGTATTAGAAAAATTGCTAACCCACCTCGTATAAAATATGCCGAAATTATTTAATTTTCGGTAAATTCTTGATGCTCTAAAAGAGTATCAAAAATGGGTAACTCAACTTAGGAAAAAATTGATTTAAGCAGGAAAATATTTATGGCGAATATTATTGGAACCATTGGTAACGATACCCTACTGGGCACTAACAGTGCAGATACAATTAATGCTAAAGCTGGCAATGATATCATCACAGCCAAACAAGGCAACGATACCTTAACTGGTGGTGGTGGCAAGGATAAATTTGTTTATAAGTTGGGTGATGGCACTGACACAATCACTGATTTTGGTGGCGTAGGTAAAGGTACAAATCCAACAGCAGGAGTAATTGCCGAAGTTGATACCATCAAATTCCAAGGTGCTGGGTTGACTGCCCGAAATTTATTGCTTACCCAGAAGGGTACAAACTTAGAAATCACCTTTGAAGGGGTGGATGGTACAAAAGTCGTTTTGAAAAACTTTCAACTAGAAAACTTAGAAAACCTCAAAGCTTCTCCAACAAGACCAGCCATTGGCAATATTATTTTTGATGGGCAAACAAGAATCGTTGATAGTTTTAACGTTCTCGATGCCAACTCCACAGAAACAACCATCGGCATCAAGAACACAGTCACCTTTCTCAATGACCTTGCTAACAATATTATCGGTTTAAACGACTCAGATGATGTCATTAATGGTCAGGGGGGTAACGATAAAATCGATGGTTTAAGTGGTAACGATATTTTGAGGGGTGGAACGGGCAACGATACTCTCATTGGTGGTTTGGGCAATGACTCCCTGGTAGGTGGTGCTGGTAATGACTCCCTGGTAGGCGGTGCAGGCAATGACACCCTTAAGGGTGGTAGTGGTAGCGATTTCTTGAATGTTGACTCTTCAACAGGTAATAACCTGCTAGATGGTGGCGATGGCAACGATACTCTTTCCGCTTTGGGTGAATACTACGGAGAAGTGGTATCTGGTAATAATACGCTCAAAGGCGGTGCGGGTAACGATTCCTTAATTGCAGACTATTCAACAGGTAATAACCTGCTAGATGGTAGCGATGGCAATGATGATCTTTCTGTTTCTGGCGACTATTACAGTGCTGAGGTCAGTGGTAATAACACCCTCAAAGGAGGCATTGGTGACGATACTTTAAAGGCTATCTTTGTAACAGGTGATAATCTCCTAGATGGAGGCGTCGGCAACGATTATTTCTGGCTCAACATTGCCGACGGTAATAACACCCTCATTGGTGGTGCTGGTAACGATACCTTAAGGACTGGGATTAACACAGGTAATAATCTGGTTTCTGGAGGCGATGGTAATGATTCTCTCACTGCCTCTGGGGTTGACGGTTACAGGTTTGATAACAATTCAGGCAATAATACCCTCAACGGTGGCCTTGGTGACGATACCTTGAAAGTTGACTATTCGCGAGGTGCTAACCTGCTAAATGGAGATGATGGCAATGATTATCTCTCCGGTTCTGGTTATACCTACGGCTTCGGAGGATCGTATTACGATACCACTGGCAATAATACCCTCAACGGTGGTAGTGGCAAGGATACCTTGAATGTTGACTATTCACAAGGCAAGAACCTATTGAATGGAGGGGATGGCGATGATTATCTCACTGCATCTGGCTACGACTTCGATGAAGTTTACGAAGTCTATCGTCAAACCTTAGGCGATAATACCCTCAACGGTGGTGCCGGTAACGATACCTTGAGTGTTGACTATTCAGAAGGCAGCAACTTATTGAATGGTAGCGCTGGCAACGATTGGTTATATGGTGTTTATTCAACAGGCGATAATTTGCTCACTGGAGGCGACGGTTATAATCTTTTGTATGTAGCTAATAGCTCTGGTAATAACACCCTTGTTGGTGGTGCTAACAACGATGACTTTGTTATTGACTATTCAACAGGTAATAATATCCTGGATGGAGGCGATGACAATGATTATTTTTCTGTAATAGCGTCTTCTGGTAATAACACCCTTTTTGGTGGCGCTGGTGGCGATGTATTCATTATTCAGTCTTCAACAGGCAATAATTTAGTAGATGGGGGAACAAGTAACGACTCATTATTCTACAGCGCCAGCTCTGCTCAAGGGAAAATCACTTCAAGTTTTGATGCTACTACTAACACTGGTTCGATTACAGTCGGCACAACTGTTGTTAACTATAAGAATATCGAACAATTAGATTTCTCCGGCACAGAAGACGACGACTATATTGTCGGAAGCAATGGCAACGATACGTTAAATGGAACAGGTGGCAATGATAAGATTCTTGGCGGTGCAAGTAATGATTTTCTAATAGGTGGCAGTGGTAATGATAGCCTCTACGGAGGTAGTGGTAATGATACCTTTGTTTTCAATAATTTAAATGAAGGTATTGATCGCATTTATGACTTCGACCCCACTAATGAAGTGATTCGCATATTTGCTGCTGGCTTTGGTGGCGGTTTATCAGCAGGTATACTATCTGCTAGTGAGTTTAGAATCGGAACATCTGCAAATACTAGCGATCAACGATTTATTTATAATTCTGCTACAGGTGGATTGTTCTTTGACCAAGATGGCAATGCAGGTGGGTTTGCTCAAGTAAAATTTGCACAACTATCTGCTGGGTTATCATTAACCAACAACAATTTTGTGGTTGTTTAAAGGTAATTAGCATTCCATTAATGGAAGGCTACTAATATCAAAAATCTTGAGAATGTGAGGTGCGATTCTAGACACCTCGCATTCAATTTATAGCGCTGCCTGGGTTTTATGCTCAGTTTATGTCCTCAACTATGCTTTAGATAAGTAGATAGCCATGATTACATCTGAGATGACAGAACATATTATATTTATTTATGTCCATTTACTTACTATATTTTGATCGTTTTTTGTACTAATTTTTTGTAAATTAATAACCTGAGAAATGTTAATAATACATAAAACATTGTACGCTAATATACATTAATCCAGTAAAATGCTTGAAAATTATGTAAAGTTATTTATTTAGAAAGAAATAACTCAGTAAATATTTTGTATATTAGTTTATTGACAGCTTATTGCAACCTTGCTAAAAATTACTGTCTTTATTCCCTCTTACTTAGTTCCCTATTTTTCAGCTAGACACCAAAGGCGTTGGCGTTCGCGCAGCGTCTCGTAGAGAAGCCCGCCGTTCGCGTAGCGTCTCGTAGAGAAGGCATCGCTCAAAAAAAGTGCGTAAATACAGCAAACTTCCAGAAGCCTGAAGTACACCATATAGGTCTGGTAGCTAGACAAAGAGGCTATTCTAATTCTGAATTCCGTTCGGAGTAATGGAAAAGTCTCCGAATTTGCTCGTGAATTTTAAATTCTGCTGTATTTGTTTCCTTATTTTCAAGCTAGTAAGACTTATGCGTTGACAAAAATAAATATAAAGTGTGAAAATCGGGCATTAAAGCCAAATTTTGTGATGCTTTTTGAGCGTTTATAAAAGCATAATAATGACTAATTTTGCACACCCTTAAAAATTTGTAAAATGCTTAAGACTTAGATAGTTTTGATACTTAAATAAGTCATACTTGCAAGCCAACAAAAGGAGAATGTTCGCGAAAATTAGTGACCCTTAAGGGTGACATGAAAGTATGCCAAAAGCGTCAAACTTTGGTGAATTATTTCTATGTTCAAACAGGACTAACATCAGGTAGGAAAAAGTTATGGCAAATATCATAGGAAGCAACGGTAACGATACACTACTTGGCACCACGAGTGCCGACACAATTAACAGTAAACTTGGCAACGACATTATCACAGGTAATAAGGGCAACGATACTTTAACGGGTGGCGGTGGCAAGGATAGATTTGTTTACAATTTAAATGATGGCATTGATACGATTACTGATTTTGGTGGAGTGGGTAAAGGTACAAATCCAACAGCAGGAGTGATTGCCGAAGTTGATACGATTAAATTTGTTGGTGCTGGGTTGAGTGCGCGAAATTTGTTGCTCACCCAGAATGGCACAAATTTGGAAATCACCTTTGAAGGGGTGGCTGGTACAAAAGTCATCTTGAATAATTT
>LWTK01000056.1 GCA_003326205.1 Nostoc sp. ATCC 43529
AAATTGGGTAGAAGTGCAAACCAATTGCGTTGGAGGAAGGTACTACTGCACCGGAGATGATGTTGTTTCCGTACAGTAAGGAACCTGCTACTGGCTCACGGATTCCATCGATGTCTACTGGTGGTGCTGCGATGAAGGCAATTACGAAGCAGGCGGTGGCGGCTAGCAGGGTGGGGATCATTAGTACTCCGAACCAGCCGATGTAGAGGCGGTTGTTGGTGCTGGTGATCCAGTTTGCAAACCGCTCCCATACGTTGGCGCTTTCGCGACGTTGAATGGTTGCTGTCATGGTTTTATAAATGCGGTTGTTTGTATCCGAATAAATTAGGTAGGTTTGACTACCTTGTTACATATCTTAAATCTAAATATTTACTTTTGTAAAGTATTTTGAGAAAAAATTTCTTTTTAGAATTTACGCACTCCAGGTACGGAAAAATTGCAGGCTTGACGCAAGCCCTATGTATAAGAGGGAATAGGCAATAGACAAGAGAGTTAAAAGTCTCTTGGTATAAGGGTTTGACTATTACATTATGTTCTAACCTCGCTGCCAACTGCTAGGATAATAGCTGGTCAACAAATGGTTAAATGGTAATTATTTTTTAACGTAGAGACACACCAGACGCTGAGATTGATGGGTTACGAGATTTTAGAGAATGGGATAAATGGTAGTCGAACAAGCACAAGGTATAGTTACACAGAGCAGTCACATTTATCTTAATATTCTTGTAAAGCTTGTTTTGTAGGTATCTCGAACCCTCAAGTTTAAGAAATTTTTGACAAATAAGGTCTTGTATTGTATATAAAACTAGGTTTTTATTCAGAATTTGTAACTAGTAAGACTTAAGAATAAGAGGATTAAATACTCTTGCAAATATTAAGCAATATTTAGGTAATAGATAGCGTATGAGTAGAAAAGCCTAAATTGTGGTTATGAATTGTTTAATTCGGCGCTGGTTTTTTAGTGTTTATCGCGTCTGCACCAAGTTCTGGCAAAGACGGACGCACACATAAGTAAATCAACGGGCCCAAGAGTGGTATTAAGCCTGTTATCCATGCCATTTGAGGATTTTCCCAACCACGACGCGCCATATCATCCCCCACTAATCTAGGAAATAATAGGCAAAGTAGACAGAAATCTAGGCTCATTACATGTATAAAGCGGTTAGTTTGCCACTGTTCGATAAAATTTGTCCAATCTGCTCCGGTTAAGCCATAGGCAACTAGAATAACGGCAGCTAGGGTTAGAACAAAACCAGTTATATGAGAATCTAGCAACTTAACGAATGTGTTCTTTTTACCAAGAAACTTTTGATTTGGTTTCCTAAGAGCTAGATAGGGCAATATGGCAAAAGCACCAACCGCAAAAGAAGCGATCGCAAATGGCCAAGCAGGTATTTTTTGTCCTCTACCATCGATAAACAATACTGCGCTGTAAACGATCGGCCAAACGCCCATCAGATTAAATAGGGCTATGATTAATGGATTAATACCTTGCCATTGAGCAAGAGAAAGGTTTTTAATCAACTCCAATGTGCCAGCTTGTTCAGGAGGGGAGAGAAAAAATGCATAAACAATCAATCCCAGCCACAGTAAACCAAAGGCAATTTTTCTCACCATAATCTCTGTAACCTAACTGAAAGCTTCTGAAAGGTAATCAGCAGCAGCAGCTACAACAGCGATCGCACTTTCATAATCTAGCCGCGTGGGACCCAAAACTCCTACACTTCCTACTGGTATTGACCCTCGGCGATAGGTGGAAGATATTAAGCTACAAGTTCGTATGGGTTCTAGGGGATTTTCTGCACCAATGCGAACCGTTACCTTTGACTTACCTAAATCTTCTGGCTCTGGTTCCTCAAATATTAGTCGCCATAGCTGGTCTTGTTCCTCTTCCAGCAGGTGGATAATTGTTTGCACTTGCTGTAACTGAGAAAATTCCGGCTGACGTAAAACTTCTGCAACGCCTCTAACCATAATTTGTGTTGCAGTCGGCGCAAGAGTGCGGCGAGTTAATTCCGCAACTGACGTTTTGAGAAATTCGCCGTAGCGCTGGAATTCTCGATCTAATTGACTCCAGTCGAGAGAGGCTAATTCCAACAAACTCCGCCCTCGTAAGTGACTATTCAAAAAGTTAGAAACAATTTGCAATTCACGATCTATTACTTCTGGTTCGCGTTGTGTTTCCTCTGGTGCTGGTGACAAATCCATCAATTTAGAATGTGTTTCATAACCATCTGTCACTACAATGAGCATGATTTTTCCCGCTTCAATTTGTACTAATTGCAGATGTCGCACTAGTGCTGTGGTGGTTTGAGGCATGGTAATCAAGCTAATGCAGCCACTCAAGGTTGCTAAAATTTGTGCAGCTCCTTGCAGTAGAGTTTCTAAACTCCAATCTTCCCAGTGAAGGCGCTTTTGCAGTGCCACCTCTACTTCTTTTGCTAAAGTTTCCGTACCACTTCGTGGAAGCAGGCTACGCTTAGCGTCTGTCTGCGAGACGCTGCGCGAACGCAGAGAAGGTGTAATTAGCTGGTCAACATAAATGCGATATCCTGAGTCTGAAGGTACTCGTCCGGCAGAGGTGTATGGTTGGTAAAGTAACCCAGACTTTTCTAAAACACCCATGACATTGCGAATTGTTGCTGAGCTAACACCCAAATCGTACTCCTCGACCAAAGCCTTTGAACCAACAGGCTCTGCCGTAGCAATGTAGTGACGTACCGTCGCCCAAAGTATGTGCTGTTGTCGATTTGTCAACTGGACTTCCATAGGGTATGTTTTGCTGAGTGCAAATTTTCATCAAGCTTGGAAAAAATTTCAGGATTCGATCCCAAACAAAGATTATTAATAATTAATTAATTTAATAAATTATACAATTATATTGTGATAAATAATCTGGTGGCTTGCCAATAACACGGTTGAAATTTTGCTGCAAAGACAATTTCATTTTTTGCTATAAAGAGCGACTATCTTAATCTACAAGTTCATAGCTTTATAACCGTATTTTTGCACAACTATTATATTGTGAACAGTATTATCGAATACGTATTTTTGTGGCGATCGCTGCTACATTAGGACTTAAAAACTCGACAAATCTCTACTCAATGTAAAGTCCCAAGCTTCCCCAGGAAACCCCCAAATTGATTGACGACTGATTTTACAATAGCAAAAGCCAGATGGAAGAGTAAGTCCCATCTGAAGTAATCCATAAGTTAAAAAGTTAATACTGGGGAATTGAAGGGTCTACTAATTTAGAGTAGGCATCAATACCACCTGAAATATTTTGCACATTGGTAAATCCTTGAGCAAGTAACCACTGACACATCTGGGCAGAACGGATACCGTGGTGACACAGCACAAGGGTTTCAGCTTGGGGATTGAAGAGAGTAGGTACTTGATCTCCCCATTCAGGAAATTCACTTAGGGGTAAATTCACAAAGCCCTCAATGCTAGCGATCGCCAATTCTTGTGGTTCCCGTACATCTACTAGCTGTATGCTTGGATCGCCTGAAGCCAGACGTTGTGCCAGTTCCTCTACACTAATGTGGGCAATGGGCTGACTAAAAGAGTTCTCTGTCATGAGATTTTTGTGAACAATTGTAATTTATTTATGTTGACAGAAAATCTCTGCCTTGGCATGAGCATTGATTCCCAAGAAGACACAGGGATGCAGGGAAGCAAAGAGAAGTCAAAGCGCAAGCTTTTGGCGAACTGAACTTCTTTTAAGGAAGACGCGCAAGGGACGGAGGACGTAAAGATAAAAGAATGCAGGAATATTGGAATATTAAGAGGTGCAGGGAGATAGTGAAATTTGCATTCTTACTTCTTTGCTTTTTTGTGTCCTTGCGTCTTTGCGCCCCACTTCCCCGTGTTCTCTTCATCAATGGGCTAGGCTTTCTGCTTAAATGGCTGTGAACTATCTTTTTTAATAGGTTTAATGTGAATAGACAACGTCCATTCGTCGGTTTTATTGTAGCTGGTGCGATCGCAGTGTTAGCGATCGCCATCGCTGGCTTCTACTGGTTTTTCCCTAAAAATCCGGCTAGCTTCATTACCTCTACCTCCCAGCCTGGTGCAACAATATTTGTATCGAAACTTTCTCCTGTGATAGTTTCATTACTGACAAATCCTGACAGTTTGCAAGCCTTTGAGCGTGAAGGGGAACTATCTAAACTCAAAACTACTTTCCTAGCTAAGAGTGGCATCGATTACCAAGAAGATATTAAACCCTGGCTAGGTAACGAAATTACACTGGCGATCGCCACCTTAGATATCGATCGCGACCCAGAAAATGGACAACAGCCAGGGTATCTTTTGGCACTTGCAACCAAGCAACCGGAAAAAAGTCGCGAGTTTGTCGAGTTGTTATTTTCTAAAAGAGCCTTAGCTGGGGCAAATTTAAATGTTGAAGAATACAAAGGCGTAAAGTTAATTTCTGACAATCAGCAAGCGATCGCACAAAGTCAAATCCAAAATAATTTAGCTGGTGCTGTGGTTGGACAAAACTTTGTGTTGTTTGCTAACGATCCCAAAGTGCTGCGAGAGGCTATCAATAACGTCCAGGCTCCTGATTTAAATTTGACTAGCTCCTCTGAATATCAAAAAGCCACCAAAGAACTACCTAAAGGTAGTATAGCTGTAGCCTTCTTGAATCTTCCCATTGTGGCAAAATGGCAAGGATTAGAATTAGCAGAACAAACATTTAACAGCGAAATCATTTCTCTGTTGTTGAAGCCCAAAGGATTACTAGCAGAAACCGCCTTTGTGGGTTCATCAGAAAATGTTTCTCCATCAGCACCACTAACCAAACCTGTAGGAGCATTGCAATATGTTCCAGCATCAGCAGGTTTGGTAATTTCCGGATCAAATTTGAGTAATTTGGCTAACAGCGATGTAGCTAAACTTTGGAAACAAGCAACAGCAACTATATATGGTTCTCAAGAAGATGTAGTTTCTGGGTTCCTAAAACCGTTGGGCGATGTTCAAAAACGCTGGGGAATAAATTTGCCAAAGGATATTTTCAGTTGGGTACAGGGAGAATATGCTATGGCATTGTTACCTCAAGAGCAAACAACCCCCCATTGGATTTTTGTAGCGGAAAAATCCGAAGGTGTAAAACAAGGCGTAGCGCGTTTAGACGCGATCGCTTCATCTAATGGACTTACCATCAGTCCTCTAAGCATAGACAACCAAAAAATTTCTGCTTGGACAGAGTTAACTACAGCTAGTAAAAAAAACAATGACCAAAACCGAGCATCATTCACCATTGAGACAAAAGTGCGGGGAGCACATACAACTATAGGAAATTATGAAATTTTTACCTCCGATCTTGAGACAATGGATGAAATTTTCACAGCCAAGGGAAATTCCTTAATTAATAATCCTAAGTTCCAAGATAGTATTGCTCCTATCCCTATACCTAACCAAGGCTATGTCTATCTTGATTGGAAAAAAAGTCAGGATTTATTAGAACGTGAAATTCCAATTCTCAAGTTAGTGGAAGTTTTAGGAAAACCATTTTTTAATAACCTGCGATCACTCACAGTTAGTACTTACGGAACTAGCACAGAAGCGATTAAAGCTGGTGTCTTTTTCCAACTAAATAATTCCTGAAATTTTCATACAAACTCAAAGTGCAGAAGGTTAAAAATTATTTTAATTTCTGCACTTTATTTCACTTAAAGAAGTGTAACTGCTGTTTAGAACGAAATATAAACTAGCAATTAACTGCTTGCATTTAAAGATATGAATTGTGGCACATTTGAATGTGGCACATCGAACAGAAAAATCACTGTAATTTATTAACTACAATATGTATATATCACTACTATTCTTTAAGCCTGTTGGAGGGCTACTATGAAATACCGTCGCCCCCGACCTAAGTATTGTGGCGGCTGGCTGTTAGCTATGGTTACTGCCTTAGCAGCTACCCCGGTAATAGCAGAAACAGCAAACTTTGGCACTTTTACGCTGTCAACAAACTTCGATCCAGCACAAGGAAAAGTGCAGGGATTTACAGGTGGTTCTTACTCATTGTCTGCTATTAGTAACCGCGATCGCGAAAAGAAAGCCTGTATCGGTTTTGCCGATCCGAATCCAGATCACATTATGGTTTTGGAAAATGACTTTTCCGATTTGACAGTAAAGATTGATAGCAATAACAACGATACCACTTTACTCATCCAAGGTCCAGATAAAACGACAATTCGTTGCGGCGATGATACTGGCAAAAGAAAAGATGCTAGCGTTAGCGATCAGAACTGGAAAAAAGGCACTTATAGGATTTGGGTAGGCACATTTAATCCTGGGATGAAGCGGGATTACACTGTGACAGTGGAACAGCAGTGATGGGCACTGGTGATTGGAGACTGGTGACTAGGGATTGGGGAATAGGGAGATGCGGATATAGAGAGAGAACTTCACCCTACCACCCCACCCTCCCAATGCCCTATGCCCCATGCCCCATTTTTTTGTGCAACGCCTGAGACGATAATATGGGATAGTAGCTTGTTGTGCTTTCCGAGGGTACTATCTCGTGCTATCTACTCTGAGTGCTGACTTTCGTATCATATTTGAACGTGACCCGGCTGCGCGTAACTGGTTGGAAGTTTTATTTTGTTACCCTGGGTTGCAAGCCCTGTTATTGTATAGGCTGGCTCATTGGCTTCATAGTGTTGGTCTTCCCTTTATCCCTCGCCTGATTTCTCACTTAGCTCGGTTTTTGACTGGAATTGAAATCCACCCAGGTGCAACAATTGGGTATGGTGTATTCATCGACCACGGTATGGGTGTAGTAATTGGTGAAACTGCGATCGTGGGAGACTATGCGCTAATTTATCAAGGAGTAACCCTTGGGGGAACTGGTAAACAATGCGGTAAGCGCCATCCTACATTGGGTGAAAATGTTGTAGTAGGCGCGGGAGCAAAAGTCCTGGGAAATATCCAAATTGGCAATAATGTCCGTATTGGTGCTGGGTCAGTTGTCCTCAGGGATGTCCCTTCTGACTGCACTGTGGTAGGGGTACCTGGTCGTATTGTGTATCGTTCTGGAGTGAGAGTTGCGCCATTAGAACACAATAACCTACCAGACTCAGAAGCCGAAGTAATTCGCGCTTTAGTAAATCGGATTGAATTGTTAGAAGAACAAATACAAAATCTTCAGCGTATTCATTCTTCAAATGGAAAAACTCCTGTGTTGGCAGGTTCTGTAGCTTCTAAAGAAACTGAACTATCAGAAAATGCTCCTGTGTGTAACCTTAGAGATAAAGCAATACAGCAGTTTCTAGATGGTGCGGGCATTTAAATAAAGTTAGGAGTTAGGAGTTAAGAGTGAGGAATAAAAATTATTAATGCCAGCTTTGCACTTTCCAACTCATAACTTCTAACTGACAAAATTAAGGATTAATTTCTTCACAAAACCACTTTTGATTCTCATCGCGGTGATAAAACTTTCTATTCTGTGGTTCACCCCGCAATTCTAAATGGTCTACCTGCACTGGGTCGAGTAGCAGCAAACAAAAACTAGGCACTGGTTGTATGGGGTCGGGTGCTGGTGGCTCAAAGGCTTGTAGTTCTTTGACTCTAGGTTTACCAGGATGAGGCCAAGCAAACTGTAAACGCGCTGCATCACTCAGTTCTTGCCAAATAGAAATGCGTGCTGGCTGTAAATCTTCGTGGGAATCATCATTACCTACCAAAGTCAAACAGCCAGTAAGACGAAATTGTTCTCGTGTATTGGGAAAGTACCAGCAAGCTTCTGCCCAAGGTTGTTGCTGTATTTGGTCGGTCTTGGCGCTACGGCTGTCGGTGATAAATTTTAGCTGGTTCGTTTCTTCGAGAAAGCCGCGAAAGACTACAGTCCGATTAGCAGGGCGATGGTTTGCTTGTATCGTCGCTAATTGTAGGTAACGCGCGTAAACAAGACTGCGGTTGCGATGGAGGGCGTGGGCGATCGCACTTCGCCAAGGAGCAAGAGACATAATTAATTCAAAATTCAAAATTCAAAATTAAGAAAGTCAGATTAAATTTGGGTTTCCAGGTTTGCGTTTGTTGCCTTATTTTAGACAATTGCTACAACACAAAGTAAATAATTTAGAAATGCTTTCTTCTTTGCGCCTTTGCGCCTTTGCGTGAGATAAAAATACTGTATAAATTCGCAGATAACTTTATGGCAGAAATTCAAGTTGGTATTGAAGGTGAAAACGCACCAACAGCAGCCGAGGCTTTACTATAAATTCCTGGAATATCGGGAACCTACGAAGTACCAACCCAAAGAGAAGGAACTCTAGCAGCTATAGCCACTATTATTGGCATTGTGGGTGGTGCTGCTGCTTTAGCCGAACAAATCCGCAAATGGTATCAAGAATGGCATAAATCCCATCCAGGGAAGCAATTTGATGTGGTAATTCTTGACCCTGATACGGGAAACAGGATTTTACTTGAAGATGCTACTCTAGAGGAAATCACGGAAATCCTCAAATCTCTCAGCAAATAAAGTGCAAACTATCCGCATTCAACTTCGGGAAAGTACGCAGGAAACAGTTGAACTCAGGTATTGGCTACCTCAACAAAAGCACTATGAATCACGTCGCCTGAAATCAGCAGAAATCGCTAATTTCCTCAAGCAAGGCGAACGAGATTACTATAAACTGCTGCCCAATCTACCAGGAATCGGGCAGCAGTTATTTTTTTGGTTGGATGGCGATGGACGGTGGTTGAGTCGGGGAATTGCTAACTGTCGCGGTGAGGGGTTGGTAATTGCCATTGATACTGATAAAAAACTGGCACATCTACCTTGGGAAGTGCTGCATGATGGTGAGGATTTTTTGGTAAAGCGCGTTAATCCAGTGGTGTTACCTCTGCGCTGGATTGAGAAAGAAACCGAAGCATTTTCTGTGGAAGCACGACAATTGCGAGTATTGTTTATGGCAACCGACCCGGAAGATGTGCAACCAAAGTTAGAGTTTGAACAAGAAGAGGCGAGAATTCTGGCTGATACGCGAGATTTTGCTGTAGATTTGCGGGTGGAAGAAAGCGGTTGCGTTAGCGAGTTGGGTAAGGTGTGGAGTCGCTATCTTGATGATTTTGATGTGTTTCACCTCACAGGACACGCCTCAATTAAAGATGAAGCACCTTACACGCCTTACTTTATCACTGAGACGGAAATCGGGGAACGCCACGAAACCACAGCCGCAGAACTGGCGGAAGTCTTCCGGTTTCGCTTTCCCAAGTTGGTGTTTTTATCTGGGTGTCGGACTGGACAAGCACCAGATAAAGGGGCTGTCCCTTCAATGGCTGAAGCACTAATTGCCCAAGGGGCGAGGGCGGTTTTAAGTTGGGGGCGGCCGGTGGAAGATCGGACAGCTACAGCCGCCGCCGCGCACCTCTACGGCAAATTGGCAGCCGGATATCAATTAGCTGAAGCACTCGCTAGCACTTACCAGCAGTTGTTTAAACAGAAAGTGCGTGACTGGCATTTGTTGCGGTTATATGTCCAGGGAGAATGTCCCGGTGCGTTGGTGGATGTGTTGGGAGATGTGCCACCCTCAGCGCCGGAACCTGCATATCAACAGTTTTTAGATCCCGATACCCAACTAGTGCGGGTGGCGAAACCTTCTGAGTTTGTGGGGAGACGGCGGACTTTGCAACGTTGTCTCAAAGCGATTCGCACTTCATTAGGCGTACTAATTCACGGACTGGGGGGTGTGGGTAAGAGTACTGTGACGGCGCGACTTCTAGAAAGGATGGTTGGCTATCACAGGCTGGTGAACTTTCGGCAACTGGATGAGGACAAACTGGTCAAAACCCTTGCTGAACAATGTACCTCGGAACGGGGGCATGAAATTCTCAATCGCAATTTACCGTTGATGCAGCGCCTCACCAAGTTTTTCACTGAAGGACTAAATACCAAAGAACAGCGCTTTGCCTTTGTGCTGGATGACTTTGAGGCGAATTTGGAATTACGAAATGGGGTTTATGTGTTGCAGCAACAAGTTGTGGAGGTAATGCTGGCGTTGCTGAAGGCGCTGTGGTGGAAAGAGGCGGAAAGTGGTACGGAATCACAAAAGTTAGAAATTCATCGGTTGGCGTTGTTGGGGAAAGATGAAGGAATTTCAAAAGAAATAGCAGCTGCTTTAGCGAGACAATGGGTAAAAATTAGCCGTTATCGGGAAGTTCTTGAGATTTGCCGAAGCACACTAAAAGTTGTTGAAGATTACAGAATACTCCATGAATTAGCTGTATCAGAGAAAGAACTGGGTTCAATTGATCAAGCGTTAGTACATTATCATCAAGTTTTAAATCTTTGCCCTACAGAAGATCAAATACAAAAAGCGGCAACTTTGCACCAACTTGCAGGTATTTACAACGCAAACTTGGGTGATGTTAAACAAGCGATCGCACTCTACAAAAAGTGTTTGGAAATGTGGAAACATATTGACGATGATCAAGGGAAAGCGTCTACTTTGCATGAGCTAGGACGTATCTACCTTAAAACAGGGGATGTGGATAAAGCCATTGAAATTTACAATGAAGTTCTTGATATTGATAAACGCACTGGTAATGTTCAAGGCAAAGCAGCAACGTTGCATGAACTAGGACGTATCTATGCCAACCGAGGGGATATAGATAAATCGATAGCACGCCTAAACCAATCTTTGGACATCAAAGAAGGCATTGGTGATCTCCAAGGCAAAGCAGCAACGTTGCACGAACTAGGACGTATCTACGCCAACCAAGGAGATGTCAATGAAGCGTTTGTACTCTTACACCAATCTTTGGACATCAAAAAAGGGATTGGTGATCTCCAAGGCAAAGCTGTGACGTTGCACCTACTGGCAATTTTATATACTAAACAAGGGAAAATCAAAGAAGCGATCGCACTATGCAATCAGTCTTTAGAAATCCTTGAACTGATTAGTGATGTTGAAGGCAAAGCCGCAATGTTACACCAATTCGCATTTGTCTACACCAGCCTGGGGGATATTGAAAAGGCGATTACGCTTTTGCAGCAATCCCTAGAAATCAATGAACACATTGAAAATGTCCACGGCAAAGCAATGAATCTGTGGTGGTTAGGAGGTTTGGCAGAACAGCAGGGTGAACACACTAAAGCGATATCCTATTTGCAACCAGCTTTAGAGATTTTGCAGCGATTGAAGTCACCGGATGCTGAAAGTGTGAGTGCAAATCTTGATAGGGTAATTCGTAATTCGTAATTCGTAATTAATAAAAGATTTTTGTCTCATGCACAGGCGCAAAGGCGCAAAGAAGAAGGCATGAGTGTGATTTAGGTAAATGAAAACTGCTGTAATGAGTCTTGGATACTCATGAATGAGTCTTTGATATTCGCGTGAGAGTCTTTGATATTCGCGTGAGAGTCTTTGATATTCGTCGGCAAGTCTTTGATATTCACGCGAGAATCTTTGATATTCGTCGGCGAGTCTTTGATATTCGTGAATGAGTGTTGACAGCAATTCAGGTGAGAGAATCAGGATCTATGCAGGGCGATCGCAATTGTTCTCGTAATAATTGGACTTCTTGTTGTGCTTGTTGAGCTTTTTGCTGTGCTTGCAGAACTTGTTTTGCTTGCTGTGCTTCTTGTCGAGCTTGTTTCATCTGTTCTTCTGATGTTAAAAACCGTTCACCTAGCTCGTCATACCAATACAACCACTCGCGGGCAATGCCTAGATAAGTTCCCCGTTCTATGCCAATCGCTAAACCTATCTCTGGCAACCAAACGCGATCGCTATTAAGGAATTCATAAGCATTATTAACTAATTTACAAACTTCTAAACGTGGCTTGTTGCAACGAAATGGGTTGTAAATTACGTAATATAAAAACCCCAATCTTGCATACTCTGTTTTCTTAGTCGAGTACTCACCGCAATCTATGTGAGATACCACCTCAAGTACTAATATCGGTAGTTTCTTTTCTTCCCAAAGCACATAACTAGGACGGAGATTTTCATCATAAAATCGCTTTACACCCAAACTCAAAAACGCATCTGGGACTATAGCTGGTAAATTTGGGTCGTAATAAATACCCATACGAATACCAAAAAACCAATCCATGCTATCTGCCCAAGCCATTGCTAATACGCTTCTGAGTAAATCAGGAATTGATTTTTGTAATTGATTATCTACTGGGGTATCGTCAGAGTCTGGCAGTTCCTCTGATCAGGGCAAACAAGCTAATGGATCGTACTTTAGCATGATGGGTTTACTCTTCCTCAGTTATTAGTACATATTTATTTTATAAATGAATATTGATAGCAATTTAAATGAGAGAATCGGGATCTACGCCAAGCGATCGCAAGCTTTTATAAGTGACAATCAGCTTCAAGATAGAGATAATTTTACTTATAAAGTATTCGTAATAATTAAAACATAGTAAAATAAATCTACTTAGGAGTAGTGAATATTATATATCATAAAGTTCTGTTGCAATTAGTACGAACTAGCGCTAGCGTAAAGTGGACAATTTGACAATCTTTAATCCTGAATCTACTTGGCGTATAGTCATAATCTGTTCGCACGCAACAAGACTTGATTTATGGTTCAAAAGCTTGAAAGAAAACGCCAGAGCGCAGGGTTTCCAGAGACTGCCCCTGCTGCAAATCCTGTATTTTTTAGAACCTATAGTCGCCGTACTAAGGCAGGGTTGAGGGAAACATGGGATGAGGTATGCGATCGCACTTTACAAGGTTTAATCGAGTTAGGAAAACTCGCAAGAGAAGAAGTTGCAATATTAGATCGGATGCAGCGTAATCTGAAAGCCATGCCCAGTGGACGCTGGTTATGGGTTGGCGGTACGGACTGGATTAGAAAGCCAAAGAATTTTTCCGGCGCCTATAATTGCACTTCCACTAATCTAGAAAACTGGAGTGCCTTCGGATTAATGATGGATTTGGCAATGATGGGTTGTGGTACCGGAGCCGTCTTAGAAGCACAATATATTAATCAGTTGCCCCCTATCCGTAACCACTTGAAGGTCTCCGTACAAGGTGAAATTGGTAGTACTGTAAAAATTGAGCGTCGTGAATATACACAAACACATATAGAAGGCAACAAGGTTACTATTTACGTTGGAGATAGCCGTGAAGGTTGGGTTGAATCATATCAAACCCTATTAGAACTCTCGACTAACGAAGGTTTTTCGGGAGACGTTGAAGTATTAGTTGATATCAGTGATGTTCGTAAAGCAGGAGAAACTCTCAACGGCTTTGGTGGAGTTGCGAATCCTGTGAAATTGCCCGGACTTTATCAGCGTTGTGCATCTATTCTGAATAAAGCTAAAGGGCGGCAATTAACTTCAGTTGAATGTTGTTTATTAATTGATGAAGGTGCTGTAACAATTGTTGCAGGCAATATCCGGAGGAGTGCGGGTATGCGTCAGTTTACTGCTGACGACAGCCTGGGAGCAACAGCCAAAGATAATTTATGGCAACAAGATGCAGAGGGTAACTGGCGAATCGATCCTGAGCGTGATGCTTTGAGAATGGCCAACCATACCAGAGTTTTTCACCGCAAGCCGACATTAGAAGAATGTGTTGATGCTGTTCGCAAACAATATTATAGTGGCGAAGGTGCAATTCAATGGGCTGGTGAAGCTGTAGCCAGAGGGAATATAGATTTGTTGCCAACCCAAGCTTTAAAAGTTGATTTCTTGAATGCTTATAACCAAGGCACAGCAAAACAATGGTTGCAAGAACGCTATCCTCAACTTGATGCTAAAGAGCTAGAACATCGTTTGGCTCGCTATGGGCTAAATCCGTGTGGTAATTGATTTTGCCTCACGTTAAAAACCTCGCAAAAACGGGGAAAGCTGAGATGCTAATCCCGTGGTAATCAAAGGAAGTAATAAGCCTTTGACACCGTACAGCGTAGAGAGTGAAACTAGATTACACGTAAAATAGGCATCTAGAATATAATCTCTCCAAGAGTGCGGGGGCAGATGTACAAAAGTATTTTTATTATCTCAAACATCTGCAAAATGTACGCGGAGCTACTGCAAATTATCAAGCAGTAGAACTAGAGGATAAAAAGCCTTTAGGATAACAAAATTGGAAATCATCGGCTCTAATTTTCACTGTAATTTGTCTGAGGTTCATCTCAATCAAATTGACCCATTTAACTACAAAGAACAAGAGGAGGCTTTCACCGCTGGGGCATTATCTGTAGCAGCACTTTTAAACCACAAGTTCCAAGAACCACGCTATCAATACAGCCGGGAATTAGACCCAATTGTGGGAGTTTCTTTTACAGGTTTATTTGATTTCTTCGTTCATGCTTTTGGTGTTGATTGGCTGCGCTGGTGGGAAGCAGGAAGACCTGCGACTCCACAAGGATTAGCTTTTAAGCGTGAGGAGGAGAAATATTTAAGCTTTTGGAAAGATACCGTGCATCGAGTTGTTTGGGATTATTGCGATCGCCACAATCTCAAACGTCCAAATCGCTGCACTACAGTTCAACCTAGCGGCACCAAAGCTTTATTAACTAATGCTAGTTCCGGATGGCATCCCCCGAAAGCGCAACGATTTATTCGCCGCATTACCTTCGGAAAAAATGATCCCGTAGCTTTAGCTTGTATTGACTATGGTTACAATGTCATCCCCTCACAATCAGACAAAGACGAATATGGTAATTTACTCAACGATCCTTTCGATCCACGCGTCAGCGAATGGTTAGTAGAAATCCCTGTTGCTGTATCTTGGGCTGATTTACCTGGAGCAGATGAAATAGATGTTTCTAAGTTTTCTGTTTTAGCCCAATTTGATTTTGTCTTACAAGTTCAGCGCTGGTATGTAAGCCACAACACATCAGCAACTTTAGAACTTCGCTCTGATGAAGTCGAAAGCCTTGGACAGCGGATTTACGATAGCATTCAAAATGATGAAGGATATATTTCCGCAGCACTTTTAGCAAGATTTGACGATTTGCAATCCTTCCCACGTTTGCCGTTTGAACCAATAGATAAAGCAACTTGCGATCGCTTAACTCAAGAAGTCAAAGCACGGCGCAAAACAGATGATTTCTGTGCAGCGCTCAGCCGCTACGATTTAGGCGAAATGTCAGAAGCTGGCCCTAGTGGTTGTGACTCCGATAAGTGTATGTTTCCCGAACAGGAACCAAGTTCATAGGGGAGTAGGGAGTGGGGAGCGGGGAAATGGGGAAGCAGAGGGGCACAGGTGAAGTTGCAATAAGTCTTTCCCCTTACCCTGAAACGTCGGCTCCCCATCCTCTTTCCATACCCAATCACGGCAGTTGCTCCACATTTGGAGACCAAATGACCGCACTGCCTCCCCAATGCCCAATGCCCTAACACGTTACGATTAATTAAAAAGTAACAATTTTTTACGGCAGAGCCAGGAGACTTTTAATGTTTATTGATGAATTGTCACCTATATTCCGAGAACTTACCCAGCACCCAGTCTCGTTTCTCGGTGGATTATTTTCTGGTGTGCTTCGACTCAATCTTGCAGACGATCCCGTTAAAAGCTGGCTAGATCAACAGAAGCACTCAAATAGTTCCACTTCTAATACAAGTGAGGCAAATAATGGCAAAGCCAGTGGCCCTCAGCGGATTTCTATTGACTAAATTCTTAATGAATCGCAAATCCACTTAATCAATTTGCTCGAGCGACGCGTCTTACCCCATCTGTCACTCTCGCTTTGTGTCTTTATCTAAGGACAAATTAACGACTGTATGGGGTGAGAAATATTGATGATTAAGATTTTTGCTGAAGATATTAAAGATTATCGCGCAGTGGCGTAGCCCGCCGTTCGCGGTAGCGTCTCTGAAAGAGAAGGCATCGCTTACTTCATCCTCAGCCGTACTTTAATTTCTCATCATGGCAATGATTCTAAGCTGATGCGCTTTTAAATTGCATAGTTCAACTCGCTAGAAAGACGCGGGGACACGGAGATGCAATTTGAATGACGATTAGCTTACTCTGGCGATCGCACTCGGTAGAGATCTTATTTGTATACAGTTTGCGTTTTTACTCTCTACTCCCCAGTCCCCAAAATTTTAGTTAACGTGAATTCGATGTACAGGATTTTGACCTTACCCCCACTACTTGTTACAAACAAGTGCAATACCTAAATACAAAAAATATCAGCACTGCAAAACCGGCTGCTGCATAATACACACTAGTAATTCCACCAAAACCAAAGATGTAGCCCATTAACAGCGGCCCTAATGTTTGCCCTAAACCGAAAAATGTCCCGTTGACTGATATGATTGTCGCCAAATATTCTTTTGGTGCTAAATCTGCTAACAATGTTTGGATACTAGGAAAACCAATGCCAAGACCAATACCAAAAATTATGCTGGGAATTAATAGTAACCAGAGATTAGGCACAAAAGGAATCATTAACATAGCCAATCCATAGAAAATATAAGACGCGCTAATTAAATTAGCAGGGCGAAATTTTCTGGCTAATTTGCCTAACTGGGTGGCTGCAATAGTAATTGATATGGAAACACTAGAAAGTAACAATCCAATAACAGTAGGTGGAGCTTTGAAGATATCATTAATTAGCTGTGGTAAATAGGTAACATAAGCACCATACAGAAAAACGAAGTTAGCTGTACTGGCTATAAAAAGCCCCAATAACTTACGGTTTTTGAGAACTTTTAGTGCATTTCTTAAATAGTCTTTTAAATTGCGATCGCCTTGTGGTTCTGGATTATTCAGTCTCAATAATACGAGCAATCCCAGAGGAATTGCTAATATCGGTAACATAAAAGGATAATACCAACCCATTGTTGCCAATGCACCACCAATTATGGGATAAGTTGCAGTGCCAATGCTATTAATACTTGCACTATAACCCATTGCCTCAGTGCGTCTATCTCCTGTATATAAATCACCGATTAAAGTGATACTCAAAGAAAGCAAAGGTGCAGCGCCAATTCCTTGTAGTAAACGTAAGGATAGCAGTAGATTAAAATCGCGAGCAAAGGCGCAAGCTGTACCAGCAATTCCAAATAATAACAATGCAGGAACGATAATTCTCTTTCTACCCCATCTATCAGCAAAGATGCCGATGAGTGGCCCTAAAATCAAAGCTGGAAATGTGAATATTGTAATCAATAAACCCAAATCTTTGGGATTTATATTGAACTCTTGGACTAACTTCGGAAAAGCTGGAGTCACACTGGAAACTCCGATAACAGCTATTAGAGAAACCGCACAAACTATGTGAAAATTTATCTCTAGATAAACAGGCTTTTGGCGTTCAAATTTGCCGTTATCTTTTAGTGAACTCATGAGATTACCCTGGGTAGAAAGTCTGAATTCAGGTAATAGTTGTTGACTGATAACTGTTAACCGTCAACAGTCATCAGTCAGCAGTCAACGATTAAGGTGACTGTAATTTATCAAGAAAGGCAGAGGGCAGAAGGGAGAAGGGATTTATCCTTTCTCCTAAATCCCCGATAGCGTTCGCGTTCGCGGATCGTGTCGCAGACAAGCCTCTCGTAGAGAAGCTCTCTTCGACGCAGGAGCGTCACCATCTCTTGCACCGACATTGCAAGGCGAAACACCGCACCAAATTGAAAATTTGGTGGCTCCTTTTCAGGAGGGGTTTGAATCCCCTTGGAGAAAAGAACCTTCTGCCCTTTGCCTCCTGCCTTCTGCCTTCTTCAATGTCGGATTAAGCTGCAACTTTTTCCTCAAGTGGTTTAAAAGTTTTTTTGCTAGCACCACAAATAGGACATTCCCAATCATCGGGAATTTCTTCAAAAGGTGTCCCAGGTGCTATTCCTGAATCAGGATCGCCAGCAACGGGATCGTAAATCATACTGCACTGTCTACAAATCCATTTACGAGTTTGAGGATTTTCATCTACGGCTCTATTTGCTGCTTGTCCTCCATTTAATACTTCTAAAGCTTCAGCGTAGCGATCGGCGTGATAATTTTCGATGAATTTTAACAAGCCAAAACGATGTGCAGCTTCCCGAAATGTGTTGGCATGATCGGCGGATTCTTTAGCTTGTTTGAGAAATTCTTCAGCAGCAGGATTATCGCGTTGGCTCTGCCCGCCGTAGGCATCGCGTTGAGCATCTGCGGCAAATTGTGGATACATTGTGGTATATTCGTAAGTCTCGCCTTCAATTGCTAATGATAAACAACGAGACACAATTTCCCGCTTTTGTTCATCAGTTAAAGCTGCGGCATCGTCTACCACAAGCTCTGGATGTAGCAATTCAAAATGTGCAAAAGCGTGTTCAGTTTCTTGGTCTGCTGTCTCTTTAAAAAGTTTTGCTAAGTCTGTAAATCCAAGTTTACGCGCCACCTCAGCAAAAAACAAATACTTACGATTGGCCATCGACTCACCACCGAAGGCGGCTTCTAAGTTTTGAAGAGTAGTAAAGTTGGATAAATCCATAATTTGGGGATGCCTGCAATGTGAGGTTTTGTAGGAAAATGCAAAATATACAACCAAATAAATGAGCTGTTATTCGTATAAATTAGAAATGATTTATACAAATTTTTTCAGCCCAAATTTAGTAGGATAACACATCCGTGCTATTCTACCTGGACAATTATAAGACTGAAAAGTTTTACAGCCTACAAAGGAGCAACAAAGAATTCTGAATTTGGAATTCTGGCTGCTGAACTCAAGTTGTTTAAAGTTCTAAAAATTGCTAAGTAGAAGGACTCAATTAAACTAAAGTTCGTAGTATGGGCTTGAGCCATTAAAACGTCTGTTAAGAGCGATAAATCGCTTACTACGAAAAAGCTCCAATCTTACATTTAATTATGTCTACCTACTTAACCCTCTTTTATCACTCTCGACAAAGTATAATTAGGAGCGATCGCAAAAACACCAGACAGAGAGTATGGTTGAGCCTCGCCCACCTGCACCCACAGTAAAATTTGTGGACGAATACTGCCAGTTGTATCAAAACCTCTTTCCAGAAGTTAGAAGCTTTGAAGCTTTTAAGTACCTCGGCTGATTTGTACGCTATCGCTGATTGGTTAACTGAGTCTGGGGTTGAGACTGTGGCAATGGAATCAACGGATGTGTACTCGATTCCATTGTTTCAAATTTTGGAGACTCGTGGCTTTGAGGTCAAGCTAGTCAATGCCCACCATGTCAAAACTCTACCTGGTCGCAAAACAGACGTTTTAGATTGTCAATGGCTGCAACAGTTACACAGCTATGGGTTGTTGTCAGGTTCTTTTCGCCCAGAAGACGAAATCTGTGTTCTACGTAGCTATATCCGTCAACGTGATAGTCTCATCCGAAGTGCCAGTGTTCACATCCAACGGATGCAGAAAGTTTTAACTCAAATGAACATACAACTGCATCAAGCAGTCAGTGATATTACAGGTACTACAGGTATGGCAATCATACGAGCATAACTATGTGGCTTTCTCAAGCACATTTGTTCCTTGAACTTGTGGGACAAATTGCTTAATTACGCAAGGCTCATCTATTCTATCTGCATCTCTGGCTTCATAAGTTCTGCTAAATCCACCCTCTCCCAAAAGTCGTATTATCCGAAAGCGATTTCTGAATAATAGTGTGAGTGTTTGCCCACACTTAATGCAAAACTTATTGTCATCAGGATTAAACGGATTTGAGCAGCTGGGATTGGAACAGTAAAGCATATTTAGAAATTTATCAGTAGATAGTGTTATGTTAAGTTTTCTCATTTCCTGCCTACTCGATTTCATGATTTACTGTTGTGACTGGATTTACTTCTAGTGGCGTCTACAGTCTCAAGCCAATTTTGCTAGCGTAGTGATATAGGGTTTATCACTTCCCAGCACGAGGTTTTAATATGGCTCATTTAAATCAGCGTCGCAACCAAAATGTTAACGGCGATTTTTATGTAGATACTACTTGTATTGATTGTGATACCTGTCGCTGGATGACTCCTGAAGTTTTTTCTCGTATTGATGAGCAGTCAGCAGTTTATCATCAACCAACAAATAAAGCGGAAAGATTAGCAGCGCTAGAAGCACTTTTGGCTTGTCCTACTAGTTCTATTGGCACAGTTGAAAAACCAAAAGATATCAAAGTTGCTCAGGAAAAGTTTCCAATTTTAGTAGATGAAAATATTTATCATTGTGGATATCATTCTGAAAAATCCTATGGTGCTGCTAGCTATTTAATTCAACTCCCTGAAGGTAATATTTTGGTTGATTCTCCTCGATTTACGCCACCTTTAGTCAAGCGTTTAGAAGACATAGGTGGAATTTGTTATATGTATTTAACTCACAGGGATGATGTAGCAGATCATCAAAAGTTTGCAGAGCATTTTCAGTGTCAGCGCATCCTCCACGCTGATGAAATTTCTGCGGGTACTCGCAATGTGGAAATACAGTTAACGGGACTTGAACCATTTACCTTGACTGAGGATTTATTAATTATTTCAGTTCCAGGCCACACCAAAGGACACACGGTTTTACTTTATAAAAACAAGTTTCTCTTCACTGGCGACCATCTCGCTTGGTCAGAAAGGTTGCAACAACTGGTTGCATTCCACGATGTCTGCTGGTATTCTTGGTCAGAACAAACTAAATCAATGCGTAACTTGGCTAATTACTCTTTTGAATGGGTGCTACCAGGTCATGGACGGAGGTTTCATGCTGATAGAGAAACCATGCGTCAACAGATGCAAAAGTGTATTCAATTTATGGAATCTTTGAAGTAGCAGTGCAGACTATTCTAATTCTGAATTCTGACTTCTGAATTCATCAATTCTGCTGCAACTTATTTCTTAAAATATCTCAAGCCATAACGGTCTTGATATTTGCTGATATACTCTACATTCTGTTGCTCTATTATTGACAGCAATTTTCTTGGAAATTCTTTTGGTGAATATATAGGACGATACCAAGCTTGGTTATTAAAGTAATGTTGTAATTCAGGTGTGTCAAAACGGCGGCCGTGGCTAGCAAATATTGAATTTCGCATAATATCTAATTCAAAACCACTTTTACCATCCAAATCTGCATCAGTAACGCGTCTTTGGCTCAGCCAAAAATAAGTATTAAAAGTAGTGTTATCATCTGGCGTTACTAATGGAGTTGGAGAAGGTGTAGATTGAGTAGGAAGAGACGGAGTTGGTGTAAATTTTGGAGTTTCAATAGTTAGACTAGGGGCAATTGATGGTGTTTCTACTGGACTGGGGACAGTTGATGGTGTTGGTGAAGCCAATACTGTTTTATCTGTTATCTCTTGAGGGGATTTTGTAAGCATTTGACCAATAATTATAGATGCACCAATTAATCCACCTGCAATTAAACTACCGATGAGGATATTATTCTGACTATTATTTTGAGAACTTTGAGGAGTTGGCTGTGGCTTTTTATGTACTGTCTGAGGTGGTGGTGCAGATACTAAAGTTGCTTGAGTTAAGACGGGTTGCGTCGGTGGAATTGGATTTGCTATGCTCTGTAAAGCATCTAGCATTGCTCTAGCTGTAGGATAGCGATCGCGTGGATGATAAGCGATCGCTCGATCAATTATTCCTGCCATCATTGGGCTAATATGGCTGGCATACTGTCGCCAAACAATTTCACCAGTTTGGGAATCTGTCTCTAATTGTTGCGCTACTCTTCCAGTCAGTAAATAAATTACTGTCATTCCCAAACTATATAAATCACTCGAATAAACTGGTCTACCTGCGGCTTGTTCGCTAGGCATATATCCAGGTGTACCAATCACAATGGAACTGGTAGGATTTCCTTGGGAATTTACCACGGTTCCCATTGATTCCCGCACAGCACCAAAATCAATTAGCACCGATTTACCGTCACTATAACGCACGATGATATTATCCGGTTTAATATCCCGGTGAACGATATTTTTTGAGTGGACGTAATCCAAAACGGGTAAGATATTCATGAATAATTCAAAAGCGGCGGCTTCACTAAATAGCCCTTGCTTTTGGAATTTTGCAGTTAGGGTATCACCTTCAACCCACTCTTGAACTAAATAAAATTCCCCACCTGAAGAGAAGTAAGCATACAAAGCTGGAATCTGGTCATTTGCACCACCGAGTTCCTCTAAAATCGCTGCTTCCCGTTGAAACCTCTCTTGAACTATTTGGTAAATCTGAGGATTATTGTGAATCGGTTTTAGCTGTTTCACCACACAACGGCGCTTTGAAGGCATATAGGTGTCTTCTGCAAGATAGGTTTGACCAAACCCACCAGCACCTAATGTCTGGATAACTTGATAGCGATCGTTTAGCAGCTGTATTGTCATAAAAGATTACCAGCAATATTCATAAGATAGTTTTCCCAAAACTACCTTCATTTCAAATCTAGTAACCCTTGTTCTTTCAATTTAGGATTAAAGCGAATTTCTACTTGCAAACTACGCGCTTCTAATTCTTTTAAAATTTCTGCTTCTACTCGCCGTGCCACATTTTTAATAATTTTTATCTGTGCCAATTCATCATTAGCTGGATTTTGATAATTTGCCTGTTCTTCAGGTGTCATTAAGATTTTCACATCAATCGGATTAGTCCATTTTTCTTTGTTGTCGCCATTTCCGGCTGGTACACTGCCATTTTCGGCAATCCAAGCATTCTCAATATTTTCTAAAACCGTGCGACTGGGACGTTCAATAGTTTGAACTTTCACCCAATAACACTGCTGTGGTTGACGTACCAAATGCTGCTTCAGACTGAGATAAACATCACGAGAATATCCCACAAATTGCAGCGTTTTTTCTCGGTCAAAGATAGCATACACGCCGATTTTACCTTGAAATTGTTCGGGGAGTTGGCCGCGATCGCCAATATAAGGAATGTATTCCAAACTTGCCAAAGCAGGAGTATTCGTTTCAGTAGTCATAACTCAAATCTCAAACTTTTATTTACTTTTGTAATTCAAAACTGCTACAGAAATAATAATTTTTTTGCGAACATCTTCTCTAAACTTGGCGCTCTTGGCGTCCTTAGCGGTTCGTTTTCATGATTTTTTATTCACAACCCATCTAGAATAATTATAATGATGAAAAAGCAACTTCAAATTTTTTTGTAAATAGCACAAAGACGACTGGGTTTAAAAATCTTAGCACTAAACATGAAATTTGGCGGTACATTAATGATGATATATTCATCAGATTCATGATATTTTTCAAATTCTGTCGGCATTCCTTTAGTAGTAGTTGAGCTATAAGGAACTGGCTGAAAAATTAACTCTGTAAATTCAACTTTTTCACACTGTAATTGCTGGCATATTTGATTTAAAAAAGCTTCACTCGTTAATAATTTAAATAGACTTTCTTTAGCTTGTGGTTCGAGGGTGAAACTCGCATCAAAGTTCTGAACGATTTTTAGGCGCATTTTCTCTATAGATACTAATTAACAACTCAGTGATGATAGAGGCTCAGCAATATTTTGCACATGGTTATCCAAAAGTACTGACTAACCGAGCCTACCTTTTTCAGTAATTGAGCTTTGTGAAAAATCACCACTTTAAGATCAGCCTATTAGATTGTGGTACTTCTGTCAGCCACAAAAGTAAGGTGACATGATTAAGAATCATGAACTGTAGCAGATTTTTTTATGAATGAAAGAAACACTTTTCCCATTCCCTACTCTCCATATTTCTTAAAAGCAAACTAAAAAGGCAAAAGAAAATTTTCTTTTGCCTTTTTATGATTTAGATTTGAGTTTTATTCGTCGTCGAAATCGTCTTCGTCTTCGTCGTCGTCTTCGTAATCTTCTTCGTCTGCTACTTCATCGGCGATTAAGTCATCGTCGTCATCTAAAATTGACCTTTCCGCACGTCTGCTTCCATAGCTAGGCTCTCCCAGAGTCGGAGAATCTAAATTATAGGTGCGAGCTGTGCGGTCATCTAAGACCATATCCAAGGGATCGTCAACTTCATCTAAGACACTACTACTAATATCAGTAGCATAGTCATCGATCGCACTGGTTTCTTCATAAGTATTGTAACCAGTACCAGCTGGAATCAATCGCCCGATAATCACGTTTTCTTTTAATCCTCGCAGCCAGTCAGATTTGCCTTCAATAGCTGCTTCAGTAAGCACCCGTGTTGTCTCTTGGAAAGATGCAGCAGAAATAAAACTGTCGGTGTTCAAAGATGCTTTAGTAATCCCCAATAATACTGGAGTATACTGTGCCCTAGCACCGCCTGTGATTGCCATTGCTTCGTTCACCTGCTCAACTTGGCGCAGTTCCACCAATTCACCGGGTAGCATTGTGGTGTCACCACCATCATCAATGCGGACTTTGTTGGTCATCTGGCGCACAATCACTTCAATGTGTTTATCGGAAATATCAATCCCTTGAGACTGATACACCATTTGCACTTCATTCACCAAGAATGTCTGTACTTTCTGTAAAGCATGGCTAGCACAAGCATAAACCCCGTCTTCGGAACCCAAGCTAAAGAAGATTTCCAAAATTTCATGGGGGTTAGATGGGCCATCAGTCAACGGTTGTCCTGCTAACACATGAGATCCATCTGGGACAATTAAGTTTTGCCCTGGGCCTAGAGGATAATCTGTGACTACACCATTTGATTCTACGACTTTGATGGCGATCGCTTCATCACCATCACCATAAACTACCTTGACTTCTCCCGCCCGCCGTGTTAAAATGCATGCCTCTTTAGGTTTACGAGCTTCGAGCAATTCTTCAATCCGGGGCAAACCTTGAATAATGTCTCCGGTTTTGGCGCGTTCAAATACCAACAGCACCAAGTTATCGCCCCGTTGTACCAAATCACCGTCTTCTATTTGCAACACTGCGCCAGGACTGACTCGGTAAGGACGACCAACGCGGATAGTAATGGCATAGTTCTGAGTTTGCAGTGAGGAACTAGGAGTTTCAGCATTAACTACTAACTCTTCACTCTTAACTCCTAACTTTTTCACATCCATTACTTGCCCAGATTCCTCAGCAAAAACTCCAGCGGCAACTTCTGTACCTGCTACGAGCAAGTCACCCGCCTTCACTTTTGGCTGAGTACTAGTATTTACGGTAATCATGTCAGTTTCCCGCAACACCAAGCAGCGACGGACATTTTCAGTTCCCTTTTGCACGCCCCGCACTATCCCGCCTTCTTTAGACAAGATTTGGGTACGTGCAACTACAGATCCTGGCGCGATGGTTAATCCATCTTGCACTTCCAGTGTTGTTTGGGTACTACCTTGCGTAGCATCAGCGGTAATGTCTCGACGAATTACCAAGGATTCCAAAATTACCAGCTGCAAGCGTTGAACTTCTGCATCTTCCGTATCCTGCACTAATTCAATATCTGCTGCTAGGGGGGAAGCGTTGTGGTCTTGTTCGCCTTCTTGCTCAATTTCCAGTACTAGCTGGGTTCGCAGTAGTTCTACACCTTCTACGGATTTCACTCTTTCAGAATCCTTGTAAGGCAGCCGTTGTACTGCGCGTAACTGAATGGAACGCCCAGTTTGTTGACTTACCGATGTAGTTGATGGCACGTCTGGATTGTTCGGTACAGCAAACTCCACTACCGGACGACTTAACAAGGCTGGGCCTTCTGGTGTCTCCACATACTGGATATAGCGTAATTCCGTAGCGACAGTGCCTTGAAACTCCTCGCCTGGTTGGACGAAGGTGTTATCTCTTCCCATAACTGCTTCAGGATCGTCCACCATCAGCAGTTCCCCTGGCTTGACGACCACTTCTCGCAGAATGTCGTTTTTCTGGGTAACTTCAATCACACCGCTGTTTTGGCAGAAGATATCCTTCACAACTTCGGTGCCAGCTTCCACAAACTGGCCGTCTTCCACTAACAGCAAGGAAATATCTTTATTAACTTCGTGGGTTTCTTCGGGAATCCACAACAGCGTACCGCCTTGGACAACTTCATAACCCAGTTTGGCTTTGCCTTTTTTCTGGACTTCCACACCCGCGAATTTCAAGAATCCACCAGTGGTTGTGCGATAGCGGTCATCAATTAACTCAGCTACCACTTGACCGTTTTGCACTTTTGTGCCTGGTGTAGCGCGGAGGTTAAATACTTGGTTGTTGCCAGTGGAAACTAGGTAGTTATTGCGACCTTGGGAACTTTGGACTGTTACTGTTGCCTGGTCTAAGACTACAGAAGCGGTAATAATCTCAATTTCCCTAGTACTCTTCCCTGGAGTAGCTTCGGGCAAGCGAACCACACCACCGTGGAGAGTAGTTAATTTGGTTTCTGCTAATACTCCATTAGAAGCGATCGCGTCACCATTTTTCACCACCAATTCGGCACCAGGCGGCAAGTTGTAAACTTCCCCAGATAAAATCCAAATCAAACCACCCCGTGCGGCTGTGGTTGTAGTGTTGCCCTGACGGTCAGTTTTTTGTTCTGGAACGACTTCGGCAAATTGCACTTCCCCTGCCAAGTCAGAAGCCACATCTTTAACAGCTTTTTCTGTATTAGTCCGAGTTGTGCGTCCACCAAGGGCGACTTCTGCCAACAACTGACCTTGTTTTACTTGATTGCCGTCAAATACATATAGTGTAGAACCTTGAGTCAGCTGCACCTCTTGGTTACCTGGGGTGGCATCGCCTTCTTTTTTAGGTTCCAAAATGATGACGCCATTAGCTTCAACATACAAGGCATCTTCCCCGTGGCGGGTACGATATTGTCTTGTCCGTAATTTGCGGGGAATTTTCACAGTCCCATCAATTTTAGAACGGACTTGTTGTGCCACTTCCCCAGTAAACACACCACCTGTGTGGAATGTCCGCATCGTTAACTGAGTACCTGGTTCACCGATACTTTGGGCAGCAATGATCCCCACAGCTTCGCCCAAGTCTACCATCTTAGCGTGGGCTAAACTCCAACCATAACAATGTTGACAGACAGAACGTGCAGCTTCACAAGTTAAGGGACTCCGCACTACAACTTCTCCCACCCCAGACCTGCCTATTTCCTTGGCCAAGTCGTCGGAAATTGGGGTGTTGCGTGATGCAATCACTTCTTTTGTAACTGGATGCACTACATCTTCGCCAATTACCCGTCCCATCAAGCGGTTTGCCAGGGGAATCAAAGTTTTGGCACCTTCTGTCATTGGCCGAATGGGAATGCCTCTAGTGGTACCGCAGTCAAATTCCCGAATAATCACATCCTGGGATACGTCCACCAAACGCCGGGTGAGATAACCAGAGTCAGCCGTCCGTAAGGCGGTATCCACCAATCCTTTTCTCGCACCGTAAGACGAAATAATGTATTCGGTTACAGTCAGTCCTTCGCGGAAGTTAGTTTTAATGGGCAAATCGATAATTTCCCCTTGGGGATCTGCCATCAGTCCCCGCATTCCCACCAACTGCCGGACTTGGGAGATGTTACCCCGCGCCCCAGAGAATGCCATCATGTACACGGAGTTGAGAGGATTAGTCTTCTTGAAGTGGACAACTACCTCATCTTTGAGGGCTTCACTGGTACCGTTCCAGGTATCGATTACCTTTTGGAAACGTTCTACTTCAGTGATTTCACCTCGTTGGTAACGGGCTTCAGTGGCGCGAATTTCTTCTTCGGCTGCTTCTAGGAGCGATCGCTTGGTTGGTGGTACCATCAAATCATCTACACTGATGGAAACCCCTGCTCTGGTGGCGTAGCGAAAACCCAAATCTTTCAATTTGTCCGCCATTACTGCGGTTCGTGCCGTACCATAATGCGTAAAGGCCCAAGAAATCAAATTTCTCAGTTGACCTTTATCTACCACCCGATTGCGAAAAATCATTTTTTCAGTCATTAGTCATTAAGTCCTGAATTAATAGTTAGGAGTTATAAGTTAGGAGTCAGGAGTTATTAATTCAAAACTCATAACTCATAACTCTTAACTCATCACTAACTTGCTAGTGCTTCCTGAATCGCTTTATTGTAAATAACCCGGCCAGGCGTTGTACGTATATACTGTGAGACAAGATTTCCCTTGGAGTCTTCTCTGACTCGGCGGAACTTATACTTTAATGTCCGGCTACCATCCTCGTGTTCTATAACTTCCAGAGGTTCTGTATCTGGTTGGTCTGATTCCATTTCCCCGTCAAACCGAACATAAATATAGGCGTGCAAGTCAATTTCCTCTTGCTGGAAAGCCATGATTACGTCATCTAAGGAAGCAAAGTACTTGCCTGCGCCTTTGATAGCAGCAGGATTTTCTGCTGTTAAGTAATATGCTCCTAACACCATATCTTGGCTAGGCGTGATAATGGGTTTACCTGTGGCTGGTGACAAAATATTGTTAGAAGCCAACATCAACAACCGCGCCTCAGCCTGACTTTCTAATGACAATGGTACGTGTACGGCCATTTGGTCGCCATCAAAGTCAGCGTTAAACGCCGGACATACTAAAGGATGCAGTTGAATTGCTCTCCCTTCTACCAAAATTGGTTCAAAAGATTGAATACCCAAACGGTGCAACGTCGGTGCCCGGTTAAGCAGCACTGGGTGTCCTTCAATTACTTCTTCGAGTACATCCCAAACACTAGGATCGTTACGCGATATCAACTTTTTCGCAGCTTTGATGTTATTCACCATACCACTGCGAATTAAGCGGTTAATTACAAACGGTTGAAATAGCTCAATTGCCATTTCTCTGGGCAAACCGCACTGGTGAATTTTCAGCTTCGGCCCGACTACAATTACCGAACGTCCAGAGTAGTCAACTCGTTTACCTAGCAAGTTTTGTCTAAAACGTCCTTGCTTACCTTCAATAATGTCGGACAAAGATTTTAGGGGTCGGTTATTTGCCCCCACAACAGTGCGCCCCCGCCGACCATTGTCAATCAAAGCATCTACCGCTTCTTGCAGCATCCGCTTTTCGTTACGCACAATAATCTCTGGCGCCAAAATTTCTTGCAAGCGTGCCAAACGATTATTGCGGTTAATTACCCGCCGATATAAATCATTTAAATCGCTAGTGGCAAAACGTCCGCCATCTAGCTGCACCATTGGGCGCAAGTCGGGGGGAATCACGGGAATAACTGCCATCACCATCCACTCTGGCTTAGAACCAGTAGCGATGAAGTTGTCAATTACCCGCAGCCGTTTAATTAACTTGGCCCGCTTTTGTCCCTTAGCATTACCAATTTCTTCCCGCAGGCTTTCAGCTTCTTGCTCTAAATTAATATCCGCAAGCAAGCGCAGCAGTGCTTCAGCACCAATGCCTACCTCTACGCCCTGTAGCTGAGAATCTTCACTATAAATTTGGTCTTCAATTTCCAGCCACTGATCTTCACTCAGTAGCTGTTTGTAAGTTAAAGTCTCGGCATTACCTGGACTTAAGACAACATAAGAGTTGAAATAGACAATCTGCTCTACATCCCGCAAGGGCATATCCAGCAGGATGGAAATATAGCTAGGAATGCCTTTGAGATACCAAACGTGAGCGACTGGTGCGGCGAGTTTAATGTAGCCCATACGGTGACGACGCACCCGTGACTCGGTAACTTCTACCCCACACCGCTCACAGACAATACCTCTGTGACGGACTCTTTTATACTTGCCACAATGACATTCCCAATCTTTCGCAGGGCCAAAGATGCGCTCACAAAATAAGCCATCCATCTCTGGCTTGAGAGTCCGGTAATTAATAGTTTCTGGCTTAGTGACTTCACCAACTACCTGACCATTGGGCAAAGTTCTCTCGCCCCACTGGCGAATGCGTTCTGGTGATGCTAAGCCGATTTTTACGTAGTCAAACTGATTAGTTTGGGCTGGTCTCATACTTTAAGTGCTGAGTTTTGAGTTATGAGTATATTTAGTTTTAATTTAGAAGTTAGGAGTTATGAATTATTAGTTATGAGTAAAACTTCTAATCAGTCTTTACTCCTAACTCCTAACTCCTAACTCCTCACTCTCTATTCGTCGTCTTCCAGCGATTCGCGGGAAAGAGATTCATAGGTGGGTCGGGGAGGTGTACGACGGGCTGATTGGTCTGCCATCAAATCGACTTCCACATCTAAAGAACTACCGTCTGCTTGGGTTTCTACCTTGTGTACCGCAATATCTAACCCCAAGGATTGTAGTTCGCGCATTAACACCTTAAAGGACTCTGGTGTTCCAGGTCGAGGAATTGCCTTACCTTTAACGATCGCATTTAACGCTTCATTTCGTCCTTGCATATCGTCGGATTTCACTGTCAACAATTCCTGTAAGGTGTAAGCCGCACCAAAGGCTTCCAATGCCCACACTTCCATTTCCCCAAACCGCTGGCCGCCTTGTTGTGCTTTACCACCCAAGGGTTGCTGGGTCACCAGTGAGTAAGGGCCTGTCGAACGGGCGTGAATCTTATCGTCTACCAAATGCACCAGCTTCAGCATGTAAGCCACACCAATGGTGATTGGTCGGTCAAAGGGTTCCCCTGTACGCCCATCAAACACCATGATTTTACCTGGGTCATCTGGGTTATATACCCAGTCTTTGCTGGTTTCATCCCGTGCTTCTTGCAATTTGCCATGCACGATTCTCCGAGATGACTCTTCACCATACATTTCGTCAAAGGGAGTAATCTTAAATCGCACTCCCAAAGTATGACCAGCCCAACCCAAAAGGCACTCAAATACTTGTCCGACGTTCATCCGGCTGGGTACGCCCAAGGGGTTGAGTACGATGTCCACTGGCGAACCGTCAGGTAAATATGGCATGTCTTCTGCTGGCAAGATCCGAGAAATAATCCCTTTATTGCCGTGGCGTCCTGCCATTTTGTCGCCAACTTGGATTTTGCGTTTTTGGGCAACATACACCCGGACTACCATATTGGCTCCTGGTGGCAATTCATCGCCTTGTTCGCGGGTAAATAAGCGCACGTCAACTACGCGCCCTTTTTCACCGTTGGGTACTCGCAGGGAATTGTCTCGCACATCCCGCGCTTTTTCACCGAAAATCGCCCGCAAGAGTTTTTCTTCTGGTGGTTGGTCAGATTCACCTTTTGGTGTTACTTTACCCACCAAGATATCGCCAGCTTCTACCCATGCCCCAATGCGGATAATTCCTTGTTCATCTAACTGACGCAAGGCATCTTCCCCGACGTTGGGAATTTCTCTGGTGATTTCTTCTGGCCCCAGTTTTGTCTGTCTAGCCTCAATTTCATATTTTTCAATGTGAATTGAGGTGTAGATATCATCCTGCACCAGTCGCTCAGAAATTAAAATTGCGTCTTCGTAGTTGTAGCCTTCCCAAGGCATGTAAGCAACGACGATATTTTGTCCTAGCGCCAATTCACCGCCTTCGGTGGAGGAGCCATCAGCTAGTACCTGACCTGCTACCACTTTTTCGCCAATGCGGACGAGGGGCTTTTGGTTCAAGCAGGTGTCTTGGTTTGAGCGTTGGTACTTAGAAAGTGGATATCTAATTTCTGAGGTGTTGGGTTTTGGACGCACCCGAATTTCTGTAGCATCTACGTATGTGACATCGCCATCAGTACGTGATACAATTACCATCCCGGAGTCTCTTGCACCTTGTGCTTCTAAGCCTGTACCAACTAATGGACGTTCTGGTTTCAGCAGGGGTACTGCTTGCCGTTGCATGTTTGACCCCATCAGTGCTCGGTTAGCGTCATCATGCTCCAAGAAGGGAATCATGCTGGTAGCTACGGACACAATTTGTACGGGAGACACCGCTACGTAGTCCACTTGCTCTGGCGTTGTAGTTGAGAATTCCTGACGATAGCGTACTGGCACTTGCGGCCCAATAATATGACCTGTTTCATCTACAGGAATGTCTCCAGGAGCAACCCGCAGGTCATCTTCTTCATCAGCTGTCATGTAGAGTGGCGGCAAATCAAATCTGACTCGCCCATTTTCTACAGGTCTAAATGGCGTTTCCAAGAAACCGTACTGGTTCACTCGTGCATGGGTCGCCAAGGAGCCAATCAACCCAGCGTTGGGGCCTTCTGGTGTTTCAATGGGGCAAATACGTCCGTAGTGGCTAGGATGAATATCCCGCACAGCAAACCCCGCACGTTCGCGAGTTAAACCACCAGGGCCCAGGGCACTCAAGCGGCGTTTGTGAGTCAGTTCTGCTAAGGGATTGGTTTGATCCATGAACTGGCTTAATTGGCTGGAACCAAAGAATTCTTTAATGGCTGCTACTAGTGGTTTGGGGTTAACCAAGGAAGCAGGAGTGAGAACTTCGGCATCGGATACGGTCATCCGTTCTCGAATAATTCTTTCTAAACGGTTTAAGCCTACCCGCACTTGGTTTTGTAGCAATTCCCCGACGCTTCTCACACGACGGTTACCTAAGTGGTCAATGTCATCGATGTTGCCGATGTCATACTCTAAATTGATTAGGTAATCTACTGCTGCCAAAATATCGCTGGAGGTCAGCACACGCATGGTATCAGGTACAGAAAGGCGCAATTTCTTATTGAGCTTGTACCGACCAACGCGACCCAAGTCGTAACGTTTCGGGTCAAAGAAACGCGAGTCTAAGAGTTGTTGTCCGCCCAAGACTGTGGGTGGTTCGCCAGGACGCAGTTTGCGATATAACTCCATCAGGGCTTCTTCTTCAGAAAATTGCCCTTCTTTTTCGATGGTTTTTTGGAAATATTCTGGGTGGCGTAAGGCGTCGAAGATTTCGTTGTCTGATAAGCCTAAAGCTTTTAATAGTACCTGGGCTGAGAGTTTGCGGGTTTTGTCGATGCGTACCCACACCAAATCGTTACGGTCTGTTTCAAATTTCAGCCATGCCCCCCGGTTGGGAATTAAGCTAGCAGAATAAGTACGCCGCCCGTTTTTATCGATTTCGGATTTATAGTAAACTCCTGGCGATCGCACTATTTGGTTGACAATCACCCGCTCGGCTCCGTTGATAATAAAGGTGCCGCGATCGGTCATCAAAGGCAAATCTCCAATGAATACCTCTTGCTCTTTGATTTCCCCGGTTTCTTTATTAATCAAGCGTGTGGGAACATACATTTGGACGGCATAGGTACTATCCCGTCGTTTGGCTTCTTCAACACTGTACTTTGGCTCTTTAAGTTTGTAGTTCTGACCCAAAAAGTGCAGTTCTAGTTTGCCCGTATAATCTGTGATCGGACTAAAGGAGTTCAGTTCTTCTATCAGCCCTTCTTCCAAAAACCAGCGGAAGCTTGAACGCTGGATTTCAATCAAGTCGGGCAATAGAAAGGCGGGTTCCATATATGTTTCTTTAGTCATGCCTCTACCTTTGTCAACCTGGTTAAATTTTCTTTCCCTTGGACACTGCGCTGTTTAATGCTTCCCACTGCTAGCCAGTGTCCTTTGCTGTTTGGGAACTTTTCTTTATACACCTATCTATTTACAAATGCGAGCCAACACAGCGACCAAAGCTGGAATCAACGATTTTACCCAGGGAGTAATCGCCTTTAATGGGGAGTGGGGAGCGGGGAACACAGAGGGGGAAAACTCTTGTTTAGTCCCCACTCCCCAGTCCCTAATCCCCAATCCCCAATTAACATATTCCTGAATTCGATCTACTTTCCTCACTTCCCCTCCAAAAAGCGCGTTAATTTGCTTACGCAGCTCTACACGGTATGCCTAAAGTACACCCCGCTATCTATACTCTCAGTAATATCCTAGATATCCTAAGTTTGAGGAAACCATCTGCATCTTGTCGGCTTTGAATCGGAATCACTTTACTTTGCTGGATTTTAGTCACAAGGCAATTTCATTTAACGATTTTGTATAGGTTCAACACACACTAAGCCGATGTTGTGCATAATTATGGCTCAACCTGAGTTGTCACAGTCAGTCATGTGTCGAGAGCATCCGCTTGTAGAGATTTGGAGGATGGCTAAGCCGAATAACAGCACGGTAGATTAAACTTAGAAGTTTTACGTTCCTTCCTTTATCATTATGGCGCAAGCAAAATGTTTTGGAGGGAATGATCTTAGCATATTTTTGTCCTCCTAGAGTTTTATTTGTTTGTAAGTAACTGGATAATATAGACTAAAGAACACTTTATATCGACAAACCGAATAATTTACACGCATTTTCGGTGGTAGCTTTGGCGATCGCCTCCACTTTTTCCTGACGCACTTTCGCTACGTGGTCTGCTACATAACGAACGTAAGCTGGTTCGTTGCGCTTCTCGCCGCGTTTGGGAACTGGAGCTAAAAAAGGGCAATCTGTTTCAATCAACAGCCGATCGCTACTTACCATCGCTGCTGACGATTGGATATCTTTAGCGTTTTTGAACGTTACTGTTCCGCTAAAGCTGATGTAAAAGCCCAAGTCGAGAAACCATTGGGTTTGTTCTGGCGTTCCTCCCCAGCAATGCATGACACCGCGCACTCTTTCTCCTTTTAGCGATCGCCATTTTTGCAATACTTCTCTGGTTTCGGCAGCAGCATCGCGGCAGTGGATAATCACTGGTAAGTCGAGTTCAGATGCGATCGCTAACTGCGACTCAAACACCATGTACTGTTGCTGATAGTTATCAGCTTTATAAAAATCCAGCCCCATTTCCCCAATTGCTACCACATTTGAGTCCGAACTCGCCACAGATTTGATTTTATCGGCTGTGTCGCTATTCCATCTATCGGCGTCTAAAGGATGCAATCCTACAGCAAAGCTGATTTCCGGAAACTCATGCGCTATGGACTGAATGCTGGAAAACTCCTCAGGGTGAACACAAGAATGAACTAAACGTACTACACCTGCTTGCTGCCACCGCGATCGCACTGCTGCTAAATCGGGCTGGAAATTCTCAAAGTTGAGATGTACGTGCGTATCTATCAGTTGCATCGTTTGTCCTTTGTCTTTTGTTACAAAGTTCTGTTGCCTTTGGCTTTGCCGCAGGCATCCAAGGAACCCTTGGCTCAGACTTTGCGCTTTGTCCTTCGTCTTTTGTGACAAAGTTCTACATTTCAGGAAGCCTTAGCTTAAGTCAGGCTTGCACAAGTTTCTTAACCCATCCAAGCAACTGGCTCGACTTTTGCACTCAATCCTTTATCCTCTTTGACAAATGACTAAGGACAAATGACTAATAATTACTCAGCTGTTTGTGTGAGGGGTTTTAGCTTGGTTGCCAATTTTGACTTTTTTCTTGCCCCATTATTAGGGTGAAGCACACCCCTTTTTACTGCTTTATCGATTTTGCTATAAGCCTCAGATAACTTCGACTCCACTTCTTGTTTTAATTCTGGGGTAGGATTAGCTGCATAGACAGTTACAGCATTTAAGTATTTCTTCATCAGCGTCTTCACAGCTGATTTGTAAGATTTATTACGCAGTCGGTTGCGTTCTGCGATTTCGGCACGCTTGAGAGCAGACTTTGTATTCGCCACAGTCAATTCCAGAAACTAATACTAATATGTACACACACTACTAGATTTACTAATATAGCATCCAAATTGCCAATGTTAGAATTTCTCAAAAAAATTATGCCATTGGGTACTAGAGAAAGGGGAAGTCAGGGGCAGAGGTAAAAGGTTAGAGAAGCGAATAATAACTCATCAGTCCACAGAAGCCAGTGCGTTGGATGAATTAAGAGACTTGTACTCCTTGAGAGAACTCGTTCCCTCAAAAAGGGTTCCCGCAAGCTAGGGTAAATTGATGTAAACTTAAGCTAAAACACTCAATTGAGCGTGGTTTTACATCCCCCAACCTCCAATCATTGAGGGCAAAAGATTCTAGTTTCCCAATCCTTGGGTGGTTAGGGCAGATCTCAAATCTAGGTAGTACATCGAAAAATTTTGAAATCTTTATCAGACTCAGCTTTCATGTTAAGTTGACACCAATGGGTAGGGTAGCAACTGGCTCTCAAGAGTCAGCGCTCCCAGCGCTCAATGACTAATTCAGTGTGCCGCCAATTAAGTAAATACGTTAAAATAAATTCTATGAATAAAATGGTCACCCTAACTCACCACCTGATCGAGCATTGTGATTGCCTATGTCATCTGTCCTTAAAGCAGACAGACAATCAAAGGTAAAGAACTGTAATAGAGCTAAATTTCACCGACTTTCCAGTATAGAACCGATGTTTAGTTTCTGTACACATGTTAACTACTAAAAGTTAAGATTAAGTAAAAGTTATAATCAGACCCTACCCTCCTGTAAATCTAGGGGATTGGATGTGCAATCACACGACCTTTACCTATTTTTAGGAGTTAGGGTAAGGGTACAAGGATAGTGGGAAATGGCACGCCCCCTTCCTACTGATCGCCAATTCAGGCAGATTCAGATCCAGCAATCAAGTTGCCTTTTCAAGTAAACCATGTGCTGGCAACCTTAGGAGTATCAAAAAAATCCAGGTTAAGCTAGAGAAGAGAATTAGAGTCAGCTTCCAAACCCCGGTGGGTGAAAAGCTTTTCCTAAATCTCAGGTGGCAATATTATAATTTTGGCATTGTCCTTACTCCATGCTGCGAATCATTACTCAGCAGGCAGACGTTAGAGCAGAACTACAACGAATCTGCGATCGCACCCATGACGAACAGGTGCCCAACAAAGAAGCAACGGTGCGGGAAGTTTTGCAAGCAGTCAAGCGCCAAGGCGACAAAGCTGTACTGCATTACACCGCCGAATTTGACAAACAAACCCTCAAGCCAGAAGAACTCCGTGTTACAGGCTCGGAACTAGATGCAGCTTATCAACAGGTGTCAAAGGAGTTGATGGGGGCAATTCGGCTAGCTTGCCGCCAAATTGAAGCATTTCATCGTCAGCGAGTCCCGAAAAGCTGGGTACACTTTGGCGATGATGAAGTGGTACTGGGCAAACGCTACACCCCGGTAGACCGAGCGGGGTTGTATGTGCCTGGTGGTCGCGCTGCCTATCCCAGTACAGTGCTGATGAATGCAATTCCGGCTCATGTTGCTGCTGTACCTCGCATAGTGATGGTAACGCCACCAGGCCCAGGAGGTGCAATTAACCCAGCAGTTTTGGTAGCTGCTCAAGAAGCAGGGGTACAAGAAATTTATCGCGTTGGTGGGGCACAAGCGATCGCCGCTTTAGCCTATGGCACAGAAACAATTCCAAAAGTGAATGTCATTACTGGCCCTGGTAACATTTATGTCACCCTAGCGAAAAAACTTGTCTACGGCACAGTTGGTATTGATTCTTTGGCAGGCCCTAGCGAAGTGCTGGTGATTGCCGATGAAACCGCAAATCCAGTGCATGTAGCTGCTGACTTATTAGCCCAAGCCGAACACGATCCAATGGCGGCAGCTATTTTGCTGACAACGGATGCTGCTTTGGCGAAGAACGTGCAGGTAGCTTTGGAAAGACAGCTAGTGGATCATCCACGGCGAATAGACACAGAAAAAGCAATCGCTCACTACGGCTTGATTATCGTTGTGGAATCTTTAACAGCAGCAGCAGAACTCTCCAACGAATTTGCCCCGGAACACCTAGAATTAGAAGTTAAAGACCCTTGGGCACTCTTACCACAGATTCGCCATGCTGGAGCAATCTTTTTGGGTTATTCTACACCAGAAGCTGTAGGGGACTATTTGGCAGGTCCTAATCATACCTTGCCGACTTCAGGTGCCGCCCGCTATGCTTCGGCGTTGGGGGTTGAAACTTTCCTCAAACACTCTAGTATTATTCAATACTCACAAACTGCACTGGAAAATATGGCTAGTGCCATTGATGTCCTAGCAACAGCAGAGGGCTTACCTTCTCATGCTGATTCAGTACGACGCCGAATTAAGCTAGAAGAGTGATTCGGAATGCTTAATTTTTTCTGGGCTTCAAACTAAAACTTTGGGCAGCGATCCTACGGTGAGCTACGCTAACGCACAACATTAGCTACCCTGCCTTTCATTGGTGATGGCAGTTGCAGCAAAAGTTGGGCATTAGCGATCGCCAGTTCCTAAGGATAAAGTTGTCACTCAAACTCAATTGTTAGATAAAACTAGACAAGGATGAATGTTTTGTCTTAGACAAAACTTGTTAAACTTGTGATAACGCAAAAAGCAAGCGAAAAAACTAAGGCTTGAGAAGCTGTACAAAACTTTTCAGAGTAGTCCTGCCTGTTGCATGGTAGTCGAGAAAACCAGAGATTTTAATAGGACTGAAAATAAGGGATTAAAGTATCAAAGTTTCTCAATTCTCCAAACATACAACCTGAAATGGGATAAATTCTATCCGATTTTTAGTCTGAGGGCTGGTGAGTTATGACACTGCTAACATGAAGCAGGAGGTAATCAGGAGAAAGTTAAAGAGTCTTTTTAACTCTGTTTAACTTTGCCTAAGTTCGTAGAACGGTTTACTCTTTAGGAGACGATAGGGGTGCTAAATACTGTTTTGGTAGCTCTGGACGGTTCGGAAATAGCAGAACGAGTAATCCAGACTTTAGATGATTTGGCTTTTTCCGAAGACGCCAGGGTTATTCTTTGCCATGTATTTCCCACACCAGAGTCAGAGATCGAACTACCTGCGGATCGTCCTCAGTCAGAGTCCCCAACGTTTTCTTATTTTCATATTGAAAAACAACTGCAATCTTATCAGGAAAAATTATCAGTTAAAAGTGAGTTAGAACTGGTAACAGGCGATCCTGCTGAAGAGATTATTCGCCTTGCCAACATATATAAAGCTGAATTGATCGTAATTGGCAGTCGTGGATTGATGGGAATGAAGCGAATAGTTCAGGGTTCTGTTAGCAGTCAAGTTGTGGAAGAAGCTAATTGTTCAGTATTAGTCATAAAACCAAGGTAACAACTTGCAAGGGTTAGTAATGACTATAACCACCCCAAAACTAACCTTTGAGGAATACCTGAAATATGATGATGGTACTGACAAGCTCTGTAAATTTGTCGATGGAGAGTTGGTATTGATAGCAGAATCAACTGGATTTCATGAAGAAATAGTGGATTTTTTCGCAGATGAATTCAAAGCAGAAATCAAACGCTTGCAAATAGATTTGTTTGTGAAGCAAGAAATGGGATACGAGGGTCTATTGCTCCACCTCAAATGTGCAATGGTCTGATGATTCCTATTATTGGATTCGATTAAATATATATTCTTTTAGTCGCGATTAACTAATTCAAGCTATTGTTCGACGTTATACCAATTTTGTATGAAGTTGCATAGAATAATCAGTTTAAAACCCTTGCATCGCGTTGAGAGAACTTTTGCTTTGTTCGGTGTAGCCCAATATTAATGTTGTTGTCTTGAGTTTGGTTGAGGCGGTTGACACAACTCTAAGCGCTAGAAGCTGGCAAAACAATTATCATTTTATCGGCAAAATTATTTATTCATGATGTGCGTGCTAGGGATGCGATCGCTCAAATTGCTCCTAACACAGAAATGGGGGAGATGAGGAAGAAAAGAGGACAAAAAGACAAGTAGAAAACTTCCAATAAATTTTCCTAAGAGTCCCCAATTCTCCTTGTTCTCAAATCTCTTTTGACGTTTTACGCGCCATAGCTAATGCCCTGTTTAGTCCATAGCGAATTCCTAGTTCAACTTCTTTGGGTTGCTAAAAATTGACGCAAGCTCAATAAACTCAAAGTTTGCCCCAAATTTAACGGCAAAACAGAGACTCCTTCCAAGCGGGACTGCACCCAACCTTCTCCCCAGTACCATTCGTGAAAGCCGTCAATACCTCCTGAAAGCAGCAACCGCAGGCAATTCGATTTTATAACGTCCACTCGATGATGAATTGGGACTGGACCAGTCCAGGTAGTAAACTCAAATCCAGGAAGCAATTCTTCTGGCATTCCTGGCGCAAAGCGTTGCCCTAAAAGCCATTTTGCTAGTTGCGCCGGATGCACTAGACTGTCACGAATTGCATCTGTTGGAGCTTCGATTTCGATTCGCAGTTGGCTTTGTTGAAAATTACCCAGCATTTTTCCAGGATTACCTAAAGGTGAGACATCACTATTTCTAATGTAGTCATTAGTCATTGAGAGTGTTGACTGTTGACTGAGGAGTTAACAGTTAGGAGTTAAGAATTATTCTCCTTGTCTCCCGAAGTTCTGATAGTCGCAAGCCTCCGCTCAGACTTCTCTCCTTGTCCCCTCTGTTCCCCGCACTCTCCACACTTCCAAATCCTCTGTCCCCATACCCCATACGCGACTAAGTTACTTTTCTACCAAGACAGAACCTAGAATAGAAAGGTGGACTTGTTAAGAAATGTAAGGTTATTCATGGCGGATCAGTTAATTCGTGCAACAGCAGCCGAAGGTGGGATTCGTGCGGTAGGCGTAATCACCACACGTTTAACAGAAGAAGCACGGGGGCGGCATAAGCTTTCCTATGTAGCAACGGCAGCACTCGGAAGGACTATGGCGGCGGGCTTGTTGATGGCTTCTAGCATGAAGCGAACTGGATCGAGAGTAAATGTCAGAATCAAGGGTGATGGGCCTTTGGGTGGCATATTGGTAGATGCAGGTCTGGATGGCACAGTACGCGGATACGTGGCGAATCCATCTGTGGAATTACCTCCCAATGCCAAAGGTAAGCTAGATGTTGGCGGTGCAGTGGGTAACGGCTTCCTCTATGTTGTCCGAGATGTCGGTTATGGTTACCCTTACTCTAGTACTGTAGAACTAGTTTCTGGAGAAATTGGCGATGATGTCGCTCATTATCTGGTGAATTCCGAGCAAACTCCTTCTGCTCTAGTTTTGGGTGTGTTTGTGGGAGCAGGTGGAGTAACGGCTGCTGGAGGATTACTGGTACAAGTGTTACCCAAAGCTGCAAGAGATGAAGCCTTAGTAGAAAAGCTAGAATCACGGGTGGCTGCTTTAGCAGGTTTTACGCCACTGCTGCAAGCTGGGAAAACTTTACCTGAAATATTTAACGACTTGCTAGGAGATATGGGGCTAGTAATCTTTCCCGAAAGGCAGATGCTACGCTTTCACTGCGGTTGTTCTTTCGATCGCGTTTTGGGGGCACTCAAAATTTTGGGAGAAGCCGAACTCCAAGATATGATTATTAAAGATGATGGTGCCGAAGCAACTTGCGATTTTTGCGGCAACGTTTATCAGGCAAGTAGCGACCATTTAGCTCAGCTAATTGCCGATTTGCAAGCTGAATCTACTATTTCAGGATAAAGTATAAAACACCACTGAAGTTTGAGAGTTTTAATGGTATCTGTGGAGAGAGGTAATCGAAAAAGTAGCTTTTTAATTATGACAAAGTTACTATGGCAACAATGGAATTATCGATTTAAAACAGAAAGCTATTCAATTATTTTGGTGTGAGAGATGACAGAACGGGATATTCCAGACAGTTGGTCAGGAGCCAGAGCAAGAGAGCCAGATCAAAATACCAGATTATCCCGAACAGAGCAATTCGGCGAAACTCAACCACTTGATGTCCCAGGTACTGGTTCTAGCTCTAAGTCAGTGAAGCGGCGAAAAAAAAACAATTCCCTTGGCAAAGATAGTCATTCACAAGAAACTACCCAAGCCAGTAAAAGTTCTTGGAAATTGCCACGCTGGATGAAAAGTTGGATATTCTGGTCGTTACTGCTAACTTTGATTCCTGGTAGCGTGGCATTCTTAGCAACAGCAATGCTGCTGAAGTTACCAGCGGCCCCAAATTGCCCATCGATTTTCTGGCCTCTAGCTAGTGCCTCAGTGCGGTTACACTGCGCTCAATTGGCAGCTTCTAAAAATACGGTGAATGACCTGCTGCAAGCCATCTCTCTGGTGAATGAATTACCAGAAAATCACCCTTTACATGCAGAAATTAATCGTTTTACAGAAGAATGGTCGCGGGATATTTTGCAGTTAGCCGATCGCAGTTTCCAAACAGGAAATTTAGAAGAAGCGATCGCTACTGCTCGTAAGATACCAGAAGATCTGGCGGCTTATAAATTAGTAGACGAGCAAATTGACAAATGGCAAACAACTTGGTCGAAGGCAGAAGGCATTTACAACAATGCGATCGCTGAAGTCAGGGAAAGACGCTGGCAATCGGCGTTCATGCTCTCAGCTAGAATGTTACGCGTAGACAATCAATACTGGGCGAGTACTAAATACGACCAATTGAATAAACTCATCGCCACAGCCCGCGAAGATGGCGATAAGTTAGGAAAAGCCGAAATTTTAGCAAGAAGCCAAGTTGTTGATAATTTACTAGAAGCTATCAAGCTAGCCGAGTCCATCGGCCAGGAAAGTTATCTTTACCAAAAAGCTCAGGAGGCAGTTCCGGCATTTGGACGTAAAATGCTGGAGTTGGCACAGGCGAAGTTAGATAAGCAAGATGCTGATGAAGCACTGGATATTGCTAGACAAATTCCTGAAAGTGCCAAGCTACAAGCCGAAACAGATGACTTTATCGCCATAGCTGACGCTAAAAGAAGTGCTTGGTTAGGTAATATTTCTGGTTTAGAAGCAGCCATCGCCCAAGCACAACAAATCGATCCTTCAAGACCAGTATATGAAGAAGCACAGCAGTTAATTGCTCGTTGGCAGTTGGAAATTGAAGATGTTGCCCATCTGGAAAAAGCGAGAGTATTGGCTAGCCAAGGAACAGTCAATAATTTAACAGCAGCGATCGCTCAAGTGCAACTCATCCCTGCTAGTAACCCCAGAGGCACAGAAGCGAGGGAAGAAATGAGTCGTTGGCGTGCCCAAGTAGAGACAATCGAAGACCAACCTTACTTAGAACGCGCCGAACAGATAGCAATATTTGACGATATTAACTCATTACAAGCCGCGATCGATCAAGCTAGCCAAATCCGTAGAGGCCGTGCATTATACTCAGAAGCACGCAGAAAAATTCGCACTTGGGCAGCAAAAATTCAGCGAATCGAAGACCAACCCTACTTAGATCAAGCACGAGAACTGGCTTTAAGTGGAAACCTCCCCGCCGCCATTAGCGCAGCAGGGCAAATTGCATCGTCAGGAAGGGCACTTGCTGGTGAAGCGCAAGCTGCTATTGATGATTGGCAAAGGCAAATTAGCACCAGAGAAACCTGGAGAAAAGCCCAGGAAACTGCGGTGGCTGGTACCCCAGAAGCCTTGGCTGAGGCAATAAGGTTAGCAGATCGAGTTTCAAATAATAGCATCTTACGCATGGATGCCAATCTCGCCATTGACCAATGGAGTCAGCAATTATTAGACATAGCACGTACTCAAGGTCAGTCTGATATTCCCAGAGGTATTCAGATTGCCAAGTCCATTCCCCGCGGTAGTGCGGCTTACAATGCAGCACAAGACCAAATTAGAACTTGGCAGGAATTTCTCAATCCTCCTCGACAAGAACCTTCGCCACCACTGGAGTCTCCAGAATCGTCGCCATCAACGACTATTATTGGTCAATGATAGGCAATAGGTTTGAAAGCCTCTTGAGTTCAGAAACACTTTCTCAAGGGATATTAGGGAACAGTGAGCAGGGGAAAAGGTTAAAGGGAAAAGGGAAAAGGAATAAATTTAATCTTTCCCCTTTTCCCCTTACCCCTTTCCCTTTCCCCATACCCTGCTTGCCCCATGCACACTTGCCCTGACCGTAGCCGTACCCCTACGGGGAAGCAAGCTACGCGTAGCGTCTCGCTCCAGAAGGGATGCCCAATTTTCAATGCTCAATCACCGATCGCTTCACCCCATTCTTTAATCACAGCAAATAATGATGAATAATCATCATCAGCAAATGACATTTTCGCAGCCGTTTGCAGGATTTGTCGCACTCCTTTAATGCTGCTAAGGTCTAAACTCGCAGATTTTGCTTCCGAGATAAACAATTCTGTATCTTTGAGCAAGTGTTTTGTGGGAAAATTGGGATTGGCAAAATTCCCATCCAGCATCCGTTGTAGCTTTTTGTCAAAGGTAGGTGCATAAAGTGAACTGTCGCGTAAGATTTGCATAAACACATCTACATCGACGCCTTGACGTTGGACAAAAGCCAGACTCAGAGCAAAGCTAGTTGTTAGGGAAGCTATTAGTTGATTGAGTGCCAATTTCAGCCCCGCCGCAGTTCCCACAGGGCCGACAAGTAAAGGTTCTGTCCCAAAATTTTGCAGTAACTTCAAGTGACGTTGATATTGTTCTGGCTCTGCACCTACCATAACAATTAACTTGCCAGCTTTTGCTTCGGGGATGCTTCCTAACACAGGCGCTTCTATATACTCACCGCCACCTCCAACTACTGCATCTCTAATTTCTCGGCTTTCAGTGGAAGTAATTGTTCCCATTTGGATAATGGTGCGCCCTTTCAGAGTTTGCCAAGCTGTATCTGAAAGCAACACATTATAAATGGCCGGGGCATTAGTAAGCATGAGGATTACGCACTCAGCACCACGAATGGCGTGGCGGGGATGTGTGGCAATTTCAGCCCCAGCTGCTTGTAGTGGCGCTAATTTTTCTGGGGTGCGATTATAGGCAACTAGCTGTATATCTGCGGCTAATAACCTTTGAGCCATTGGTAGTCCCATCAGTCCAGTTCCCAGAAATGCCACCTTCATTTTTACGTTCCTTTTGGTACAGCGTAGGCCTAATCCTTCGTCAAATTTGCGTGTCTATTGTGACATCTTGCAGTAGTTAAGCGATCGCAATTTTATTTGGGTGGACATTGCCTGATTTTGTATTGGCAATGCCTACCCAGTTATCGATAATAGTGCAAAATAACAGTATTATCAGTTATTGGTAAACAGCGATCGCTTCACCCACCAGCAGCAAAAGTCACCATAATCAAAACCGAAAGCAAAATACCTGGGGTAAGTAGTGTTACTAACATTAATAGGTCATGGGCTGACATAATTGTTACTTTCCAATTGTGTTTAACTTTACACTAATCACTGCTATGCTAGTCCAAATAAAACTAATACTGCATTCTTAAATAGAGTTTTAACTTTTCAAATTCAGATTTACTCTGGCAGAGTCAATCCTTTTAATGGTTGAGAAATTTCTGTTTTTTCCAGATTTTTGCTCTGAATTAACACTCCAAAACCACCCAACCCAGTGGGATCTAAAAGCTGATGTAGTGCTTCCCGTCGCTGTAGTAATTGTGAGAGGGGTTGCTTTTGATAGGAAATAGCAGCAATTCGTTCCCCTAATCCCAAAGCCATCAAAAATAATCCTTGCTGGATAAAACCAACGTTTTTTAAACCGCAGCGATCGCCCCAACGTTCCAAAGCTGTAAAGTCAACATGGGCAGTGATATCTTGTTGTCCGATATTGATATAAGGGTTGTCATGGAAACGGTGTTGGTAATAGCACTGTAGCGTTCCTTGCGATCGCCTGGGATTATAGTAACGAGTAGCAGGGTAGCCATAATCAATTGTTAGCACATAGCCGCGCTGCAAGCGGTCTGCTACTATACTCAACCAGGAAAGAGCAGCTAAATTAATTTCACTGCGGTAACCATCTGGGTATGCACCTGAGGTTAAATCGATTCCCACTAAGTCGAAATACTCGGCTAATTGGGGCGTGGAAGGTTCTGCTGTGACTTCGATAAATGATGGGCATGGGGCATTGGTTTCTTTCTCATCCCTATCTGTTGTCAGATAAATTTCTCGCAGTTCCCCGCTTTCGAGGGTGAATTGATGGACTGGGAAAGCATCGATTAATTCATTAGAAAAAAAACAACCAGCGATCGCATTTGATGGGATATCCTCTAGATTGCACCAACGCACAGGCAAATCTTGTAAGCGTTGTTGTTGTTCTTGCCTTAAAGTTGGCGACTTTTCAACAATTACATACTCCAAAGCAGTAAAAAAATCCGGGTATTGTAGCTGGTAATACTTAAGGATATGTAATGCCAACAGTCCTTGACCTGCTCCCATTTCTACCAGAGAAAACGGCACAGGCCGCCCTAAAATTTCCCACATTTGCAAAAATTGTTCTGCAAGTAATTCGCCAAAGTCAGCGCTGAGGTTGGGAGAGGTGAAAAAATCACCACCTTGAAAGCCAATTTTCACAGCATCGCTGGAATAGTAACCGTGTTCGGGGTGATATAGCGCCATATCCATGAATTCGGCGAAAGTAATTCGCTGTTGCGGACTGGTGGTAATATGATGAGCGATCGCTGCATACAGCAATGGATTGGAATTCATAGAATTTGAGGATGAGATTGCGAATTAGTGGCCTATCGCATTAGTTATGAGGGTTTTAGAGAATAAACCGCAAAGTACGCAAAGAAAGAGAAAAAAGAAAAAAAGTTGAAACGTTAATTCACTTGCAAAATTAATGGCACAACTAGGGCGTTGACACCCGCTGAGTAAATTTGTATCTTCAAAGTATATACGTTAGACAGGAACTGTTAAGAGCCTTTTGCTGCCAAATTTTGAACTTTAGGCGTGTGGATCTCTAACATAATATTTGGAGATAGCTATGACAGCATTTATTGGTAAATGGGGAAACAGTTTAGCTATTCGGATTCCCAGATCGATAGCTGAACAAGCAGACATAACTGAAGGGACAGCTATAAATTTTAGTGTGGAAGGTAACAGTATTGTAATTACACCACAAAAAAGAAAAAAATATACGCTTGATGAGTTGCTTGAAGGTATGACTTCTGATAAATTTCATCCTGAATTTGATATCGGCAATTCTGTGGGGAAAGAAGATTGGTAGTTAATCCGTACTTTCCTGACAGAGGAGATATTGTCAAATTAGAGTTTGGAAATGCACAGCAGTTTACGGCTGATTCGATTCGGCGTGCATTTACCCTTCAAGCCTCAGGAATGTCATTCGATGAAATTGCTAGGACACTAAACAATGAACTACAACAACAAGGGCGGGAGCAAATTGGCTATCGCCCTGTTCTTGTTTTATCTCCAATTAAATACAATCGAATGGCATCTTTGGTTTTAGTTTGCCCCATAACTAGCAATCCAAAAGGGCTTAGTTTTGAAGTTCCTCTTCTTGAGGGAATGCAAACAAAAGGAGTTGTGTTGTCTGACCAAATTAAAACACTAGATTGGAGAGCTAGAAAGGTAAAATTTGTTGAAACTGTTGCACAAGATTTAATAGAAGAAGTACAGGCAAAGCTCGAAACATTAATTTTCTAAAACAATTTTAATAGCGATCGCTACTATCCACTCACCAAGGAAACCAGCACGCCATTGAGGTCGCGGACGCGGGCTATTGTCTGTCCCCAAGGTTGGGTTTTCGGGGGATCTAGTAGTTTTGCTCCTGCTCCTATGGCTTTCATGTAAGCGCCGCCAACATCAGGAGTGATGAATGAGATTTGGATTAATGTCGGCGGTTGTGTAGCGTCGTTGGGATGAAAGCCGCCAGGAAATAATTTCTGTGCTTCGGTAGTGGAGGAGAAAGCCAATGTGGTGTTTCCGGTTTCGATTTCAGCCCAGACAAAGTGTCCATGATCTTGGAGGGTGCGACGAACCAGACCAAATGCTTTTTCGTAAAACTCAACGGTCTTAACTACATCTTCTACCCAGATTACCGTGTAACCAAATTTCACAGTTTTTTCTCCTTATTTAGAGAATCAGTGCTGGTGAATATATTTGCTACTTAAACTGTATGCCATTTGAATGCACAGTAGCTTAACTTTCGAGAATATTATGGTCTGCTGCTAGAGCTTGCGCTGCTGTTTGCATCATTTCCATATTTAATTGTGACCAATGATGAGGCCTTTGGCAGTGATGTGCTACTAACAATCCCCATAATCCTCTAGGTATCAAAATTGGTACAACTAGGTTGGCGCGAACTTGCATACTGCGGAGAAAATCTCGGTGACAAGACTCCATTGGCTCTAATTCAATATCAGCGATCGCTTTTATCCGTCCTGCCAAATATAAAGCAGCATACTCGTCATTAAAACAATTATCTGGCCCCGTGGAACCAAGTATTGAAAATTCTGGAGAACTCAAAGATTCAAAAGTTACCTGCCCTTGCCACTGACCATAAAAATAATACAAAACAACGCGATCGACCTCAAGTAATTCTCTGAGTTGATTGGTTGTTTGCCGCACTAACTCATCGCGCTGTATCCTTATGACAAGGCGATTGAGCAATTTTTCTAAACCCTGTTCGCGGCGATCGCGGCGATGGTGAGATTCTGAGTTACGATGAATTTGCACGGCTTTAAAATTACGACTAAGTAAATACTGTCGAATTTATATAGTAATTTATTAGACCTTATTTAAATACCTTGTTGCATTTATAGCAGCAATTCAATTTTACCAGAACCCAATACTAGTAAACCTCTTCTGTGAATTTAAAAGAAATTCTTAAGAAGTTGCAATTTCACAGATTAGATCCCCTCTTTAGATCCCCGACTTCTCAAAGAAGTCGGGGATCTAGACACCATTCATCGAATAATAAGTTAGTTTGTATTCCTAGTTACAGAAAATTATCAATTTAGTTAAAAACCTTCATGTTCCATCGATTTATAACCGCCAGCGATGTCAATACAGTTCACATAACACCAAAACACTTGTAGAGACGGCGATTTATCGCGTCTGGTAAAACCCAAAATTTTTTACCAGTAGTCCTTAACCCAAGGGTATTACCAGCTATCTTTGCTTTAATGAGTTAATGCAACTTTTTGTGATTCTCCAAACATTGGGGCAAAGTTACGGTAAGCTTCTAATGCTGCTTCTTTAACGATTGCATTCACAATGGGAAATGTTGTAAGGATGTAGCTAAATTCATCTTCGGTTAAACCGTAAAGGTGTGCTACCATTCCATCGAGTTCGGCGCGGAGTTTGGCGCGTTCTGTTTCGTCGGTAACGCCTTGTTGATGGGAAACTAAACCGACTTCTTGCGCGAGTTCGTCAAATTCTGGTGTGGTGCAGATGAGTTTGGCGGCGCGTTGTACAATATCGTTGAAGTAGCGATCGTTTTTTGTTAAACGTGGGACTCTAAGAGCATACATAAAATGCATATCACAATGTGCTGTAATTCTTCGGCGAATTTCTGAGTCAAGCACAAACGAATTGAATATCGCCGTAATAAATAAAGTGATATCGTATGGCAGTAAATTTTTAACGCTTTGGGCTGTATCTGCACAGAATCTATTTGGTGGAAGCACACAAGCAATTAAACTACGTTCATCCGTATTACGTGCTATCCTTCTATGAACTATGCGGTAGTCTTGATAAGCAAGTTTTTGACCATCGTCTTTTGCTCGTCCCAAAATTTTTGCTCGCCCTTCATTAGGATTTATCCAATACTTAGGAAGTGCAAAATTATGTTTAAATTGATGAAACATATTGCCTTGTACTAAAGGAAATAAATCATCATTTCTTTGGTTGATGAACAAATGGCTTGCATTTGTCATATCAAATTCACGAGCGAAACATAAGTTCCAGGGTTCTAAGTTTTCACTTAATGCCGGAAACTTAGCTATTTTTTCAGCTATACGAATATCTACTTGATTCTTAAATTCCATGACAGATAGTGAATCAGGTGATAGTTGACGTACCATATCAACGTTAATTTGCAAGCTATCATCGCCAGGAAACCTTTGAAGTTCCTGTACATTATGGCGCATAAATGTAGATGGAAATTCTGTTGTTATACTCCCTTTAACAAAAGTAAGAACAACTATTTTAAAACTGCGATGAACCCCTTCAAAGATTTCCTTACGATTCTCAAGACAGAATAAACCAGTCACTTTAGTTTGACTAAACAACATCTCGCGCAATTGCTTAGTCCCTAAATCAGTATAAATTCCACTAGGAATTACAATTCCACACTCACCGCCTGAACGCAGAAGATTAAAACATTGTTCAGTAAACAGTTTATAGAGATTAATATCCGTACCTGCTTTTTTACCGTTCACAATAGAAATCTGATTTTTATACTGTTCAGATGAACGATAATAAGCGCTGACATAAGGATATTGGCTTTGGTATTTTAACCAAGTACTTGCAATTATGGGATTTTGTAAAAGTTTACTCTGTTCTTTCTCAAAATCCTTAATATCCATTTTGTTCTTCGTCACCAGTTCATTATGCTGTGCAAAGAACTCCTTAGCTTGTGGCTTAAATATTTCCCAAGGTGGATTAGTAATAATCGCATCAAAACCGCCGCGTTCTAAAACCTTATCAAAATGATAACCCCAGTGAAACGGCTTCAAAGCTGCAATATCCTCAACCTTCAAAACACGCTTTTGTGATTTTCCAGTTAACTGAACTTCCTCATACTTGATACCCAAACGCTTACTAAACTCATCCAACAGCAAAAGATTTAACTTTTCTTGCGATTTTTTGTTGAGTTGTTCAATATTTTTGCGGATGTGTATCAATCGAGTATCTTGAGGTGTATCTGTATCTGGTAATGCTTTAGGTAAAAAAGCGTGTTTTTTGTACAAATCAACAGACTTATTCTTTTCTTCGAGAATTTTCTTATAATTATCTGCGGCTAAAGACTGTAATAGATTTCCTTGTAGTGAATTTCCCACTGCATCAAAAGCTGTTTCATCTACCCGAATTAAACCAATTAACGAATTACCAGCCATAATATTAAAATCAATATTAGGCAATGGTTCTAACTCTTCAACATCATGAGCAGAAGAAACCAAAGCTAAGAAAAAGCGCAATTTCGCAATTTCCGTTGCTTCCTCCATGATGTCTATACCATAGAGATTATCAGAAACAATCCGCTTTTTGATAAAATAAGGTAGTGATGGATGGGAACTTTCTATATTTTCAAGTTTCTCCTTGAGAGTAGCATCTCCCATCAACTTAATTGTCCCAAACACCGCACTATAAACTTGGATTAGCGTCTTCATCGCCGCCACAAGAAAAGCACCAGAACCGCAAGCTGGGTCAAGGATTGATAAATTAGGAAGAATATCTTCCATTAGTAGACGACAAACATTTGTATCCAGTTTAATGATAAGTTCATTGATATCCTCAAATCGCTTATACCGATTGGATAGCGCATCATTTACGCGGTCTACAATTAACTTGTGGATAGTTCGATCGCAGAGATATTCTGTAATTTGCGGTCTAGTATAATAGGCTCCAAAAGCCTTTTGATTAATATATTTTTCAAAAATATATCCTAAAACATCAGGGTTTATCTCGTCGTCTTTACCTTCCGGCGTATCATCCAGATTCCAAGAATAACGCGCAAATAAATCTAGAACTTGCTCAAACGCCTCATCAACTATAGATATATCATATTTATCTTCAATATGATGCTTGAGAAATAGTCCGCCATTCAGGTATTTAACCTTTCCTACCAATTCTTGTACAGATAAATCGCGTTCAATCTCAGGTTTAGCGAAGCTTTCAAAAAACAAAGCCTTGAGAAATTCGTCATAAAAATGATTTTCAGCTTTTTGTTTGCTTTGTTCTAGCTTGTTTTGCAGATAATTTAAATCTTTATTATCAATAAAACCCTTACGTTGGAGAAAATAAACAAACATCAGACGATTAAGAATTACCGATGTGTACCAACGTCTATCTGTCTCGTTATCAACTCCTTTAACAAACAGCAAAAACTTCTGGTGTTGTTCTTGAAATTCCTTGTAAAACTTCTTAGTTACTGGCTCAACATCAAACCCGCGTTGTAATTTATAAGCAATTTCGACAACCGTCGGTTCACCATGTTCTAATTCAGTAATATCAATAACTAAAGAACCAAGTTTGCTTAAAAATAAGTCTCCTGGTTGACCTTTCACATATAAATGGTCGCGAACGTAGCTTTTACCTCCTTCTCGCTTCACCCAATACCAAAGACTACGCGTGCGTTCTTCAGTAATAAAAATTAGGAGATTTTCATTGATGAGTTTAGTAACTTCTTGATGAATAGCATTTCTAACTTTCGCCTCTGGTATATTCCCATCTGCTGCGGTGACTTCAAAGATTGCAACGCCTGAAAGTTCAGCAATCTTTTGGTATCGATACGTGTTATTCTCAAGTTTTAAACTTACAGGTTTTTGTCTGGAAGGTTTAGACCAACCTAATTCTTCTATAAATAAATCGCTGAATTGAAAGTTATTGAGTAAATCGCGAGTTCGTTGAAAATTCAGAGACATAATTTACCATGCTTGGAAAATAAAAACAAGACATGGTAATTTTGCCATTCAGAAAATAAATAAATCTGTGGCTCTAAAAATTAAGTCTGCGCTGGCGGACTTAAAGAAACTCTTTTTATAGAAGTTAAATTTTAACCATGCTTTTGATACTTTATAAATCCTTTACCCTTACTTACGGTTCAGAGATATTACTGAAAAGTTTTCGATATCCCTTAGCCTTACCTTTATTTGTATAGGCGTAATTTTTTAATCATCAGATATATTTGCCGATTACTTTCAGGACTTACGCACAGGCTACGGAAATCGAACCACAGAGGCGCAGAGGTCACGGAGAAATAAGAGTTTGAGAGTTTTTTTGCGTAAGTCCTAACTTTATAAAAATACTGAAATGCTTAATTAAAATAAGCTTTTACTTACTCAAAAGGAGCTTTTAATTACTCATTTTGGTGTTTTCCGCAAGCAAAAGCAGCTTTTACTTACTCATTTTGGTGTTTTCCGTAAATAAAAGCAGCTTTTACTTACTCAAACCCCAGTTTGTTTTTAATTTAAGTGCTTTCCACAAGCTCCCAAAGACGCGATAAATCGCCGTCTTTACCGTAGGGGCGCACAGCTGTGCGCCCCTACCCGTGTACTTCATTTACCTGAAAAACGCTGTATATATTGATTTACTATTTAACCTTTAACCAACTAAATATATCTGCTGGCGCAATTTGCCAATCTGCTAATTCATCAAGAACAGTAAAATTATCATTATTATATTTTACTTCTGGCAAGTTATTAGGTTGAAATACCATTACCGATTTATCGTTAGAGTCAATAAACCAACCTAATTTTGTCCCATGATTAATACAGAAAATAATTTTATCAATTACACGGTTAGGAAATTGGTCACGTGATAAAATTTCAATTATCCAATCTGGATAAGTTTCAAATTTATTGGCAATTTCTCCAGATTCATCAACAACAAGACGCGACCACTCAAATACAGCAATATCTGGAACTAAAGAACGTCCCCCAAATGTGCAGCGTAATTCAGTTAATGCTAAAGCCTTTTGCTCAGGTTCGCTTACCTGATTAATCTCGGTTGATAAACGAGTTTGGATTCTGCTATGTTTTCCCTGCGGCATTGGTTTTTGGTAGATATTTGCATCAATATATTCGCTAGCTGGTTTGGTTTCTGGTAATTGCAGAAATTCTGTTAAAGAAAGATTAGATGATAATATAACCATAAAAAATACTCCTAAAATAGTTAAATTATATCTTTAAACCTTTATAGGGTGTGTTGCGGATAACAAAGACGCGATAAATCGCCGTCTCTACAAAGGAGTGATTATTGTAGAGACGGCGATTCATCGCGTCTCTTGCCTTAATTAAAAATTACAAATTACGAATTACGAATTACAAAATAATCCCAAAGAACAAATAATTTGCGGTTCTCGCTTCTCCAATTCTTCTGTGACAATACACAAACGGTCATCCATCCTTAGCGCCACTACTAACTCAGCTAACTGCTGATTATTAATACCGCTTCTCAGTTGACGGTTGAGAGTATCAATAGCTGACTGTCGCAAAGGATAACGGTAAATTTCATCAATTGCTTTTAAAAGTTCTTCACTAACAAATAGCGTTCCTTTCATTTCTTGAACATAACTCTTCAATCGTTCATAACTGCGGAACCTAGCACCTGATGGTCGTCCTAATTGACCACCTGCATTTTTCTCTTCTTCAGCAATCAATTCAGCACCCTTTTTTACTAACTCGTGATGCTGTTTATCTCTGGGTATGGCTGGGGTAGATTCTTCACACGCCGCTACCCGAAGAACTGCTAATTGTGATTGAGTAACGCTATTTCCATCGCGGTCAACATAAATCAAAGAATCATTTCCCTCGGTAGTTTTCATATAAAGTAATACCCCCTCTGGTTGCACGGGTTGGGGAGTATGGGCGCGGGTAGAATAAACTACATTTTGCATTTCTTCAATAATTTTTTTCAAACCTGGATTAGTATCGGTGGCTTTTTTCCAAATTTGAAATGCTTCTGAAGTCAAATCAACTTCTGTATCTTCTTCGCCATCTAAAATTCCAGATTTCTCGTTATATAAATCAAGAATTACTCGTGCATCGTCATCTTCAAAAAAAGCTTCATCGGTTCCCACAACTTCAGCATTTTCTTGCAGTCTTTTGCGGAGTCGTCTGCGCAAATTAATAATGCGTTCTACTCCCTCGGCTGGTAAAAAAGAATAACAGAGAATTTTATCAGCATTTTGTCCAATGCGGTCTACCCGTCCGGCGCGTTGAATTAAGCGAATAATTGCCCAAGGTAAATCCCAATTGACGATAATTGCACAGTCTTGCAAATTATGACCTTCACTCAAAACATCAGTAGCTATTAAAATTCGCAACTCTTCTGATGATGAAATTTGCTCTTGTTTTCCATTACTTACAGGGCTAAATCTTCCCGTGATTACTGTCGGGTCTTTAGCTTGTCCTGTCACTCCTGCAACATTAGTAATGTGACTCAACTGTAAATTGTCTACAAGATAGCGGACTGAATCAGCAAACTGAGTGAAAATTAGTACTTTATCTTGGGGGTGAGTTTCTGTTAACAGTTTAATTAAGGCTGCAAACTTTTCATCTTTTTGAGGGTTCCACTCGCCACACTCTTGAAGTACATTAATCAGTGCTTTGGCATCTTCTAGCAAATCACGTTTGAGCTTTTTTATATCAAAAAGTGTAGAACGTAGCCACTTAAATCTTCGTTGATATCGGGTTGTATATTCTTGATAAATTGATTCTGCCCTTTGACGAAAAACATAATCTGAAAAACCTCTCTCCAAACCTCTCTCCTGCAAGGAGAGAGGCTTTGAATTCTCCCCATTCCCTCGTAGGGAAGGGGGTTGGGGGGTTAGGTCAAAATCATCTTCTTCCGTTTCTGTATCAAACAAAGCTGCTGCTACAGAATCGGCATCTTCATCATTATTTCTCGTATCTAATAACTCAGCTTCTTGAGTTCCAATGGGAATATCAAGCCCATGTTCTAAGGCATATAAATAAATGAAGTTCCGTAAAATATGGCGTTCAATTGATTGGATAAAAGCAACACCACTACTTTCTAAACGTTTAAATAAATTAGTGCGCGAAAACCCCATTAACCTCCTACCGCTACGAAATAAGCTATTAATAAAACGTTGTTCGGTGTCTGTAGGCGGCTGTTTGGGTTTAGCAATAATATAATTCCCTAGCCCATAACGCGGTAAATTTAGTTGATTAATGACTTCTACTACTAACTCAGAGTAAAGACGAGCATAAAAGTCTGTGCTAGAACCTTCTAAAGTAAACTTGAGACTACGAGGCACGCGCTGGGGAAAATAAGAACGTCTCCCATCAGAAAATTCTAAATATTTCCGCCCTGTTTCATCTGTGCGGGCATAATTTTCTTTAATAAATGAACGAGTGCGTCGCACCATGTAACGCTTCATCAATTCTCGCCAATCATCAGGGTGTTCGCTTTTCTCAAAGGCTGCTAAAGAACGGACGGAACATTGATGCTTTCTAATAAACTCTAATTCTCCTACAGAACTGCCACCCAGTTCATTAATTAAAGCTTCTGGTCTTAATCCTAAATCTTGGTCTTCTGGCACAAATAGCCGCAGTTGGGCGGAAAGGTCAAGATAACTTTTATTGTAAGGAGTTGCAGATAATAAAATACATTTGCTTTCGTTAGCTGCAATATATTCTATTATTGTTCGATAACGTTTACCTTCGCGGTTACGTAAATTATGACTTTCATCAATTAATACAACTCGGTAACGCCGCAGTGTTGGTAATTTATTTTGTACTTGACTAATTGGCATAATTTCGGCAAGTAATCGATAGTTATCTTTATATTCTTGCCACATTGAAACTAGGTTTTTTGGGCAAATAATCAGTGTTTCTAAATAACAATCTTCTTGTAATATCTTGGCAAGGGCGGTTCCAACTAGAGTTTTGCCCAAACCGACCACATCACCGACTAATACGCCACCACGCCTAGTTACATGACGTGCTGCTAGCTGTACGGCGGCTTTTTGGAAGTCAAATAAGTTGTTAAATTCGCGGGGGATACGAAATTCTGAAAGTCCGGCGATCGCTTCATGGGATAAGTGGTAAGCTATCTTCAGGTAAATGTAGTAAGGCGAAACTAACTCGTCTCTAGCCCAACTGCGATCGATAATTTCTGCTAATTCTTGGGAAATATCTACACAACCGTAATTTTGCCAGCGATCGCTAAACCACTTTTGCAGTTTATTACAAGCATCGTGGTCTAAAATATCAACATTCAACTCCCCTTGTTTTGCCAATCCGGGAAGGGTTAAGTTACTGCTACCCAAAAATCCTACAGTTGGAGTATTAGGGTCATTGCGATGCACAAGATATAACTTGGCGTGGAGAGAATGGCGCAAAAACAGTTTAATAATTACCTTCTGACTTTTTAGCTGATGACTTAACCGCCGCAACCCCGCTTCATCTTGATTAGTCGGCGCACCGATAGTTAACTGCTGACGAAATTCCGCCGCCATACGTTTTTTAAAGCGCACGATGGTACTATTGTCAATCCTTCCATCACCACTAACAAGGCTAAATGCTGCATGAACTTCATCGCTGGGTAAGCTTTGCATCCCAATTAGCAAACGACAACAAGCATTTTCACCACCAACATACTGTTCGATTAAATCATCAATTCTTCGCCAACCTCTGAGGTTAAAGTAGCCAACGCAAAAGTCTGCGCGATAAGAGACTTTGAGAGTTTCTCGTAAAATCGGCAGCAGTTGTAAATCAATATTGTCAAATATGCGGGGCATTATTTGAAACTCATAAATATTTCGTACCTATGTTATATGAGTAAAAAATTTTTCCAGCCAGATTAGTGAACTTCGTTTAAATGCCAATACGCTTGGTGTTAGGGTTAAAACTCTTTGTCAAACTCAATTTTTTTAACGAACCGCCAAGGACGCAAAGAGAAGAAAGAAATGCTTAACTGAACTGTATTGATTTAAATGCAAGATAAGTAGAAAGACTCAATTAAACTAAAGTTCGTAGTATGGACTTTAGTCCTTAAAACGTCTGTTAGGAGCGATAAATCGCTTACTACGAACAAAGCTTCAATCTTACATTTAATTATGTCTATTTACTTAATCTAAGCTCTCTCCAAACCTCTCTCCTAAAAGGAGAGAGGCTTTGCATCTTGCTCCCCTTTCCTTGTAGGGAAGGGGCTGGGGGTTAGGTTTTTATTCCATCCATGCCATAAAAAAAGAGCAGTTGCACCATGATACAACTGCTCTAAAAAGTACTTAGATAGATATTTTCTACCTATCTACAGAACCCATAATCACGTCAATACTGCCGAGAATCACCACGATATCGGCAACTTTCATCCCCCGCAGTAAATGTGGGAGAATCTGGAGGTTGTTGAAATCAGCAGGGCGAATCTTCCAGCGTGCAGGGAAGACGTTATCATCGCCTACCAAATAAATCCCAAGTTCGCCTTTGCCGCTTTCTACACGGGCGTAGATTTCACCCTTGGGAATTTTGAAGGTGGGGGAAACTTTTTTACCGATGTACTGATAATCAAAAGCGTCCCACTCGGATTTTTTACCTGCGGCTAAACGCTTGGCTTCGAGATTTTCGTAAGGGCCGCCAGGAAGTCCTTTGATTGCTTGGCGAATAATCTTCACAGATTCCCGCATTTCCCGCATCCGCACTACGTAACGGGCAAAGCAATCACCGGCAGTTTCCCATTGTACGTCCCAATCGAAGTCGTCGTAGCATTCGTAATGGTCAACTTTCCGCAAATCCCATTTCACGCCGGATGCGCGTAACATTGGGCCAGAAAGTCCCCAGTTAATTGCTTCTTCACGGGTGATAGTACCGATACCTTCAACGCGGCGGCGGAAGATGGGGTTATCTGTTACCAAGCGTTCGTATTCATCAATTTTGGGTATTAAATAATCGCAGAATTCTACACACTTATCTACCCAACCATAAGGCAAATCTACTGCCACGCCACCGACGCGGAAGTAGTTATTATTCACCATCCGGTAACCTGTGGCGGCTTCCCACAAATCATAAATCATCTCCCGTTCCCGGAATTGGTAAAAGAAGGGAGTTTGAGCGCCAACGTCAGCGAGGAAGGGGCCAAACCACAGCAAGTGATTGGCGATGCGGTTCAACTCCAACATGATGACGCGAATGTAACTAGCGCGTTTGGGGACAGCTACACCTGCTAGCTTTTCTGGCGCGTTGACGGTGACGGCTTCGTTGAACATTCCCGCAGCGTAGTCCCAGCGACTAACATAGGGGACGTACATCACGTTAGTGCGGTTCTCAGCAATTTTTTCCATTCCTCGGTGGAGGTAGCCAATAACTGGTTCGCAGTCAACGACATCCTCGCCATCCAAGGTGACAATTAGCCGCAGAACCCCGTGCATTGAGGGGTGGTGTGGCCCCATATTTAGCACCATCGGTTCAGTGCGGGTTTCTATTCTGGTCATAGATTTAGTGTTCTCCCGTTGTGACAATTTTGAATCGAACCGCTAAGATGCCAACTAGACGCAATTTATCTTGTCTGTCAGGGATTGACGCGGGGACGGAAAGACGCGGGGACGCGGAGAATGAGAATTTTCCTATGTCCTGACATCAGCCCAAAGCTGTCAATTTCAATTTGACAGAGTTTTAGAGGCAATACTTTTAGAGAAACTGCTCTACATGTATTGCCCATACAGGGGTAGGTTTGAGAAGGGGCGACAGAGGAGGGGTTTTACTTGATGTTTCATTTTGTTGCACTTCTTCAACTATTATATGGAAGCTCGATATGCACTTAATTAAGCCGCCAGAATTTTTTCATTTCATGGCGCTGAGATAAGGGAATACGGAGAATAATTAGATCGCTAATTACTAAATAAAACGCGCAGAGTCGAGGATGCAGTAAAAGCAGATGCCTCAAATAGGGGAATTTTGATTTATTTTCCCTTAGTTTGTGTGTGTTCCAGGTTCAAAAACTATTTTTTAACTAGGAACTATACAAAGACACAAAGAAAAGAATACATAATAAAAGTTTATCTGTGGTTTTTTGCCCTAAGTCTCATGAATGGTCAGCTAGCTATTGAAGAACCGATATTTTCCCATCTCCCAGTGTTACCGCAGGAGGTTATCGCGGGTCTAGCGGTATCTCCAGGAGGTCATTATCTTGATACAACGGTAGGCGGTGGCGGTCACAGTCGCTTAATCTTAGAAGCTGCTGCGGATGTGCGGGTAACAGCAATTGACCAAGATGAGGATGCTTTAGCAGCAGCGAGGAAAGAATTAGCTGAATTTAACGATCGCGTACAATTCATTCATAACAATTTTGCTGCCTACAAGTTTACCCCTAACACTTTCGATGGTATCCTCGCGGATTTAGGGGTGAGTTCTTACCATTTAGACCAGCCAGAAAGGGGTTTTAGTTTTCGCCAAGCTGGGAATTTGGATATGCGAATGGATCGCGGGCGATCGCTAACCGCTGCTGATGTAATTAATAATTGGGATGAAGCCGAATTAGCAAACATTTTCTTTCAGTACGGCGAAGAAAGATTATCGCGGCGCATTGCTAGACGCATTATCGAACGCCGTCCATTTCACACCACTGTTGAGTTAGCCGAAGCGATCGCCGGTTGTGTTCCCCCCAAATACCGTTATGGTAGAATTCACCCTGCTACTCGTGTTTTTCAAGCTCTGCGAATTGCCGTCAACGATGAGCTAAAATCCTTAGAAACTTTTTTGGATAAAGCACCAAACGCCCTTGTCCCTGGTGGCAAAATTGCGATTATCAGTTTTCATAGCTTAGAAGACCGTTTGGTGAAACATGGTTTGAGAAATTCACCTTTATTAAAAGTGTTGACAAAAAAGCCGATTATTGCATCTGAAGAAGAAATTGCTAAGAATCCGCGATCGCGATCGGCTAAGTTGAGGATAGCCGAGAGAAAAGAGGAGTAAGTATATACTAAGCCGTATAGTTTACCAAAATTAGAGTACTTGAATTTATCTGGAATCGCCGAGTATGGTGATGGAGTTTTATTTGTAGTTCAACTCAAGTACTCCAATGATTACGGCGGGTTTTGATAAGGGCGATCGCGTGGTTCTGACTGAAAAAGCAGAATTCCCCAACGAACATGGCAAAGTAATTGCTCGTGTAACTGGTAATTTTGATACTCAAAAACAATACGAAGTACAGTTAGATAATGGTCTTCATCTAAAAATTTCAGGTGGATTTTTAATAGATGAAAGCTCAGTCCTAGATGAAAATGTCGAGATAAAAAATTTTATAGAACTGATAACATCGCGACTACCAAAAAATAAGGTAGAAGAATTAGAGATTAATTTGAAATATTTAAGAGAATGTCTCAAGTCTAAAAATAAATCAAGATTCGACCAACAATACAATTACATCTTAGAAGAATTGAAAATTGCAATTGAAAATAAATTTATAACAGAAGAATCGAGAAAACCTATAACTATCAGCTTGGAAAAATTAAAATATTGGTTAAAAAATCATTAAATATTAATTATGCAAAGCAAGGTAACTAGATAAATATTTAAACTTAGTAAATATTCATCCTAAAAAAATAACCTTGCTGTAAGATGTTTGTGTACAGATAATCTCAATACCAAAATTTATCTATTATATTTGGGGCAAGTATGGCTATATTTAAGGTCATGACTTGGAATGTAGAGAATTTATTCTCTTTGGGTGATAATTTTAGCCCTAAAACAGAAGCAGAATATACAGAAAAATTGAATAGCTTAGCTAGTATAATTCTGACTCTCGATCCTGATGTGTTAGCTGTTCAAGAAGTTGGAGATCTGAAGGCATTTACAGAATTGTTAGCACTGTTAGAAGGGCGCTATCCGCATACATGTGTATCTGCATTTCCAGACCCTCGCGGAATTAGAGTTGGGTTTTTTTCAAAAATAGCGATCGCCGAACAGGAAGATATCATAAATTTTCCTGAAGGTGGCTTTTCTAAAGTCATTAGTCAAGATACAGAAGGAAACTTAACCGAAGTTAACCGCATGGGTCGGGGCGCTTTGCGAATTCTTGTCAAACCTCAAGAAAATATTTTTATTCATATCATCAATGCACACTTCAAGTCTAAACTGCTAACTTTTCCTTCAACAAACGATAATCCCCGATTTGCTCCCAAAGATGAAAATGAGCGAAGTCTAGTTGCTGGATTAGCACTTATAAAGCGGACAGCAGAAGCAGTTGCATTGCGTATCAAAGCAAATGATTTACTAAAAAATAATGCTAACCAAGGTCTGATTGTTCTAGGAGATTTAAATGATGTACCATCTGCTGCTACTACTCAGATTCTTCAAGGACCGGGTGGTAGCGAAATTGGGACACGCGGGTTTAATTTGCTAGACAAGGGAGATGATACCAGATTATTTAACCTAGCTCCTTTGATTGATGAAAAAAGACGATACTCACGTATTTTCCAGAACAACAAGGAGTTAATAGATCATATTTTTGTTAGTCAGGAATTGTTACCTGATAAACCGCGCAAATTACCACAAGTAGACAGCTATATCGATGCTATGGATGGTTTACCTTCTGTTAGTAATGACCCAAATTTAAGGCGAGGGAAACCTGGATCAGACCACGCACCAATAATTGCAGTTTTTGATTTATGAATATGCATTAAAATTGCATATTTCGGTATAAAAATGTCATTTATCATTGTTCATTTATTTTTATAAATGAACAATGATAAGGGACGAGGAAATAAAATAATACCAATTTTAAAAAAGAATGCAACAAATAGACAACTTGTAGAGACGCGATGAATCGCGTCTTCAATCAAAGATACGTCACTATCGAATTCTAGATGTGTTGTAAGAATTCACGAGCATTTTTGGTTCCACTACTAACTGCTAAATTCTTAATAATTTTTAGCTAAATTCAATTCTGTTTATCAAAAAAGCTTGACACTAAGTTTTTACTGTCAAAAAACAAGAAATTAGGAGTAGTAATAACATGGCTGCCGATCCAAATATTTACGATAAAATCTGGGAAGCTGATACTAACCGGTTTTCGGTAAGTGTACGTGATACCGAGGGAAATTGGGTTGACCCAGATGCCGATATCCTACTCGACCATCAAGTGAAAGCAGCAGGAGATAAATGGACTGATTTGGCAGTTCGACCTCTGTTTCATAAAGTTAAAGATGAACGCTTTGTAGATGGCACTTATGCTGCTTTAATTCAATTATTTGATAATTATTTGGTGAATTACCGCGACCCGGAAGAGTTTACAGAACAGGAAAACGATGAAATTAATAAATTCCTTGACCTGTTACTAGATACTGAACCGATGAAAATTGCCTATGATTACATCGTCAATGGTCTTAGAAAACCAATCTCAAAGGATGAGTTTCGCAGAGATATTAATCAAATCTGGTTTGAACCATTCACCAATTATTTTGGAGATGATATAGTCGATTACTGTTCTGGATTTGAACATGTATTTGTTGGCGAGGGTAAATTTAATCCACGGGGTGGCCCGCGTTGGGGAGAGATTAGTGGTTATCACAACTGGGTGAAGTTTTATTTAGATGAAGCCAAGGGACGAGTAAATTTTCTCGGTACACAGTATAAGTTACCTGGGATTTCTGAGGTGCAAAATCCCCACGTAGTAACGCTACAAATGACGTGGATACTGAGTAATATGGCTGGTGACCCTGTGGCCCAAATTTTTAAGCAGCGGGGAGGCTTTTTTGTAGGTGTCAGTCCAGAATGTGATTTTGCTCTGGGAACTGTAGCCTACTACGAGTCAGTTCAAAATTTGACTACAAATGAACGGCGGGCTGTGACTATTCAAGGCGGAAATTATAACTTGGTAATTTTCCGCGAGACAACTAAAGACAAGGAACGGGGCAAACACATACGCTCATTTTATCCAGAATTCCGGGGTGGCGGAGACTTTGAGCCTTTGCCGCGTCCTGGTAGTGGCCCGATCTCGCGTCCACTTGAAGATGTACAAATCCAAAGCGGGCCAGTAGTTGTAGCCGCAGCACTCCCAAATCCAGAAAGATCGGAATCGGGGGAATGGGTGGAGTTAAAAAATATATCCTCAACACCAATTGCGTTAGATGGGTGGTTTCTCACAGATAAAGCCGGTCGGCGGCGGATATTGGAGGGAACATTAGCACCTGATGAGCAAAAACAATTTATTGTGCGGACAAATAGTCCTCTGTCTATGCAACTCGGTAATTCTGGCGGTCAGATTGGACTTTATCAACCAGATGGCGAAATGATTGCTTCAGTGTTTTATAAAAAAGCTGCGGAGGGGAAAGTTATCAACTTTTTATAACTAAAGAACTCAGAATTCAGAATTCAGAATTCAGATGTAGGGTGTGTTATGGCGTAGCCTAACGCACCCAACTGTTAGGCCGTGCGATAGCTTTGGCGTAACTAAAGAATTCAGAATTCAGTATGAATTGGAGTTTGAGTGTCGATTGTTAAAGCTTATAGCACAGTAAAGGTGTGCCCTAAACTGTATTTTCCCCCAGTAAAAACTGCTGCATTTACGAGAATTTTTTCAAAATAAATTATAGTAATTCTCTAAATTCGGCAACAGATTCAAACTTCAAACCGAGATAAGTAGATAGACATAATTAAATGTAAGATTGAAGCTTTGTTCGTAGTAAGCGATTTATCGCTCCTAACAGACGTTTTAAGGACTAAAGTCCATACTACGAACTTTAGTTTAATTGAGTCTTTCTACTTACAATGTAAATTTCACAAACTGCGTAGCTTGCTTACTGCTTTGCGGGTATTGCGAATTGGTTAATACCAATTAAAAAAACCGCCACTATATTAACTAGGACGGTTTGGTTAAGCAATCGGAGGGTAATTACAGATTACTTTGCTAATAAATGAAATTGCTGTAACCAAGTTTGCAATTTTATATTGGGCATGGGGCATGGGGCACTTGTACTGAGCGTAGTCGTTGGCGCAGCCTCTCGTAGAGAAGTATGGGGCATTGGGCAAAGGGCAAGGAGCAAAGGGGAAAAGAAAGATCCCTGCTTTTACCTTTTCCCTTTTACCTTTCCCCAAGGCGAAGCCACCCCCCAGTCCCTAGTTTCTGGCGTAAACCCTCATTGGTTCCTTGATAAACCGGGTGTAAAGATGCTTAAACGTAGATTTAATAACGCGGGGCATACCAAAATCGATAGGCATTAATTTGTCTGGTAGCCGCCAATCTTCTATTTTTAATAAGTCGGGATTTAAATGTGGAAATTCTATGGCAGCAAGTTCTGGACAAATTCCTAATCTTTGGGAAGCTGCAACTGTAGGTACTTGTTCGGGAGGAACATTAAGGATTTCCACCATTGCTCGATCTAGGGCAAATATATCTGATGCAGCTGCTAGAATGCCCAGTTGGCGAGGTTCACCGTTACTAGGGCCGTTGCCTTCATGACCGATGATGCCATCTAATATGGTTAAGTTAGGGTTAATTGTCCTGGCAGTTTCTACTAACATTTCGGCAAATCTGTTGGCGTCTTTTCCGGCTTCCATGTGCCACCAAGCTTTCATTTTGCCGGGAACGCAACCAAACAAGTTTTTCACGCCCAAGGTTAATGTCAACTGGACATGGGATTTGACTTTCGGTAGGTTAATCACCACATCTGCTTCCATTGCTTCTTTAGATAGCCGTAGGTGGTTAAAATTATCGCTGACGGTTTGGTAACGCTGTCCGTGAAAATCGATGATGGGAATGTTGAGTTCTTCTAAAATAGCCAGATAGCCATTTGCCACTGCTACACCCTTGGCGCTGCCAAAAGCCGGACTGTCACCCAAAAATGGCTTTCCGCCAACTTCAATTACCATTTGGGCAACTGCGTAAACTAGTTCTGCACGCGTGATACACTCTTTACCAGGACGCGCACCTGTCAGTAGATTAGGTTTGAGTAAAACGCGATCGCCCTTTTTCACAAATGCTGCCATTCCTCCAAAAGGTTCCAGCAATGTCACTAAAGATTCTCGTAAAGCCTCTCGTTCGTAAGAAGTAGCCCGAATCAGGCTCACAGATGGTTTTTGAGTCTGCATAAATAATAAGTTACGAGTAGTGAATAGCGCCAACAGTCAACAGTCACTTACTAACTTAACCTCTGCCGTAACCACAAAGCTAATAAAGGTAATGCCAGTTGATAACCTTGTTCAGCACTGTAGATTAAACCTTTGTGCTGTAATCCACTCAGGGAACCCTGAAGGCTGCCACCTCTTGAAAGACCATGTTTTTGAATATATTCTTTACTTTGTGGCTTATCTGTAGGATCTAAAGCTAAAGATTCCAAAAGATGCACTTGATTTGCTGGTAATAACATCAGCAAAGATTCAAATGTTAAAGATAAATCTTTGAGCAATCCTTCTATTGCCTGTTGCACTGCTGCTTCACTAATTAAACCATCAGGATAAGAAAAAGTTTGCAGGCGGCGAACTATGGCCATAGCGTCGCCAATGTGTCCTTGTACAGCATCTAAAAATAATTGCAGTGCTTGAGAGCGAGGATCGAATTTTAGCTTTTGTGTATGCAATATTTCCCTTGCCCATAATGCTAAAACATCGTTAGCTAAAGGCGATAATTGTATAGTCTCTAAGGGGTAGTTCGTTTCATCTGTTTGATGACTTGTTTCAGCGATTGTTGCTACTAAAACATAGCTGACATGAGTTTGCACATTGATTTCTTGCCTAAATGTAGCTTCCCACAAATGATTGCGATCCCAAGAACGAATATGGGGAAAGCTTTGCAAAATCAGCACCACACGCTTATTCAAACTAGTAGCCATAATTTGCAGCAACTTGAGCAAAATTTCAAATGCCTGCCATAGCTGCTTTTGATTGAGGGAACGCAATAGCTTGAGTTTGCCTTCTGGATGAAAGACAAAAAACTCATTGCCATAGTTGCTTACCCAATCTTGAATTTGTGCTGCTTGCCAGTTATGACTAATAGCCTCTGCTAACAGTTGAATAAATCTCTCTCCATCGATCGCCCGGATACAATCTATCTCCAAAACCATCGCCCCAACTTCTTGGGTAGCCACTCGTACTAGAGTTCGCCGCCCGCTACCCGGTACGCCAGTAATCAACAAGTCTCCATCTTGCGCCAGCACTTCGACAATGCGCTGAAATTCCAGCGATCGCCCAATCAATTGTAAAGAAGTAGACAGTTCCAAACTCACTACTTTTCGCCCTTGGTTTTAATCCCCACCATCATGGCAAGCATACTCACTTCAATGCTTCCTGAGCAACCATTGAAGCTAACTATGATTTGTATCAAATTTTATTAGTGCTTATTTTAGATTAGCACTTATTTTTAGTGCTATTAAATAATTAACACTAAAAGTTTATCAACTATGGCACAGGCAGTATTCACCATCACACCCGAAGAGAAACAGTCTGCTGTTTGGCATACATTGGAAATTCCCGAAGCGATCGCTCGTTTAAATACTGATGCTGAGAATGGCTTAAGTAGTGCAGTAGCCAAAAAGCTATTGTCTGAGGTGGGGGCAAACGAACTCACAGGTAAGAAAAGCAAACCTTGGTGGTTAAAATTTTTACTTCAATTTAACCAACCACTGCTGATTATTTTGTTGTGTGCGGGTTTAGTCAAGGCTGTAACTGGCAGCTTGGTGAACGCTGGGGTAATTTGGGGTGTGACTACCACCAACGCCATCATTGGGTTTATTCAGGAATCGAAAGCTGAAGGTGCGATCGCCGCCCTTGCCAAAGCCATCACCACAGAAGCCACCGTTATCCGTGATGGTCAAAAAATACGTATTTCTTCCAGTGAGTTAGTACCTGGAGATATTGTATTACTAACTTCTGGTGATAAAGTCCCAGCAGATTTACGGTTGATTCAAGTTAAAAATTTACAGGTGGATGAATCTGCCTTGACTGGTGAATCTGTAGCGGTAGAAAAAAATACTCAAATTATCAAGCCCGATACTGCTTTAGCCGAACGCAAAAACATGGCTTATGCGGGTGGCTTCGTTACCTTTGGGCAAGGTACTGGTGTTGTAGTTGCCACAGGTAACACCACAGAAACAGGGCGAATTTCCCAGTTAATGGAACAACATACCGATATTTCTACCCCATTAACCAGAAAATTCGATAAATTCAGCCAGAATTGGCTGTATATGGTCTTAGGTTTGGCAACCCTCTGCTTCGTAGTGGGATTAAGCTTTCGAGGTTTTCAAGAAGCTTTAGAAGCAGCAGTCGCTTTAACAGTCAGTGCCATTCCTGAAGGATTACCAGCAGTAGTTACAGTTACGTTAGCCATAGGTGTTTCCCGCATGGCACGACGCAACGCGATTATCCGCAAATTGCCAGCTGTAGAAACCTTAGGGAGTGCAACTGTTATTTGTTCCGATAAAACCGGGACTTTGACAGAAAACCAGATGACAGTACAAGCAATTTATACTGGGGGACATCAATATACTGTCAGTGGTATTGGTTACACACCAGACGGCGAAATCTTGATAGATGAGAAACCTGCGAACCTCAACAGCGATAAGGGTTTGCAAGAATGCTTAATTGCCGGGTTGTTGTGTAATGACTCCCACTTAGAAAAGAAGAATGGTAGGTGGGTAGTTATGGGAGATCCTACGGAAGGGGCGTTAATTACATCCGCAAACAAAGCAGGTTTTAGCCACCCAACCTTAGCCAAACAAATGCCGAGGTTAGATGCAATTCCCTTTGAATCAGACTTTCAATACATGGCGACTTTACACGCCACACCCCAAGGTAAGACTATCTATGTTAAGGGTTCAGTCGAGGCAATTCTTCAGCGCTGCACCTTGATGTTGAACACTGAGGGACAACCCCGCCCGTTAGATTGTGTAGAAACATTACGACAAACTAGCATCGAACGGGAAGTCAATATTATGGCACGGCAAGGCTTACGGGTATTAGCTTTGGCGAAGAAAGCAGTACCCGATAGACAAAATACACTCGATCATCCAGATATTGCTACTGGGTTAGTTTTCATCGGCTTGCAGGGAATGATCGATCCGCCGCGTGAGAGTGCCATTAAGGCGGTGCAAGCCTGTCAGGAAGCTGGGATTCAAGTCAAAATGATTACTGGCGATCATGCTATCACGGCACAAGCGATCGCCCGCCGTATGGGTATCAACAAAAATGGTTCAGTTCTGGCTTTCACAGGTGCAGAACTAGCAGAAATGGATAAAACAGAACTCGCCCAAGTTGCCGAAGAAGGTGTAGTTTTTGCCCGTGTTGCCCCAGAACAAAAACTGCGTTTAGTTGAAGCCTTGCAATCAAAAGGTGAAATCGTGGCTATGACAGGAGATGGTGTCAACGATGCGCCGGCTTTAAAACAAGCAGATATTGGGATTGCGATGGGTGGTGCTGGTACAGAAGTCGCCAAAGAAGCCGCCGATATGCTGCTAACCGATGATAATTTTGCTTCCATTGAAGCCGCTATAGAAGAAGGAAGGGCGGTATATAAAAACCTACTCAAAGCAATTTGCTTTATTTTGCCTGTCAACGGTGGCGAATCAATGACAATTTTAATTAGCACATTATTAGCTAGAGATTTACCAATTTTATCTTTACAAGTTCTGTGGCTAAATATGCTCAATTCCATCACCATGACAGTGCCTTTAGCCTTTGAGCCAAAAGCGCAAAATGTCATGCAACAAGCACCGCGTCATCCTAATGAACCGTTACTTTCAGGCAGTCGTTTAAAAAGAATTTTGGCAATTTCTCTGTTTAACTGGATTGTGATATTTGGAGTATTTGAATATATACGCCAAACCACAGGCAATATAGATTTAGCGAGAACAATGGCGATTAATTCTTTGATTGCCGGAAGGATATTCTATTTATTGAGCATTAGTCAATTAATCCCGAATTTGATTGCTAAGATGGATGGCACAATTAAAGAGAATATCGATATACCCGCCATTGGATTTGGGATTTTAGGGGCAATTATTTTACAAATTGTCTTTGCTCATGTGCCATTGATTAATGAAGTTTTTGAAACAGCACCGTTAAATTTACAGCAGTGGTTGTTGTGTTTAGCAGTAGGTTCACCAATGATTTTCTGGGCTGCGTTGGTGAATCGTTTCGATCCGCCAAATTGAAGAATTCAGAATTCAGAACTCAGAATCAATTATTGCTGTTTTTTTAAATACAATAGGGTAGCACAACTGTTCTACCCTATTGCATTCTAATCAATCTGTTTTGATTCTCGACTCAGAGGTAAAATAGCACTCATTTGTTCTAGATTTAACACTGTTGCTAAGTCTGCTTCACTCATTAATCCTCGTTCTAAGACAATTTCGCGCAGGGATTTACCAGTTTCTAAAGATTCTTTGGCCACAGCTGCGGCATTTAAATAACCAATGTGAGTGTTGAGTGCAGTTACTAAAGCTAAACTACCTTCGGCATATACTAAACAACGTTCTTTGTTAGCTGTAATTCCCTGGATGCAACGTTTGGTGAGTGCGGCGATAGTATTACCTAGAATTTCGATGCTGTGAATTAAGTTATAGGCAATCAATGGCATCATGACATTCAGTTCTAATTGTCCTGCTTGGGCAGCAAGAGCGATCGCATTGTCATAACCCATCACTTGAAAACATACCATTGATGTCATCTCTGCCATCACTGGGTTGTATTTCCCTGGCATAATTGAGGAACCTGGTTGCACTGGGGGCAGTTGAATTTCTTTGAAACCAGTTTTTGGCCCCGAATCCATCAACCGCAAGTCATGAGATATTTTGGCTAAATCCTGGGCTAAGTTCCGCAAAGCACCGGAAACGTTGACAAATGGTGCCATGCTTTGCATAGCTGCCATGAGGTGCGGTGCAGGTTCTAGTGGAGTATCAATTAATTCTGCGAGAACTTCCACTACACGGGCGCGGTAGAAAGGATGAGTATTTAAGCCTGTTCCCGCTGCACTACCTCCCAAACCAAGCACCATCAAATCTCCAGAGGCGGTGTAAATTCGGTTTTGATGTTCTGTGAGAATTTGTGCCCAAGCTCGAAAATTCTCACCCAAGCGCACAGGTACTGCATCTTGTAAGTGAGTTCTGCCAGATTTGACGATATCTTGAAATTCTACAGCTTTGTTTTCTAAGGATGCGATCGCTTCTTCTAAAGCTGGGTGTAATGTATGAGCAAGCGCCAATAAACCACCAATCCTAATTGCCGTCGGAATCACATCATTGGTAGACTGCCCATAGTTAACGTGGTCATTGGGACTAACACGTTTATAATTGCCTTTTTCGTCGCCAAGAATTTCTAAGGCGCGATTTGCCAGAACTTCATTGACATTCATGTGGTGAGAAGTTCCAGCACCGGCTTGATAAACATCCACGACAAATTGATCGCGGAAATTCCCAGTTAAGATTTCATCAGCAGCTTGGATTATCGCCTGACTAATATCTTGGGGAATGCAATTTAGTTCTCCGTTGACAATTGCCGTAGCTTTTTTGATTAGCAAACAAGCATCTACGTAAGTAGGTAAAGGTTGGATGCCGCTGATAGGGAAATTTTCGATTGCCCGCAGCGTTTGAATGCCGTAATAAACGTTACTAGCAATTTGGCGATCGCCCATCGAATCCCGTTCGATGCGAAAATCTATATTGTCAGTCATACTATTGTTTGGATGATCTCAAAATACAGATCATGCCATGCAAATGATACTCACGCCCTTTTTACTGTGTCCAATCCTTCAGCACCAAATCGGGAATTTTCGTGGCGTACAAAAAATCCTTTTCAGCATCACCATGCCAAAAAGGTCTTCTAGGGGCGAATTAGCGTTTGCCCTGACATCTATGTCTAGCGATCGCTAGACATAGATAAACTAGTTGGTATTCGTCAAACTGAGATTCGACACATCAAAACCTTGAAGAATACCAATTAAGTCACCGAGAAACCTGATTCTTGTACTCGATTATTGTTTTCCGAGAATGAGAAAGCAGGGATTATACGTAGTTAAACTGAGTTGCGTTGCTTAGATTTAATTGCCCAAAAGCATTGCCTGCTGTTACTCCTTGGACAAGACCAATCAAATCGTCATCTAACAGATTGATAGTTGAGTTCCTGTCAAAAATACCCACTCCTGTAAATCCTCCTATAGTAAAACCATTTACTAACCGATAGTCAGATGCTGTTCCCCTAAGCTGGATTTTATCTACCTCATTTGCTGGTTCTCCTATAAAATCAATGAGGTCAAAATCAGTAATTCGAGCGAAATCATTATTACCGGCAGAGTCATAGAGAACTGAGCCAAATATACCGCCTGTTCCTAGTACGAAAGTATCTCGATCGAACAGACTACCGCTCGTTAACACATCGATTTGACCATCTCCACCACCTGTCAAAATATCATTGCCTGCTCCACCGTTAAGGGTGTCGTTGCCATTACCCCCAAACAGGCTATCGTTACCAGCTCCGCCGTTAATGATATCGTTACCATCCAAGCCGGAGAGGACATTATTACCACTGTTGCCGTTGATGACATTATTTTTGGCGTTACCTGTGCCGTTAATTGCTCCTACCCCTGTCAAAGTCAAGTTCTCCAAGTTAGTACTCAGGGTGTAGCTGACTGAAGCCTGTACAGTGTCTATGCCACCTAAAGCATCGCCAAATACTTCGGATGCTACATCAAATACGTTGTCTACGATGTAAATGTCATTGCCATCGCCACCATCAAGGTTATCGGCACCTGTACCCCCATTGAGGACATCATTGCCACTACCGCCTCTGAGAGTGTCGTTCCCGCCATTGCCGTTCAAGTTATCGTCACCATTCAACCCGGAGATTACATTGTTAGCACTGTTGCCGTTGATGATATTGTTCTTGGCGTTACCTGTGCCGTTAATTGCTCCTACCCCTGTCAAAGTCAAGTTCTCCAAGTTAGTACTCAGGGTGTAGCTGACTGAAGCTTGTACAGTATCTATGCCACCTAAAGCATCGCCAAATACTTCGGATGCTACATCAAATACGTTGTCTACGATGTAAATGTCATTGCCATCGCCACCATCCAGATTATCGGCACCTGTACCCCCATTGAGGACATCATTGCCACTACCGCCTCTAAGGGTGTCGTTGCCAGCGCCTCCATTGAGTTGATCGTTACCATCCAACCCAGAAAGTACATTGTTGCCACTGTTGCCGTTGATGACGTTGTTCTTGGCGTTACCTGTGCCATTAATTGCTGCGGTTCCTGTTAAGGTCAGGTTTTCTAAGTTAGTACTCAGGGTGTAACTGACTGAAGCCTGTACAGTGTCTATGCCACCTAGAGCATCGCCAAATACTTCGGATGCTACATCAAATACGTTGTCTACGATGTAGGTGTCATCGCCATCGCCACCATCCAGATTGTCGACACCTGTACCCCCATTGAGGACATCATTGCCACTACCGCCTCTAAGGGTGTCATTGCCAGCACCTCCATTGAGGGTGTCGTTGCCAGCGCCTCCATTGAGTTGATCGTTACCATCCAACCCAGAAAGTACATTGTTGCCACTGTTGCCGTTGATGACGTTGTTCTTGGCGTTACCTGTGCCATTAATTGCTGCGGTTCCTGTTAAGGTCAGGTTTTCTAAGTTAGTACTCAGGGTGTAACTGACTGAAGCCTGTACAGTGTCTATGCCACCTAGAGCATCGCCAAATACTTCGGATGCTACATCAAGTACGTTGTCTACGATGTAGGTGTCATCGCCATCGCCACCATCCAGATTGTCGACACCTGTACCCCCATTGAGGACATCATTGCCACTACCGCCTCTGAGAGTGTCGTTGCCGCCTAAACCAATCAGGGTGTCGTTTCCACCTAAACCGATCAGGGTGTCGTTGCCTCCGGTTCCAATGAGTAGATCGGCAAAATTGGTACCTGCCATAATGAGCTTCTCCTTAAATTAGAGGATGTTAGAAAATTATTAGAGAAATCGTTCAAGCTAGTCCTTACATGACTTAGTGTTTTTTATACTAGATTCGCCTATGTATAACGTCTTTTAGACACCACTAATAGGCTTTTCACGATTTATCGCATCATTACGAGTTTTACAAATGTTTTATCTGTCTCAGGGAAATCCCTAAGCAGTATTTTGTTCAAGAAAAATACTGATAGTAGAATGACAAAACTTTTTTACGAAAACAATACGCTGATCGCCGTAGTTAATTGTTAAGCAGTAACCATTTACCGATAAAAATCCGTGGAAAGCTTGTCACACAATGATTGGCAGATGATTCTGTTGTTTTTACAAATCCTTTACGCATCTTGCAGTATTGATAAATTTCCCATCCAAATACTGACAGCTTTACCAAAGTTAGTAGGTGCAGAAACATTTGCAATAGGCAGTTTCAAGATTCGGGGTACACTCTTCTTGCCCAGGTTTTACGCGTTTCCCCATCCTGAAGTAGGCATGGCTGTGGAATCATTCACATCTCAACGTCAAAAATTTTTTACTCATCCAGTTGCAAAACATTATGTTAAAACACTGGATGGGCAAGCACTAGCAATTTCAGATTTTTTTAGTGAGCGAGAATTCCAAAGCAGAGAAGCTTTTTATGCTTTTTTTCAGTCTTTTGGGTTGAAGGATCAGATGGCAATTCACTTTGAGCTTCCCTCCATAGCGAATGCCGATCGGTTTCATCAAGGACAAGACCACTTAGTTTTATCAATCAACCGCGATCGCCGGAACTTCAATGAGCGCGATCGCTTGATTCTGAATTTAATTCGTCCCCACTTACAGCAGGCATATCAGAACATTGCCGCGTTTACTCAAGTACAGGAACAACTTAGCCAGCTAAATCAGGCAACCGAACAAGTAGGTTTAATTGCTCTATTTCTTGACGGCAAAGTGGAGTGGATAAGCCAAAAAGCTGGAGAATTGCTACATAAATATTACCCACTGTCAAAGCTGCCAAACTCGCTACCTGACATCCTTCAAAGATGGATCAATCATCAAATATCTTTACTAAAACAGTCAACCGAGATTCCTTCTCCTGTGCATCAACTTCACCTAGAACACAATGGAACTCAGCTGAAGGTGAAACTGAATTATCATGCAGCACTTGAACGGGTTTACCTGCTGTTGGAAGAAATTCAGCCTAATGAGTTTTCAGTTAAATACTTAGAAATGCTGGGGTTAACCAAACGGGAAGCTGAGGTGCTATTTTGGGTAGCAAGAGATCGGAGTACCCAGGAAATTTCCCAGCAGTTGGGAATGAGCGATCGTACAGTTAAGAAACATTTGGAAAATGTTTACAAAAAATTTGATGTTCAAAGCCGCCTTGGTGCGGTCATGTACGCATTACAGAAATTGGGTATTGTCAATCTTTAAATGTCGATTCAAGTGTAGTTTTTTGTGTCGTAATGTTTGAGAAATATGGTATTTTAGTGTATCCGCCTCAGCAACAAGCAATCATATTTAAAAAATGAACAAGATATATTACCAGTACCCGATTTAGTCAGTGATTTACATTTGACATTAGGGTGATTATTTGCTTGGTTAAAATTATTAGATAATTCCTCAACCCAAATCATGACTTTACCTAACTGGATTACCTTCTCTCGCCTATTGGGGATACCATTTCTGCTTTACGGTTTATATAATCCTACACCTCAAGCTCAGTGGATATGTTTGGCGATCTTTCTCGTTGCTGCATTGACTGATTGGTTAGACGGCTATTTGGCACGGAAACTCAACCAAATTAGCGAATTGGGCAAATTTCTCGATCCCTTAGTGGATAAACTTCTGGTACTTGCGCCGTTGTTGGTTTTTATTGAATTAGGAAAAGTGCCAGCTTGGGGAGTGTTTTTGATTTTAGCGCGGGAATTAGCGATCGCTGGTTGGCGAGTAAATCAAACAACAATTACCGGGGCGAACATTTGGGGTAAACTCAAAACTGTAAGTCAAATAGTGGCGATCGCACTTCTAATTGCGCCATTACCTGAAATCTGGAAAACCCCATCTTTAATTGCCTTTTGGATTTCTGTGGCTTTGACATTAATATCTGGCGTAATTTACCTGATACCACAAAAAACTAGTACCGCTGATTGAAAAGATTATAAGAACCTTTGACCGCAAACTTTTCCTTTCAGTTTATGTCATCTAATTGCTAAAAATTATAGCTAGGTAATCCAGTAACATCAGTTTGGAGAGCAAACAAATCACCAGAGTAGAAACTTTTGTCAATCTCGGCTTGGCTGAGTCCAACTGAGGCCGTGGTGATGTAAAGTGTTTGCAAATCCTCGCCGCCAAAAGTGCAACTCGTCACCAGTGGAACGGGTAGTTCTATTCGCAATATTTCTGCACCCTGTGGATTGAAACGAATCACGCACCATCCATTCCACATCGCTGACCAAATATTTCCTTGACTATCTATCGTCAACCCATCTGGGTAGAAAGATTCATGAGTTAAATCAACAAAAATCCGGCGATTGGTAATATTACCTGTTACTGAATTAAAGTCATAAGCATATATTTTTTGTTGAGGAGAATCAGTTAAGTAAAAAGTTTTTTGATCTGGACTCCAACCCAAGCCATTAGAAATAGTCAATCCTGTTTCCATCAGATGTAATGAACCATCAGCATCATAACGGTAGAGGTTAGCGTCGGGTTTTTCAATAGTAGACATTGAGCCAAACCAAAAGCGACCTTGGGGGTCACATTTGCCATCATTAATACGATTATTTGGCATGTTGGCTTCAACTTCCAAAATGGGTGTAACTTCACCTGTTTGGGTGTTGAGGAATGCCAGATGACGACGCAGTGTGATAATTAATCTATCTGTGCCTGCTGGTGCGATCGCCCCTACCACATCTCCCACATCAAAAAAACGATCTTTCCCCGTTGCCGGGTAAAATTGATGCACTCGATGGTTAAAAATATCTATCCAGTAAAGTAGCTTTTTAGTAGAGTCCCAGACTGGCCCTTCACCCAAACGAGCACGTGCTTCCAAAACATTCTGGAGTGGATATTGTAAGACCTGGCTCATTTTATCAACTAACAATAGTATTTACACAAATTAATTTCACCAACTTTGAGGCAATTATCAAACAAGTTTGCCTGACTAACAGAAAAAATTTTCATTCCTGTTTTAGTAAAAACTAAAAACGTAATTTATCGCGTCTTTCTTAGGTAGAGTAAAAATTTTATCGATCGTTTGTGGTTACGTTGGTACGATGAAACAGGAAATTCGATTTCTACGCAGCTAGAACAAGAAAGACAACGTGCTGATAAATTAGCAACGAAGTTGCGATTGGGTATTAACCCTGATGAAGAGTAATAGCTAATTGGTTTATGGCTGTTGACTGTTGACTCTCAGCAGTCAACAAACCTTGTAATTAAACAGCTTTTAAAATCTCTTCATCTACAGAAAAATCAACCTCAGCTTTATCTCGACCAGAAGCGAGATAATCATTTTCCAAAGAATCTTGTAATCCCGAAATCAAGTCATATTCCGGATGCCAGTTTAATTCTGTTTGGGCTTTATTCACCGAAGCAAAGAAATGTTGTACCCGCATGGGAAAAGCTTTGCGCTTGCCAAAATCAAACTTCTTCGGGTCGTAATGGACAATTTTGATAGCATCGGGTGATTTACCAGCCGCTACGGCGCTAGCACGGGCTAAACCATCAAAAGTGACAAAGCGATCGCCAGAAACGTTATAAATCTCTCCTACTGCTTGTTGATTGCCCAAAACTTGAGTCATTGCCTTTGCTAAATCTTTGACATGACCAAATTGGGTGATATGCAACCCATTTCCGGGGATAGGAATGGGGCGATCTCGGACAATTCTGTCAAAAAACCAACTTTCTAAGTCATTATAATTACGTGGACCATAAATATAAGTGGGGCGAATCGAAGTAAAGGGCAATCCCGATTTACTCAAGTAAGCTTCAGTTTCATGCTTACCCAGATGCCGACTTTTGGGGTCTACTGCATCGCCTTCGATATGGGGAAGCTGGTCAGATTTGAGATACACCCCCGCCGAACTCATGTATACAAAATGTTGCACCCGGTCTTGAAAAATCTCTGCAAGTGGTTGAGTATCACTGAGTTCTCGTCCATTGTTGTCAAAAATGGCATCAAAATTTTCTTGTGACAATTTTGCTTTTAATTGGGCAGCATCGGTGCGATCGCCTATAATTTGTCCTACTCCCTGTAAAGAAGGTGCTGGTCGATTTCCACGGTTAAACAGCACCACCTCATGTCCTTGTTCCACCAATAGTTGAGTCAAGTAGACACCAATGAACCGAGTACCACCCATAATTAGAATTCGCATACCTTTCCTATTCCTATTTGTAGGGACTCTTTACTGGGGACTAAGGACTGGCTATTAGGGACTGGTAATTAGGGAATTTTCCCAATCCCCAATCCCCAATGCCCCATGCCCCATGCCCAATGCCCCAATTTGAGGTTATCAGGTTGCAGCATCCATCTGGAACCTGTCAGAGAAAGATTGCGTCTGTGGCTTTAATCTGGGGCGCTTCCCATTAGTTAATCACAAGGGGAAACTTTTCAGTTAACCTCATAAAGTTGCCTAACGATTTTCCATTCATTACAAGTTAGCTGTGCCCTTGAAATATGCTCTGGTTCATGAGTGGTTGACACCCAAAGCCACAGGTGGTTCAGAACTCGTTGTACGGGAAATTTTGAATCACATTGATGCTGATTTGTATGCCCTCATCGATTTTGAATCTATCAACCCTGAAAGTTATTTATACAAACGTCAAATTGGCAAGACGTTTCTTCAGCACTTTCCCTATGCCCATAACGGTATACAAAAGTACTTGCCTTTGTGGCCTTTGGCGATTGAACAAATGGATTTGCGGCACTATGACGTAATTCTGTCTTCATCCCATGCTGTTGCCAAGGGAATCCTTACCACTCCAGATCAGTTGCATATTTGCTACTGTCACAGCCCTATGCGCTACGCTTGGGACTTGACCTTTGATTATCTGCGCCAAAGCAAGCTGGGTAATGGTCTACCTGGGTGGGTGACCCGATATTTATTACATCGTTTACGCCAGTGGGATGTATTGAGTGCCAATCGTGTTGATTACTTCATCGCTAACTCGCAGCACACAGCTAAGCGCATTTGGCGTTGCTATCGGCGAGAAGCAACAGTGATTTACCCACCAGTGAATATTGAGGAATTTCCATTTTCTCAGGAAAAAGACGATTTTTACCTAACAGTTTCTCGGCTAGTGAGTTACAAACAAGTATCGTTGATTGTCAAAGCTTTTAATCAACTAAAACGACCATTAGTAGTAATAGGTACAGGAGATGAAATGAAAAAGATTCGTGAGATGGCAAACTCAAATATACAAATACTGGGATGGCAACCCGATAATGTGGTAAAAAAATATATGGCTAGCGCTAAGGCGTTTGTGTACGCAGCTTGTGAAGATTTTGGTATTGCCCTAGTGGAGGCACAAGCATGTGGTACGCCAGTAATTGCCTACGCTGCTGGGGGTGCTCTAGAAACAGTGCGAGATATTCGCTCTGGTGTGGATACAGGGACAGGTATATTCTTCAGGACACAAACAGAGGCAGCTTTAGTGGAGGCAGTAGAAAAATTTGAAGCATATCAGGGTTCGTTTAATTGTGAGTATATGCGATCGCACGCTGCGAAGTTTTCGCCGCAAGTCTTTGCAGATTGTTATCTAGATTTTGTAAACAAGTGCAACGAAAAAAGACCTTTTTGGAATAATGGTCTTGGTTAATAGGACTTATTTTTTAGGCTTTTGGCAATTTATCCCCAGAAGCATCTCATTTTGGCTTTAAGATTGGGACTATGTGTGGTGTGGATTATTAAGGAGTATGATGACTGCCCAGAGCTCACTCCTCTCCGGCAAGCGAGGTGTAAGGCAAGACACTAGAGCGTCTTGGCGTACTCTCCTAAAACGCGGTCAAAAAACAAAGACGCCTAGAGTTAAACCGAAAGGTTTATCTTTTCAGGGTTTAAACGGAGAGTTTGCCAAGCGACTGTTCGATATAGTGTTTTCGCTGTCAGTGTTGATTTTATTCTTTCCTGTCTACTTAATCTTGGCCTTGTTGATTGCTTTAAGTTCAGAAGGCCCAATTTTTTATGTTCAGGAACGGGTAGGGAAAAATTACAAACCTTTTAACTGTATTAAATTCCGAACAATGGTTAGCAATGCGGACGAAATCCTCGTGCAAATGATGGAAACATCGCCCCAATTGCGACAAGAATTTGAGAGCAGTTTTAAACTCAAGCAAGACCCACGGATTACTAAAATTGGTCGATTTTTGCGAATTACTAGCTTAGACGAATTTCCCCAGTTTTGGAACGTTTTAAAAGGGGATATGAGTGTAGTCGGACCTCGCCCATTAGTAGCAGAAGAACTACCAAAATACGGTTGTTACATAGATGAGATTTTAACCATCCGTCCAGGAATTACCGGCTTGTGGCAGGTGTCTGGGCGCAATGACATTCCCTACCCCCGGAGAGTCCAAATAGACCTACATTACGTAAAATTTAGGAATTTTTGGCTTGATCTATGGATCATCTTAAAAACTGTTGATGTAGTGATTTTACCTAAGAATAACGGGGCATACTGAGTAATTACTTAGGGCTGATTCTAGGGGCAGTCAATGCCCCTAATGGTCTGTCCCATTAGTTATGAAGGGTGAACTTCTTCTTAATTTTTCTTTCTTTGCGCTCTTTGCGTCCTTTGCGGTAGCCTGCGGCAAGCCGCTCCGCTTCTACGTTTATTAACCTAGCAAAATTAATGGGACAGACTACTAATGCTTCGTCGCATTAGTTATGAGGGGTGAACTTCTTCTTAATTTTTCTTTCTTTGCGCTCTTTGCGTCCTTTGCGGTAGCCTGCGGCAAGCCGCTCCGCTTCTACGTTTATTAACCCATCAAAATTAATGCGATAGACCACTAATCACTAATTTTTATCGTCAAATAAACAGCCACACGAAATTGGTTAAATAATCAATTTGTAAAAATTTTTGCAACAAAATAGTTACAGAGGCATACGGTTACTACTCCCTACCCAGTACATCTGTGGCATTCTTATTTCAATTTGATAGAAGTTTTCTCCCCTTTTTCTAGATATAACCCATATTCCGCAGGTTAGTTAAGAAAGAAGATAATATTTTCGACAAGGAGCACCAAAAAACTGGAGAATCCATTGCCTTTCATGGGTTAAGTTGGCAATTTGCTTTATTTGGGCGACAGTAACCAAATGAATTGACATAAAACATTGGAACACCCAACGTAAGGTTGGAGTAGAAGTTGGTTTACCCAACTGATTATCAATAGTTTTTTTGGCTCGTTCTAAGGCTTGACGTAAAGCTCTTTGACCGAGACTATAAACAAGCAGACACAAACCCATAACCATTGCTAGTGCAGCAA